>NZ_DATINC010000084.1:0-7493 GCF_035474675.1 Jatrophihabitans sp. | reverse complement strand
GGACTTGTCGTCGCGGTAGCGGACGTTGAACCGCGGGTCGAACTCCTTGATCCAGTTGAACTCCAGCTGCAGCGCCTCGACCTCGGTGGTGACGATGGTCCACTCGACGCTGGCCGCCGAGTAGACCATCTGCCGGGTGCGTGGGTGCAGCGCCGACGGGTCGGCGAAGTAGGAGTTCAGCCGGGACCGCAGGCTCTTGGCCTTGCCGACATAGATCACCCGGCCGGTGGCGTCCCGGAACCTGTACACGCCCGGCTCGACCGGAATGGTGCCGGGAGCCGGGCGGTAGGAGGACGGATCAGCCACGTGAAGAGCCTAGTGAGCGAGAAGCGGGTCGGGTGAGTGCCAGGGTCGGGGTGCGGGTGCCGTGGATCGGAATGGAGGGGTGCCGGTCAGCCTGCGTCGCGGGTGGTCTTGCGGGCCGCGGGCCGCCGACCGGTGCCGTTCCCCGACCCGACCACGGACGCGCCGGTGCTGATCGCCTTGGCGGTCCGGGTGGTGGTGCTGGTCCGGGTGGTGGTGCTGGTCCGCGGGGTCTTGGCCGTCTTGGCGGCCACCGGCTGGCGCACCGTGCGGGTCGGTTCGGCGGCCCGCCGGCCGGCTCGCTTGGCGGCCGGCCGCGCGGTGGCAGCCTCGGCCGCCAGCCGGTCGGCCAGGATCCCGGCGAGGAACTGGCCGGTGTAGGAACCCGGAACCTGCGCCACCTCCTCCGGCGGACCCTCGGCCACCACCATGCCGCCGCCGGAACCGCCCTCCGGACCCATGTCGATGATCCAGTCGGCGGTCTTGATGACGTCCAGGTTGTGCTCGATCACCATCACCGAGTTGCCCTTGTCCACCAGCGACTGCAGCACGGCGAGCAGCTTGGAGACGTCCTCGAAGTGCAGGCCGGTGGTCGGCTCGTCCAGCACGTAGATGGTGCGTCCGGTGGAGCGCTTCTGCAGCTCGCTGGCCAGCTTCACCCGCTGCGCCTCGCCGCCGGACAGGGTCGGCGCCGGCTGGCCCAGCCGGACGTAGCCCAGGCCCACGTCCACCAGCGTCTCCAGGTGCCGGGCGATCTTGGAGATCGGCTTGAAGAACTCGGCCGCCTCCTCGATCGGCATGTCCAGGATCTCGGAGATGGTCTTGCCCTTGTAGTGCACCTCCAGGGTCTCCCGGTTGTACCGGGCGCCCTTGCACACCTCGCACGGGACGTAGACGTCCGGCAGGAAGTTCATCTCGATCTTGATGGTGCCGTCGCCGACGCAGTTCTCGCACCGGCCGCCCTTGACGTTGAAGGAGAACCGGCCCTGCTGGTAGCCGCGCACCTTCGCCTCGGTGGTCTCGGAGAAGAGCTTGCGGATGTGGTCGAACACGCCGGTGTAGGTGGCCGGGTTGGACCGCGGGGTGCGCCCGATCGGCGACTGGTCGACGCCGACCACCTTGTCCAGCTGGTCCAGCCCGGTGACCCGCCGGTGCCGGCCGGGCGGCAGCTTCGCGCCGTTGATCCTGTTGGCCAGGCTGGCGTAGAGGATGTCGTTGACCAGGGTGGACTTGCCCGAGCCGGACACCCCGGTCACCGCGACGAACACCCCGAGCGGGAACCGCACGTCGATGTTGCGCAGGTTGTGCTCGCGGGCGCCCTCCACCACCAGCTCGCGGCCGGGACGGACCGGCCGGCGGATCGCCGGCACGTCGATGGTGCGCCGGCCGGACAGGTAGCTGCCGGTGATCGAGTGCTCGGAGGCGAGCAGCTCGTCCACGGTGCCCGACACCACCACCTGGCCGCCGTGCTCGCCGGCCTGCGGGCCGATGTCGACCACCCAGTCCGCGGCCCGGATGGTGTCCTCGTCGTGCTCCACCACGATCAGGGTGTTGCCCAGGTTCTTCAGCCGGACCAGGGTCTCGATCAGCCGCCGGTTGTCGCGCTGGTGCAGGCCGATGGACGGCTCGTCGAGGACGTAGAGCACCCCGACCAGGCCAGCGCCGATCTGGGTGGCCAGCCGGATCCGCTGCGCCTCGCCGCCGGCCAGGGTGGCGGCGGCCCGGTTCAGCGACAGGTAGTCCAGCCCCACGTCGACCAGGAAGCCGAGCCGGGAGTTGACCTCCTTGACC
Organism: Jatrophihabitans sp.; assembly: GCF_035474675.1. Classification (GTDB taxonomy): domain Bacteria; phylum Actinomycetota; class Actinomycetes; order Mycobacteriales; family Jatrophihabitantaceae; genus Jatrophihabitans_A. Next base: position 5,399 of record NZ_DATINC010000084.1, on the reverse strand, counting down.
ACCCGGGCGGCGATCATCTCCTCGCGCTCGGTCAGCTGCAGGCCGGCCAGGAACTTCGCGGCCTCGCCGATGGACAGCGCGCACACGTCGGCGATCGACCTGCCGGCCACCGTGACAGCCAGGATCTCGGGCTTGAGCCGGGTACCGCCGCAGGTCGGGCAGTCCACCTCGCGCATGAAGCCCTCGTACTTCTCCCGGCTCCAGTCGCTGTCGGTCTCGGCGTGCCGGCGCTCCAGCCACGGCACCACGCCCTCATAGCTGGCGTAGTAGGACCGCTCGCGGCCGTAGCGGTTCTTGTACCGGACGTGCACCTGCTCGGAGCTGCCGTGCAGCACCGCCTTCTGGGCCCGGGCCGGCAGCCGGTCCCACCGGCTGTGCACGCTGAAGCCGATCTGGTCGGCCAGGCCCTCCAGCAGCCGCAGGAAGTAGTCGTTGTTCTGGCCGTTGGCCCACGGGGCGATGGCGCCCTGGGCCAGCGACATGGCGGGGTCGGGCACCAGCAGCTCGGGGTCGACCTCCTTGCGGGTGCCGATGCCGCTGCACGCCGGGCACGCGCCGAACGGCGCGTTGAACGAGAACGACCGGGGCTCCAGCTCGTCGATGGCCAGCGGGTGCTCGTTCGGGCAGGCCAGCCGCTCGGAGAAGCGGCGCTCGCGGTGCGGGTCGTCGTCGGGCAGGTCGACGAAGTCCAGGATCACCAGGCCGCCGGCCAGGCCCAGCGCGGTCTCGACCGAGTCGGTGATCCGCTGCTTGGCGGTGGCCCGGGCGGTCAGCCGGTCCACCACCACCTCGATGGTGTGCTTCTCCTGCTTCTTCAGCGCCGGCGGCTCGGTGAGCGGGTAGTTGGTGCCGTCCACCCGCACCCGGGAGTAGCCCTTGGTCTGCAGGTCGGCGAACAGGTCGACGTACTCGCCCTTGCGCTCCCGGATCACCGGGGCCAGCACCTGGAAACGAGTACCGGGTTCCATCTCCAGCACCCGGTCGACGATCTGCTGCGGGGTCTGCTTGCTGATCAGCTCGCCGCAGACCGGGCAGTGCGGGTGGCCGATCCGGGCGAACAGCAGCCGCAGGTAGTCATAGACCTCGGTGATGGTGCCCACGGTGGAGCGCGGGTTGCGCGAGGTGGACTTCTGGTCGATCGAGACGGCCGGCGACAGGCCCTCGATGAAGTCGACGTCCGGCTTGTCCATCTGGCCGAGGAACTGCCGGGCGTAGGCCGACAGCGACTCGACGTAGCGGCGCTGGCCCTCGGCGAAGATGGTGTCGAAGGCCAGCGAGGACTTGCCCGAGCCGGACAGCCCGGTGAACACGATCATCGCGTCCCGGGGCAGGTCGAGCTGGACGTCCTTGAGGTTGTGCTCGCGGGCGCCACGGACGATCAGACGGTCAGCCACAGTCTTCTCTCTGGTTCGGCACTTCTAGTCGGACAAGGCATGTTGCCGGAAGGGTCGGGCCGCTCCGACCGGAAGCGATGCGGCTCGAACTGGAAGAGTAATAGCGGGTTACGACAACGGCCGAGTGAGCCGCTGGTTCCTCCAGCTTGCCCGATCTCCAGCCCGTCCGGCACCCTGGCCAGCAGCTGGCCGGCCCAGGAGTATCAGCGCGGTCCGGGCCGCCGGCATTCCCACGGCGGGCCCGGTCCGGGCCGACAGGTGCGCTATCCCACGGTCTCGGCCAGCAGCGCCGCCAGCTCGCGCGGCCTGGTGATCATCGGCCAGTGTCCGGAGTCGATGTCGACGTAGCTGAGGTCCGAAAGGGCGGCCAGCTCCGGCACGTCACCCGCCGCGACCCAGGCCCGCGCCTCGTCGGGCGAGAACTCGGGGCAGACCAGGGTGACCGGCAGGGTGCGCCGCCGCTCGTCGGCCAGCTCGACGGTGCCGCGCGCCACCCGGTCCGGGACGGGGATCGCGGCGTCGAGCAGTCGCTGCCGGGCCGCCTCGTCGAGATCGGCGCTGTCCGGGCCCTCGAAGGCCTCCCAGCCGGGGAACGGCATCGCCCCGTCGACGGCCGGGAAGAAGTCGGCGTAGCTGGTCCCGGCCTGATTCGGGAAGCCGCCGATCAGAACCACCCGGGCCACCTGGTCGATGCGCCGGTCGGCGGCCTGCCACACCAGCGAGGACGCCGCCGAGTGGCCGACCAGCACGACCGGGCTGCCCGAGCTGTCGTACTCGGCGTCCACGGCACTGAGCACGGCCTCCAGCTGGTCGGCCAACCCGACGTCGGTGCGCCCGTCGCCCTGCCCGGGCAGGGTCAGCGCCACCGGCCGGTGCCCGGCTCGTCGCAGTTCCGCGACGACCTCGTTCCATACCGACCCGTCGAGCCAGAGACCACCCACCAGGATGATCGGCGTACCGCGTCGTTCGGACATGCACTGCTCCTGCCTGTCGGGGTGCGCGGCACGCCTGCTCGCGCCGCGTCGCCTACGCTAGGAGCAGTACCGGACGATCTGCTTCCGGTAGTGAGGACCACCCGATGCCTGAGCCGGACGCCGGCGGGAGGCGCAGCCCGACGGCGCGCGCACTCCTGGCCCTGGAGCTGCTGCAGCTGCGGCAGCTGGTCGCGGCCGGCGAGCTCGCGTCCCACCTGGGTGTCACCGAGCGTGCCGTCCGGCGCTACGTCGCCATCCTGCGCGAGGCGGGGCTGCCGGTGATCACCGAGCGCGGCCCGTACGGCGGCTACCGGCTGGACCGCGGACGCCGATCGCCGGCGCTGGTGCTCAGCTCGACCGAGGCCCTGGGCCTGGTGATGGCGGCGCTGGACGGCTCGCATCAGGTCGGCGATGTCGCGACCCCGGTCGGCGCCGCGCTGGGCAAGCTGGTCGGCTCGCTGCCCGGTTCGGCCGGGCAGACCGCCGCGTCGATGCGCGCGCACGTGCTCTCGGCGCCGGGCGGCCGCGTACGGCTGGACCCCGGGCTGGCCGCGGCGCTGGTCACCGCGGTGGATCGGCGCCGGCGGGTGCGGCTCGGCTATCGCACCGCTGCCGGTACCGAGGCCTCCTTCGAGGTCGACCCGTGGGCTGTCGTGGTCCGTTTCGGCCGCTGGTACCTGCTGTGCTTCGCGCACGGCGCGGACGCCGTGCGGACGCTGCGGGTCGACCGGATCACCGACCTCGTCGAGCTGGACGCCGCGTTCGTCCCGCCGGCCGACCTGGATCCGGTGGCCCTGCTGGAGCGGCATCTCGGCAGCAGCTGGACCTATCCCACCCGGGTGGTGTTCGACGCACCGGCCGAGGTCGTCCGCCCGTTCGTCCCGGCGGCGATGGGCCGGCTCGAGGAGATCGACGGCGGCACCCGCTGTGTCGTCGTCGGCAGTACCGACAACCCGGAGATGTATGCGTGTGAACGGCTGGCGGCGATCCCGTTCCCGATGCGGGTGGAGGGCGGCGACGAGCTGCGGCAGGCCGTCGCGGCGCTCGCGCGCCGGATGGCAGCGGCTACGGCCGGCTGACGGACGCCCGGTCGGCCACCGCCGACGGCCCCGGGCGGGCAGCCGCAACCAGCCCTCCTACAGCCGCCAGTCGATCGGCTCGCCGCCGTGCTGGGCCAGCAGCGCGTTGGCCCGGCTGAACGGGCGGGAGCCGAAGAAGCCGCCGCTGGCCGACAGCGGGCTCGGGTGCACCGACTTCAGGCACAGCGCGTCGCCGAGCAGCGGTTCCAGCGACTGCGCCTGCCGGCCCCACAGGATCGCCACCAGCGGCTGGTCGCGGGCGGCCAGCGCCCGGACCGCCTGGTCGGTGACCCGCTCCCAGCCCTTGCCGGCGTGCGAGCCGGACTTGCCCGGCTGGACGGTCAGCACCCGGTTGAGCAACAGCACGCCCTGCTTGGTCCACGGGGTCAGGTCGCCGTTGGCAGGGATCGGCACGCCCAGGTCGTCGTGCAGCTCGCGGTAGATGTTCTGCAGCGAGCGCGGCACCGGCTGGACGTCCGGCGCCACCGAGAACGACAGGCCCACCGGGTGCCCGGGGGTGGGGTACGGGTCCTGGCCCACGATCAGCACCCGGACGTCGTCGAAGGGCTGGCTGAAGGCGCGCAGCACGTTGGCGCCGGCCGGCAGGTAGGAGCGGCCGGCGGCGATCTCGGCCCGCAGGAAGTCCCCCATCGCCCGGATCTCGCCGGCCACCGGCTGCAACGCCCTGGCCCAGCCGCTCTCGACGATCTCTTCCAGGGAACGCACGGTCATGGCCAACACCGTAGCTGTATGCAAGGTCTGCGCCCGGCTGGCGGCACTAGGCTGAAGCCCGTCATGGGCAACTACACGATCACCACGTTCGGGGCGGCCACCGAACTCCTCGATCTGCCCTTCGACCAGCCGCTGGAGGACTGGAAGGACCCCCGGCTGGTCCAGGTGCCGCGCGGCATCTCCCGGCACGTGGTGCGCTTCGTCCGGGCGCACAACCAGATCTTCGCGATCAAGGAGGCCACCGAGCGCTACGTCACCCGCGAGCACCACCTGCTGCGGGAGCTGGCCGAGGCGTCGGTGCCGGTGGTCGAGGCGTTCGGCACCGTGCTGGACCGCAGCGACCACGACGGCCACCACCTGGACGGCCTGCTGCTGACCAAGCACCTGCCGTACTCGCTGCCCTACCGGTCGCTGTTCACCGAGCGGTCGCTGCCGGACCTGCGTTCCCGGCTGCTGGACGCGCTGGCCCAGCTGTTCGTCCGGCTGCACCTGACCGGCTTCTTCTGGGGTGACTGCTCGCTGTCCAACACGCTGTTCCGGCGCGACGCCGGGGCGCTGGCCGCCTACCTGGTGGACGCCGAGACCGGCGAGATGCACCCGCAGCTGTCGCGCGGCCAGCGGATGCACGACCTGTCCATCGCCACCGAGAACATCGCCGGGGAGCTGATGGACCTGCAGGCCGGCGGCTACCTGTCCTCCGACGACGACCCGGTCGAGACGGCGATAGGACTGCAGCCGCGCTACGACCAGCTGTGGGCGGAGCTCACCGACGACCAGATCTACCCGGCCGGCGAGAGCTACCTGATCGAGGAGCGGGTCCGGCGGCTGAACTCGCTCGGCTTCGACGTCTCCGAGATCGGCATCCGCACCGAGGACGCCGGCCGCAAGCTGCGCTTCGAGACCCACGTGGTCGAGCCCGGCCACCACCAGCGCCGGGTGTACGCGCTGACCGGCCTAAGGGTGCAGGAGAACCAGGCACGGCTGATCCTGTCCGACCTGGCGCGGTTCCGCGCAAAATGGATCGAGGGTGTCGGCCACGACATCCCCGAGGACCTGGCGGCGCGGCGGTGGCTGGACGAGAAGTTCTACGGGGTGCTGTCCATGGTGCCGCCCCAGCTGCGTGCCAAGCTGCCGGACGCCGAGCTGTTCCACGAGATCGCCGAGCACCGGTGGCTGATGTCCGAGCGGTCCGGCCAGGACGTCGGCCGGCAGGCGGCGGT
>NZ_DATINC010000083.1:0-15738 GCF_035474675.1 Jatrophihabitans sp. | reverse complement strand
GTCGCGGTGTTCATGAAGTTGAACCCGAAGTCGCCGCGCTTGCGGACGATGTGCTCGCTGTGGTGCGTGATCGTCGAGTTGTTCACGTACTCGCCCGTGGCCCCCGGCGTGCCCGTGACCCCGCGGATGCCGATCTCGATCCGCTCCCAGTCGTGGATCTCGTCGGCCCCCTTGTCCGCCGCGTTGTACACGTGGTACAGGAGCACGAGCGACTTCGTGGTACCGGTCGTGTACTCGATCAGCGACGTGTACAGCGTGGGGCGGATGCGCCAGCGCGCGTAGGGGCTGGTGGTCGACCTCACCGCGGCGGCGGCGACGTACTGGTCGGTGTTCTTCCAGTTCACCCGGTTCGTCGCGAAGTTGTGGTCGGAGTCGAAGTCGTAGTTGGTGAGCCAGTCGCGGCCGTCCTCGCCGTTGTCCTCGTTGGCGCGCTTGAAGATCACCGGCGCGTAGTAGTTCAGGTAGGCCTGCCGTTGCGCGTTGGTCAGCAGCGGTACGACCGCGTGAGCCTGCTGGTTGCTGATCAACGGCAGAGAGGCCAGCACGAACACCGCGAGCACCAGCGCTCGGGTCAGGTTGCGCAGCGAGCCGCGCGGTGATCGGTCGGGGCGGGGGTGGTGGGGCATGGGAACGCGGTGGTGCACGTTTCTCCTCGGGGTTGGGGTGAGGCGCCGGCCATGGGGCCGTAGGTCCCAGGGGGAGGGCGGCGGCGCGCCACCGTTACAGGCATCCACGCAGGGCGAATAGCCGGGTATCTTGCGATTCGGCACCCTACCCCAGCCGGGATCGCCACTCAAACCGATCCCAGGACGGTCCGGTGACGGTAGGACGCGATCATCGGGCTGGTGAGGTGGTGGCAGGTGCGCCGGCCGAGAGGGCCCGGCGACGCCGAACGCGAGGCCGAACGGATCGCTGACGAGGCGGTCGCGGCCAAACCCGGTGCCGCGAACCCCGGCCGGCTCAGCGCGTTCGGCGATGTCCGGCTGCACCGCGATGCGGCGTCGGGCGACCTGACGCGGGCCCTCGGCGCGCACGCGGTGACCGTGGACCGCAACATCTATCTCTCCCCGTCCGCCCCTGGCCTCGAGTCCCAGGCGGGCAGGCGCCTGCTGGCTCACGAGCTGGCGCACGTCGTGCAGCAGCGCGAGCACGGCCCGGTTCCGCAGCTGTTCCAGGCCTCGGAGCGGAGCCTGATCGCACCGACCCTCGACGCGCTGATGGCTGTTCTCGGCGGGATCGCCGACCGCAGCCTGAACTGGATGGGCCTGGTGAGCCTGTCGACATTCGCCTCCCGGTGCGGCGCGCAGTTCGCGGGCGGGTCGTCAGGGCCGAACCACGAGCTGACCCTGCGCTACCTGTTCACTTCTCGTGCGGGCTTGATAGACATGCGGCACTTCATCCAGCTGATGTACCTGAGCGGCCTGGTGGGCAACAGCAACGCCACGGCCGCGGGCATCCTGCACGAGGAGACGGCCGAGGCCGAGTCCAAGTACGGCGGTGAGGACCTGACCTCCAACGCGCTCGGTGCCTGGACCGGTACCCGGTTGACGCGCGGTTCTGGCGACTTCAGCCGGAGCTTCTCCAAGGAACACCTGCTCGGCACGATCCGCGCGACACTGGAGCGCAGCGCCCCGGTCGACTTCAGCTCGCTGAGCGCGACGTCGCAGCAGACCGTTGTCGACTTCTACGGCCGGCTGCAGGGTGGTGCGACCGGCGAGCCGGTGAACCAGAACCGGACGGCTGTCGCGCTCATCCTCGCGCTGCCGGAACTGGCCGGAGCCGACCGGTCCTTTCCGTTCGCACTCGATCCGGACGACCGGAGCCGGGCGACGGTGGCAAGTGCTGCGTTCGACCGCGGTTCCGCGGGCCTCACCGAGGACAGCGAGATCAGGTCGTTCGTCCACACCCAGCGCGAGGAGGTCATTCGCGCAATTCCCCAGGCGGAGAAGGTGCGATTGTGCGCTCGCCTGCTGCGGGGCTACGTCGACGACTCGGACCTCGTTGCGCTGCAGCGCATCTACCAGCTCAGCACGGCCGCCGAACGAACCGCGATCCGTGTTGCCTACAACGCCAATCCGCCGTGGGGCCCGATCCAGCGATCGTGGATGGAGAACTTCTTCCGGGACAACCCCTAGCAGCCGGATCGGCACACCGTATAGGTCTGCTGCGTAGAAATGTGCAGCGCACTGGCTTGCTGGCCTGGTGAAATCGGTGGGCCAATACGCGGCAGGTAAACCATGCAGCCGGGTTCAGCCGGCTGAGCCGAATTGCAACGAGTCAGCACGAATCAGGGCTGGAACAGACCGGGTAGACAGTGGCATATGCCCAGATATCCCTTGTTTGTCCAGATTGGGTCAACTGCAGGTCAGCCGAGATCGTCTTCGTCTGGAACGCATTGGATTTCAGCGAAACGGTGCAGGTGGTGGAGGTTGACGTGCAGGTGGTAGGAGTGATCACGACGCCAGGAGGAGGCTGCGACATGCCAGCCTGGTACTGATAGACGGTCCAGCGCTTGGAGTAGGTGCCGGAGAGGTTGTGTGCTGAGAAGTGAATCTGGTACACGACACCCTGCTCCCCTCCCCCCGCGCACGAGTTGGCGGTCCAGGCACCACTATCGAATGAGCAGCCGAGAACCTCACTGCCGAAGGCATTGGCGGCGGGGCTGCCGACTACCAGCAGAGCCACAGCTAGTACGCAGCTGAACACTGAACCTAACAATTTTTGCATCTCTGCCCCCTGACACCGGCGCTGCCCACATCCGACGTGTCGGACTTGGGTAGAATTAGGAGAGCCACCGTAAGTCAACGACGCTCGATTGGCAATAGCTCCAAGGTTCGACTTCCTCTGCAGCCGTCGCCGGCCGAAGGCGCTAGCGATTGACTTGAGGTCGGCGTCGATGTGGGGGCTCCGTCTTTAACCGTGTTCGGTTATAGCCGGAAGCGGTTCTGGGCCAGCGGCACTGGAAGAGATCGTACGGATGGAGTGCCTCAAGCCAGCCCTTGGAGTAACGCCCTTGAAGTTACCTATCTGTCGGGGTGGCGGGATTCGAACCCACGGCCTCTTCGTCCCGAACGAAGCGCGCTACCAAGCTGCGCCACACCCCGGCTGCAACGCCGACCAGCATAGCCGAGGCCATCCAGCCGATTGACCACCGGGCCCCGGGGAACCCAGTGGCAGCTAGCGCTCGCGCGGTAGCAGGGTGAGCAGCACCGCCTCCGGCCGGCAGCCGATCCGGATCGGCATGAACGGGCTGGTGCCCAGCCCCGCGCAGACGTTGAGCCACATCCGGTCGTCCCACGGGTGCAGCCAGCGGGCTCGGTGCACGTCGATGCCGCAGTTGGTGACGATCGCCGGCCCGAACGGCACCCGGACCTGCCCGCCGTGGGTGTGCCCGGCCAGCACCAGGTCGTAGCCGTCGCCGGCGAAGGACCGCAGCAGCGCCGGCTCCGGGGAGTGGGTGACCCCGATCCGGACCGCGGCATCCGGATCCGCCGGACCCGCGATCCGGGCGTACCGGGCCCGCCGCAGGTGCGGGTCGTCGGTGCCGGCCAGCGCCACCGGCAACCCGGCCACCTGCACCGTGGTGCGGACGTGGGTCAGGTCCAGCCAGCCGCGCAGTGCCATCGCCGCCGCCAGCTGGTCCCACGGCATCCGGCGCCGGCGCTGCAGGCTGCCGACCTTGTCGGGCAGGAAGTACCGCAGCGGGTTCTTGGGCGCCGGCACGTAGTAGTCGTTGTTGCCGGGCACGAACGCCCCGGGAAAGTCGAACAGCGGGCCGAGCGCCCGCAGGATCGCCGGGATGCCGTCCGGATCGGAGCTGGTGTCGCCGGTGTTGATCACGAAGTCCGGCTGCAGCCGGGCCAGCTCCGACACCCAGGCCTGCTTGCGCCGCTGGCCGGCCGTCAGGTGCAGGTCGGAGATGTGCAATACCCGCAGCGCGGGGCTGCCGGGCTCCAGCACCGGCACCGAGAACCGGCGCAGCGTGAACAGGTTGCGCTCGACCAGCCCGCCGTAACCGGCCGTCGCCACCCCGGCCACGGCGGTGGCGAGCAGGCTGCGGCGCACGACGGACATGCCCGACAGACTACGGGCCGTCCCCAACTAGCCTGGACGCATGACCCAGCTCAAGGCACAGCTGACCTCCGACCTGACCGCGGCGATGAAGGCCCGGGACGAGCTCACCACCGCCACCCTGCGGATGCTGCTCACCGCCGTCACCACCGAGGAGGTGGCCGGCTCCACCGCCCGCGAGCTCACCGACGACGAGGTGCTCAAGGTGATCGGCCGGGAGGCCAAGAAGCGCCGGGAGGCCGCCGATGCGTTCTCCTCGGCCGGCCGCACCGAGCAGGCCGCCCGCGAGCTGGACGAGCAGGCGGTGCTCAACCGGTACCTGCCCAGCCAGCTCGACGACGCCGAGCTGACCGCCCTGGTAACCGAGGCGGTGCGCGAGTCCGGCGCCACCGAGCAGCGCCAGATGGGCCAGGTGATGAAGCTGCTGGCACCCCGGGTGGCCGGCCGAGCCGACGGCAAGCGGCTGTCCGACGAGGTCCGCCGCCAGCTCAGCAGCTGACCCCGGGGGGCCCGAGCTACCCGCCGCCGGGCTTGGTCGGCTTCGGCTTGCTCTTGGTCGGCTTGGGGCTCGGCGGTTCCGGGGTGCTGCTCGGCGCCGGTGCCGAACTCGTCGCCGGCTGGGAGGTCGGCGGCTGGTAGGTGTAGACCGGCGGCGGGACGTAGACCTCGGCCGGCACCCCGGTCGAGATGCACAGCGAGATGCTGGCGCCCGGTTCGGCGATCTTGGGCGAGTAGAACGCCACGTTGCCCGGCCGCTCCTTGCTGCCGCACGGCGTCGCCAGCGGCTTGCCGACGAAGCCCTGCGAGGCCAGGTAGCGGATCGCCTCGTCCTGGCTCATCCCGACCACCGACGGCACCGGGTTGCCCGGCGTCGAGTCCACCGTCGGCCACTCCCACTGCTGCTGGCTCAGCGTCGGGCCGTAGGCCTGCAGCCAGAACCTCGACGCCGACGCGCCGAAGGTGTCGGTGCCGTCGTTGGACTCGGTAATGCCTGGCACGTCCGAGATCCGCTGGGTGGGCCGCTCCGGGTTGACCAGGGCGGCGGCCGACACCAGGTTGGGCGTGATCCCGACGAACCACAGCGCCGAGTTGCCCTCGTCGTCGACGAACTTCTTCGTCACCGGGTCGAACTTGCTGCTGTTGTTGGTGCCGGTCTTGCCCGCTACCAGGCTGCCGCCGTTGGCGTACCAGCCGTTGAAGAACCGGTCGGCGGTGCCGTAGAAGGCGTGGGTGTCATTGGTCATGACGTTGACCAGGGTGCGGGCCACGTACGGGGTGAACTGCCGGCTGCAGCCGGGGTGCGCCTTCAGGGTGACCGGCTTGCCGGTGCTGTCCACCACCGACTTGACCGGGATCGGCGGGCAGAACACCCCGTCGTTGGCAAGGGCGGCGAAGGCGCCGGTCAGCTCCAGCACCGACGTCGAGTCCTGGCCCAGGGTGAAGGTGGGCTGGCGGCCGGCGATGATCGACTGGGCGATGGTCTTGCCGGTGGGCTTGCCGTCGGAGTCCAGCTGCGGGTTGTTGAGGTAGTTCATCCCCAGGCCGGTGGCGGTGTTGACGATCGGGGCGATGTCGCAGCCGAACAGCTGGTCCTCCATCGCCACGAAGTAGGTGTTGGACGAGGCCGGCAGTGCGCGCTCCAGCGGCTCGGTGTCGGGGTAGTGGCCCGCGTTGTGCGCCACGTAGGCCTTGTTGTCGTCCTGCAGCGGGCAGTTCTTGGTCGTCCACTCGTTGTTGGCGGTGGTCAGGGTGTAGTCGGTGGGCACCCCGGCCTTGAGCGCGGCCAGCGCGGTGAAGTACTTGTACGTCGAGCCGGCGCCGGCGTAGGCCTTGGTGAACAGCTTGTCCACCGAGTAACCGCTGTCGCCCTTCTTCACCCCGTACCGCACGTCGGTGATCATGCTGGTCACCGCGCCGGTGCCCGGGGTGACCGACGGCATCGCCAGCAGGTAGCCGTGGCCGTGTGCGGGGTCCAGGCCGCTCTGGGTCCAGATCGCGTCCTGGCCCTGGTTCTGCAGGTTGGCGTCCAGGGTGGTGACGATCTTGTACCCGCCGGTGTTGATCCTCGGCTCGCTCAGCCCGCCGATCCTGACCAGCCAGTCGGTGACGAAGTCGCAGAAGAAGCCGACGTTCTTGATCGCCTTGTTGGCGAACGAGCAGCCGCGCGGCACCGGCGCGTGCGGCGCCAGCCGGATCGGGGTGGCCTTGGCCCTGGTGGCCTCGGTGGCGCTGATGTAGCCCTCGCTGGCCATGTTGGAGATCACCAGGTCGCGCCGGTCCCGGGCCGCCTGCGGGTGGTTGAACGGGTCGAGGTCGGTGGGGGCCTTGACCAGGCCGACCAGCAGCGCGGCCTGCGGCACGGTGAGCTTGCTGACGTCCACCCCGAAGAAGGTCTGCGCCGCGGTCGCGATGCCGTAGGAGTTCTCGCCGAACGAGGCGATGTTGAGGTACTTCTCCAGGATCTCGGGCTTGGTGGACTCGCGCTCGATCTTCAACGCGCACTGGGCGTCGAGGATCTTGCGGTCGATGTTCTGGTCGATCGCGGCGGCCCGTTCGGCGTCGGTGGTGGCCTGGTAGAAGCGCACCTGCTTGACGTACTGCTCGGTCAGCGTCGAAGCACCCTGGGTGTCGCCGTTGGTGGTCTTGAGCGCGCCCCGGATCAGGCCGCGCATGTCGACGCCGTGGTGGGAGTAGAACCGGCGGTCCTCGGTGGAGATCAACGCGTTGGTGACGGCCTTCGGAACCCGGGACAGCGGCACCACCTGCCGGTTCTGGTCGAACAGCGTGGCGATCACGGTCTTGCCATCGTTGGCATACATCGTGGTGCGCTGCTGCACCGGTTCCTCGGTGAGGTTGCACTGGGTGTTGAGGAACTTGTCTGCGGCGGCCTTGGCGAGCAGGCCACTGCCGCCGACGTAGGGCAGCAACAGGCCGGCCGCGAGAACCCCGGCGATCACCAGCAGGGCGACCAGCCGGCCGAGGGTGGACAGGATGGTCAGCCCGGATGCGCGTGCCATGGGGGGTAAGAGTACGCGAGGCGGATATGTGGTCCGGTTTTTACATCCTTAGCAGTGTTTAGGTCGGCTCCGGTATTGCCGATTGTCCTTATGGAGCCCGCCGTTGATCACTGACGGTGGCGCCTCCATTACATCGTGACATTGCGCTTTTACCAGTACTCACCGGTTAAAGATGCAATCTCATATCAGACTCTTGCCCAACGGAGGGTGATCACTTACCGTCCGGGGTGTTAGTCGACATCTTGTTCGTGTGAAGTATCCAGAAGCGGGGCTTGCATGAGTGCATCACGTGTGACCGAGCGGCCCAGGGTCACCTTCGATCCGGAATGGGCGTCGCGGGGAGCATGCCGGGATGTCGACCCGGAAACCCTGTTCGTGGTCGGCGCTGCCCAGCACAAGGCCAAGACCATCTGCATGGGGTGCCCGGTGCGGGTGGACTGCCTGGCCGACGCCCTCGACAGCCGTGCCGAGTTCGGCGTGTGGGGCGGCATGACCGAGCGCGAGCGGCGCACCCTGCTGCGCCGGCGGCCCGACGTCAACTCCTGGCGGGCGTTCTTCCAGAGCGTGCAGCGTTCGGAGGAAGTGCTGCCCCGGGTCTCGATGCGGGTCCGCTGACCGATCCGCCCCTTGCCGGGTAACCGGCCGCCTGGCTAGTCGCCGGTGCCGGCCAACGCCCGGCCGACCGTCCGCAGGCCTGCCAGGTCGTGCACGTCGGTCGCCAGTGCCGGCACCCGTTGCTGGGCCACCTCCGGATGCGCCGCGCCGAACCGCGACACCATCGACTCGTCATGCCCGGCCGCCTCGGCGTTCTCGGCATGCACCAGCAACGCGGCCGACGTCAGCCGGACCGCCTCGGACTGCTCGGCGCACTCGGCCAGCCGCTCGGCGGCCGCGTTCGCCCGGGACGCGCTCAGGCCCAGCCGGTTGACCCGCACCCGGTTGAGCACCACGCCAGCCAGCGGCATGCCCTCGGCCTGCAGCCGCTCGACGAAGAAGGACGCCTCGCGCAACGCGTCCGGCTCCGGTGAGGCCACCACCAGGAACGCGGTGCCGGGAGCCTTGAGCAGCTGGTAGGTCTGCTCGGCCCGGTCCCGGAAGCCGCCGAACATGGTCTCCATCGACGCGACCAGCGCCGAGACGTTGATCAGCAAGTCGTTGCCGAGGATCTTGTTCAGCACCTTGGTGAACACCGAGAACGATGCCGAGACCACCTTCAGGTACGCCTTGCCGCCGGCCCGGGCCGGCGCAGTGAGCAGCCGGATCATCCGGCCGTCGAGAAACCGGCCCAGCCGCTGCGGCGCGTCCAGGAAGTCCAGCGCCGACCGGGACGGCGGGGTGTCCACCACGATCAGGTCCCACTCGCCCCGATCCACCAGCTGCGCACGCAACTGCGACAGCTTCTCCATCGCCATGTACTCCTGGGTGCCGGCGAACGAGGCGGACAGGGTCTGATAGAAGGGGTTGGCGAAGATCTGCTGTGCCTTGGCGGGACTGGCGTTCGCGCTGACCAGGTCGTCGAAGGTGCGCTTCATGTCCAGCATCATGGCCAGCAACGCGCCCGAGCCGTCCGCTCCGACGCCCGACACCTGCCGCGGGGTGTTGTCCAGCTCGGTCAGGCCCAGCGCCTGGGCCAGCCGGCGGGCCGGGTCGATGGTCAGCACCACCACCCGGCGGCCCTGCTCGGCGGCGCGCAGCGCCAGCGCCGCGGCGGTGGTGGTCTTGCCCACCCCGCCGCTGCCGCAGGTCACCAGCACCTTGAGGTCGGGGTCCTTGAGCAGGGTGTCGACGTCCAGCACCGGCACCGCCGGGCGCCGGCCGGTCCCACCTGCGCTGCCGGTTCCGACGCCGGTCACGACAAGGCCCGGACGTCGAGGGCGTCGGCCAGCTCGAACAGGCTGCCCAGGTCCAGCGGCGGCGGCAGCTCCGGCAGCCGGGTGATCGGCAGGCCGGCCTCGGTCAGGGTCGCCGCGGCCCGCTCCTGCAGGTCCTGGCGCTGGGCGTAGTCGTCCATCTCGACCGCCAGCCCGCCGGCCAGCGCCGGGTCGAGGCCCGCTGCCGCCAGGCCCTCGGCCAGCAGCGCCGGCGCCGGCGGACCGGCGGGCACCAGGGCCGGCCGGGCTCGGTTCACCAGCAACCGGCCGAGCCGGTAACCGGCGGCCCGCAGCTCGGCGGCGGCGTCCAGGGTCTCCTGCACCGGCATCTCCTCCAGCAGGGTGACGATGTGCACCCGGGTCAGGTGCGAGTGCAGCAGCTCGATCACGCCCTGGCTCTGCCGGTGGATCGGCCCGAACTTCGCCAGCTGCGCCGCCTCGTAGGTGACCTGCAGGAACTGGGTGATCCGCCCGGTCGGCGGGGCGTCGAGCACCACCGCGTCGAAGACCGGCCGGCCGGCCCGGTCGGTGCGGGTCACCGACTCCTTGACCTTGCCGGTGAGCAGCACGTCCCGCAGCCCCGGCGCGATGGTGGTCGCGAAGTCGATGGCGCCCATCTTGCGCAGCACCGATCCGGCCCGCTTGATCGAGTAGAACATCTCCAGGTACTCCAGCATCGCGGTCTCGGCATCGACCGCGAGCCCCACCACCTCGCCGCCGCCGGCCGCCGCCAGCCGGGTCTCGGTGGCCGGCAGCGGCGGGGTGTCGAACAGCTGCGCCAGGCCCTGCCGGCCCTCCACCTCGACCAGCAGCACCCGCTTGGCCTGCCGGGCCAGTCCCAGCGCCAGGGCACCGGCCACCGTGGTCTTGCCGGTGCCGCCTTTGCCGGTCACGACATGCAGCCGGGGCGGTCGGTCGTCGGTAGCCACCGATCCAGCCTACAAACTGCCACCAGGTAGGTTGCGCCCATGAACCCCGCGCAGAAACCTGTCTCGCAGCGACTGGCCGAGTTGGGAATCGAACTGCCCGACGTGGCCGCCCCGCTGGCCAGCTACCTCCCGGCGGTCCGGACCGGCTCCTACGTCTACACCTCCGGCCAGTTGCCGATGGTCGACGGCTCGCTGCCGGCGACCGGCAAGGTGGGTGCCGAGGTGCTGCCGGAGGACGCCGCGCACTACGCCCGGCTGTGCGCCCTGAACGCGCTGGCCGCGGTGCACGCCCTGGTCGGCATCGACTCGGTGGTCCGGGTGGTCAAGGTGGTCGGCTTCGTCGCCTCCAGCCCCGACTTCACCGGCCAGCCGGCGGTGGTCAACGGTGCCTCCGACCTGCTCGGCGAGGTGTTCGGCGACGCCGGCGCGCACGCCCGCTCCGCGGTCGGGGTGGTCGTGCTGCCCCGGGACGCGCCGGTCGAGGTCGAGCTGATCGTCGAGGTCGACTAGCCGTGCCCGCGGGCCGGCCGGCTGGTGATCCGGTTGCCGCCCTGGCTGGTGATCCGGTTGCCGACTCGGCTGGTGGTCCGTCCGGCGATCCGATCGGTGCCGACCCGGCTGCCGCGCGCCCGGTCGCGGTGCCCCGCGAGGCGGCCACCGTGCTGCTGCTGCGCGACGGCACCAACGGCCTGGTCGGCCTGGAGACCTGGCTGCTGCGCCGGGTGCCGAAGATGGCCTTCGCGCCCGGCATGTCGGTCTTCCCCGGTGGCGGGGTGGACCCGGCCGACGCCGCTGGGCCGGTGCCGGCCACCGCGGGCCCGGTCGCGGAACGGTTCGGCATCGCCACCGAGCACGCCGCGGTGCTGATGCGCACCGCGGTCCGCGAGGTGGCCGAGGAGACCGGCGTCCGGCTGCCGCCGGAGGTGCTGCTGCCGTGGGCGCGCTGGATCACCCCGGAGGTGGAGCCGCGCCGCTACGACACCTACTTCTTCGTGGCCCCGATCCCGGACGGCGCCACCGCGGCCGCCGTCACCGGCGAGGCCTCGCACGCCGACTGGATCCCGGTGGCCCGGGCGCTGGCCGAGTACGAGCGCGACGAGCGCCCGATGCTGCCGCCTACCGTGGTCAACCTGGCCGAGCTGGCAACCCTGCCCGACGTCGCCGCGGTGCTCGCGGCGGCCGGGTCCCGGGTGGTCCGCCCGGTCCAGCCGACCTTCCGCAAGGATGCCTCCGGCACCTGGTGCGCCGACCTCGGCGACGGCCGGCTGCTGCCGCTGCCGGCGTCGTTCCGCCGCTCGTCGGGCGGTGCGCTGTCGTGAGTGCCGACCGCGGGCTCGCCTACGAGCAGCTGCGCCAGGTGACCCCGCTGGCCGGGGTGGTGCTGGCCGCCAACCCCTCGGCAATGACCCTGGACGGCACCAACACCTGGCTGCTGCGCGACGAGCCGGGCCGGCGCCAGGCGGTGGTGGTGGACCCGGGGCCGGCCGACGAGAGGCACCTGGCCGGCGTGCTGGACGCCGCCGGCTCGGTGCCGCTGATCCTGCTCACCCACGGCCACGCCGACCATGCCGAGGGCGCCCGGCGGCTGCACGAGCTGACCGGCGCGCCGGTGCTGGCGCTGGACCCGGCGCACCGGTACGGCTCGCAGGGGCTGGGCGAGGGTGCGGTGCTGGAGGGTGCCGGGGTGCGCATCCAGGTGTGGGCCACCCCCGGCCACACCGCCGACTCGCTGTCGTTCGTGCTGCCCGGCGAGTCCGGCGAGTCTGGTGAATCCGGCGAGTCCGCGGCGGCGGTGCTCACCGGCGACACCATCCTCGGCCGGGGCAGCACCGTGGTGGCCCATCCGGACGGGGTGCTCGCCGACTACCTGGCCTCGCTGCGCCGGCTGGCCACCCTGCGCGGGGTGGCGGTGCTGCCCGGCCACGGCCCGGAGCTGGCCGACGCCGGGACCGCCGCCGAGGCCTACCTGGCGCACCGCGAGCAGCGGCTGGCCCAGGTGCGGCAGGCGCTCGCCGAGGGCGGGCCGGAGCTGTCCGCCCGGGACGTGGTGCGGCGGGTGTACGCCGACGTGGACCCGGCGCTGTGGCCGGCCGCGGAGTGGTCGGTGCAGGCCCAGCTGGCCTACCTGCGTACCGAAGGCGCCTGACTTTCCTCAGGCTGCCGCTGAGGGTCAGCCGTCAGCGGGCCCGGCGGGCCAGCCGTTCCCGGTCCAGGATGACCACGCTCTTGCCCTCCAGCCGCAGCCAGCCGCGCTGGGCGAAGTCGGCCAGTGCCTTGTTCACCGTCTCGCGGGAGGCGCCGACCAGCTGGGCCAGCTCCTCCTGGGTGAGGTCGTGGGTGACCCGCAGCTGGCCGCCGTCCACCGAGCCGAAGCGCTGCGCCAGCTGCAGCAGCTGCTTGGCGACCCGGCCCGGCACATCGACGAAGATCAGGTCGGCGAGCATGGTGTTGGTCCGGCGCAGCCGGCGGGCCACCACCCGCAGCAGCTGCAGGGCGATCTGGGGACGCTCGGTGATCCAGTCGGTCAGCGCGGCCTTGGGCAGCCGGGCCACCCGGGCGTCGGTGACGACCACCGCGGTGGCGGTGCGCGGGCCCGGGTCGAACAGCGAGAGCTCGCCGAACTGGTCGGCCGGGCCCATCACGGCCACCAGGTTCTCGCGCCCGTCGGAGGACTTGCGGCCCAGCTTCACCTTGCCGGTCAGCACGATGTAGAGGCTGTCGCCGGGCTCGCCCTCGGAGAACAGGATGGTGCCGCGGGGCGCGTCGAAGATCTCGAACTGGCTGCCGAGCGCCTCGACATCCGCCGGGTCGACACCCTGGAACAAACCGGCCCTGCGGAGCACCTCGTCCACGCCAGCTCCTCTTCCCGCGCGCCCTCGCGCACGTACACTCTGGCGGATTGTAGGGGGTGGCGCGGGTCCGGCACCGGCGACCCGCGACCGAAGGCCCGATCGGCGGGCCGTCCGGACAGGCTGCCTACTGGCGGCGGGCGCGCCGGCCGGCCCTGGGCAGCAGCCGCAGCCGGGACCGGAACCGGGACACGGCGGTGTCGGTGCCCTCCTCGACGAAGGCGTTGAGCTCCTCGGGGTTGGCGTGCTCGAGGAAGTCCTCGACGTCGCGTTCGAGGGCGACCCGGGTCAGCGGCTCCTCGATGCGCTCCATGACCATCATGAAGACCAGCAGCAGCACCGGGAAGAGCAGCACCAGGAATCCGATCATGGTGCTCTCCCTCGGGTGGGTGGGCGATTGGTCTCGGTGTCGACTCCGAGGCTAACAACGATCCGGGCGTCAGGGTGGTTGCCATTACCGTCGCAGACCGGCCGGGGGACCCTGCGCGCCAGCCGGTCCCCGGGATCTCCCGTGCCCCCATAAGCTATCGGGCGTGGGAAGCACCGTGGCCGTGGCCGAACGTCAGGAATCTCCGCTCGCGCTGACCCGGCGGGCGCGCCGGATCAACAAGGAACTCGCCGAGCTCTATCCGGACGCCCACTGCGAGCTGGACTTCTCAAACCCGCTGGAGCTGGCGGTGGCGACCATCCTGTCGGCCCAGTGCACCGACAAGAAGGTCAACGAGGTGACCCCGGCGGTGTTCGCCCGCTATCCCGACGCCGCCGCCTACGCCGGTGCGGTCCGCGAGGAGCTGGAGGAGCTGATCCGCCAGACCGGGTTCTACCGGGCCAAGACCAACAACCTGATCAAGCTCGGCCAGCAGCTGGTGGAACGCTACGACGGGCAGGTGCCCAACACCCTGGAGGCGCTGGTGACGCTGCCGGGCTTCGGTCGCAAGACCGCCAACGTGGTGCTCGGCAACGCCTTCGACGTCCCCGGGATCACCATCGACACCCACTTCCTGCGGCTGGCGCAGCGCTGGGGCTGGACCGCCAACAGCGACCCGGTGAAGATCGAGGCCGAGGTGGCCGCCCTGATCCCGCGCCGGGAATGGACGATCCTGTCGCACCGGGTGATCTGGCACGGCCGGCGGATGTGCCACGCCCGCCGGCCGGCCTGCGGGGTCTGCCCGCTGGCCCGGCTGTGCCCCTCGGCCGGGATCGGCGAGCTGGACCCGGTGCTCGCTGCCAAGCTGGTCAAGAGCCCGTCCCAGGTGGATCCCGAGCTCACCGGGTGAGGCCGGAAGGGAGCCCGGAACGGGACCCGGCCGGCAGGACGGCGCCGTCCTGGCTGCTGCCGCTGCAGCGGGCCGCCGAGACGGTGCAGGCCGACGAGCTGTCCCGGTTCGTCCCGCCGGCCGACGGCAGCGGCCGGCATTCGGCGGTGCTGATCCTGTTCGCATTGTCAGAATCGTCCGGCGCCGACGGTCCTGACAATGCCGACGTGCTGCTGATCCAGCGCTCGGACGGGCTGCGCCGGCACGCCGGCCAAGTGGCCTTCCCCGGCGGCGCCACCGAGCCGCAGGACGTCTCGGCCACCGCCACCGCGCTGCGCGAGGCGGCCGAGGAGGTGGGCCTGCGGCCCGAGACGGTGGACGTGCTGACCGAGCTGCCGGCGTTGTGGCTGCCGCCGTCCGGGTTCGTGGTGACGCCGGTGGTCGGGTACTGGCGCAGCCCGCATCCGGTCGGGGTGGTCGACGCCGGCGAGGTGGCCGGCGTGCAGCGGGTGGCGGTGCGCGAGCTGGTACGGCCGGACAACCGGTTCACGGTGCGGCACCCGTCCGGCTTCACCGGGCCGGGCTTCGCCGTAGACGGGCTGTTCGTCTGGGGCTTCACCGCCGGGCTGCTGGACCGGCTGCTGCGGCTGGCCGGCTGGGAGCAGCCCTGGGACCGCACCCGCAGCAGGCCGCTGCCGGCCTGACCGCCCGCCACCTCGCACAGCGGGGCCGAGTACGGTCGCTGCCGTGCCGATCCGCCTCCCGCTGCGCCTGGCCGCCGACGTCGCCGCCACGGCGCTGCTGGCCGGGTCGCTGCTGGCCGGCTGCCAGACCCAGGCCGCGGTCAACCGCGAGCCGCGCACCGGCGCCACCACCGCCTCGGTCAGCGACGGCATGCAGGACGTGGTGATCACCACCGACCAGCGGTACCGGTTCTCGCCGTCGACGATCACGGTGCACCCGGGCCGGGTCCGCATCACCCTCAAGCACGTCGGCACCGGCGCTCCGCACGACTGGTCGCTGCAGGGCTTCCCCGCCGACTACGTGGCGCTGGTTTCGCCCGGCGAGACCAGGTCGGTGGAATTCGTCGCGCCGTCACCTGGAACGTATAAGTTCGTCTGCACCATTCACGTCCAGCAGGGCCAGACCGGCACCCTTGTCGTGCTGCCGAACTGAGGAGGTCCGCCCGCAGCGGTGAAGCCGGACGCGCTCGACCTGATCCTGCTGGTGGCGATGCTGTGCTACGCCGTCGGCGGTTTCCGCAACGGCGCACTGCTCGGCGGGCTGTCCTTCGCCGGCTTCTTCGGCGGCGCGGCGGGCGGTGCGCAGCTGGCCAAGCCGCTGGGCCGGGTGCTGGCCAACGGCGCCGCGCAGGTGCCGGTGGCGATCGTGTGCGTGCTGTTCTTCGCGATGCTCGGCCAGCTGGTCGCGGTCTGGGTGGCCGGCCGGTTGCGGTCCCGGGTGACCTGGCACCCGGCCCGGCGGCTGGACCAGGTGGTCGGGTCGGTGTTCTCGGTGCTGGCGGTGCTGCTGGTCGCCTGGATGGTGGCGCTGCCGCTGGCGTTCGCGCCGTTCCCGACGCTGTCGGCCCAGGTGCGCCGCTCGGTGACCATCCGGGCGGTGGACGACACGCTGCCCGACAGCATCCGCAACCTGTACGGCTCGTTGCGCCGGTTCGTCGACCGCAGCGGCTTTCCGCAGGTCTTCGGGGCGCTGCAGCCGACCCGGATCGTCGACGTCCCGCC
>NZ_DATINC010000082.1:0-15341 GCF_035474675.1 Jatrophihabitans sp. | reverse complement strand
GGTCTGACCTCGCAGATCAACGGCCTCACCCAGGCCGTGCGCAACGCCCAGGACGGCACCAACGTCGCCCAGATCGCTGACGGCGCCCTGGCGACCGTGCAGAAGATCCTGCAGCGTCAGCGTGACCTCGCCGTCCAGGCCGCCAACGGTGGTTCGCAGGACGCTGCCGCGCAGGCTGCGGCCCAGTCCGAGATCACCAACCTCAACACCCAGCTGGACAACATCGCGGCCACTACGGCCTTCGGCGGCACCAAGCTGCTCGACGGCACCTACACCGCCGCGGTGGGCGTCTTCCAGGTCGGTGCCAACAACACCGCCAGCGAGCAGATCTCCCTCGCGCTGACGGCGGCCGACTCCACCACCCTGGGCGTCTCGGGTGTCAACGTCGGCACCACCGCGGGTGCGCAGACCGCGATCGGCACCGTGGACGCGGCGATCGCCGCGGTCTCGGCCGCCCGCTCGCAGATCGGTGCCACCCAGAACCAGCTGAACTACACCATCAGCAACCTGCAGACCACGATCCAGAACGTGACCGCGTCGCGTTCGAACATCACCGACGCCGACCTGGCGACGGAGGTCACCGCCATGAGCCAGGCCCAGATCCTGACCTCGGCCGCCACCTCGGTGCTGGCCCAGGCCAACTCGGCTCCGCAGGCGATCCTGAAGCTGCTGCAGTAGTTCGGCCGGCAGCGCCACGCACCACATCGGTACAGCAGTAAGCCGCTCGCACGATCCGGCCGGGGTTCGAACAGAGCCCCGGCCGGACCGCTTGGACGGCAGGGCTCGAGAAGGTAAGGAGTGCAGGTGAGCGCGTTCGCGATCAACGGGCTGTCCTCCGGCATCGACACGGCCTCCCTCATCTCGCAGTTGATGACGGTGGCCGCGCAGCCGCAGACCCAGTTGAAGAACCAGCTGTCCGTGCAGCAGAACGTGCTGAGCGCCTACCAGGCGATCAACACCAAGCTCACCGCGCTGCAGACCGCCGCCGACGCGGTGAAGCAGGCCGGCACCTGGGCCGCCACCAAGGCGGTCTCCAGCAGCACCGCGGTGGTCGCCTCGACCACGTCGAGCGCCACCTCCGGCTCGGCCACCACCTTCGACGTGATCCGGCTGGCCACCGCCCAGATCAGCACGGTGGCAGCCGCCGGCACGGTGGTCGCCTCGCCGCCCAACGGCATCGACATCGTGGACTCGGCCGGCGTCACCCACCACCTGGCCATCGCCGACGGCACCGCCGCCGGGGTGGCGACGGCGGTGAACAACGCCGCGCTGGGCATCCGGGCCTCGGTGATCAGCACCGACTCCGGGCCGCTGCTCCAGTTCACCTCGGTCGCGACGGGGGCGGCCGGGGCCTTCACGGTGAACGGCCTGGACACCGCCCCGCAGACCCTGGTGGCCGCCCGGGACGCCCAGATCGCCGTGGGCAACCCGGCCGCCGGCGGTTACACCGTCTCCAGCAGCAGCAACACCTTCAACAACGTGATCCCCGGCGTCACCTTCAGCATCGGCGCGGTGGCCACCGGGGTGACCGTCTCGGTCTCCAGCGACGCCAGCGCCATCAGCGACAAGGTCAAGGCCCTGGTGGACGCCACCAACGCCGCGCTCGCCGAGCTCGGCAAGGACACCGGCAAGGGCGCGGTGCTGGAGAGCAACTACCAGATCAACTCGATCACCAACAGCATGCTGTCGACGATCAGCCGCGGCAGCAGCGGGACCAGCTTCGCCTCGGTCGGCGTGCAGCTGACCTCGACCGGGACGCTCGCCTTCGACGCCACCGCCTTCGCCAGTGCCTACGCCACCGACCCGGCCAAGGCCCAGGCCACCGTGGCGACCTCGCTGGCCGGCGCGCTGTCCACGCTCGCCATGAACACCTCGACGCAGATCGTCAGCCCGCTGATCAACTCCGGCACCTCGCAGATCGGGGCGCTGAACAAGCAGATCGCCGACTGGGACACCCGGCTGGACAGCCAGCGGACCGCCATGCAGAACAAGTACGCCGCGATGGAGGTGGCGTTGCAGAAGCTGCAGTCCACCTCCAGCTACCTGACCTCGGCGCTGGCCGCTATCAGCAAGTCCAACTCCTCGTCGGACAACTGAGCCGACCAGCCCACCGCCCACCAGCCGTAGAAGGAGATGATCGCCGATGCCAGCCGACCCCGCCCGCGCCCGCTACCTCGCTGACGCCGTGGCCACCGCGACGCCGGCCCGGCGGATCGTGCTGCTCTACGACCGGCTCTGGCTCGACATCCAGCGCGCCCAGGCGGCGCAGGACTGCGGGGATCTCACCGCCCGCGACCACCTGCAGCACGCCCAGCAGATCCTCGCCGAGCTGCTGGGCAGCCTCGACGTCACCGCCTGGACGGGCGCTGCGGACCTGGCCTCGCTGTACTCCTACCTGCTGCGCGAGCTGATCGGCGAGGTGATCGAGCCCCGGCCGGGCCGGCTGGCGACCGTCACCCGGATCGTCTCCACCCTGCGCGAGAGCTGGCAGCAGGCCGAGGCGCAGTTGCAGGGCGGGACGCCTTCGGCCGACGGCCGGGAAGCGGTCCGCGTTGGCTAGCCAGCCGGCTACTCCGGGGTCGGCTGCCGCGCACGGCGGCCCCGCCTCGGCCGCGCCAACTGCCGGCTCCGGCGGCCCGGCCTCGGCCGCGCCGACCTGGGAACAGGTGCTGGCCGACCTGGAGCAGGAGACCGCGGCGCTGGCCGAGGGGCTGCGGCGCGGCGAGCTGCTCGCGCCGGTCACCCCCTGGCACCCGCCGGTGCTGCCGCCGATCCCGGCCGAGCTCGTCGCCCGGGCACAGGCACTGCTCGACCAGCAGCTGCGGCTGCAGATCCAGATCGGCCTGGAGCTGGACCGCAGCCGCCCGGCCGGCCGGGCCCGCCCGGCGAGCCAGCCCGACCCGGCGCCCCAGCTGGTCGACCTCAGGGCCTGACCGTCCGATCAGCCGGGTCACCTCATGCCTGAGTTGTCCGGGCCGGCGGGGCGATCGCAAGACCCGACTGTCCGGCATCGCGGGCAACTGTCGGACACTGGCCGCTTTCGCGCATCCGCCTGGTTCTGTCCGGATCCCGCAGGGTCTAGGCACATTTCTTTTACTAAGTCTTAACTCTGCGTGATCAAGGTCGATAGGGAAGCCACGAGCACGGACTGCTCCCACAGCCCCGCCAAGGATTGGCGAACCCCCAGAACAGCGGAGGTTTCGTGCCGTGCTCGACGATGTCGCGTCCGTGACCCTCAGTACCGCCCTCTCCGCGTTGGCCGCCCGGCAGCGGGTGAGCGCGGACAACATCGCCAACCTGGAGACCCCGAACTTCCACGCCGGCCAGTTGTCCTTCGAGGACGACCTGCGGCGGGCGGTGGCGGCCGGTGACCCGGCCCAGGCCACGGTGACGCTGACGACCAGCACGGCGCCCGCCGGCGTGAACGGCAACAACGTCAGCCTCGACACCGAGACCCTCACCGACTCCAAGACCGCGCTGCAGTACCAGCTGCTCAGCGGCGCGATGTCGTCGAAGTTCGCGCTCATCGACACCGTGCTGCGGGGCTGAGCCGGATGTCGATCTTCTCGGCCATCACCACCTCGGGCACCGGGCTGAGCACGTTCCGCACCTGGATCGACGTGATCGCCAACAACATGGCCAACATCAACACCGTCAAGCCCACCTCCGGCGCCGCCTTCCAGGCGCAGTACGTGCAGGCCGAGGACATCGCCGCCGGCGCGCCCGACCAGGCCGGCGGCGGGGTGCGCGTCACCGCCCTGCCGCTGTCCAGCGCGGAGGGCCGGCTGACCTACCAGCCTTCCAACCCGCTGGCCGACGCCCGCGGCTACGTCCGGCTGCCCGACATCGACATGGCCGAGCAGATGGGCAACCTGATCATGGCCCAGCGCGCCTTCCAGGCCAACGCCGCGGTCGTGGACCGCGCCCGCGAGACCTACCTGGACGCCATCAACATCGGAAAGAACCACTGACATGACCTTGCCCGCGATCGGCGCCGTCAGCGCCGCGCTACCCACCCTTGCCCCGGCCACGGTGCTCAGCGGCCCGGACGCCACCGCATCGGCCGGCGCCAGCACCTCGGCCGGCTTCGCCTCGATGCTGGAGAAGGGCATCAACGCGGTGTCCTCGGCGCAGAGCAAGGCCGACAACCTGGCCGTGCAGGCCGCCACCGGCGACCTCACCGACATCCACGACTACACCATCGCCGCCGCCCAGGCGGAACTGGTCACCCAGCTGGCGACCACCATCCGGACCAAGGGCGTTGACGCGTTCAACCAGATCATGGGAATGCAGGCCTAAGAGATGCAGGACAAGATCCTCTCGACGCTGCAGCGGTTCTGGCGCGGCTTCCTGGCCTTCACGCCCGGCCAGAAGGCAGTCACGGTCGCCGTGGGGCTGGCCCTGGTGGTCGGCGGTTTCACCTTCTCCTCCTGGGCGTCCAAGCCCAGCTACGCGCCGCTGTTCACCAACCTGGCGCCGGCCGACGCCAGCGGCATCATCGACAAGCTGAACGCCAACAAGACGCCGTACCAGCTGGCGGCCAACGGCACCTCGATCCTGGTTCCGCAGAAGGACGTCTACAACCTGCGGCTGACCATGAGCGCGGCCGGCCTGCCCTCGTCGGGCAGTTCCGGCTACAGCCTGCTGGACCAGGAGGGCATCACCACCTCGGAGTTCAAGCAGCACGTGGACTACCAGCGGGCGCTGGAGGGCGAGCTCTCCAAGACCATAAAGTCGATCAGCGGGGTCCGCGACGCCGCGGTGCACCTGGCGATCCCGCAGCAGAGCGTGTTCACCGACGGCAGCCAGAAGGCCACCGGCTCGGTGCTGCTGACCACCGACCCCGGCACCACGCTGACCTCCGGCCAGGTGCAGTCGGTGGTGAACCTGGTCTCCTCCAGCGTCCCCGGCATGGGACCGGACCAGGTCAGCGTGTCCGACGCCAGCGGCAAGGTGCTCTCGGTGGCCGGTGACGCCAACTCCGCGGCCGCCGCCGACACCCGTACCGAGGCGATCGCCCAGTACAACAAGCGGGTCAGCGCCGAGGTGCAGCAGATGCTGGACCGGCTGGTGGGCGCCGGGCACTCGGTGGTCACCGTCAACGCCGACCTGGACTTCGACAAGAACAACACCGTCACGCACTCCTACAGCTACGCCACCGGCATTCCGCCGCTGTCCGAGGCGAACACCACCGAGACCTACGGCCCGGGCCAGAGCGGCACCGGCGGGGTGCTCGGTGCGGCCTCGCCCAGCCCGAGCGCGCAGCCCAGCTCCAGCGCCGGTGGCGGCTACCGCAAGACCACCACCACCCGCGACAACGCGGTCGGCGAGAGCACCGAGACCCGCAGCGCCGCGCCCGGCAAGGTCCGCACGCTCAGCGTGGCGGTGCTGCTGGACAAGAACGCCCCGCCGGTGGACGAGGCTCAGGTGCGCCAGCTGGTCGGCTCGGCGGTGGGCCTGGACCTCAAGCGCGGCGACTCGCTGGCCGTGGCCTCCGCCCCGTTCGACACCTCGGCCGCCGACCAGGCCAAGAAGGCCGCCGACCAGGCCGCCGCGGCCGCCGCCTCGGCCCGGCGCAGCGCCGAGCTGATCTCGCTGGCCAAGACCGTGCTGGTGGTGCTGCTGGTGCTGGCCCTGATCGTGGCGACGATGGTCGCCAGCCGGCGCCGGCGCCGCAACGGCCCGGCCGACGAGCTGGACACCTTCCTCGCCACCCTCAACGACGCGCCTGGCTCGCTGCCACCGGCGCCGCGCGACATCGTGCCGCCGCACAGCCGCGAGGCCGCGGCGAACCTGGCCCGGCAACGGGACCTGGCCGAGATGGCCGACAGCGAGCCGCACGAAGTGGCCCGGCTGCTGCGTACCTGGCTGAACACCAAGGAGAGCTGACGATGGCAGAGACGCTGGCCACTGTTTCTTCGATCGGCACCCCGCTGGCAGCCGCGGCCGCCGCGGAGCCGGGCCCCGACCTGACCCGCGGCCTGACCGGCCGCCGCAAGGCCGCGATCCTGCTGCTGCAGCTGGACCAGGAGGCCTCGGCCAAGGTGCTCAAGCAGTTCTCCGAGACCGAGCTGGAAGAGGTGGTCGCCGAGATCGCCCGGGCCGGCGACGTGCCGCCCGCGGTGTCGGCGGCGGTGCTGCGCGAGTTCGGCATCCTGCAGGCTTCCGGCGACGCGCTGGTGCGCGGCGGGGTCGAGCAGAGCCGGGCGCTGCTGCGGGCCGCGGTCGGCGACCAGCGTGCCGACGCGATCCTGGACCGGCTGTCGGGCAGCATGTTCGACGTTCCGTTCAAGTTCCTGCAGAACGCCGACGCCCGGCAGCTGCTGAACTTCATCTCCGACGAGCACCCGCAGACGATTGCCCTGGTGCTGGCGCATGTTTCCGCGCCGCTGGCCTCGAAGGTGCTGGCGGGCCTGGGCAGCGAGCTGCAGGCCGACGTGGCGCACCGGATCGCCACCATGGATCAGACCACGCCCGACATCATCCACCAGATCGAGGCCAACCTGCAGCGCCGGATGGCAAACCTGCTGGTGCCCTCGGAGCTGGCCGCGGTCGGCGGCGTGCAGCCGCTGGTCGACATCATCAACCGCGCCGACCGGGGCACCGAGAAGCTCATCCTGGAAGGCCTGGAGGACCGCGACCCGGAGCTGGCCGAAGAGGTCCGCAGCCGGATGTTCATGTTCGAGGACCTGGTCAATCTCGAGGACCGCGCCGTGCAGCTGGTGCTGCGCCAGGTCGAGACCGGCAACCTCGCCATCGCGCTCAAGGGCGTCGCCACCGTGGTGCACGCCAAGATCATGGCCAACATGTCCGAGCGGGCCGCCGCGAGCCTGGCCGAGGAGATCGAGCTGCTCGGCCCGGTCCGGGTGCAGAGCGTGGAGGAGGCCCAGACCGAGGTGGTCCGGGTGATCCGCGAGCTCGAGGAGTCCGGCCAGATCATCGTCCGGCGCGGCGAAGAGGACGAGTTCGTTGCCTAATCCCTTGGGCAGTATGGGAAGCCTCGCCTTCGACTTCGGCGCCGGCGCGGCAGTGCCGGAGCGGCTGGTGGAGCAGGCGCGCGCCGAGGCCCGGGCGGTCGGCTACGCCCAGGGCTGGGCGCACGGGGTGCGCAGCGCCGCCGAGACCCAGACCGCCGAGAGCGCCGTGGCAGCCGCCGAGCTGGCCGCGCTGCGGGCCCGGCACTCCCAGCAGGTCGGCTCGGCGCTGCAGGCGCTGCAGGCCGCCGCGGCGGACCTGCGGCAGCGCACCGTGACCGTCACCGACGAGATCTCCGACCAGATCCTCGCCGCCGCCGTCCAGCTGGCCGAGGCGCTGCTGGGCCGCGAGCTGCGCGACCCCGCGGTGGCGGCGCCGGCGGCGCTGGCCCGGGTGCTGGCGCTGGTGCCCGACGACCAGCCGGTCACCGTCTGGCTGAGCCCGGCGGACCACGACACCCTGACCGGGCCGGACGGACCGGCGCTGATCGGTTCCGTCGAAGGCGCCACCGGACGCGCCCTGAGCTACGAGATGGACCCGGAGCTGCAGCCCGGCGACGCGCGGGCGCGCTGCGGCAGCAGCACCATCGACGCCCGGCTGTCGGCCGGGGTGGAGCGGCTGCGGGAGTACCTGGCCCGATGAGCACCGCGATCCTTTCCTCCGAGCGGGCCCGCCACCGGCTGGCCGAGCTCACCGAGCTCGCCGCCCCGCGGATCTACGGCTACGTCTCGCGGGTGGTGGGCCTGTCGGTCACCGTCTCGGGCCTGACCGGCCGGATCGGCGACCTGCTCACCATCGGCACCGGCCCGCAGTCGGTGCTGGCCGAGGTGGTGGCCGTCGACGGCCAGAACTGCACCTGCCTGCCGCTGGGCCCGCTGGACGGGATCGGCAACGGCGACCGGGTCGCCGCGACCGGCGGCCCGTTGCGGGTCGGCGTCGGGGCCGGCCTGCGCGGCCGGGTGCTGGACGGGCTGGGCCAGCCGCTGGACGGCCGCCCGCTGCCGGCGGGGCTGGACCGGGTGTCGGTGGAGCTGGCGCCGCCCGCGGCGCTGAGCCGGCGCCGGGTGGACGAGCAGCTGGCGCTGGGCGTGCGGGCCATCGACTCGCTGATCAGCGTCGGCCGGGGCCAGCGGGTCGGCATCTTCGCCGGTTCCGGCGTCGGCAAGTCCAGCCTGCTGTCGATGATCACCCGCGGCACCACCGCCCAGATCACCGTGGTCGCCCTGATCGGCGAGCGCGGCCGGGAGGTCCGCGAGTTCCTGGAGAACGACCTCGGCCCGGACGGCCTGCGCGACGCGGTGGTGGTGATCGCCACCTCCGACCAGCCGCCGATGGTCCGGCTGCGTGCCGCCTACACCGCGACCCGGATCGCGGAGTGGTTCCGCGACCAGGGCCAGGACGTGCTGCTGCTGATGGACAGCATCACCCGGCTGGCCACCGCACAGCGCGAGATCGGGCTGTCGGCGGGGGAGCCGCCGGCCTCGCGGGGCTACCCGCCGTCGGTGTTCGCGCTGATGCCGCGGCTGCTGGAGCGGGCCGGCGGATCGGAGCACGGCTCGATCACCGGCCTCTACACGGTGCTGGTCGAGGGCGAGGACCACAACGAGCCGGTCGCCGACACCGCCCGGTCCATCCTGGACGGCCACATCGTGCTGGACCGCCGGCTGGCCACCGCCGGGCACTTCCCGAGCATCGACGTGCTCGAATCGGTGTCCCGGGTGGCGAACTCGGTGACGACGGCCGAGCAGCAGCAGCTGGCCCGTACCGCCAGGCAGTTGCTGGCCGCCCGCCGCGATGTCCGGGAGCTGGTCGAGATCGGCGCCTACGTCGCCGGCACCAACCCGCGCGCGGACCGGGCGCTGGCGCTCTGGCCGCAGCTGGAGGCCTTCCTGCAGCAGGACATGTCCGAGCGCAGCAGTGCCTCCTCGGCCTGGGGCGCGCTGGCCGACGTGCTGGCCGGCGACCCAGCGGCCGCGGTTTCAAGTGTTTCGACTGTTCCGACGATGTCGACGGTGGAGGGCCGATGAGCCACAACTGGATTCCCACCGTGCTGCGGGCCCGGCAGGCGCAGGAGGACGTGCTGGCCCAGGACCTGGCGGCCGCCCGCCGTGACGCCGACCAGGCCGCCGGCCACCACGCCGAGGAGCTGGCCCGGGTCGAGGGCATGGCGGTGCCGCACAGCCAGACGGTGCGTGCCTTCCACGCCACGCTGAGCGCGCAGCAGGCTGCCGTGGCCAGCCTGGCGGCCGCCCGCAACCGGATGCTGTTCGCCGACCGCCGGGTGGCCGGCACGATGGTCGAGCTGACCGCCGCCGCCCGGGCCCGCCGCACCGTGGAGAAGCTGCACGAGCGGCTGCTCGACGAGCAGGCCAGCGCCGCCTCGGTCGTCGCGCAGCGCGAGCTGGACGAGGTGTCGATCGGCCGGCACGGTGCCCGGTTGCGCGAGGCCACGCCATGACCGTCGAGATGTCCGGCGTCGCCTCGGTGCTGGCCCGGATCGCCCAGATCCAGGCGAGCAACCCGTGCGCCCAGGCGACCCGCCCGGCCGCGCCGGTACCGGCCCGGACGTTGGCATCCGGTGGGTTGATGACACCGGGAACCGGCACCGCGCTGGCCGACCGGGTCACCGCGCCGGACTTCGCCGCCACCCTCGCCGAGGTGCAGAACGGCCAGCCGGACGGCACCGACGTCATCGGCTCGGCCGAGAAGTACCTCGGGGTGCCCTACGTCTTCGGCGGGAACACGCCGGCCGGCCTGGACTGCTCGGGCCTGGTGCAGCGCGCCTACGCCGACCTGGGCATCACGCTGCCCCGGGTGGCCGCCGACCAGGCCCACGTCGGTACCCCGGTGGCCAGCCTCGCGCAGGCCCAGCCCGGCGACATCCTGGCCTTCGGCGAACCCGCGCACCACGTGGCGCTCTACCTCGGCAACGACCGGATGATCGCCGCGCCGGAGCCGGGGGACCGGGTGAAGGTCCAGAGCGTCTTCCAGACACCGACCAGCATTCGCCGGGTGCTGCCGTCCGGCCCCGCCGGGCTTGCCGGGCTGAGCGGGCTGGCTGGGCTGAGTGGCATGGCCGGGCTGAGTGGCATGACTGGACTGAGTGGCATGACCGGGCTGGCCGGGTTGACCGGCATGGTCGGGCTCGGCACGCCGGCCGGTGCCCTGCTGGCGAGCGGGGTCAGCCAGTACGCCGGGCTGTTCGCGCAGAACGAGGCCCGTTACCAGCTGCCGCAGGGCCTGCTGGCGGCGGTCGCGCACACCGAGTCCGGCGGGAACGCCGCCGCGGTGAGCCCGGCGGGCGCCCAGGGCCTTATGCAGCTGATGCCGGCGACCGCGCAGGGCCTCGGGGTGGATCCGTGGGTTCCCGCCCAGGCGGTGCAGGGCGCCGCCCGGTTGCTGTCGAACTACCTGCACAGCTACGGCTCGGTGCCGCTGGCGCTGGCAGCCTACAACGCCGGCCCGGGTGCCGTGGAGCAGTACGGCGGCGTTCCGCCTTACGCCGAAACCCAGAACTACGTCGCCAAGGTCACCGCACTGATGGCCGGGAGGGCCGCCTGATGGCACTCACGATCACCGTCGCGAGCAGCGGCGTGGCACCGGCCGCCCCGGTCGAGCAGGCCGGCCCGGACGGCGCCGCCGGTGCCCGGACCGGCAACGCCTTCGCGGGTGTGCTGGCCGGTCTCGGCCAGGACACCCCGGTTGGCCGGCCCGGCCCGGGTACTCGGGGCTCGTCGGAGCACGCGTCGACCGATCCGGCCGACGCTACCGCCGACCCGGATTCGAGCACCGCCGCGGCGGAGCTGGCCGACCTGGCGGCACTCGCCCTGGCGGTGTCCGGCGCGCCGGTGCCGACTCCCGTGCCGGTCGGCACCGGATCTCCCGCGGCCGGCGAGCCGAGCGATTCTGCGCAGGCCGACCCGGTGGCTGGAGCGAAGGGTCCGGCCCCGCAGGCCGCGCTCGCCGCGCAGCAGGCGGCCGCCCGGCGTCCGGCCCAGGCGGTCGAGGCGCAGCTCGCGGCCGCGGCTGCCAAGGCGGCCCGGCAGGCTGCGGGCCCCGCCGAGCCGACCACTCCGGCGGATCCGACCGATCCAGCTACTCAGCCGCTTCCCGTGCCAGCAGCCGCGCCGGGATCCAGCGAGGCGACCGACCGGCCGGGCGCCGCGCCGACCGCCGGTCCGGCTGCGCACGCCACTCCGGCGTCGCTGCCCGAACTGCCCGAGCTGCCCGGGCCGGCCGGCGCCAACGTCTCCGGTGCCCCGGCGGGACCGCCCACCGGTACGCCTGCCACCACTCCTTCGCCGGCCAGCCCGGCCACCTCCGATCCCGCCTCCCGCGCCACCCCGGCGGTGGTGACGCTGCCCGGCACCGCCGCGGCGATCGCCACCACGTCCGGTGCCGCCCGGGCAGCCGGCCCGGCCAGCCCGGACCCGACCACCCCTGACCCGACCGGCCCGGCGACCGCCGGCAACGGCGCGCAGGTGAGCACCCCCAGCGGCACGCACCGCGCCGAGGCGCCGTCCGGCCCGCGGGCCGGCCACCTCCGCCCGGAGCCCCAGGACCCGTCGCCGGCTCCCGCTCCCCAGCCGGCGGTCACCGCCCCGGTGCCGGCCACCGTCGGCCCGGCGCCCGACCCGACCCAGGCCGGCATCGCAGCGGTCCAGCAGCCCTCGCCCACCGCGCCGATCAGCCAGCCGGCCGGCTCCGACGCCCGGCCGGTGCCCCGGCACCCGGCGGCGGACCTGCCGCTGGCCAGCCAGGTGGCCGGCCCGGTGCTGGCGTTGCGGGCCCGCGGCGACGGCAGCCATCAGATGATCGTCGCGCTGCACCCCGCCGAGCTCGGGCCGGTCAACGTGCACGTCCGGATCTCCGGCGACGCGCTGACGATCTCGCTGGCCAGCTCGAACGACATCGCGCACGACACGTTGCGCGACGCCCTGCCGCAGCTGCGCTCGGAACTGCAGTCGGCCGGCCTCGGCGCGGCCTCGCTGTCGCTGGACCTGACCTCGGGCGGCTCGGCCGGTTCCGGCGCGTTCGCCGACCCGCGCCAGGCCGCCGCACCCGGCCCGCCGGCCCACACCGTCCCGGCATCCGAGCCGGTCCGCGGGTCGGCTCGGCAACACCGCACCGCCACTAGCTCCGGCCTGGACCGGTGGCTGTGAACACCCCAGAACAGGAGAGCAGATGACGCTACCGGTCTCCGCGGTCGCCAGTGGCCAGCCGGTGCTGCCGAACCCGGCCATCGACACCACGGACAACGCCAAGCTGAGCTCCAAGGCCTTCCTGCAGCTGCTGGTCGCGCAACTGCGCTACCAGGACCCCAGCAAGCCGGTCGACACCTCGGCGTTCATGAACGAGACGGCCACCCTGACCCAGGTGCAGTCCTCCGAGCAGACCGCCCAGGTCAGCCTGGACATGCTCACCGCCCAGCGGGCCCAGACCGCGAGCAGCCTGGTCGGGCACACCGTCAGCTACACCGCGGCCGACGGCAGCCAGATCACCGGCTACGTCTCCTCGGCAACCATCTCCTCGGCCAAGCCGACGCTGCGGATCGGGACGGTCGACGTCGACCTGAGCCAGGTCCAGCAGGTGCTGGCCTCCGGCACGCCCTGAGCTCCCCGGCCCAGCGCCCGATTCCGAAGAACCCAACCGCGAATATCCCTTCTCTCAAGGAGAAAACCCCCATGCTTCGCTCCCTGTTCACCGGCATCTCCGGCCTGCGGGCCCACCAGCAGATGCTCGACGTCACCTCCAACAACATCGCCAACGTCAACACCGCCGGCTTCAAGGCCTCCTCGACGGTGTTCGAGGACACCCTCAGCCAGACCATCTCCGGCGCCGGCGCGCCGACCGCGACCAACGGCGGCACCAACCCCACCCAGGTGGGCCTGGGCGTGCAGCTGGCCGGCACCGCGATCAACTTCTCGCAGGGCTCCAACCAGTACACCGGCCGCACCAGCGACCTGCTCATCAACGGTGACGGCTTCTTCGTGCTCAACAACAACGGCCAGCAGACCTTCAGCCGGGCCGGCTCCTTCAGCCTGGACTCGGCCGGCCACCTGGTGGCCCCGGACGGCTCCATCGTGCAGAGCGCGGCTGGCGGTGACCTGGACCTGTCCGCGCTGAGCAGCGGCACCTACAAGTCCTGGAGCATCAACCCCTCCGGCGTGGTGAACGGGGTGGACGCCACCGGCGCCACCACGGCGCTGGGCACCATCGCGCTGGCCACCTTCACCAACCCGCTGGGCCTGACCAAAGTGGGCGACTCGCAGTACCAGGTCAGCACCAACTCCGGTCCCGCCCAGATCGGCGCCGCCAACACCGGTGGCCGCGGCAGCCTGACCCCGGGCTACGTGGAGATGTCCAACGTGGACCTGGCCGCGGAGCTGACCAACCTGATCATCTCCGAGCGCGGTTTCCAGGCCAACTCGCGGGTGATCACCACCTCCGACGAGGTGCTGCAGAGCCTGATCAGCCTGAAGAACTAGTTACTGGCAGGAGCACTCGGGCCCGCTGTCCGCAGCGGGCCCGAGTGTCTTGGAAAGAGGGGTCGGCCGGCATCCGCCGGGCGGTCCGGTGGCTCAGAAAACCGCCGCCGATGCCGATATGTAATACCGAGGAGGACCCACGGACGGGTCCTGCACACACCTGGATGGATCCGTTGATACTGCTGCGCCGGTTGGGTGGACCCGTATTCACCCTCAACCCAGACCTGATCGAGCGTGCCGAGGCAACCCCGGACACCGTGGTGACCCTGATCGGCGGCAACAAGTACGTCATCTGCGAGTCCCTCGACGAGCTCGTCGAGCTGATCCGTGACTACCGGGCCGGCATCATCGCCAGCGCCGAGGCCATGACCGCCGGCACCTCCTACTCCGACGCGGGTGCCGCCCATTCCGGCGGCCACCCCCGGATGCGGGTGCTGTCCACCGCGGGTACGCCGGGCCAGCCGCCCGTGGTGCCGATCCGAAGGACCGATGCCTGATGGATCCGTCCCTGATCATCGGGGTCGTCCTGGCGGTCGTGGCCATCGTCGGTTCGGTGACCATGGAAGGCGGCAACATCGGTGCCATCTTCCTGATCCCGCCGATGATCCTGGTCTTCGGCGGCACCGCCGGCGCCGCCATCGCCGGTGCCGTGATGCGCGATGTCAGCTCGCTGCCCAAGCAGCTGATCCGGGCCTTCACCGCCAAGACCCCGAAGCCCGACGACGCCGTGCAGACCCTGGTGCGGCTGGCCGGCCGGGCCCGCCGGGAGGGCCTGCTGGCCCTGGAGTCCGAGGCGGCCGAGGTCGAGGACGAGTTCCTGCGCCGTGGCCTGCAGCTGGCCATCGACGGCACCGACGCCGAAGAGGTCGCCATCATCCTGTCCACCGAGGTGGACACCAAGCGCGCCATCGACCGGGCGGCGGCCAAGCTGTTCGCCGACATGGGCGGCTACGCCCCGACCATCGGCATCATCGGGACCGTGCTGGGCCTGGTCAAGGTGCTGGGGCACCTGTCCGCGCCGTCCAAGCTGGGGGCTGAGATCGCCAGCGCGTTCGTGGCGACGCTGTGGGGCGTGATGAGCGCCAACGTGTTCTGGCTGCCGCTGGCCAACCGGCTCAAGCGGGTCAGCGAGGCCGAGTGCGAGCAGATGGAAGTGATCATCGAGGGCATCCTGGCCATCCAGGCCGGTGCCAACCCGCGGCTGGTCGAGCAGAAGCTGCAGAGCCTGCTGCCGGCCAGCAGCCGGCAGCCTGAACGGGACGTCGCCTGATGAGCGCCGGGCGCGCGGCGGCCGGCCGCCGGCACCGGGGCGGCGGCCATGCCGAGGAGCACGAGAACCACGAGCGCTGGATGGTCACCTACGCCGACATGCTCACCCTGCTGCTGGTGCTGTTCATCGTGCTGTACGCCATCTCGCAGGTGAACACCTCCAAGTTCTCCGAGCTGAAGTCGAGCCTGGCCTCGGCGTTCAAGAACGGCCAGCCCTCGGTGCTGTCCGGCGGCAGCGGGATCGTCGACGGCAGCGGCGACTCCGACGGCCAGCAGGCCAACCCGAGCCTGCCGGTGTTCTCGATTCCCCAGCCGGCCAAGAAGACCGCCGACCAGGACCGGCAGGACGCCCAGCGCGAGGTGGACGAGTTCAAGGAGATCGAGGCCGCCATCAAGGCGTCGCTGCACAAGCACGGCCTGGACGGCAACGCCGAGTTCAACATCGACGAGCGCGGCCTGGTGGTCACCGTGGTGACCAACGAGCTGGTGTTCGCCGGCAACAGCGCGGTGCTCGAGCCCGAGGGCGCGGTGATCCTCGACGCGGTGCTGCCGCCGCTGCGCCGGATCGACAACCAGATCCAGGTGGACGGCCACACCAACCAGCAGAAC
>NZ_DATINC010000081.1:0-49279 GCF_035474675.1 Jatrophihabitans sp. | reverse complement strand
GAGCGAGCCGACCAGCCAGAGCCCGGCGGCCAGCGTGCCGATCGCCAGCCCGCGGTGCAGCCAGAGTGCCGTTCGAGGCACTCGCGCTCCGCCGGAGCCCACGGCGCAGCCCGGTGTCAGGGACACCGGAAGCTGCTCGACCGCGGCTGCCATGACGCTCCAACCGGCATAGGCAATGGTTACTCATCGTGTTCAACGAGCGGTGGACGGTCCGGTGACGCGCACTGTCGGGTGCTGACCTGTGCCCGGCGGCAGCCAGCACTCGAGGTCGTAGGGTGAGCCGGTGATCGACTTGGCCGGGGCTCGCCGGTTGCTGCTGGCCGCCTGCCCGCCCTTGGAGCCGGTGCAGCTCGACTCGGCCGAGGCCGACGGCTGTGTGCTGGCCGCCGACGTGGTCGCGCCGGGCAACGTGCCGCCTTTCGACAACAGCAGCGTGGACGGCTACGCGGTGCGCGCCACCGACCTGGCCGGCGCCACCGAGGACGCTCCGGTGCAGCTGGACGTGCTCGGTTCGGTGCTGGCCGGTTCGGTGGCCGACCGTCCGGTGCGCCCGGGGCAGGCCTGGAAGGTGATGACCGGCGCACCGGTGCCCGAGGGCACTGATGCGGTGGTGATGGTGGAGCGGACCTCGGCCACCCGCACCGAACAACTCGGCGCGGCCGGCGACCGGGTCGAGGTGCGTGCCGAGGTCGCGGTGGGCGCGGGCATCCGGCGGACCGGCAGCGACGTGCGGGCCGGTGAGCTGGTGCTGCCCGCCGGTACGGTGCTGCGTCCGGCGCACCTCGGTGTGCTGGCCAGCGTCGGCGCCCGAAGAGTCACCGGCTACCGGCGGTTGCGGGTGGGCGTCCTGGTCACCGGCGACGAGCTGGTGACCGATGGCGAACTGCGTCCGGGCCAGATCTACGAGTCCAACCGGGCGATGCTGCTGGCCCTGCTGGCCCGGGCCAACTGCCGTCCGGTGGACCTCGGGGTGGCCGGCGACGACGTGGCCGCCCTGCGGCAGCGGCTCAGCTCGGCCGTGCGGGACTGCGATGCCGTGCTGACCTGCGGCGGCGTGTCGATGGGTGATTCCGACCCGGTCCGGGCCGCGTTGGAGGAGTTCGGCGGCCTGACCTGGCTGCAGGTGGCGATCCGGCCGGCCAAGCCGTTCGCGTTCGGGACGCTGCCCGGGCCGGCCGGTCCGGTGCCGATACTGGGACTGCCCGGCAACCCGGTGTCGGCCCTGGTCAGCTTCGAACTGCTGGCCCGGCCGGCGCTGCGGCACCGGATGGGCCATCCCGACCCGTACCCGGCCACGGTGCTGGCCATCGCCGACGCCCCGCTGTCGCGTCCGCACGGCGACGGGCGCACCGCCTACCTGCGGGTCGGCTGCGGATTCGGCCCGGACGGGCGGTTGCACGTCCGTCCGGTGGCCGGCCAGGACTCGCACCAGCTGTCCGCCTCGGCGTCCGCCGGCGGCCTGGCCGAGGTGGCGGACGGCCGGCAGGTAGCGGCAGGGGACGAGGTCCCGGTGCTGCTGCTCAGCTGAACAGCAACACTTTTCGGTTGTGCTGCCGCCGCAACGCTCCCCTTGGCAATTTATTTGGCAGCATCTGCGGTGGTTGACTCCAGAAACCACCGCAGTTGCGGTTAGAGTGCTGCCATGGCCACGTTCCGGGTACGGGAAGCCGCCGCGCTGCTCGGCGTCAGCGACGACACCGTCCGCCGCTGGGCGGAGGCCGGCCGGTTGCCGACCGTCACCGAGGGCGGCCGGCTGGCGATCGACGGCGCCGCGCTGGCCGCGTTCGCCACCGAACTGGCCGCGACCGCCGAACGGTCGGCGATCCGGCCGATGGCCAGCGAGTCCGCGCGTAACCGGCTCGTCGGCCTGGTCACCCGGGTGGTGCGCGACACCGTGATGGCCCAGGTCGAGCTGCAGGCCGGTCCGTTCCGGATCGTGTCGTTGATGAGCCGCGAGGCCGCCGACGAGCTGGGCCTGGAGCCCGGCACCCTGGCGGTCGCCTCGGTGAAGGCCACCAACGTCGTCGTCGAAGTCCCCGCCGAGAGCTGAGGGAGCAGGGCATGCACCGCAGGACCCTGACCGTGCTGACCGTGCTGGCGCTGACCGCCGCGGGCTGCGGCTCGGACGCCACGTCCGACTCCGCCGCACCCGTCGAGGGAGGGTGGACCGACTACATCGCCGGCCCCGTGACGGTGTTCGCCGCGGCCTCGCTGACCGAGTCGTTCACCACCCTGGCCGCGAAGTTCGAGGCCGTCCATCCGGGCATTCGCGTCAAGCTCAACTTCGGCGCCAGCTCCGCCCTCGCGCTGCAGATCACCCAGGGCGCGCCGGCCGACGTGTTCGCCTCAGCCTCGGCCAAGAACATGACCCAGGTGATCGACGCCAAGGCGGCGTCGGGCTCGCAGACCTTCGCCCGCAACATCCTGGAGATCGCGGTGCCGCCGGCCAACCCGGCCGGCGTGACCGGGGTGGCGGACCTGGCCAGGTCCGGGGTGAAGGTGGCGCTGTGCCAGAGCCAGGTGCCGTGCGGCGCGACCGCCCAGCAGGTGTTCGCCAAGGCCGGGCTCACCGTCAAGCCGGTCACCCTGGAACCGGACGTCAAGGCGGCGCTGACCAAGGTCGAGACGAACGAGGTGGACGCCGCCGTGGTGTACGTAACCGACGTCCGGGCTGCCGGGGCCAAGGTCAAGGGCATTCCCATCCCGGACGCGCAGAACGCCTCGACGGACTACCCGATCGCGAGGCTGGCCGAGGCCGGCAACCCCGACGGTGCGTACGCGTTCGTCGACTACGTGCTGTCGGCCGCCGGCCGGGACGTGCTGGCGGCTGCGGGCTTCGCCGCCCCGTGAGACCGGACGCGGGTCCTCCCGGCCGGGCTGGAACCGAGCAGCGAGACTCGGCCGGGCGCCGGGACGCGCCGGCCGGCCGCGGCGTCCCGCCGGCACTGGCGGTGCCCGCCGCCCTCGGATTCTGCTTCCTGCTCGTTCCGCTGCTGGCGTTGCTGGTCCGCGCGCCGTGGCACGGGCTGCCCGGCCTGCTGACCGACCCGGTGGCGTTGACCGCGTTGCGGCTGTCGCTGGTGTGCGCCACCGCCGCCACCGCCGTCTCGCTGGTGTTGGGCGTGCCGCTGGCCTGGGTGCTGGCCCGGGCCCGATTCCCGGGGCTGGCGGTGCTGCGGGCGCTGGTCACCGTGCCGCTGGTGCTGCCGCCGGTGGTGGGCGGCCTGGCGCTGCTGCTGGCCTTCGGACGCAACGGCATCCTCGGCCGCTACCTCGACGCCTGGTTCGGCGTCACCCTGCCGTTCAGTACGGCCGGCGTGGTGGTGGCCGAGACCTTCGTGGCGATGCCGTTCCTGGTGGTGGCCGTCGAGGGCGCGCTGCGCTCGGCCGACCGGGATCTGGAGGAGGCGGCTGCGACCCTGGGTGCCCGCCGGCTGGCCGTGTTCGTCCGGGTCACGCTGCCGCTGGTGGCGCCGTCGGTGCTGGCCGGGGCGGTGCTGTGCTGGGCCCGGGCGCTGGGGGAGTTCGGCGCCACCATCACCTTCGCCGGCAACAACCCGGGCACCACCCAGACCATGCCGCTGACCATCTACGACCAGCTGCAGACCGATCCGGAGCCGGCCATCGCGCTGAGCCTGGTGCTGCTGCTGGCCGCCGCTGCGGTGCTGGGGCTGTTGCGCGACCGCTGGCTGCGTCCCGGCGGGGTGACATGACCGACCCGGCGGGCCTGTCGGTGGCCGGCGAGGTCGAGCGGGGCGGCTTCCGGCTGGCGCTGGAGTTCGCGGTGGCGCCCGGCGAGGTGCTCGGCGTGCTGGGGCCGAACGGGGCCGGCAAGACCACCCTGCTGCGCACCCTGGCCGGCTTGAACGCGCTGCGGCGCGGCCGGATCTCCCTTGCCGGCGCGGTGCTGGACGACCCCGGCCGGCAGCTGTTCGTGCCGGCCGAGCACCGGCCAGTCGGGCTGGTGTTCCAGAACTACCGGCTGTTCCCACATCTGTCGGTGCGCGACAACGTGGCGTTCTCCGCCCGGGCGCGAGGGGCCGGCCGGCACGGCGCCCGCCGGCACGCCGACATCTGGCTGGACCGGCTGGGGCTGGCGGAGCTGGCCGGCCGCAAGCCCGCCCAGCTGTCCGGCGGGCAGGCCCAGCGGGTGGCACTGGCCCGGACGCTGGCCGCCGAGCCCGGGCTGCTGCTGCTCGACGAGCCGCTGGCCGCCCTGGACGCCCGTACCCGGCTCGAGGTTCGCGCCGAGCTGCGCCGGCACCTGGGCGCGTTCGGCGGCCCGAGCCTGGTGGTCACCCACGACCCGCTGGAGGCGATGGTGCTCACCGACCGGCTGCTGGTGATCGAGGACGGCCGGGTGGTGCAGCAGGGCGCCCCGGCGGAGGTGGCCCGCCGGCCGGCCAGCCAGTACGTCGCCCGGCTGGTGGGGCTGAACCTCTATCCCGGCACGCTCGGCCCGGACGGGGCGGTGGCGCTGGACCAGGCAGCCGGCGGTGGAGTGCTGCACGCGGCCGGCGGAGCTGCGGGTGCCGGGGGAGCGGCCGAGGCCGGGGGAGCGGCCGGTGCCGGGGGAGCGGCCGGCCGGGTGCTGCTGGCGTTGCGGCCGAGCGCGATCGCGCTGCACACCGAACGGCCCCGCGCGGCCAGCCCGCGCAACGTCTGGCCGGGTACCGTCACCGGCGTCGAGCTGCTCACCGACCGGGTCCGGGTCCAGGTCGCCGGCAGCCCGCCGGCCCTCGTCGACGTCACGCCGGACGCGGTGGCCGAGCTGGACCTGGCCGCGGGGTCCGCGGTGTGGCTGAGCGCCAAGGCCACCGAGATCGAGTGCTATCCC
Source organism: Jatrophihabitans sp. (assembly GCF_035474675.1). Taxonomy (GTDB): domain Bacteria; phylum Actinomycetota; class Actinomycetes; order Mycobacteriales; family Jatrophihabitantaceae; genus Jatrophihabitans_A. The sequence goes on along the minus strand of NZ_DATINC010000081.1, from coordinate 44,442 downwards.
GACCCGCGGTGAGCGCGTATGGGGGGAGCCTGCGATGCCGAGCCTGAGTCTGGAGGCGATGCGCCGGCTGGTGGTCGAGGCCCGGGTGGCCCGGCTGGCCACCGTGGACGCCGCCGGCCGGCCGCACCTGGTGCCGGTCTGCTTCGTCCTGGAGACGGGTGCTGCCGACCGGGTGCACATCGCGGTCGACTCCAAGCCCAAGCGCGGCACCGAGCTGCGCCGTACCGCCAACCTGCGCGCCACCGGCCGGGCCTGCCTGCTCGTCGACTGCTACGACGAGGACTGGTCGCGGCTGTGGTGGGTCCGCCTGGACGGTACCGGCGGGCCGCTGGACGACACTGATGACGCTGCCGAGGTGGCCGAGGCCCTGGACGCGCTGGCCGCGAAGTACCCGCAGTACCGGGCCGACCGGCCGGCCGGACCGGTGTTGCGGATCGAGGTGGCGGCCTACCGGGGCTGGAGCGCCACCCCGCTGGGCTGACTCGTCCGGGCCAGCCACTCGGCCGTGCGCCACCCGCTGGGCCGACTCCCGTCCGGAGCTACTCGGCGTGCGCGCCGGCCCGGGTGGGCTCGGTGTCGCCGATCCAGACCGACTTGACGTTGCAGAACTCCCGGATGCCCTCGGCCGACAGTTCCCGGCCGTAGCCGGAGGCCTTGATGCCGCCGAACGGCAGTTCCGGGTAGGAGGTGGTCATGCCGTTGATGAACACCGCGCCGGCCTCCAGGTCGCGGGAGAAGGCCTGCTGCTCGTGCGGGTCGGTGGTCCAGGCGTTGGAGCCCAGTCCGAACTTGGTGCTGTTGGCCAGCTCGATCGCCTCGTCGTAGGACTGCACCCGGTAGAGCCCCGCCACCGGCCCGAAGACCTCCTCGGCATACATCTGCATGTCGGTGGTCAGCTCGGCGACCACGGTCGGCGGGTACCACCAGCCGGCCTGGTCGATCCGCTCGCCGCCGCAGAGCACCTTGGCGCCCTTGTCCACGGCGTCGCGCACCTGCTCGGCGACGTCGTCGCGGCCCTGCTCGGTGGCCAGCGGGCCGATGTCGGTGTTCTCCTCCATCGGGTCGCCGACCACCAGGGCGGTCATGTTCTCCACGAAGGCGGCGGCGAAGGCGTCGTAGACGTCGGCGTGCACGATGAAGCGCTTGGCCGCGATGCAGGACTGCCCGTTGTTCTGGCAGCGGGCGGTGGTGGCCACCTTGGCCGCCTTGGCGATGTCGGCCGAGGGCATCACCACGAACGGGTCGCTGCCGCCGAGCTCCAGCACGGTCTTCTTCAGGTTCCGCCCGGCGGCCTCGGCCACCGACCGGCCCGCTCCCTCGCTGCCGGTCAGGGTGGCCGCGGCCACCCGGTCGTCGGCCAGGATCGCCTCGACCTGGCTCGACCCGATCAGCAGGGTCTGGAAGGAGCCGTCCGGGAAGCCGGCTCGGCTGAACAGGTCCTGCATGAACAGCGCGGTCTGCGGGACGTTGGAGGCGTGCTTGAGCAGCCCGACGTTGCCGGCCATCAGCGCCGGGGCGGCGAAGCGCATCGCCTGCCACAGCGGGAAGTTCCACGGCATGATCGCCAGCACCGGGCCGAGCGGCTGGTAGCGGACGTAGGCCTGGGTGGCGTTCACCTTGCCCGCCTCGGCCGGCGCGTCGGCGAGGAAGGCCTCGGCGTGCTCGGCGTAGAACCGGCAGGCCTTGGCACACTTGGCCACCTCGGCCTTGGCCGATGCCAGCGTCTTGCCCATCTCGGTGGTCATCAGGGTCGCGACCTGGTCCTGCTCGGCGTCCAGGATGTCGGCGGCGGCGCGCATCCAGCCGGCCCGGTCGGCGAAGCTGGTGCGGCGCAGCGTCTTGAAGCCCTGGGCGGCCGCTTCCAGCCGGGTGTCGATCTCGGCGTCGGTCAACGGTTCGAAGGTGGTCAGCACCTCGCCGGTGGCGGGGTTGGTGGTCGCGATGGCCATCTGCGCACTCCCTGCATCGAGATCGGTGGCGGGGCCGGGTTGCCGACCCGCCGCTCACGCCCAGGCTAGCGCTGGCCGGCGACCGGCGAGTTGCCGGTGAGGGGATGGCGCGGACGGGCTAGCTCCCGCTGTACTGCACCGTCCACGGCACCACCTGCACGCTCAGCAGGCCGCGCGCCACGCTCAGGTCGTCCTCGGTGGCCAGCCGCTGGACGTCGAGGTCTCCCGAGGCCCGCAGCACGGTCATGCCGGAGCCCGGCTGGCCGGGGAGGGGTCCGGCCGCCACCAGCATGCCGGCGCCGGCCAGCCGGCGCAGGAACGCCACGTGCTCGCCGAAGTCGGGGTGCTCGTACACCGACCCGCCGTCGGCCACCGCCGGGCCGGGCTGGTGCAGCAGGGCGTACCAGTCGGGGTCCGGCGCCGAGTCGCCCGGCGCCCGCTCGTACCACCGGCCGAACCTGGCGAGCACCACCGGCCAGCCCTGGTCGTACTCGGTGCGCGCGCCGTCCGGGTCGGCGAGCCGGTGCCAGCCGCGGTGCTCCAGCCGGACCGCGGTGGAGCCGTCCAGCTCGACGAACCGCACGGTCAGCTCGGTGGCCCGGCTGGCGTCCTGGCCGGGATGCCAGCTCAGCTCGATGCTGTTCGGCGGGTCGGCGCGGACCACCTCGGCCCACACCGAGCGCCGGACGCCGGATCGTTCCACCAGCTCGTCGCCCTCGAACGCGACGGTGCCGCCGGAGCCGAAGACGCTGTGGTCGGCCAGCGGCCACCACGACCCGACATGTGCGGTGAACAGCGCGTACGCGGTGGCCGGCGGTGCGTCGACCACCACCTCTCGGCGGACGGGTGCCGGCTCGGTCATGGCCTTTCCTCCCTGGACTGCGGGGGTTGGTCGTGCTGGTCGTGTTCGGTGCGGGCGTAGTCCTCGATGTAGCCGGCGAAGGCGGCCAGCGCGGTGTCCCACAGCCCGACCAGCCACTGCTGGACGTCCGCCAGGCCGTCCGGGGCCAGGGCGTAGAGGTTGCGGGTGCCCTGGCTGCGGTGCTCGACCAGCCCGGCGCCCTCCAGCACCCGCAGGTGCTTGCTGACCGCCGGACGGCCGATCGGCAGCTGGGCGGCCAGCTCGCCGACCGGTCGCGGGCCGGTGTGCAACAGCTCCAGCAGCCGGCGCCGCATCGGGTCGCCGAGCGCATCGAAGGCGGACTCAGCCGCTGATTGGTTACTCATGAGCAACGGTTACTCTAGAGCAACCAAAGCCGCAGCGCTAGTCTTCCCCGTTGCCAGGATATGTGCTGCGATAGTTACAGTCGGATGCAACTATCGAAGGAGCTAAATCTTTGGCTAGCTTCGTACGAGCTGCAATAGTTGCAGCTAGGTGATACTATTGCAGTATGAGCCGAGGAGAGCTTGAACGAGTGGTCGCCTCGCTGGCTGAGGGCCAGTGGGGCCTGTTCACAGCTGCCCAAGCTCGCGGAGCGGGTGTATCCCGAGTCCAACTAACCCGGCTTGTCCAGGATGGAATGCTGACCCGGCTAGCCCATGGTGTCTACGTGCTGCGCGGCGCGGCGGGCGTGGAGCATCTGGAACTCCGCGCGGCATGGCTCGGCCTGGAGCCCGAACAGATGGCCGCGGACCGCCTGATCCGCCGCCATCAGGGAGCCGTGGTCTCACATGCGTCGGCAGCACGGCTCCACCAACTCGGTGATCTGGAAGCCGACCGGCACGAGTTCACCTTTCCAACGCGCAAGCAGACCCGTCGCACAGACGTGCGGCTGCATCGTGGCGTCCTGACCCCAGCCGAGGTTGTCACCGTCGCTGGACTTCCCACGACCACGCCTGAACGAATCGTCGTCGACCTGCTCGATGACCGTCACGACGGCGAGCACATCGCGCGGGTGCTTGCCTCGGCGGTGCGATCACGATCAATCGATCTCGATCGACTAGCTCCCCGTTTAGCTCGCTTTGCAGCCCGGTTTGATTTCGCAGCGGGCGAAGGAGAAAGGGTGCTTGATCACCTGCTTGAAGTGGGTGGAGCCTTGGACCAAGTGGTAGCTGACAACCTCGTCAATATCGCCCGGGCTCAAAATCTGACCGTGGTGGAGGCGATGGCACGGGCGGCTCAGGGGGTACGTGTCGATCCTGCGGTGATGGAGGCGATGGCACGGGCGGCTTGGGGTGCACCGGAGACGGGTATCCGTGGGCCTGCAAGTCGACGTGCCCTGAAGGCGCTCGAGGGCGGCAGTGACTGAAGCTGCCTTCGAGATCACCGGTTATCGAACCGGTGAGGCGCTATGGGACGCCGTCGGTCAGCGCATCAGGAAGCTGGTGCGGGCTGATCCGCAGCTCTCGACCGCGAACCTGCAACGGCAATTCGTTTACGACCGCTTCCTGGCGCGAGTCTTTTCAGTCAGTGGTGAGCGTTGGGTTCTCAAGGGTGGTAACGCCCTGCTTGTTCGGTTGCGTTCAGCGAGGCACAGTCAGGATCTCGATCTCTTCCGACGATCCGGTCCGGTCGAATCGGCTGCAGTCGAACTGATGGAAGCCGCTGCGGTGGACCTTGCCGATCACTTCCGGTTCGAGGTTCGCCTGACGGAGTTGCGATCTGAGCGGCCCGGTCAACCCGGGACGTCATTGGCGCTCCTGCACGTTACTGCTTTCGTCGGAGTGAAAGAGGTTGCCCAGTTCACCGTCGACGTCGTCGTCGGCAGCATCGTCACGAGTGCTGCTCAACGTGTAGTCCCAGTTCCGGTGGTCGAGGTCGGCGGCCTGACAAGTCCGGCCTACCTGCTGTACCCGATCGCGGACCACGTCGCCGACAAAGTATGCGCGACCTTCGAACCGCATCTAGGTGGTAAGCCGTCCTCCAGGGTTCGGGATCTGGTGGATCTCGTCGTCATCGCGCGGACGCAGTCGGTGCTGGCAGCCGAGCTACGCACCGCCATCGAGGCGGAGCGCCTGAATCGAGGGCTGCCGCCGATCCAGGCCTACGCGACGCCGGCAGGCTGGCGAACCACGTATGCCCGGCTGGCTCGGCAGGTCGCCGAATGTTCCGGGCACCGGACGTACGAGCAGGCGGTCGCGCTGGTCCGGGCCTTCCTCGACCCGGTGCTACAGGAAACCGTTCCCACCGGTCGATGGGATGCCCGCAGCCAGGCGTGGCTTCCCGACTAACGCAGCGAGAGCATGTCCTGACTAGCCCGGCGGGGTGGCCAGCAGGCCGGCGCACTGGCGCGCCTGGTCCCACTGGCCCAGGATCCGCTGGGCGACCGCCCCAGTAACCGGTACCGCGATGCCGCGCTCGTCCAGCCGGGCCGGAGCGAACGCCGCGCTCACCACCCGCCCGCGGGTGAAGGTCAGGGTCAGCACCCCGTTGTCGTCCTGGGTGTTGCCGAACGAGCGCCACCACAGGTAGTTGCCCAGGCCGTAGGCGACGTAGCTGCCGTCCGGCCGCCAGCCGGCGCCCTGCAGCACGTGCGCGTGCGAGCCGACCACTGCAGTGGCACCGGCGGCCACCAGCCGGTCGGCCAGCGCGCGCTGGTCAGAGTTGGGGCAGCTCTGGTACTCGGTGCCCCAGTGCAGGTAGACCACCACCACATCGGCCCGTGTCCGGGCGGCCCACACCGCAGCGGTCAGCCGGTCGGAGTAGGCGTTGGCGATCCCCGGCGCGGAGTCCGTCGCCGTGAAGTGCGCCAGCGTCTCCTCCCGCACCTGGCTGGCCGCGACGATCGCCAGCCGCACGCCGTTGACCTGCGTGTAGTACGGCGCATAGGCCGCTTTGGCATCAGAACCGATGCCGACCACCGGAAAGCCGGTGTCGCGGATCGCCGCCAGGGTCTGGGCGAGCCCCGCCGAGCCGTAGTCGGCGGCGTGGTTGTTGGCCATCGTGACCACGTCCACGCCGGCCGCCCGCAGCGCCGCGAACGCCGACGGCGGTGCTTGGAACGTGAAGGACTTGGCCTCCGGACGGCCGCCCACCGCGATCGCCGTCTCCAGGTTGACCATGGTCAGGTCGGGCGCGGACAGCACCGCCGCGGCCGGCCCGAACGCGGTGGCCGGGTCGGCCAGCAGGGCCGCGGTCCGCTCGGCAAAGTGCACGTCGCCGGCGAAGCCGAGCCGGACGGTGCCCGGGGTGGCCGGTCGGCTGGAGGCCGGAACCGATCCGCTCGGCCGGCCTCCAGCCGACGAGGCGGCCGGGACGGACGAGGAGACCCGGGAACCGGACGGAGCCGGCGGAACGGATGCTGGGGTGCACCCGGCCAGCAGCAGCCCGACCGCCCCGACAGTCACCAGGGCGATATCGACTCGGGGCTTCCTGGGCACCGCACTAGCATGCACTCTACGTCCGTAGTCGACGGACGCATCAGCTGAAGAAGCCTCGCGAAGGAGAGTCCGTTGTCCAGCGCCGCATCGCAGTCCACCGTCCAGGCCGCCAGGCCGTCGGTTGCGGTTGCCGCCGGAACGACTCCGCGGGCCGCCCTGGAAGCGGCCGGCGTCGACCTCACCGGACCGTCCGGCGTGGTGGTGGTGCGTGACTCGCGCGGCGAGCTGCGCGACCTCGACGTGCCCTTCGAAGCTGCCGACGAGGTCGAGCCGGTCCCGATGGACTCGCCCGACGGGCTGGCGGTGCTGCGGCACTCCACCGCGCACGTGATGGCCCAGGCGGTGCAGGAGCTGTTCCCCGGCACCCTGCTGGGCATCGGGCCGCCGGTGGAGAACGGCTTCTACTACGACTTCCTGCCCAGCCGGCCGTTCACCCCCGAGGACCTCGGGGCGATCGAGAAGAAGATGGCCGACATCATCAAGGCGGCCCAGCGCTTCTCCCGCCGCGAGATCAGCGACGCCGCGGCCCGCCAGGAGCTGGCGGGGGAGAAGTTCAAGCTGGAGCTGATCGGGCTCAAGGGCGGTGCCGCTGATTCCGGCGCCAACAACACCCCGACCGAACTGGACGTCGAGGAGATGTCCCAGGTCGGCGGCGGCGCGCTGACCATGTACGACAACCTCGACCGGGACGGCAACCTCGCCTGGACCGACCTGTGCCGCGGCCCGCACCTGCCCACCACCCGGCGGATCCCGGCGTTCAAGCTGATGCGGACCGCGGCGGCGTACTGGCGGGGCAACCAGGACAACGAGCAGCTGCAACGCATCTACGGCACCGCCTGGCCCAGCAGGGACGACCTGAAGGCCTACCTGGTGCAGCTGGAGGAGGCCGCCAAGCGCGACCACCGCAAGCTCGGCGCCGAGCTGGACCTGTTCAGCTTCCCGGACGAGATCGGCTCGGGGCTGGCGGTGTTCCACCCCAAGGGCGGCATCCTGCGCCGGGTGATGGAGGACTACGTCCGGCAGCGGCACGCCGAGGAGGGGTTCGAGTTCGTCAGCACCCCGCACATCAGCAAGGACGGCCTGTTCCACACCTCCGGCCACCTGCCGTACTACGCCGACGGCATGTTCCCGCCGATGGAGCTGGACAACGCCGAGTACCGGCTCAAGGCGATGAACTGCCCGATGCACAACCTGATCTACCGCTCACGCGGGCGGTCCTACCGGGAGCTGCCGCTGCGGCTGTTCGAGCTGGGCAACGTCTACCGCAACGAGCGGTCCGGGGTGGTGCACGGGCTGACCCGGGTGCGCGGGCTGACCATGGACGACTCGCACAGCTACTGCACCCCCGAGCAGGCGCCGGACGAGATCAAGCACCTGCTGGAGTTCTGCCTCGGGCTGTTCCGGGACTTCGGGCTGTCCGACTTCTACCTGGAGCTGTCCACCCGCGACGACTCCAAGCCGGACAAGTTCATCGGCACCGACTCGCAGTGGGAGGCGGCGACCGCCATCCTGAGCGCGGTCGCGACGGAGTCCGGGCTCGAGCTGGTTCCCGACCCGGGCGGCGCGGCGTACTACGGCCCGAAGATCTCGGTGCAGGCGCGCGACGCGATCGGCCGCACCTGGCAGATGTCGACCATCCAGTACGACTTCAACCAGCCGGCCCGGTTCGGGCTGGAGTACGCCGGCGCCGACGGCGAGCGGCACCAGCCGGTGATGATCCACTCGGCGAAGTTCGGCTCGATCGAGCGGTTCATCGGCGTGCTGATCGAGCACTACGCAGGTGCCTTCCCGGCCTGGCTGGCGCCGGTGCAGGCGGTCGGCATCCCGGTCACCGAGGACCAGGTGCCCTACCTGGCCGACGTCGCACGGCAGTTGCGGGCGCGCGGCATCCGGATGGAGGTGGATGCCGGCGACGACCGGATGCAGAAGAAGATCCGGACCGCGCAGCAGGCCAAGGTGCCGTTCATGCTGATCGCCGGCGGCAAGGACGCCGAGGACGGTGCGGTGTCCTTCCGGTTCCGCGACGGCGAGCAGCTCAACGGCGTGCCGGTGGCGCTGGCGGCCGACCAGATCGCGGCGTTCGTGGCCAGCCGGGCCAACCACTCCCCGTCGGTGGCCGACTTCACCGTCCCCGAGCAGCCGTGATCGATCCGGAAGTAACCGGTCCGGTCGGCGCTGATCTGGACGGAGCTGATCCGGACGGGCCCGGTCCGGAACTGGTCGACGGCCGGGACTACGCCGGTGCGCCGGATGCCTTCCAGCGGCTGTGGACCCCGCACCGGATGGTCTACATCGGCGGCGAGGGCAAGCCCGCGTCCGACTCGGCGCACCACTGCCCGTTCTGCGAGCTGCCGTCCCGCTCTGATGCCGACGCGCTGATCGTCAGTCGCGGCGAACTGGCCTTCGCGGTGCTCAACCTGTACCCGTACAACCCCGGCCACCTGATGGTGGTGCCGTACCGGCACGTCGCCGACTACACCGACCTGACCGCCGCCGAGGTCGCCGAGGTCGCGCTGTTCACCCAGCGGGCGATGGCGGCGTTACGGTCCGCCGCCCGCCCGCAGGGTTTCAACATCGGCATGAACCAGGGCGCGGTCGGCGGCGCCGGGATCGCCGCGCACCTGCACCAGCACGTCGTGCCGCGCTGGGGCGGGGACATGAACTTCATGCCGGTGATCGGCCAGACCCGGGTGCTTCCGCAGTTGCTGTCCGAAAGCCGCGATCTGCTGGCTGCGCACTGGCCGCTGCCCTGACCGCCCTCCTCAGCCGGTGCTGTCCGGCTGCGTCGGAGCCGGCTGGGATGACGGCTGGGCCGGCTGCGATGGCGCCTGAGCCGGCTGCGATGGCGCCTGGGCCGGCTGCGATGGCGGCTGGGCCGACTGGGATGGTGCCTGGGCCGGCTGGGATGGTGCCTGGGCCGGCTGGGATGGCGGTTGCGGGGCCTGCGTCCAGGGCTGGACGGTCGGCGGAGTGACCGGCGCGAACCGGCTGCGGATCAGGTAGGCCACCCCGGCCACCGCCCCACCGATCAGCACCAGCCGTCCCAACCGGCGCTTCGGGCGACCGGACGGCTTGGTCCGGCGGGGTTGCCGGGTGATCTTCGCCGCCGCGGCATGGGCCTGCTCGGCGGCCTGGATCTTCGCGGCGGCCGCCTGGAGCCGCGCCTGTGCCTTGGCGTGGGCTGCTTGCACCTTGGCTTGCTGGGTGGCGTCGGCCAATACCCGACCGCCCCGCTTGCGAGCCCACTTGGCCTGCTTGCGGGCCCACTTGGCCTGCTTGCGAGTGAGCTTGCCGGCGGACCGGGCCTGCTTGGCGGCCTGCTTGCGCCGGGCTTTGGCCTGCGCCTGGGCGGCCTTGCGCGCCCGCCGGCCGCGCGCCGCCAGTGCCTCGGCAGCGCCGGCAGCGGTCTCCACTGCCTCGCTCACTACGCCGGTGGCTGCGCCGACCGCCTCGCTCACCGCGCCGGTGGCTGCGCCGACCGCCCCGCTGATCGCGTGCCCGGCGCTGCCGGCCGCGACCTTGCCGCTGTCGGCCACGTTGCTGCCGGCGGATCTGGAGCGCTCGGCGACGCTGGCACTGGCCGACCTGGAGAGCTCGGCCGCGCTGCTGCCGGCCGACCTGGAGCGCTCGGCGACGCTGGCACCGGCCGTCCGGGCCTGTTCGGCCACGCTAGTACCGGCGGCTTTGGCGTGCTCGGCGACACCGGCACCGGCCGTCCGGGCCTGTTCGGCCACGCTGGCACCGGCGGCCTTGGCGTGCTCGGCCACGCTGGCACCAGCCGTCCGGGCAGGCTCGGCCAGCGCGGACAGGGCACCGGCGACCTCTGACCGGGATTGACGTCTGCTCACGGGTATCTCCGTTCGGGTAGAGGAGCTCAGCGACCGCGTGCGGTCAACCTACCCAAGGCCGCTGACAGCGGATACCGGCCCCGGCGTGCTGACGGAATTGACTCGACCGGACACCTGCGTCGATGGCACGGTAACGGCATGCCCTGGTACTTCAGCGACGACCCCGAACGCTATGCCGAGCAGGTCCTGGACCTGCTCACCGCCCGCCCGGACACCAACACCGTGCCGCTCACGGTGCTGGAGACGCTGCGGGCCGGCCAGCGGTTCTCCGACATCCCGCCGCTGTTCGGGTGGTACGAGGCCGGCGGCGCGGTGACCGGCGCGGTGTCGATGACGCCGCCGTACGGCGTGCTGATCGCCGAGCTGCCGGCCGGCAGCGAGGACGAGCTGGTCGCCGGGCTGCGGGCCCGGGCAGCCACCGTTCCGGACACGATGGGCACCGCCGACGCCGCCCGCCGGTTCGCCGGCAGCTGGACCGCCGCCACCGGCCTGCGCACCGAACTGGCGATGTGCCAGCGGCTCTACACCCTGGACGGCCTGCGCCCGCCCGACCCGGCACCACCCGGCAAGGCCCGGCCGGCCGTCGAGGCGGACCTGGACGTGCTGATGGACTGGCTGGTGGCCTTCCACCGCGAGTCGGAGGCATCCGAGGCCAGCCCGCAGCGCGAGATCTACCGGCGGCGGGTGGAGCTCGGGCTGATCTGGCTGTGGCAGGACGAGCAAGGCAGCCCGGTGTCGATGGCTGCCCGCAACGTCACGGTGGCCGGCGTCAGCCGGATCGGGCCGGTCTACACCCCGCCGGCCTCCCGGCGGCACGGCTACGGAGCGGCGGTCACCGCGGCCTGCACCTGCGACGCGCTGGACGGCGGGGCGCGCCAGGTGGTGTTGTTCACCGACCAGGCCAACCCCACCTCGAACGGGATCTACCAGCGGATCGGGTTCCGGCCGCTCGACGACCGGCTGATCCTGCGCTTCGTCGGCTAGTCCGGCGGCGCGGTCAGGACGAGCCGCACGGCACCGGCACCACGATGCCCAGCACGACCTGGGTGCAGCCGGTGCTGCCGGTGGGCGAGGGCAGGATCGCCGGCAGGCTGATGCTGGGCAACGGCAGTACCGGCGCCGGCTGGCTCGGCGACTGGCTCGGCTCCGGCGGGGCCGGGGGAGAGCTGGTCGGTGCCGGGCGGCTGGAGGAGCTGCTGCCGGTAGAACCGCCGGCCGAACCACCGCCCGCCGGGTCGCTGCCGGACGGCGAGCCGGTACCGGCCGGACCGCCGCCGGACGAGCTGCTGCCCGCCGCACCGCCGCCGGACGACCCGGTGCCCGCCGAACCGTCCGACCCCGCCGGGCGGGAACCCGACGGTGCAGCGCCGGAGGAGGCAGCGGGTGCTCCGGCCGGCCGGCCCGGGTTCACCGGCGGCAGCCAGCTGGTGTCCACCGGGGGCAGCGGGCCGGTGGCCACGCCCTGGACCGGCCCGGCCGGCGGAGTGCCGGTGGCGTAGGCCTGCGCGGTCGCCAGCACCAGCGCCAGGTACTCGTCGGAGTGGTTGTAGGCCAGCACCGCCCGGCGCTGCCCGGCGGCGGTGCGCAGGTCCCCGCCCGCCGCGCACAGGTAGCGGGCCGCCGCCAGCGCCGCGTCGGCGATGTTGAACGGGCTGGCGACCCGGTCGCCGTTGCCGTCGATGCCGTACATCGCCCAGGTGGCCGGAATGAACTGCATCGGCCCGACGGCGTGGTCGACCCGGGGGTCGCCGTCCAGCCGGCCGCCGTCGGTGTCGGCGATGTAGTCGTAGCGGGTGCCGTCCAACGCCGGCCCGATGATGTGCGGCCGGGACTCGCCGGTGGCGGTGAGGGACGCGCCGCCGTACCGGCCGTGGTTGGACTCGATCCGGCCGATCCCGGCCAGCAGCTGCCAGGGCAGCCCGCAGTCCGGCTGGGCCGAGCCCATCCGGGCGGCCGCCAGCCGGTAGGCGTCGAGCGCCACGGCCGGGATTCCGCCGACCGCCATGACGTGCACCGCGGCCGGGGTGGCTGCCGCCGGCCGGGCCACGTGCACCGGGGTGGCCGTCAGCACCTTGGCTCCCGGCGGCGCCCCGAGCGAGAGCCGGGCCGCGCCGGTCAGCGCCGAGCCGGTGCTGCCCGGCTGGGGCGAAACCGGCCGGGTCGGGGTGCCCGCGGCGCTGGTGGCGGCCAGCACGCCGACCGCCAGCGCGACGACGCCCAGGCCGGCCAGCGCGGCCCGCGGCAGCCGGTGTGGACCGGCCGTTGCGGCGGCGTCCTCGCGGGATGCCCGGTGCCGGCCCGGGGAGGCCGGGCGTCCGGTGCTGGGCGGTTCGGCATGCTCGGGGTCGGTCATGGCTCGCTCTCTCGCGGACGGCAGGTCACTGCGTCCAACGAGAGTCGGCGGCGGGTGGTTACGAGGCGGCCGGAGGACCAGGCTCGCCGGACGCGCTCGGCTCTGTCATGAGGATCGACCGTCCAGACGATCGATCCTCATGACAGATCGCGACCAACGCGCTCCTGGCCCCGCCCACCGACATCGCGAGGCGGCCCGCGGCCCGGCAGGGTCGGAGCTACCCCAGCAGGGCGGTGGCGACCGCGGCCGGCGCCGGGTCGTGCCGCAGGTAGCTGCGGCTGAAGCTGCCCGCGCCGCCGGTGAGCGAGCGCAGCACCGCCGGGTAGCGCAGCAGCTCCACCGCGGGTACCTCGGCGTGCACCACGCTGCGGTTGCCGGGCCGGTCCGAGACCAGCGGCTCGGTGCCGGTCACCCGGGCCCGGCGTCCGGACAGGTCCGACATCACCGCCCCGATGTGGTGCTCGGCGACGGTGATCTGCACCGCGTCCACCGGCTCCAGCACCTGGATGCCGCCGGACGCGGCGGCCTCCTTGACGGCCAGCGCCGCCGCGGTCTGGAAGGCGGCGTCGGAGGAGTCCACGCTGTGCGCCTTGCCGTCCAGCAGGGTCACCTGCACGTCGACCACCGGCACCGAGCCCTGCACGCCCTTGGCCAGCTGGGTCCGGGCGCCCTTCTCCACCGAGCCGATGAACTGGCTGGGCACCGCCCCGCCGACCACCCGGTCCAGGAACTGCACCCCCGAGCCGCGCGGCAGCGGTTCGATCAGCAGGTCGCAGACGGCGTACTGGCCATGCCCGCCGGACTGCTTGACCTGCCGGCCGTGCCCGCGGGCTTGACCGGTGAAGGTGGCCAGCAACGGCACCCGGACCGGCTCGGTCTCCAGGGTGGTGCCACCGGCCCGCAGCCTGGCCAGCACCACCTCGGCGTGCGCCTCGCCCAGGCACCACAGCACCAGCTGCCCGGTGTGGGCGTTGCGCTCGATCCGGACGGCCGGGTCGGCGGCCGACAGCCTGGTCAGGGCCTTGGCCAGGGCGTCCTCGTCGTTGCGGGTCGCGCCCCGGACCGCGATCGGCAGCAGCGGCTCGGGCAGCTGCCAGGGCAGGATCACCAGCGGCTGGCGCTGCTCGGACAGCGTGTCGCCAGTCTCGGCGCTGGCCAGCCGGGCCACCACGCAGAAGTCGCCGGCGAACGCCGAGGTGATCGGGGCCAGCGTCGGGCCGAGCAGGGTGGCGGTCTTCTCGTCGGCGTCGTGGTCGGGATGGCCGCGGTCGGCGCCGCCGTGGCCGGATACGTGCAGCGGGGTGTCGGTGGTGATGGTGCCCGAGAACACCCGGGCCAGCGACACCCGGCCCATGTAGGGGTCGACCCAGGTACGGATCACCTCGGCGGCCAGCGGCCCGGCCGGGTCGCAGGCCAGCTCCGGCCCGTCCCCGCCGATCGGGGTGTAGCAGTCCGGCAGCGGGCGCTCGCACGGGCTGGGAAAGCCGCGCACGATCAGGTCCAGCAGCTCGCGCAGCCCGAAATTGGCCTCGTCGCCGCCCGAGATCGGCACCACCGGGTGGAAGTGCCCGCGGCCCACCGCGGTGTGCAGGTCGGCGGCCAGCACCGCCGGGTCCAGGTCGTCGCCGGACAGGTAGCGCTCCAGCAGCGTCTCGTCCTCGCTCTCGGCGATGATCGCCTCGAGCAGGGCCGCCCGGTCCTCGGCGTGCGCCGGGTCGGTGGCGGTGAGCAGCTCGACCAGGGTGCCGGCCGTCGGCCGGGCGGGATCCTCGGGCAGGTACAGCGGCAGCACCGCGTTGCCGTCCACCCCGCCGAAGGCCTGCCGGCAGGCGGCCAGGGTGCGGGCCAGGTCGGCGCGCGGTGCGTCCAGCCGGTTGATCACCACCGCCCGGGGGGTGCCCAGGGCGGCGCACTCCTCCCACAGCGCCAGAGTGGCATCGTCGAGCTCGTCGGCGGCCGAGACCACGAACAGCGCGGCGTCGGCGGCCCGCAGGCCGGCGCGCAGCTCACCGACGAAGTCCGGCGAGCCGGGGGTGTCGAGCAGGTTGACCACCATGTCGCGGTAGCGCACCGGGCAGACCGACAGGAACGCCGAGCGTTGCTGGCTGATCTCGACCGGGTCGGCGTCGGAGACGGTGTTGCCGTCGGCGATGGTGCCGGCCCGGGTGATCGCGCCGGCCGCCGCCAGCAGGTGCTCGGTCAGCGTGGTCTTGCCGACCCCGCCGTGCCCGACCAGCGCCACGTTGCGGATGTGGTCCGGGTCGCTGGCCGCCACTGCCGGCAACCGGCTCTGGGTACGTGCCGCCGTCTTCGTCGTCATCGCCGCAGCCCTCACTCGTTCCGGGGGCTGCTCCCGACTCCGGCGGGGCTCGCTGGAGTGCGTCCGAAGCGCGGCCCTGCTGCATTTGACACCAGATCGGGCAGGACGGGCAAGGCCCCGAACGGCCCATCCCGGCCTTGATCCACTTTCGGCCGGACGGTGACCGGGCGAACCGCCCGGCCCTCGCCGGAGCCGCCGGCGACAGGTCGCCCGATAGAGTTGAGCGGTGCTGAACCTGCTGCGCGCCCCGATCGGCAAGGCCATCGCGCCACTGGGCCGGTCGCTGGCGCAAGCCGGCGTCAGTCCCGACATGATCACGGTGGCCGGCACCGTCGGCGCCACCGTGTCGGCGCTGGTCTGCTACCCGCGGGGGTACTTCTTCGCCGGCACGCTGCTCATCTGGGCCTTCGTGATGTTCGACATGGTCGACGGCGCGGTGGCCCGGGCGGGCGGCCGGGGCAGCCGGTTCGGTGCCGTGCTGGACTCCAGCTGCGACCGGATCGCCGACGCCGCGGTGTTCGGCACGCTGGCCTGGTGGTTCGCCCGGCACGACCAGCCGTCACTGCTGGCGGCGGCGCTGCTGTGCCTGGTGCTCGGGTCGCTGACCTCCTACATCAAGGCACGCGCCGAGGGCGCCGGCTTCACCTGCAATGTGGGCATCGCCGAGCGCACCGAACGGCTGATCATCGTGCTGGTCGGCACCGGCCTGACCGGCTGGCCGTTCGGGGTGCCCTACGTCCAGGCGGGGGCGCTCTGGCTGCTGGTGGCGGCCTCGGCGGTCACCGTGGTCCAGCGGCTGGCCACCGTCTGGCAGCAGTCCCGGGCGCAGCCGGCGTGAAGCCGGCCGCGGGGTGGCTGAGCACCGCCGGCTACGTCACCGGCTGGCGGCTGATCCGGGCGCTGCCGGCCCCGGTGGCCGGCCGGCTGTTCGCCGCCGCCGCCGACCTCGCGGTGCGCCGGGACGGCCGGTCGGTGCGGCAGCTGCGGCGCAACCTGCAGCGGGTGGCCGGCGCGGCGGCCGGGGCGGCTGAGCTGGACCGGCTGGTGCGGGCCGGCATGCGCTCCTACGCCCGGTACTGGCTGGAGACCTTCCGGCTGCCCAGCATGGACGTCGGGCAGGTGCTGGCCGCCGTGCGCACCGACGGGGCGGAGCATGTCGACCAGGCCATGGCCGCCGGTCGGGGCGCCGTCTTCGCGCTGCCGCACAGCGGCAACTGGGACATCGCCGGGCTGTGGCTGGTGCGGCGCGGCTACCCGTTCAGCACCGTCGCCGAGCGGTTGAAGCCGGAGTCGCTGTTCGACCGGTTCGTGGCCTACCGGGAGAGCCTGGGCATGCGGGTGCTGCCGCTGACCGGCGGCCCGCAGCCGCCCACCACCGTGCTGGCGGAGCGGTTGCGGGCCGGTGAGGCGGTGTGCCTGGTGGCCGACCGGGACCTGTCCCGCAACGGGGTGGACGTCGAGTTCTTCGGCGAGCGGACCC
Source organism: Jatrophihabitans sp. (assembly GCF_035474675.1). GTDB lineage: Bacteria > Actinomycetota > Actinomycetes > Mycobacteriales > Jatrophihabitantaceae > Jatrophihabitans_A. The sequence goes on along the minus strand of NZ_DATINC010000081.1, from coordinate 28,172 downwards.
GGATGCCGGCCGGGCCCGCTCTGCTGGCCGCGACCACCGGCGCGGCGCTGATGCCGGTGCACCTGTACTTCGACGGGGACGGCTGGGGGCAGTGGATCGGGCCGCCGATCGAGCTGGGCGACGGGCCGCTGCGCGACCGGGTGCGGCGGGGCACCCAGGCGCTGGCCGACGCCTTCGAAGCCGGCATCGCCCGCTATCCGCAGGACTGGCACATGCTGCAACGGCTCTGGCTGGCCGACTTCGACCAGGCCGGCTCGGGCCAGGACGGCTCGGGCCAGGACGGCTCGGGTCCGGCAGGCTCGGACCGGAACGGCGGCGAGTCGGCCGGTGACGAGTCGGCCGGTGACGAGCCGGCCGCAACGGTGGGCCGGCCATGAGGATCGGCATCGTCTGCCCGTACCTGTGGGACGTCCCGGGCGGCGTCCAGGCACACGTCCGGGACCTGGCCGAGACGTTGATCGGCCTCGGCCACCAGGTGTCGGTGCTGGCGCCGGGGGACGAGGACTCGCCCAGCCTGCCCGGCTACGTGGTGGCTGCCGGCCGGACGGTGCCCATTCCGTACAACGGCTCGGTGGCCCGGCTGCAGTTCGGGCTGGTGTCGGCCACCCGGGTCCGGCGCTGGCTGCGGCAGGGCGAGTTCGACGTGGTGCACGTGCACGAGCCGGCGCCGCCCAGCCTGTCGCTGCTGACCGTGCTGCTGGCCGACGTGCCGCTGGTGGCCACCTTCCACGCCGCCTCCACCCGCTCGCGGTTCCTGGCGATGTTCGACAGCGCGGTGCAGGCGGTGCTGGAGCGGCTGTCCGGGCGGATCGCGGTGTCCCCGTCGGCCCGCAAGATGATCGTCGAGCACCTCGGTGGCGATGCGGTGGTGATCCCGAACGGGGTGTCGGTGGCCGCGTACGCCGGCGCCGAGCCGTTGCCGGGCTATCCGCGCGATCCGGCGCTCGGCGGCACCATCGGGTTCATCGGCCGCTACGACGAGCCGCGCAAGGGCATGTCGGTGCTGCTGGCGGCCATGACCGAGCTGGTCCGCAGCCGCCCCGGGGTGCGGTTGCTGGTGGCCGGCCGCGGCCAGCAGCAGGACTTCCTGGACTCGCTGCCGGAGCCGCTGGCGGGGTCGGTGGTCCTGCTGGGGATGGTGAGCGAGCCGGACAAGGCGTCGCTGCTGCGCAGCGTGGACGTCTACGTCGCCCCGAACACCGGGGGCGAGAGCTTCGGCATCATCCTGCTGGAGGCACTGGCCGCCGGCGCCCCGATCGTGGCCAGCGACCTGCCGGCGTTCCGCTCGGTGCTGGACCCGGGCACTTCCGAGGGAGGATCGCAGCGACGAAGGAGCGAGGACCGGACCGAGGCGCAGGCCAACGAGGCGGCGCAGTCCACCGGTGATTACTGGCAGCTGACCCGGGGCGGCCTGCTGTTCCGCAACCGGGACTCGGCGGGACTGGCCCGCGCGCTGGACCGGGTGCTGGCCGACCGGCCGCTGCGCGAGCAGCTGTCGGCCGCCGGGGCGGAGCTGGCCCGGCCCTACGACTGGAACCTGGTGGCCGCCCAGATCCTGCGGGTGTACGAGATCGCGATCGCCGCCACCGTCCGGATCTGAGCCGGCAACCGGCCGCTGTGGCCGCCTCCCTACCACTCTCGCGTTAACCGCCTGTTAGCGAGCCTCCGGACGACGACTGGCGGGACTTTGTAACCTGGCGCCGTGTTGTCGGCGGGTTGGCTGATCGCGGCGGTGTTCGTCGCGATCGTGCTGACCCTGTGGGTGACCCTCACGCTGACCCGGCTGGACCGGCTGCACGCCCGGGTCGACGCCGCCCAGTCGGCGCTGGACGCCCAGCTGGTCCGGCGGGCCGCCGCGCTGCTGCAGCTGGCCGAGCGGCCCGACTCCCGGCTGCCGCCGGACCGGGCGCACGAGCTGATCGACACCGCCCGGTCCGCGCTGGCGGTGCGGCAGTGGCAGGACGCCGACCGGCGCACCGTGGAGAACCAGGTCGGCCGGGCCATCGCCGGGCTGCAGTCCGACCGCCCGCGGCTGCCCGCCGACGCGGTCACCGAGCTCGCCGAGTCGGCAACCCGGGTGCTGATCGCCCGGCGGTTCTTCAACGATGCCGTCCGCGACACCCGTACGCTGCGGGCGCGCAGAATGCCCCGGTTGTTGCATCTTGCCGGGCGTCGCGAGCTGCCGGCGTTCTTCGACATCGACGACACCAGCGTGTTCGCCGAGAGCCCGGCCGCCGACCGGCAGGCCGGCCCGTCGGGCTGAGCCGGGGGCTGCGTCCCGGATATTCCTTACCCGTGAGTCCGTTCCCGGCTGACCAGCCGGCCAGATAACCGCAAGGAGCACCGCATGATCGCCGGACTGTCCAAGGCCCACGCCCTGATCGCCGGGGGGGTGACCGCGGTCGTGGTGATCGGCGGCGTCTCGTTCTGGACCCTGCGCGGCAACGGCTCGGACACCACCGCGGCCCCCGCCAGCCCGGCGCCGACCACCAGTTCGGCCTCGGCCACCCCGACCCCGACGCCGACTCCCACCCCGACCGCCAAGCCGAAGCCCCCGCCCCCGGTCAACCCGCTGACCGGCATCGGCAAGCCGCCGGCCGGCCCGGTCCTCGCGGTGAAGATCGACGACACCCCTAACGGCCGCCCGTCGCGCGGCCTGGACCAGGCCGACATCGTCTACATCGAGCAGGCCGAGGGCGGCCTGACCCGGCTGGTGGCGGTGTTCGGCACCCACAAGCCGGTGGTCGAGCCGGTCCGCAGCGTCCGGGCCAGCGACCCCGAGCTGCTCGCCCAGTACGGCCCGATCTCGCTGGTCGCCTCCGGTGGTGGCGGCGACTCGCTGGCGGTGCTGGACCACTCGTCGGTCAGGGGAGCGATCTACGACCGCGGCGCGCCGGGCTTCTCTCGGGACGCCAACCGGCCGGCGCCCTACAACCTGCAGGCCGACCTCGGCCGGGTGGCGGCCGCGGTCCACACCGGCGGCTCCCGCTCCGTCGGCTTCGGCTGGGCCGCCTCCGACCCGCGGGTCAAGGCCGCCCCGGCGACGAACGGGGTGCGCACCGTGGTGGGCAGCACCCCGGTGACCTTCGACTGGGAACCGACCATCGGCAAGTACGCCCGGACGATCGGCGGGGCGCACCTGCACGGGGTGAACGGGGTGCTGATGGCCACCCCGAACGTGCTGGTGCAGCTGTGCAAGGTGTCGGTCAACACCGCCGACATCGACGTGGCGGGCAACCCGTCGCAGTACACCCACACGGTCGGCTCCGGCCGGGTGGTGCTGTTCCGCAACGGCCACCGGATCGAGGGCAAGTGGTCGCGGCGGGCGTCCGGGGCCCCGACCACCTTCACCGACCTCAAGGGCAAGCCGCTGCTGCTGGCCCCGGGCGGCGCCTACGTGGTGCTGGCCGCCCAGGGTGCTCCCGTCTAGGGGGCGGCGCCCCGGGGTGTGGCGGTCGCCGGGGTGGGGTGCGGCGGCGCCCCCCGGGGTGTGGCGAGGTAGGCACGATCGGCAAGCCCGGGTTGCCGGCCGGAGTGCTCGGCAACCCGGCGACCGGCCGTAGAATGCAGCCATGACCTCTCAGCACGCCAGCACCGCCAGCACCCCGTCCCTGGCTGTCCCCACTGGAATCACCGTGGGCACCGCCCGCGTCAAGCGGGGGATGGCCGAGATGCTCAAGGGCGGCGTGATCATGGACGTGGTGACCGCCGAGCAGGCCAAGATCGCCGAGGACGCCGGTGCCGTCGCGGTGATGGCGCTGGAGCGGGTGCCGGCCGACATCCGTGCCCAGGGCGGCGTGTCCCGGATGAGCGACCCGGACATGATCGACTCCATCATCAACGCGGTGTCCATCCCGGTGATGGCCAAGGCCCGGATCGGCCATTTCGTCGAGGCGCAGATCCTGCAGGCGCTCGGCGTGGACTACATCGACGAGTCCGAGGTGCTCACCCCGGCCGACTACGCCAACCACATCGACAAGTGGCAGTTCACCGTGCCGTTCGTGTGCGGGGCGACCAACCTGGGCGAGGCGCTGCGGCGGATCACCGAGGGGGCGGCGATGATCCGCTCCAAGGGCGAGGCCGGCACCGGTGACGTCTCCAACGCCACCACCCACATGCGCAAGATCGGCGGCGAGATCCGCCGGTTGTCCTCGCTGTCGGCCGACGAGCTGTTCGTGGCGGCCAAGGAGCTGCAGGCGCCGTACGAGCTGGTGGCCGAGGTGGCCCGGGCCGGCAAGCTGCCGGTGGTGCTGTTCACCGCCGGTGGCATCGCCACCCCGGCCGACGCCGCGATGATGATGCAGCTCGGCGCCGAGGGCGTCTTCGTCGGCTCGGGCATCTTCAAGTCCGGCAACCCGGCCCAGCGGGCCGAGGCGATCGTCAAGGCGACCACCTTCTACGACGACCCGGACGTGCTTGCCAAGGTCTCGCGCGGGCTCGGCGAGGCCATGGTGGGCATCAACGTGGAGGAGATCCCGCAGCCGCACCGACTCGCCGAGCGCGGCTGGTAGCTCCGGCGCCCCAGCCAGCACAGCCCGCCGGTTGTCCGGATCTCGTATCCGATTGAGACGTCCTGGCGTCCGGATCGGATACGAAACCCTCGTCGACCCCCTAGGAGACCACCATGTGCCGCAACATCCAGACGCTGCGTCCGCCGTACGTCGAGCACGTCACCACCGACGACATGCATGCCGCTGCGCTGCAGTACGTCCGCAAGATCTCAGGCATGCGCGCGCCGTCCAAGGCGAACATCGAGGCCTTCGAGTCCGCGGTCGCGGCGGTCACTGAGGCCACCCAGCAACTGCTGGACCAACTCGTGGTGAAGCCGTCGACATCGAAGAACGGCAAGGAGTTCGCCAACCACACGGCGCACGCCCGGGCCCGTGCCGAGCGCGAGCACGAGCAGGCGCACGCCGAGGGACGGGCGCACAGCCACTGATGAAGATCGGCGTGCTGGCGCTGCAGGGCGACGTCCGCGAGCACCTGGCGGCGCTCCGGGCGGTCGGTGCCGAGCCGGTGCCGGTGCGGCGCCGGTCCGAGCTGGAGGCGGTGGACGGCCTGGTGATACCGGGCGGTGAGTCGACCACCATCGTCAAGCTGGCCAAGGCCTTCGAGCTGTTCGAACCGCTGCACAAGCGGATCGCGGCGGGCATGCCGACCTTCGGCTCGTGTGCCGGGATGATCCTGCTGGCCGACCGGATCCTCGACGGGGTCGCCGGCCAGGAGACCTTCGGCGGCATCGACATGACGGTCCGGCGCAACGCCTTCGGCCGGCAGGTGGAATCCTTCGAAGAGCCGGTGCCGATCGAGGGGATCCCGGGCGGCCCGGTGACCGCGGTGTTCATCCGGGCGCCCTGGGTGGAGGAGGTCGGTCCGGCCGCCCAGGTGCTCGCCCGGGTGGAGGCGGGCCCCGCGACCGGTAGGATCGTCGGGATCCGCCAGCAGCACCTGCTGGCCACGTCCTTCCACCCTGAGCTCACCGGTGACGCGCGAGTGCATGGGTACTTTCTGCAGATGGTGCGGGAGGCGACCGCAGCCGACCGCGACGAGTGTGAGTGACCAGTGAGCGAGCATCGCAGGCGCGGAGCGGAGCGAAGGTAGCGATGAGCGCTGGCGCGAAGAGCGATCGAGCGAAGGTGAGTGAGGCATGAGCGGGCATTCCAAGTGGGCTACCACCAAGCACAAGAAGGCTGTCGTGGACGCCAAGCGCGGCAAGATGTTCGCCAAGCTGATCAAGAACATCGAGGTGGCCGCCCGGACCGGCGGCGGTGACCCGAACGGCAACCCGACGCTGTACGACGCCATCCAGAAGGCCCGCAAGACCTCGGTGCCGCTGGACAACATCGAGCGCGCCGTCAAGCGCGGCTCGGGCGCCGAGGCAGGCGGGGCCGACTGGCAGACCATCATGTATGAGGGCTACGGGCCGTCCGGCGTGGCGGTGCTGATCGAGTGCCTGACCGACAACCGCAACCGGGCGGCCAGCGAGGTGCGCACCGCAATGACCCGCAACGGCGGCAACATGGCCGACCCGGGTTCGGTGTCCTACCTGTTCAGCCGCAAGGGCGTGGTGATCGTTCCGAAGGCGGGCCTCACCGAGGACGACGTGCTCGCCGCGGTGCTGGAGGCCGGTGCGGAGGAGGTCAACGATCTGGGCGAGGAGTTCGAGGTGATCAGCGAGGCGAGCGACCTAGTGGCGGTGCGGACCGCGCTGCAGGACGCCGGCATCGACTACGACTCGGCCGACTCCTCGTTCCTGCCCAGCGTGCAGGTGCCCCTCGACGAGGAGGGCGCGCGCAAGGTGTTCAAGCTGATCGACGCGCTCGAGGACTCCGACGACGTGCAGAACGTCTACGCCAACTTCGAGGTTTCCGACGACGTGATGGCGGCCGTCGGCTAACCAGCGGCGGCTTCCCGGCCGGCTGCCCGTTCGCCGGCTGGCCAGCCGGCAATTGCCTGGCTGCAGACGGCCGGCGAGCCGGCAACCGCCTGGCTGCCCAGCCGTCGGACGGATCCCGACGGGCGCCCGATCGACGCCTTCATGGACCTGGACGGCAAGACACCGAGCCCCGGGTCAGACGCCGGCCAGCTCCCGATTGTCCGGACCGGCCGGGTCCTGCTCGGTCGGCTCGGGGGGCTCGATGGACACCTGCGGGGTGATCCGGTCCAGCCAGTCGGGGAAGAACCAGTTGGCGTTGCCGAGCAGGTGCATCAACGACGGAACCAGCACGGTCCGCACCACGAAGGCGTCCAGGAACACCGCCGAGGCCAGCCCGATGCCGAACAGCTTGATCACCCGTGCGTCGCCGAGGATGAAGCCGCCGAACACCGCGATCATGATGAGCGCCGCCGCGGTGATGATGCCGCCGGTCTCGCCCTGGCCTACCGTGATCGAGCGCCGGTTGTCGCCGGTGTGCAACCACTCCTCGTGCATCCGGCTGACCAGGAACACCTGGTAGTCCATCGACAGCCCGAACAGGATCGCGAAGAACATCACCGGCACGAAGGCCTCCACCGGGCCGCCGCCGCCGATGCCGAGCGCCTCGGACAGCCAGCCCCACTGGAAGATCGCCACGATCACCCCGAAGGAGGCCGCGGCGGCCAGCAGGTTCATGATCGCGGCGGTCACCGGTATCACCACGCTGCGGAAGGCCACCAGCAGCAGCAGGAACGACAGTCCGATCACCGCGATGAAGAACACCGGCATCTTGGCCGACAGCACCTTGGCGAAGTCGACGAAGATCGCGGTGATGCCGTAGACGTAGATGTGGTTGCCGGTGCCCTGGTACAGCGGTGGCAGTACCGAGTTGCGCAGCCGCTTGACCAGGTCGGTGGTCCGGGCGTCCTGCGGTGAGGTGCTGGACTTGAAGGTCACCAGCGCGACGTCGCGGCTGACCGGGAACGCCCGCACGCTGGCCGGCGCCACGTCGGGCACGCCTGCCAGTCGCTGGCTGACTCGGCCGAGGTACTGCTGGTCGGCAGCGCCCGGGCCGCTGATCACCAGCTGCAGCCCGGAGTTGTAGCCCGGCCCGAATCCCTGGGCGATCAAGTCGTAGCCCTTGCGGGTGGTCGTGCTCTGCGGATCGTTGCCCTGGTCGGAGGAGCCGAGCCGGATCGAGAAGAACGGAATGGCCAGCACCGCCAGCACCGCCAGCGCCACGGCGCCGAGCGCCAGCTTGCGCCGCTCCACCAGATGCGACCACCGGTACCAGAAGTCCCGGTGCTCGCTCAGGTCGAAGTTGCCGGCCCGGACCTCGCGGCGCCGCCGCCGGGGCAGCACCTTCAGGCCCAGGAAGCTGAGCAACGCGGGCAGCAGGGTGAGCGAGGCCAGCATGGTTAGCCCGACACCGATCGCGGTGCCCAGCGACACCCCGTACAGGAAACTGACGCCCAGGGCCCACAGGCCCATCAGGGCGATGCAGACAGTGATGCCGGCGAACAGCACCGCCCGCCCGGAGGTGTTGAGGGCCAGCACGATGGAGTCCTCGACGGCCATGCCGCGCATCAGGTTGCGGCGGTGCCGGGTGACGATGAACAACGCGTAGTCCACGCCGACGCCGAGGATCATCAGCAACGCCAACTGGTTGGCGAAGGTGGCCACCGACATCAGGTGGGACAGCAGGCCGATCAGGGCCAGCCCGCTGCCCATCGCGGCGATCGCGCTGACCAGCGGCAGCACCGTGGCGCCGACGGTGCGGAAGACCAGGAACAGGATGATCAGGGCGGCCAGGAACCCGATCACCTCCGGCGGGACGCCGTGGGTCTCGGCGGACAGCACCTGGAAGGCGTTGCCGGTGAACTCCACCTGCAGGTTCGCCGAGTTCAGCGGATCCAGGGCGTCGCGGACGTCGGTGATCTGGGGGATGGTGGGCTGCTGCTCGGCCCAGTTCAGGTCGACCACGGCGATGGTCTTGTCCTTGCTCACCTGGGCGGCCGCCGCGGCCGGGTCGCCGCTGCCGGCGTCGGCCTGGCCACATGTCACCAGGCCGTACGGGGAGTTGGCGGTGGCAAGGCCGAAGCCGCCGTCGCAGAGCTTGCGCAGCGCCGGCTGCACCTGCCCGGCGTAGTCGGCGATGGTGCCGGTTCGCGCGTGCAGCACTACGGTGCCGGTTGCCCCGTTCTGGCTGTCCAGGCCGGCGCTGGACAGCAGTTGGGCCACTGTCTGGGTCTCGGTGTGCGGCAGCTTGAAGTCGTCGCGGTAGTCCGCGCCGCCGAGGCCGCCCAGCAGTGCCTGCAGCGCGACGATGAACGCGATCCAGCCCGCCACCACGAACCAGCGCCGGCGTACGGCAAACCGAGCGAGTGCCTGCATCTACTGCCCCCCGTGCTCTTCAAGACCAGACGTCGTCCAGCATGCCTGGCGGGTATGACAAAACGTTTCGGCTCCCGCAAGGTCTGCACAACGGAAGTGACCGGGTGCCTGGTAAGCGCTGGTCCTACCCTAGTGGAATCGGTGTTAAGGGCCTTCGCGACGGGCCGGGAAAGCCTGCCGGATCAGGTGCTTTCCCAGAACCGCAGCAGTTCCAGGCCGACCTGGCCGACCGCGCTGGGCAGTCCGGACAGCTCGAACAGCCAGTAGATCACCCGGAAGAACGCCTCGTTGACCGAGCGGATCTGCAGCAGCGCGAACAGCGCCAGCATGCCGAAGGGCTTGAACTGCTCAGCCGAGCGCTGGAAGCCCCGGTCCAGGTAGGGCTCGATCGCGCCGTAGCCGTCCAGCCCGGGCACCGGCAGCAGGTTCAGCACCGAGGCCATCACCTGCAGCAGCGCCAGGCCTGCCACCCCGTACCAGAACACGCCGTGCTCGCTGTGCAGGCCGACCCGCCGCACCAGCACCAGCAGCAGCACCGCGACCACGATGTTGGTGGCCGGCCCGGACAGCGACACCAGGGCGCGCTGGGCGTTGCTGCGGAACCGGTGCGGATGCAGGTACACCGCTCCGCCGGGCAGGCCGATGCCGCCGATCGCGATGAACAGCACCGGCAGCAGGATCGACAGCACCGGATGGCTGTATTTCAAGGGGTTCAGGGTCAGGTAGCCACGGGCCTCGACCTCGCGGTCGCCGAACCGCCAGGCCAGGAACGCGTGCGCGAACTCGTGGATGCAGACGGTGACCACCCAGCCGGCCACGATGAAGACGAAGACGCCCAGCCGGGCCGTCCGAGTGGCGGCGGTGGCCTGCCAGGCCAGGTAGCCACCCGCCACGGTCAGCGCCACGACCACCAGGAAGACCGGGCTGGGCCGGATCCCGGCGCGGGGACGGCGGAACGGCAGGGTCATGGGACGGCAGTCTAGGCAGCCCGGCTGTCCCGGCCGGCCGCGCCGCGTGTCTTGGGACGGTCGCGTCGGACTCCGCCGGTAAGGTGTCGAACGCGCGTTCGATTGGGCCACAGGCACAAGACAGTCACAAGACGGGTCACGAGACAGTACTGGGGTGAGGCCGCTCATGCGGGTGCTCGGCGTGGATCCCGGCCTGACCCGGTGCGGCATCGGAGTGGTGCAGGGCAGCACCGGCCGGGCGCTGTCCCTGGTGCACGTCGAGGTGATCCGGACGCCGGCCGAGGACCCGCTGGCCAGCCGGCTGCTCCAGCTCGCCGACGCGCTGTCGGCCGCGATCGGCGAGTACCGTCCGGACGTGGTGGTCGTCGAGCGGGTGTTCGCCCAGCACAACGTCCGGACCGTCACCGGCACGGCCCAGGCCGCGGGGCTGGCGATGGTGGCCGCGGCCCGGCACGGGATCGAGGTGCACCTGCACACCCCGTCCGAGGTCAAGGCCGCGATCACCGGCTCGGGAACCGCGGACAAGGCCCAGGTGACCGCGATGGTCACCCGGATCCTCCGGCTGGAGGTCAAGCCGCGGCCGGCCGACGCGGCCGACGCGCTGGCGCTGGCGATCTGCCACCTCTGGCGCGGTGCCGCCCAGGCCCGGCTGGACGCCGCGCTGGCCCGCAGCAGGGCGGCCCGGCCGGCCGGTGCCACTCCCATAGCGACCCGGACAGCGATAGGAGTACGCCGATGATCGCCAGCGTGCACGGCCGGGTGGCCGCCCTCGGCCCGGACGGTGCGGTGGTCGAGGTCGGCGGGGTGGGGCTGGCCGTCTCGTGCTCGCCGGGCACCCTGGCCCGGTTGCGGGTCGGCGAGACCGCCCGGCTGGCGACCAGCCTGGTGGTGCGCGAGGACTCCCTGACGCTGTACGGGTTCTCCGACGACGACGAGCGCGGCCTGTTCGAGCTGCTGCAGACCGCCAATGGGGTGGGGCCCAAGCTCGCCCAGACGATCCTCGGCGTGCACCCGCCGCGCGAGGTGCGCCGGGCCATCGCCACCAGCGACCTGGCGGCGCTGGTGAAGGTTCCCGGCATCGGGCGCAAGGGCGCGGAGAAGATCGTGGTCGAGCTGCGCGACCGGATCGGGGCCATCGACGGGTCGTCGGCGGCCGGCGAGCTGGCCGGGGTCACCGCGATCGCGCCCTGGAAGGACCAGGTGCTGCATGCCCTGGCCGGCCTCGGCTTCACCGGCAAGGAGGCCGCCGAGGCGATCGAGACGGTGGCCGCCGACTCGCCCGACAACCCGGAGGTGGCGGTCATCCTGCGCCGCGCCATCCAGCTGCTCGGCAGGGCCCGATGAGCGGAACGAACCCGGGAACGAGCGCTAGGAGCGGTGAGCCCGTGAGCGAGCCGGCCCCGTGACCGGGCCGGACCGCGACGTCGTCTCGCCGTTCCCGGCCGTCGACGAGAGCGAGCTGGAGGCCAGCCTCCGGCCTCGCCGGCTGGCCGATTTCGTGGGCCAGCCGAAGGTCCGCGAGCAGTTGCAGGTGGTGCTGGAGGGTGCGCTGCGACGCAACCGGCCGCCCGACCACGTGCTGCTGTCCGGGCCGCCCGGCCTGGGCAAGACCAGCCTGGCCATGATCATCGCCGCCGAGCTGGGCGCGCCGTTCCGGCTGACCTCGGGGCCGGCGATCGAGCGGGCCGGCGACCTGGCCGCGCTGCTGACCAGCCTGGGCGAGGGCGAGGTGCTGTTCATCGACGAGATCCACCGGATCGCCCGGCCGGCCGAGGAACTGCTCTACATGGCGATGGAGGACTTCCGGGTCGACGTGATGGTCGGCAAGGGGCCCGGCGCGACCGCGATCCCGCTGGAGCTGGCGCCGTTCACCCTGGTCGGCGCCACCACCCGGGCCGGCCTGCTCACCGGCCCGCTGCGCGATCGGTTCGGCTTCACCGGGCACATGGACTTCTACGAGGTGCCCGAGCTCGAGCAGGTGCTGACCCGGTCGGCGCAGCTGCTCGACGTCCGGCTCACCCCGCCGGGCGCCGCCGAGATCGCCGGCCGGTCCCGCGGCACCCCCCGGATCGCCAACCGGCTGCTGCGCCGGGTGCGCGACTACGCCGAGGTGCGCGCGGACGGGGTGATCACCGCCGAGGTGGCGCACGCGGCGCTGGCGGTCTACGACGTCGACGAGCTGGGCCTGGACCGGCTGGACAAGGCGGTGCTGCACGCCCTGGTGCGCCGCTTCGGCGGCGGCCCGGTGGGGGTCGGCACCCTGGCGGTCGCGGTCGGCGAGGAGGCGGAGACGGTCCAGGAGGTCGCCGAGCCGTTCCTGGTACGGGCCGGCCTGCTGGCGCGCACCCCGCGCGGCCGGGTCGCCACCCCGGCCGCCTGGCAGCATCTGGGCATCCAGCCCCCGCCCGGTCTGGACGCGCACATCTCGCCGACACTTTTCGACGAGCTGTGACGTTGGACCGAGCAGACCTGTCCGTCCGCCGCCCGGCCCGTCCGGGCGCACCAGGCCCGGCCCGCCGGCCGGCCTGCACCTAGTTGGGACCGCGCCGTGACCCAGATCTTCCCGCTGCTCCTGCTCACCGTCCTGCTGGTCGGCATGATGCTGATCTCCCGCCGCAACAAGCAGCGGATGGCCGATGCGGACAACCGGCGCCGGGAGCGGATCACCACCGGCACCGACGTGATGACCACCTCGGGCCTGTACGGCACCGTGGTCTCGGTGGACGCCGACGGCACCGTGCTGCTGTCCATCGCGCCGGGGGTGGAGGTGCGCTGGTCGGTGGCCGCGCTGCGCGAGCTCGACGAGCTGCCCCAGCAGTACCGGCAACCGTTGGCCGGGGGCGAGCAGCCGGGCAGCGAGGCCCCGCGAATGGACGGCAGCAGTCCGGGTTAGGGCGGTATGCCGGACGCGGTGAGCAATCCACAAGTAGATCGGTCATACTATCTCCCCGAGTCCGCAACCGGGCAGCATGCCGGCGACCGGCTGAGACGCCTGAATCCCTGAGTGGTTGTCCGGGCGTGTGACTGTGGAATTACGAACGAGGAGATCAATTTCCGTGGCACCTTCGACCGGAACACTGCGCGTCGGGCGCTACTTCGCAGTGCTTCTGGGCTTGTTCGTCGTCCTGTACGGCGTCGTCTTCTGGCCGGGCCAGTCCCGCACGCCCAAGCTCGGCCTGGATCTCGAGGGCGGCGCCCAGGTGATCCTCAAGGCCCAGACGAACGGCGGCAAGGCGCCTTCGAAGTCGTCCATGGACCAGGCGCGCCAGATCATCACCAACCGGGTCAACGGCCTGGGCGTGTCCTCGGCGGAGGTGGTCACCCAGGGCAGCGACCGGATCGTGGTGTCGGTGCCCGGCGCCGGCGCCAATGACATCAAGGACGTCGGCGGCACCGCGCTGCTGAACCTGCGCCCGCTGCTGATGGAGCCGGTCGGCGCCACCGCGCCGCCGTCCTCGTCGGCCTCGCCGTCGGCCAGCGGCTCGGCCTCCCCGTCGGCCAGTGGCTCGGCCACCGGCACCGCCAAGCCGTCGGCCAGCCCGAGTGCCACCGCCAAGCCCGCCTCCAGCTCGCCCTCGGCCCGCGGCCGGGTGGTCCCGTACGCCGCCGCGACCACCCCGCCGGCCTCGTCGGCAGCGGCTACTCCGTCCGGCTCGGCCACCCCGGGCAGCTCGGCCACCCCGTGGCCCTCGGCCAGTGGCACCGCGGCCGCCGACCCGAACGCACCGATCGACCAGTGGAAGGCGCTCGGCTTCACCCCGCCGGCCACGCCGGCCGCGGTGGCCGCGCTGCCGGCCGCTCAGCTGACCGCGCTCAACAACGCCATCCAGGCCTGGCCCTGCAACAACACCACCAAGCCGCTGGACGTGCCGACCAAGCCGGTCATCACCTGCGACCAGGCCAACACCACCAAGTACCTGCTCGGGCCGGTGATCGTGGCCGGCACCGAGGTCAAGACCGCCGCGGCCCGGGCGCCCGGGTCCGTCCAGGGCCAGCTGAGCTGGACCGTGGTGCTGGACTTCAAGCCCAAGGGCCAGTCCGCCTGGGCCAACTACACCTCCAAGCACAACGTCAACGTCAGCCCGAACGACATCGGCAACCAGGTCGCCGACACCCTCGACACCAAGGTGATCGTCGCCTCCACCATCCAGAGCACCATCAGCGGCACCACCGAGATCAGCGGCAACTTCACCGAGGACTCGGCCACCAACCTGGCCAACTCGCTGAAGTACGGCGCGCTGCCGCTGAACTTCGTGCAGCAGGCGGCCACCTCGATCTCGCCGACCCTGGGCACCGACCAGCTCAAGGCCGGCCTGCTCGCCGGCGGCATCGGCCTGCTGCTGGTGGTGCTGTACTCGCTGGTCTACTACCGGGCGCTGGGGCTGGTCACCATCGCCTCGCTGGTCGTCTCCGGCGGGCTGACCTACGCGATGCTGGTGATCCTGGGCGAGCAGATCGGCTTCACCCTGACCCTGGCCGGCATCGCCGGTTTCATCGTCGCGGTCGGCATCACCGCCGACTCCTTCGTGGTGTTCTTCGAACGGATCAAGGACGAGGTGCACGAGGGCCGCACCGCGCGGGTGGCGATCCCGCGCGCCTGGGAACGGTCCCGGCGCACCATCCTGTCCGCCGACACCGTCTCGTTCCTGGCCGCGGCCACCCTGTACTACTTCGCGGCCGGTGACGTGAAGGGCTTCGCGTTCACCCTGGGCCTGTCCACCGTGCTGGACCTGGTGGTGGTATTCCTGTTCACCCACCCGTTGGTGGCGCTGTTCTCCCGCAGCGCGGCGTTCGGTTCGGCCCGGTTCACCGGCCTCAACCACGTGCGCGCCGGCGGGATCGCCACCCGCACCCTGCCGGAGCCGGAACTGGCCACCGCCGGGGTGGGCGCCGGCACCGTGACGCTGTCCAAGGACGCGCCCCGGCGCGATGCCGAGTCGGGACGCACCGCCCCCGCGCGGCCCGCCAAGGAACGCCCGGCCAGCTCCGGCCGGCCGGCGCGCAGCCGACCGCCGGCACCGTCCGGCGCCGGGCAGTCGGCCGCCGGCGCCGCCGCGGCCGGCGCTACCGCGGCTGAACGGGCGGCGGCCCGCCGCGGCCTGAACCGACCAGCCGACGACCAGACCGGACGGGACAGCGACTGATGAGCGTCTTCACCCAGCTCTACCGGGGCGAGACCCGGTTCGACTTCATCGGCTCTCGCAAGCGCTGGTATCTGGCCTCGCTGGTGATGATCGTCCTCTGCATCCTGAGCATCTCCTTCCGCGGCTTCAACGTCGGCATCGACTTCAAGGGCGGCACCCAGTTCCAGATCAAGGCGGCCGGCACCTCGCTTACTCCGAAGCAGGTCGAGGAGGCGATGACCGCGGCCGGCCACTCGGCCGAGAGCGCAGCGCAGGAGGTGGGCTCCGGCTCCACCCGCCAGATCATCATCAAGACCCGGGAGCTGAAGCTCGACGAGCAGTTCGACGTCCAGAAAAAGCTGGCCGCGGCACTGAAGGTCGACCCGAACAAGGGCGTCTCGGTGGACTCGGTGTCCTCCAGCTGGGGCAGTGAGATCACCCGGAAGGCCATCCAGGGCCTGGTGGTGTTCCTGATCGTGGTCTTCGCCTACATCACCCTGCGCTTCGAATGGAAGATGGCGGTGGGGGCGCTGGGCGCCCTGCTGCACGACCTGATCATCGCGGCCGGGGTGTACTCGATCGTCGGGTTCGAGCTCACCCCCTCCACCATCGTCGGCCTGCTCACCATCCTGGGCTTCTCGCTCTACGACACGGTGGTGGTCTTCGACAAGGTCGCCGAGAACACCAAGGACCTGCTGGCCACCGGCCGCGAGACCTACGCCTCGGCCGCGAACCGGGCGGTCAACCAGACCCTGATGCGCTCGATCAACACCTCGCTGATCTCGCTGCTGCCGGTGGCCGGGCTGCTGTTCGTGGGCGCCGGGCTGCTCGGCGTGGGCACCATCAAGGACCTGGCGCTGATCCTGTTCGTGGGCCTGGCGGTCGGTGCGTACTCCTCGCTGTTCCTGGCCGCCCCGGTGGTGGTGGACCTCAAGGAGCGCGAGCCGCAGTACCGGGCGCTGACCCGGCGGGTCGAGGCCCGGCGCTCGGCCGGCCGGGTGGCCGACGAGGCGGCGCTGGCCGGTGCCACTGCGCCGGTCCGGCGCGGCACCCCGGCGCCGGCACCCAGGCCCGGCGTCCGGCCGGCCCGCAAGCGCCCGTGACCGCACCGGACGGAGCGGCGCTCGGAGCGCTCATCGCCAGCCGGCTGCGGGACGTGCCGGACTTTCCGCAGCCCGGCATCCTGTTCAAGGACATCATGCCGCTGTTGGCCGACGGGCAGGCGTTCGGCGCCTGCATCGACTACCTCGCCGAGCTGGCCGCGGCGCGTGAGGCGGACCTGATCGCCGGCATCGAGGCCCGCGGTTTCATGGTGGCCGCCGCACTGGCCCGAACCCTGAACGCCGGCGTGGTGGCAGTCCGCAAGGCCGGCAAGCTGCCGCCGCCGACGGTCAGCGCCCGGTACGACCTGGAGTACGGCAGCGCCGAGATCGAGGTGCCGGTCGGGGTGCTGGAGGGCAAGCGGGTCTTCGTGGTGGACGACGTGCTGGCCACCGGCGGCACCCTGGCCGCCTCGCTGGACCTGCTGGCCACGGCCGGCGCGACGGTCAGCGGCGTGGCGGTGCTCATCGAGCTGGAGTTCCTGGGCGGCCGGTCCCGGTTGACGGGTCACGACCTGACCACCCTGCTGCGGCTCTGAGGCAGCTTCTCGCTCGGGGGCCTGGGGCGGGGATCAGGTGTGATGACCAGCTGTGTGGAATACCCAGCGGTCGCTCGGGCGACCGCTGGCTATTCCACCCGGCCGAGGGCGCGGTCGGTGCGGTCGGCGTTGCTCGCCCGGGTGACCCGGGGGAGTGTGACCCGTCCCATGGCCGCACCCGACGGACTGTCTAGGTGGCGTCCTGCCCCGGAGTCGGCGTCCCGGCCCGGACGGGCATAGACTGGAGCCGGTAACGATTCCGGTACGGCCATGGAGGTTGTGCTGACGACCGAGGCGACAGGCCCGCGAGGCCCCGGCGAGCCGGCGGCCTCTGCCACCGTGCCGGCCGGCCCGTCCGCCGCCGTGGCTCCGGCCCAGACCCAGCGCAGCGCCCCGCCGCCCGGTGCCCGGCCCACCGCCCCGGCAACCATGCCGGTCACCGCCACACCGGCCCCGGCCTCCCTGCCTGGACGGACCGGCCGGGACGGCGCCGCATCGGCCACCGCGACACCGGGCAGCACCGCATCAGCCAGCCCGACACCGGCCACCGCCCGCTCGGCCACGGCGCCGGCAGCCGGCCGAACCGCGACCTCCACCCGGCCGGCGCCCGCCGGCGCCTCCGCACCGCCGGCACCGACCACCCCAGCACCGACCACCCCGGCCCGGCCCAGGCACGCCGCCCCGGCTTCCGACCCCGTCGCCCGGAACACCGCGGCACCCACCCATGCGGCTCCTGACACCACCACCCGCCAGCCGGTCGGCCCGACCGACCGTCCGGTGCGCACCGAACCGGTGGCCGCCCGCCCCGCCGAGGCCGCCGCCCGCCCCGCCGAGGTGGCCAACGGCGCGCACCGCCGCCGGGTCCGGGACCGGATCGCCCGCCGGCTGGTCGCTCCGCCCAAGCAGAGCGTGGTCAGGCCGGTGCTCGAGCCGCTGCTGGCGGTGCACCGCGCCTCACACCCCAAGGTGGACGCCCGGCTGCTGCAGCGCGGCTACGACCTCGCCGAGGAATGCCACCGCGGCCAGCTGCGCAAGTCCGGCGACCCCTACATCACCCACCCGCTGGCGGTGGCCACCATCCTGGCCGAGCTGGGCATGGACACCACCACCCTGGTGGCGGCGCTGCTGCACGACACCGTCGAGGACACCGGGATGACCATCCCGTCGCTGACCGCGGCGTTCGGTACCGAGGTGGCCCACCTGGTCGAGGGGGTCACCAAGCTCGACAAGGTCAAGTACGGCGAGGCCGCCGAGGCCGAGACGATCCGCAAGATGATCGTGGCGATGGCCCGCGACCCCCGGGTGTTGGTGATCAAGCTCGCCGACCGGTTGCACAACATGCGCACCCTGCGGTTCCTGCCGCCGGCCAAGCAGGAGCGCAAGGCCCGCGAGACGCTGGAGGTGCTGGCCCCGCTGGCGCACCGGCTCGGCATGAACACCGTCAAGTGGGAGCTGGAGGACCTGGCCTTCGCCACCCTCTACCCCAAGCGCTACGACGAGATCGTCCGGCTGGTCGCCGACCGGGCGCCGCAGCGCGACGTCTACCTCAACGACGTGATCGACCGGGTCAACCACGACCTGTGGGCCGGCGGCATCAAGGCACACGTCTACGGCCGTCCCAAGCACTACTACTCGATCTACCAGAAGATGATCGTGCGCGGCCGGGAGTTCACCGACATCTACGACCTGGTCGGCATCCGGGTGCTGGTCGAGTCCGAACGCGACTGCTACGCCGCCCTCGGGGTGATCCACGCGAACTGGCAGCCGGTGCCGGGCCGGTTCAAGGACTTCATCGCGATGCCGAAGTTCAACATGTACCAGTCGCTGCACACCACCGTGATCGGTCCCGGCGGCAAGCCGGTCGAACTGCAGATCCGCACCCACGGCATGCACCGCACCGCCGAGTTCGGCATCGCCGCGCACTGGAAGTACAAGGAGGTCGGCACCTCGGTGCCGACCGTGAGCGACGAGATGACGTGGCTGCGCCAGTTGCTGGACTGGCAGCGCGAGGCCCAGGAGCCCGGCGAGTTCCTCGACACGCTGCGCTTCGACCTGGGCACCGGCCAGGTCTACGTCTTCTCGCCCAAGGGCGACGTCTTCGGGCTGCCGGCCGGTTCCACCCCGGTCGACTTCGCCTACGCGGTGCACACCGACGTGGGGCACCGCTGCATCGGTGCCCGGGTGAACGGCAAGCTGGTGGCGCTGGAGACCAAGCTCGACCACGGCGACACCGTCGAGGTGTTCACCTCCAAGTCCGAGACCGCCGGCCCGTCCCGGGACTGGCTGGCCTTCGTCGCCTCACCGCGGGCCAAGACCAAGATCCGGCAGTGGTTTGCCAAGGAACGCCGCGAGGACGCGGTGGAGGCCGGCAAGACCGCGCTCACCCGGGCGATGCGCAAGTCCTCGCTGCCGATGCAGCGGCTGCTCAACGGCGACCAGCTGGTCACCATCGCCCGCGACATGCACCTGACCGACGTGACCGCGCTGTACGTGGCGATCGGGGAGAACCACGTCTCGGCGCAGTCCATCGTGCAGAAGCTGGTCGCCTCGCTCGGCGGGGTGGAGGGCGCCACCGAGGACCTGGCCGAGACCGCCATCCCGATGCAGACCACCAAGACCACCACCACGCCGCGGCGCTCGGGTGGCAACGCCGGCGTGATGGTGTCCGGGATGTCGGACGTCTGGGTGAAGCTGGCGCGCTGCTGCACCCCGGTGCCCGGCGACGACATCCTCGGCTTCATCACCCGCGGCGGCGGGGTGTCGGTGCACCGGCGCAGCTGCACCAACGCCGGTGCCCTGCTGGAGCAGGCCGACCGGCTGGTGGACGTGGAGTGGGCGCCGTCGGCGGACTCGGTGTTCGTGGTCTCGATCCAGGTCGAGGCGCTGGACCGGCACCGGTTGCTGTCCGACGTCTCCCGGGTGCTGTCCGACGAGCGGGTCAACATCCTGTCCGCGTCGGTGACCACGAACCGGGACCGGGTGGCGGTGTCCCGGTTCACCTTCGAGCTGGCCGAGGCCAAGCACCTGGCCAACCTGCTGCGCACCGTGAAGAACGTCGAGGGCGTCTACGACGTCTACCGGGTGCACGCGGCCAACTAGCGGCCGGCCCGAAGCCACCCGGAGCCGACGTCCGGCTCAGCTTTTCAGCGTTACGGTCTTGAAGATCAGCGGGATGTTGGGCTTGCCGCCACCGGCCTGGTTGGAGCCGTCGTCGCCGCCCTCGGCGACCTTCTTCAGCACGTTCAGGCCGCCGGTGACGTGCCCGATCACGGTGTAGTTCTTGCCGAGCGCGCCGTTGGAGTCCTTGGTGATGAAGAAGAACTGGCTGCCGTTGGTGTTGGGCCCGGAGTTGGCCATCGCCAGGGTGCCCTCGGTGTAGCTGGCCTTGGTGAGGTTCTCGTCCTTGGTGGTGTAGGTCGGGCCGCCCGAGGTGGTGGCCGACGGGTCACCGCACTGCACGACGAAGATGCCGGAGTTCACCGAGCGCGGGCAGGCGGTGTTGTCGTAGAACTTCTTCGAGATCAGGTACTCGATGCTCTGCACGTTGCACGGTGCCGAGGCGCCTTCCAGGGTGACGGTGATGGTGCCCTGGTTGGTGGTGAACACCGCGGTCGCCTTGCCGGTCGGGGTGGGCTTGGGGTCCGGCGGCAGCCCCACGTCGAAGAGGTTGCCGGCGGTCAGCTTGCCGGCGTCCTCGGCGTAGCCGCACGGGCCGGAGGTCTTCTTGGCCGCCCGCGCCGCGATCGGGCTCGGCGCGCGGCTGGGCAGCGGCGAGCCGGACGCGGTCGGCGACGCGCTGGTCGAGTCGGACGCGGCCGGATTGGCCGTGCTGTCGGAGTTGTCGTCCGACAGCAGCACGACGGTGCCGACCACCACCGCGAACAGCACCAGGACGCCCACCACCGTGGCGATCAGGTTCATCTTGCGGCGGCGCAGGTCCCGCTGCTGCCGGCGGACCAGCTGGCGCTCCAGATGACGGCGCGCCTGCTCGCGGCGCTGCTTGCTGTTGGGCACGGACGGTCCTCCCGGTGCGGCGCAGGTCACTCTGCGCCGATCTGCTGACGAGTTGCCGACGGCAAACTCCGGCGAATTGTAGAGAACATCATCTCCGGTGAGGCTGTGAACCCGCTCAGTGGCGCCGGACCGGCTGGGTAGGCTGGCCGGGACCGGGCCCCGGCCGACCCCAGGCCGGCTGCCCGAGGACCGACTGACCGCCCAGCCGGACGCGGTCGCCGCCACGACACTGCCGGAGTGCCAGCTGTGCTGATCCAGGGCTTTCCCGCCCAGATGGCCGGGACCAACTGCTTCGTGGTCGCGCCCGGACCGGGGGAGCAGTGCGTGGTCATCGACCCCGGCTACGGCGTTTCCGGCCAGCTGGACGAGATCATCGCCGAGCACCGGCTGCACCCGGTGGCGGTGCTGCTCACCCACGGCCACCTCGACCACACCTTCTCGGTGCTGCCGGTCTGCCAGGCCCGGGACGTGCCGGCCTACATCCATCCCCGGGACCGCCCGCAGCTGGCCGACCCGTGGACCGGGCTGGGGATGCGTCCCGGCCAGCCGATCTTCGGGGCCGCCGGGCTGACCTTCGCCGAGCCGGACGACGTCCGCGAGCTGGCCGACGGCGCTCGCCTTGAGCTGGCCGGCCTGAGCCTGGCGGTGCGGCACGCGCCCGGGCACACCGGCGGCTCGGTGGTCTTCGACCTGGACGCCGCGGCCCCGACCGGCGGCCGGCTCCCCGACGTGCTGTTCGCCGGCGACGTGCTGTTCGCCGGGTCCATCGGCCGGGTGGACCTGCCCGGCGGCTCGATGGCCGAGATGAACACCTCGCTGCGTACCGTCATCCTGCCGATGGCCGACGAGGTAATCGTTTGTCCCGGGCACGGGCCGCAGACCACCATAGGCCGTGAACGCCTCACCAACCCCTTCCTGAGGAACCTGACGTGACTGCTGCCAAGCCGACCCCGTTGAGCGGGTTTCCCGAGCTGCTGCCCGCCGAGCGGTTCGTGGAGCTGCGGGTGCTCGACAGCCTGCGGGCCAGCTTCGAGCTGCACGGCTTCGCACCGATCGAGACCCGGGCCGCCGAGCCGCTGGAGCAGCTGCTGCGCAAGGGCGAGATCGACAAGGAGGTCTACCTGCTGCGCCGGCTGCAGGCGGGCGAGTCCGCCGGGGCCGACGGTGCTGAGGACGGCTCGGCGCTGGGGCTGCACTTCGACCTGACCGTGCCGTTCGCTCGCTACGTGCTGGAGAACGCCGGCAAGCTGGAGTTCCCGTTCCGGCGCTACCAGATCCAGAAGGTGTGGCGCGGCGAGCGGCCGCAGGAGGGCCGCTACCGAGAGTTCACCCAGGCCGACATCGACGTGGTGGCCCGGGACGTGCTGCCCTTCCACCACGACGTCGAGGTGGCCCGGGTGATGGCCGAGGCGCTGGCCCGGCTGCCGGTGCCGGCGCTGAAGCTGCAGGTGAACAACCGCAAGCTGATCGAGGGCTTCTACCTGACGATCGGAATCAGCAACACCACCGCCGTGATGCGGGTCATCGACAAGATCGACAAGGTGCCTGCCGGCGTGCTGCGGTCGATGCTCACCGACGAGGCCGGGATCTCCGGCGAGCAGGCGGAGCTGGCCATCCGGTTCGCGTCGCTGACCACCTCCGACGGCGGCCAGCTCGGCTTCGGCATCTCCGAACTAGTACCCGGGATGAAGTGGCACGACTTGCTCGGCGAGGGAGTGGCCGAGCTCCGGACCGTGGTCGACGGGTGCGCGTCGCTGAACTCCGACCGGTTCACCGTCGTCGCGGACCTGAGCATCGCCCGCGGGCTGGACTACTACACCGGAACGGTGTTCGAGACCCGGATGGCGGGCTTCGAGAGCCTCGGCTCGATCTGCTCCGGCGGCCGGTACGACTCGCTGGCCAGCGACGGCCGGACCAGCTACCCCGGGGTCGGCATCTCCCTCGGCGTCACCCGGATGCTGCTGCCGCTGTTCTCCCGCAAGAAGCTGACCGCGAGCCGCTCGGTGCCCTCGGCGGTGCTGGTGGCGCTGCCGGACGAGGAGTCGCGCGCCACCTGCGATGCGATCGCCGCCCAGCTGCGGGCCAACGGCATCGCCACCGAGGTGGCGGCGGCCGCCCAGCGCTACGGCAAGCAGATCCGCTACGCCGAGCGGCGCGGCATTCCGTTCGTCTGGTTCCCCGCCGGTGAGGACAATCCGCACGAGGTCAAGGACATCCGCACCGGCGAGCAGCAGCAGGCCGATCCGGCGACCTGGCAGCCGCCGGCCGAGGACCTGCGTCCCCAGGTCGTCCGGCCCGGCGCCGAGCCCATCGAGCCGGAGGCCGAGCCCGTCGAGCCGGAGGCCGAGCCCGTCGAGCCTGAGGCCGGGCCCGTCGATCCTGAGGCCGAGCCGCGGGCTTGAGCCGTCCGGACGCCTGAGCCCGTCCGGTCGGCGTCGGACCCCCGTGACAGACTGGCAACCGACCACATCGAGAGGAAGTAGTTGTGCTGCGCACGCATCAGGCTGGGACGCTGAGGGCGGCCCAGGCAGGCGAGACCGTCACGCTCACCGGCTGGGTGGCCAGCCGCCGCGACCACGGCGGGGTGGCCTTCCTCGACCTGCGCGATGCCTCGGGCGTCGTCCAGGTGGTGCTGCGCGACGACGAGACCGCGCACAGCCTGCGCAACGAGTGGTGCGTCCGGGTCACCGGCACGGTCCGGCAGCGGCTGGAGGGCCGGGTCAACCCCAACCTCGCCACCGGCGAGGTCGAAGTGGTCGCCGACAAGCTGGAGGTGCTCAGCGAGGCGGCTCCGCTGCCGTTCCAGATCGACGAGCACACCGAGGTCGGCGAGGAGGCCCGGCTGAAGTACCGCTATTTGGATTTGAGACGCCCTGCGCCGTCTGCTGCGATCCGGCTGCGCAGCGAGGTCAACCGGGCCGCCCGCGAGGTGCTCTACCGGCACGAGTTCGTCGAGATCGAGACCCCGACGCTGACCCGTTCCACCCCGGAGGGCGCCCGCGACTTCCTGGTGCCGGCCCGGTTGCAGCCCGGCTCCTGGTACGCGCTGCCGCAGTCCCCGCAGCTGTTCAAGCAGCTGCTGATGGTGGCCGGCATGGAGCGCTACTTCCAGATCGCGCGCTGCTACCGCGACGAGGACTTCCGTGCCGACCGGCAGCCGGAGTTCACCCAGCTCGACATCGAGATGAGCTTCGTCGAGCAGGACGACGTGCTGGCGCTGGCCGAGGAGGTGCTGGGCGCGCTGTGGTCGCTGATCGGCTACCAGGTGCCGGCCGGCATCCCGCGCTACACCTACACCGAGGTGATGGACCGCTACGGCAGCGACAAGCCCGACCTGCGCTTCGACCTCGAGCTGACCGAGTGCACCGGCTACTTCGCCGACACGCCGTTCCGGGTGTTCCAGGCCCCCTACGTCGGTGCCGTGGTGATGGCCGGCGGGGCGTCCCAGCCGCGCCGCCAGCTCGACGCCTGGCAGGAGTGGGCCAAGCAGCGCGGTGCCCGGGGGCTGGCCTACGTGCTCATCGGCGCCGACGGCGAGCTGTCCGGCCCGGTGGCCAAGAACCTGTCCGAACCCGAGCGGGCCGGTCTCGCCGAGTTCGTCGGCGCCCGGCCGGGGGACTGCGTGTTCTTCGCGGCCGGCACCCGCAAGAGCGCCCAGTCGCTGCTGGGCGCGGCCCGGCTGGAGATCGGCCGGCGCAACGGCCTGATCGACCCCGGTGCGTGGTCGTTCCTGTGGGTGGTGGACGCGCCGCTGTTCGAACCGGCCGACGAGGCGACCGCCGCCGGGGACGTCGCGGTCGGCTCGGGCGCCTGGACGGCGGTGCACCATGCCTTCACCAGCCCCAAGGCGGAGTACCTGGACACCTTCGACACCGACCCGGGCAGCGCGCTGGCCTACGCCTACGACATCGTCTGCAACGGCAACGAGATCGGCGGCGGCTCGATCCGTATCCACCGCCGTGACGTCCAGGAGCGGGTGTTCGCGGTGATGGGGCTGGACGAGCAGCAGGCCCAGGAGAAGTTCGGCTTCCTGCTCGACGCCTTCGCCTACGGCGCCCCGCCGCACGGCGGGATCGCGTTCGGCTGGGACCGGATCTGCGCGCTGCTGGCCGGCACCGACTCGATCCGCGACGTGATCGCCTTTCCGAAGACCGGCGGCGGCTACGACCCGCTGACCGAGGCGCCGGCGCCGATCACCCCGGAGCAGCGCCGGGAAGCCGGCGTGGACGCAAAGCCGAAGGACGCCGAGCCGAAGGATGCTAAGCCGAAGGACGCTAAGCCGGCGGACGCTAAGCCGACGGATGCCGAGGCCGGGAGATCGTCCGAGCACGCGCTGCCGACCGGCGAGCCGGCTGTTCCCAGCGCCACAGGTGGCTGAGCCGGCCGAGCTTCTCGCCTTCGACCGGCAGCACGTCTGGCATCCGTACGCGGCGATGCCGGCCGAGTCCGCGCCGCTGCTGGTCGAATCGGCGTCCGGTGTCCGGCTCAGGCTCGCCGGCGGGCGTGAGCTGATCGACGGCATGTCCTCGTGGTGGGCGGCGATACACGGCTACCGGCACCCGGTGCTGGACGCGGCCGTCCGCCGGCAGCTGGGGTCGATGAGCCACGTGATGTTCGGCGGCCTGACCCACCAGCCGGCCATCGAGCTGGCCCGCCGGCTGGTCGGGATCACCGCCGAGCCGCTGCAGCACGTGTTCTTCACCGACTCGGGCTCGGTGGCGGTCGAGGTGGCGGCCAAGATGGCGCTGCAGTACTGGGTGTCGGCCGGCCGGCCGGACAAGCACCGGTTGATCACCTGGCGGGGCGGCTACCACGGCGACACCCTGCACCCGATGAGCGTGTGCGACCCGGTGGGCGGCATGCACGCGCTGTGGCAGCCGGTGCTGCCGGCCCAGGTGTTCGTCGACGCCCCGCCGGCCGGCTTCGACGCCGAGCCCGACCCGGACTACCTCGCACGGTGGGACCGGGCGCTGGCCGAGCACGCCGATTCGCTGGCGGCGATCATCGTCGAGCCGGTGGTGCAGGGCGCCGGCGGAATGCGGTTCACCAGCCCCGGCTACCTGGCGGCGCTGCGGGAGCTGGCCGACCGGCACCGGGTGCTGTTGATCTTCGACGAGATCGCCACCGGCTTCGGCCGGACCGGCGCGCTGTTCGCCGCCGACCATGCTGGCCAGGCCGGCGTTGCGCCGGACATCTGCTGCCTGGGCAAGGCGATGACCGGCGGCTACCTGTCGATGGCCGCCACCCTGTGCACCGGCGCGGTGGCCGAGCAGATCTCCCGCGGGCCGGTCCCGGTGCTGGCACACGGCCCGACGTTCATGGCCAATCCGCTGGCCGCCGCGGTGTCGCTGGCCTCGATCGAGCTGCTGCTGGCCTCGGACTGGCGGTCCGCGGTGGGCCGGATCGAGGCCGGGCTGCGGCGCGAGCTGGACCCGCTGGCCGGCCTGCCGGGGGTGGCCGACGTGCGGGTGCTGGGTGCCATCGGGGTGGTGCAGCTGGCGGGTCCGGTGGACGTGGCGGCGGCGACCGAGGCGGCCGTCGAACAGGGAGTGTGGCTGCGGCCGTTCCGGGACCTGATCTACACCATGCCGGCGTACCTGATGAGCGAGGACGAGCTGGCCGTGCTGGGCGCCGGGCTGCGGGCTGCCACCCTGGCCGGCGCCGCCGCTGGTGGTGCACGCGGCTGAGCCGGCGCGGTGTGGCGCAACCGGCAAGGGCCACCAGCCGGTGGCGGTGCGGCCGGCCGGCTGACGTAGGTTGGCGCCATGTCTGCTGCCGCCGTCGCTGCCGGCGGCTGGCCGGATCCGCTGGCCTGGCTGGCGGATGCCGCCGCCGAACACCGGGCGGCCGGGCTGCACCGGACCCTGCAGCCGCGCCGTCCGGATTCCGGCGGCCGGCTCGATCTGGCGTCCAACGACTACCTGGGACTGGCCCGCGACCCGCGGGTGCTGGCCGGCGCGGCCGCGGCGCTGGAGCGCTGGGGAGCCGGTGCCACCGGTTCGCGGCTGGTGACCGGAACCACCGAGATGCACGCCGAGCTCGAGCGGGCGCTGGCCGGCCTGGTCGGCGCGCCGGCGGCGCTGGTGTTCTCCTCGGGCTATCTGGCCAACCTGGGCGCGGTGACCGCGCTGGCCGGCCCGGACTGCCTGATCGTTTCCGACGCGGCCAACCACGCCTCACTGATCGACGCCTGCCGGCTGAGCCGGTCCCGGGTGGCGGTGGTGCCGCACGGCGACCAGCGGGCCGCCGCCCGGGCGCTGGCCGTCCGGCCCGAGCCCCGGGCGCTGGTGCTGCTGGAGGCGGTGAACTCGGCCGACGGCGACCTGCTGCCGCTGCCCGACTGGCAGGAGCTGGCCGTCCGGTACGGCGCGCTGCTGCTGGTCGACGACGCGCACGGCCTGGGCGTGCGGGGTGCGGGGCGGGGCTCGGTGGCCGAGGCGGGCCTTGCCGCCGAGCCGAACGTGGTCAGCACGGTCACGCTGTCCAAGGCGCTCGGCGCGCAGGGCGGTGCGGTGCTCGGCCCGCGGCCGGTGATCGAGCACCTCATCGACCGGGCCCGGTCGTTCGTCTTCGACACCGGGCTGAACCCGGCGGCGGTGGGCGCGGCGCTGGCCGCGGTGCGCATCATCGCGGACGGGCCGGAGCTGGCCGCCTCGGTGCGCCGCCGGGCGGCTGAGCTGGCGGCGATCTGCGGGGTGCCGGCACCGGATGCGGCGGTGCTGTCGGTGATCGTCGGCGAGCCGCTGCCGGCCCTCGAACGAGCGCAGGCGCTGCGCGAACTCGGCATCGCGGTGGGCTGCTTCCGCCCGCCGTCGGTGCCGCCGGGCACCGCCCGGTTGCGGCTGGCCGCCCGGGCCGACCTCACCGGTGCAGACCTGGCCCGGTTCCGCTCGTGCTGGCAGCAGGTGACCGCGTCCGCCGCCGCGCCGCCAGTGACCGCCGCCGCGCCGCAGGTGACCGCGCCGTGAGCGTCCTGGTGGTCACCGGAACCGGCACCGGGGTGGGCAAGACCGTCACCACCGCGGCGCTGGCCGCCTGCGGGTTGCGCGCCGGCCGGCGGGTGGCGGTGGTAAAGCCGGTGCAGACCGGGGTGCGGACCGGCGAGCCGGGGGATCTGGCCGAGGTCGGCCTGCTCACCGGCCTGGCTGACCTGCACGAGTACGTCCGGTTCTCCGAACCGCTGGCACCGGCCACCGCGGCGCGCCGGGCCGGCGAATCCGGCCCGGACCTGGCCGAGCTGGCCGACCGGATCGCCGGCCTGGCCGATCGCGACCTGGTTCTCATCGAGGGCGCCGGTGGGGCGCTGGTCCGGTTCAACGACCGGGACGAGACCATCTGCACGCTGGCCACCGAGCTGCGGCGGCTGAACAGGCAAGTGCGGGTGGTGCTGGTCACCGGTTCGGCGCTGGGCGCGCTGCACGACGCGGCGGCCACCGCGGCGGCGCTGCGCAGCCGGTCGCTGGACCCGGACGCGCTGGTGGTGGGGGACTGGCCGGCCGAGCCGGGGCTGGCCGAGCGGTGCAACCTGGTCGACCTCGCCGGCTACGGGGGCGCGCCGGTCGAGGGCGTGCTTCCGCACGGCGCGGCCGAGCTCGCGCCGGCAGCCTTCGCCGAGCTGG
>NZ_DATINC010000080.1:0-18098 GCF_035474675.1 Jatrophihabitans sp. | reverse complement strand
TGTCGGCGCAACTGGAGGCCGCCGCGCCGTGGGCGGACCGGCACCCGGCAATGTGGCTGGCCTGAGTGCTTCGATACCGTGTGCCCACAGGGTTAGCGGAGGAAGGCGTATGAGCATCGTCGAGACGGCACTGATCTTCGTCGGCGTCCCGGCCGCGGTGATCGTGGTGGTCGCCGCGCTGGTATACGGCCGGGCCGCCGTGCGCACGCCCCGCTACCGTCCGGGCAACCCGTGGCAGTTCCAGCCGGTCTGGTACCTGCCGCATCCCGGGCACCCGGCTCCGGTGTCGAGCCTGCCGCCGGCTGCCCTGGACGGCCGGGCGCTTCCCGGCCAGGTCGCCGAGACCGTGACCGCGAGCGGAGGTGCCAGCGGTGAGTGGTGATCTGCCCGACTCCCGGGAACGGACCCTCGACCCGTACGACGCCGACCCGCGCGCCAAGGACCTGACCACCAGGCGGGACACCTCCGTCGGCGTGGACCGGCCGTTCAAGCCGGCCCAGCTGTCCCGGATCGACGAGGCGCTGACGCTGGCATCGCGCGAGACCGGCCTGCTGTTCAGCGTCTACGTCGGCGACCTGGGCCCGGCCAGCCGGGCCACCGCCGAGGCGATGTTCGCCAAGCTCGCCGACCGGCACCCGGCACCGGTGCTGGTGGCCGTCTCACCGGGCCAGCGCCGGCTGGAGATCGTCACCGGCGGCGACTCGGCCCGCCGGATCCCCAACCGGGTGGCGGCCCTGGCGGCGCTGGCGATGCGGGGCTCGTTCGCCAACGGCGACCTGACCGGCGGGATCGTCACCGGCCTCCGCCAGCTCGCCGACGCCGCCGGCGCTGCCTGAGCCGGCAGCCGGACCGCCCGGGACCGGGCGTCAGCGCGTTGCTTAGTCAGCTAAATCATCTGGAATAAGCTGGAGGGCGATGACCGCCACGCTGCCCGACCGCGCCCGAGCCCACGCCAAGGCGGTCGCCGCGCTCACCGCTTCCTACGCCGCCATTCCGGCCGGCGCCCAGGTGCGGCTGGCCAAGCGCACCTCGAACCTGTTCCGGCCGCGCACCGACCAGCCCCAGGCCGGCCTGGACGTCAGTGGCCTGGACGGGGTGATCGCGATCGATCCGGTCGCGCGCACCGCTGAGGTGCAGGGCATGTGCACCTACGAGCGGCTGGTGGCCGAGTGCCTGCCGCACGGGCTGATGCCCACGGTGGTGCCGCAGCTCAAGACCATCACCCTGGGCGGCGCGGTGACCGGGCTCGGCATCGAGTCCTCGTCCTTCCGCAACGGCCTGCCGCACGAGGCGGTGCTCGAGATGGACGTGCTGACCGGCGACGGAGAGCTTCGCACGGTCAGCCGCACCCAGTACCCCGACCTGTTCTACGGCTTCCCGAACTCCTACGGCAGCCTCGGCTACACCGTCCGGCTGCTGGTCGAGCTGGACCCGGTCCGCCCGTACGTCGGGCTGCGCAACGTCCGGTTCGCCGACCTGGAGGCGCTGGCGGCGGCCATCGCGACGATCAGCACCGAGCACAGCTGGGACGGCGAGCCGGTCGACTTCCTCGACGGGGTGATGTTCAGCGTCGACGAGGCCTACCTGTGCCTCGGCCGCTGGGTGGACAGTCCCGCCGAATCAGGGATGGCCGGGGCCAGCGACTACACCGGCCAGCAGATCTACTACCGCTCCATCCCGGCCCGTCAGCGGGACTGCCTGACGGTCTCTGACTACCTGTGGCGCTGGGACACCGACTGGTTCTGGTGCTCGGGCGCGTTCGGGGTGCAGCACCCGGTGATCCGCCGGCTGTGGCCGGCCCGGTACCGGCGCAGCGACTTCTACCACCGGCTGATCTCGCTGGACCACCGCTTCGGAGTCGCCGCCAAGCTCGACCGGATCCGCCGGCGGCCGCCGACCGAGCGGGTGGTGCAGGACGTCGAGATCCCGGTGCGGCGCACTGCTGCCTTCCTGCGCTGGTTCGCCGAGCACGTCGGCATGTCGCCGGTGTGGCTGTGTCCGCTGACGTTGCGCGAGCCGGCGCGTGCCCAGGACGCGGGACAGCCCGGCGGCGGGCACGATTCGGCCAAGCCCTGGCCGCTCTACCCGCTCACGCCTGGCCAGGTCTATGTCAACGTGGGGTTCTGGGGCACCGTGCCGATCGCTGCCGGCCGCGCCGACGGCGACGTCAACCGGCTGGTGGAGGCGGCGGTCGCCGAGCACGCCGGGCACAAGTCGCTGTACTCCGACGCCTACTACGACCGGCAGACGTTCGCCGCCATGTACGGCGGCCAGACCTACGCCGAGCTGAAGGACAGATACGATCCCGGCCACCGGCTGACCGGGCTGTACGAGAAAGCGGTGGGACGCAGATGAAGATCGCCGATCTGGTGTCGATGCTGACCGTCGAGGGCGCGCCGATGCGCTTGCAGGCCTATGACGGCAGCGCGTTCGGCCCGGCGGATGCCGCGTTCACCCTGGAGCTGGTCAACGAGCGCGGGCTGCGCTACCTGGCCACCGCGCCGGGCGACTTGGGGCTGGCCCGGGCCTACGTGCAGGGCGATCTGGTGCTGCACGGCGCGCACCCCGGCGATCCGTACGAGGCGCTGAAGAGCCTCGGCAGCTGGCGGTTCCGCCGGCCGACGCCCCGCGAGGCCGGCGTGCTGCTGCGCGAGATGGGCTGGCGCAACCTGCTGCCCCCCGAGCCGCCGGCGCAGGAGTCGCTGCCCCGCTGGCGCCGGGTGATGGAGGGGTTGCGGCACTCCCGCGACCGGGACGCCTCGGCGATCGGCAAGCACTACGACGTGTCCAACGAGTTCTACGAGAAGGTGCTGGGGCCCTCGATGGCCTACACCTGCGCGGTGTTCCCCAAGCCGGACGCGAGCTTGGAGGAGGCGCAGGAGGAGAAGTTCGACCTGGTGGCCCGCAAGCTGGGCCTGGAACCGGGCATGCGGCTGCTCGACGTCGGCTGCGGCTGGGGCGGCATGGCCCGGCACGCGGCCACCCACTACGGGGTGCAGGTGGTGGGCGTGACGCTGTCGGCCGCGCAGGCCGAGTGGGGCGCGGCGCGGATGGAGCGCGAAGGACTCGCCGGCCAGGTGCGTATCCTGCACTCGGACTACCGGGACGCGCCGGGATCGGACTACGACGCGGTCAGCTCGATCGGGCTGATGGAGCACGTCGGGGTGCGCAACTACCCGGCTTACTTCGCCTTCCTCAAGGGCAAGCTGCGCGACGGCGGCCGGCTGCTCAACCACTGCATCACCCGCACCGACAACAAGCAGAGCCCGATGCCGGGCCAGTTCATCGACCGCTACGTCTTTCCCGACGGCGAGCTGGCCGGTTCGGGGAGGATCATCAGCGAGGCGCAGGACGCCGGCCTCGAGGTGCGGCACGAGGAGAACCTGCGCGAGCACTACGCGCTGACCCTGCAGCACTGGTGCGCGAACCTGGTGCGCAACTGGGACGCCTGCGTCGCCGACGTCGGTGAGCCCACCGCTCGGGTGTGGGGGCTGTACATGGCCGGTTCCCGGCTGGGCTTCGAGACCAACGGCATCCAGCTGCACCAGGTGCTGGCGGTGAAGGTTCCCGAGTCCGGCGAGGCGTCCTTCCCGCTCCGTCCGACCTGGGGCTCCTAGCCCGAACAGCCCGAATTCGAAAGGGCGTTCTGTCGCCGGATCGGGCTTTCCACAATCGTGGCGGGCGCCCCTGCAGGCGACCGCTGTCGTGGTGTGCTTCGCCGGTGTCGGGTTACCGCGGATCGCCGGCGTTGCTCAGCTGGCGGACGGCCAGGTGGGCGAACGTGACCGAGCTGCGCCGGGCCCACGCCCTGCTCGGCAATCCAGAACCCCGAGCCGGGCGGCCACCGGGGACGGGAGCCCAACAGATCAACGACGCTCTGGTGCTGCGGATCGTGACGGAGTTCCAGGGCTTCGTCCGGGACCTGCTGGACCTGGCAACCAGCACCCTGGTGCGCGGTTCCGGCAGTCTCGCCCAGCACCAGACCCGACTGACCTCGGCAATGTCCAGCGACCGGTGGATAGATCGCGGGAATCCGCACCTGGACACCGTGCGGAAGGACGCCGAGCGCCTGGGTATCGCGTCGCTCGGCTCCCAGCTGCTGGCCAGAAACCCCACGCACGACAGCGATGCCAGGCTGCTGAAGGAGCTTGTCCAGCTGCGCAATGCCCTGACCCACGGCGACCAGGACAGGCTGCGCCGCCTCGCCCAGCGGGGAATCCGCCCGACCATCGGCTATGTCGACGCCGCACACGCCTGCCTGGATCGTTATGCCGGTGCGCTGGACGAGATATTTTGGGACCATCTGATCGGCCTGTTTCCGGCCGTCGATCCGTGGAGCCCGTCATGACCGAGTTCGAGCCAGGTGACCGGATCCTCGTGCCATGGGGCCGGGACAAGATCGCGGGCACCGTGCTGAGCCTCTTCCCGGGTGAGTTCTACGCCCGCCTCGAGATCGAGATTCCCAGCGATGACGAGGAGCCGTTGTACAAGCTGCTGACGCTCCCGGTCGATCTCCTGGAACGAGTACCCCGAACCAGCGGACACCGCTGACCCCGCCGAGGTCGGCG
The DNA here is from genome assembly GCF_035474675.1 of Jatrophihabitans sp. Lineage (GTDB taxonomy): Bacteria > Actinomycetota > Actinomycetes > Mycobacteriales > Jatrophihabitantaceae > Jatrophihabitans_A. The sequence continues at coordinate 13,530 of NZ_DATINC010000080.1, read as the reverse complement.
CGCCGCTCAGTCGCCGTCCGCGGTGGCGTTCTCGGTGTCGGCGGCCCGGGCCCGCAGCGCCCGGACCATGTCGGCCCGGCCCTCGTCGACCAACCGGCGCAGCGCCGCCGGGTGGCTGGTGTTGGCCAGGAACTCCTCGGCCAGCCGCACCGTCCGCTCGTCGATCGCGTCCGACCAGGTCGGCACCAGCCCGATGATCATGTACCGGGCGGTCTCGGTGGTGAGCCGGTCCCACAGGCCCGCTGCCTCGGCGAAGTAGGAGTCCACGTACGGCGTCAGCAGGTCCGGCCGCCACGGGTCGCGGAAGCCGGTCATCACCGCCCGCCGCATCGCCGTGGACAGCTCCGAGTCGTGGATCATCAGCTGCCAGGCCGCCGCCTTCGCCTCGGCGGTGGGGATCCGGGCCCGGGCGGTGGCGGCGTGCCGGGCACCGGACGCGGACGGGTCTTCGGCGGCGGCCGCGGCGATCTCGGCCTCGCCGGCCCGGCCGGCGCCCACCAGGGCGCGCAGCATCAGCCAGCGCAGGTCGGTGTCGACCACCAGCCCGTCCAGCTGCTCGGCACCGGACAGTAGCCCGGCCACCACGTCGAGCTGCTCGCCGGCGTTGAGCAGCGCGTGCACCCAGGCCAGCTGGTGGTCCGAGCCGGGTGCCGCGGCGCGGGCGTTGGCCAGCGCCAGCTCGCCGAAGCGCACCCGGGCGCCGGTCGCCCACTCCGGATCGGCGTACATCTCCAGCGCCAGCAGCAGGTTCTTGGCGACCGTTTGGACCACGCTGATCACCGACTCGGTGCCGGCCGCGGAGCTGACCAGGTCGAGGTAGTGCCGGGTGGCGAGTACGCCGTCGCGCACCATCTCCCAGGCCGCCGACCAGCACAGCGTGCGGGCCAGCGAGTCCTCCAGCGCGGCCAGCCCGCCGCTCTGCAGAGTGTGCATGCTGTGCGGGTCCAGCCGCAGCTTGCAGTAGGTCAGGTCGTCGTCGTTGAGCAGCACCAGGTCCGGACGGGTCCGGCCGACCAGCTCGGCGATCTCGGTCCGCTCGCCGTCGACGTCCACCTCGACCCGGTCGGTACGGACCAGCCGGCCGTCCTCGGTGTAGCGGTACAGGCCGATGGCCAGCCGGTGCGGGCGCAGCGTGTTGTCCGGCGAGGTGTCGCGCGGCGCGTCCTGCAGCACCGCGAACGAGCTGAACCGGCCTTCGGCGTCGAGCTGGTAGTCCGCCGACAGGGTGTTCATGCCGCTGGTCTCCACCCAGAGCTTCGACCAGCCGGACAGCTCCCGGCCGGAGGTGGCGTTCAGCGCGTCGAGCAGGTCGGCCAGCGTGGTGTTGCGGTAGGCGTGGTCGGCGAAGTATTGCCGCAGCCCCGCCAGGAACTGCGGCAGCCCGACGTAGGCGACCAGCTGCTTGAGCACGCTGGCGCCCTTGGCGTAGGTGATGCCGTCGAAGTTGACCTCGACCGCCTCGGCGTCCGGGATCTCGCAGGCCACCGGGTGGGTCGAGGGGTACTGGTCCTGCCGGTAGGCCCAGGCCTTCTCGGTGGTGGCGAAGGTGGTCCAGATGCCGGGCCACGCGGTGGCCTGCGCCTGGGCGGTGTTGCCGGCCCACTCGGCGAAGGACTCGTTCAGCCAGAGGTCCTCGAACCACCGCATGGTGACCAGGTTGCCGAACCACATGTGGGCCAGCTCGTGCAGCACGGTGGTGGCCCGGCGCTCGCGGCGCACGTCGGTCACCCGGCTGGTGAAGATGTAGTCCTCGGTGGCGGTCACGCACCCGGCGTTCTCCATCGCGCCGGCGTTGAACTCGGGCACGAAGCACTGGTCGTACTTGCCGAACGGGTAGCGGTGCCCGAAGTTCTGGTGGTACCAGTCGAAACCCTGCTTGGTGATGGTGAACAGTTCCTCGCTGTCGAGGTGTTCGGCCAGCGACGCGCGGCAGTACAGCCCCAGGTCGACGCCGTCGTGGGAGTCGGTGGCGCTGAAGTAGGGGCCGGCGACCAGCGCGGTGATGTAGGTGCTCACCCGCGGCGTGGTGGCGAAGTGCACGGTCTTGGTCTCGTCGTCGTCCTCCACCTCGGTCACCACCCCGTTGGACACCACCTGCCAGTGCGCCGGTGCGGTGACGTGCAGGGTGAAGGTGGCCTTGAGGTCGGGCTGGTCGAAGCAGGCGAACATCCGCTTGGAGTCGGTCGTCTCGAACTGGCTGTAGAGGTAGACCTCGCCGTCCAGCGGGTCGACGAACCGGTGCAGGCCCTGGCCGTTGGTGGTGTAGAGCAGGTCGGCGTCGACCACCACCACGTTGTGCTCGGCCAGTTCCGGCAGCACGATGCCGTCCGCCGGCTCGTAGCCGCTGACGTCGACCGGCTGCCCGTTCAGGCTCACCTCGTGGAAGCGCTCGGCGATCACGTCCAGGAAGGTGGACGCGCCGGGCTGGTTGGCGCTGAAGGTGACGGTGGTGCGCGAGCGGAAGGTGCGCTCGCTCGGGCCGCCCTCGGCGTCGGTCAGGTCGAGCGCCACGTCGTAGCTGTCCACCTGCAGCAACCCGGCGCGGTGCCGGGCGTCCTCCCGGGTGAGGTTGGGCATCCGGACCGTGTTGGCGTCGATGCGGTAGGACTCGGGACCGCCGGCCGACGGGCCGGTAGTCGCGGGGCGCACACTGGACACGGAATGCCACTCCTCACAAGGTGGTTGTCGCCGTTAGGCGGGTGAGCCGCTGAATGAAGGCATTCTTTCATACCTAGCTAGCAGATTAGGGGCTGTGTGATGGCGACGGACGTAACCGAGAGCCGCGCGAAGGTCGATTTCTGGTTCGACCCGGCGTGCCCGTTCGCATGGGTGACCTCCCGCTGGATCCTGGAGGTCGAGAAGCACCGGGACCTCGACCTGAACTTCCACGTGATGTCGCTGTCGGTGCTCAACGAGGGCCGGGACCTGCCGGAGGACTACCGCACCATGCTCGACAAGGCGTGGGGACCGGTACGGGTGGCGATCGCCGCCGAGCAGCACAGCGGCACCGAAAGCCTGCGTGCGCTCTACACCGCGCTGGGCACCCGCCGGCACGACCAGGGCCGCGAGCTGGACCGGGAGGCCCTCGTCGAGGCGCTGGCCGAGGCCGGCCTGCCGGAGTCGCTGGCCGACGCCGCGGATTCGCAGGACTACGACGACGCCCTGGTCAAGTCCCACCACGCGGGCATGGACGCGGTCGGCTTCGAGGTGGGCACGCCGGTGATCCACGTCGACGGGGTGGCCTTCTTCGGCCCGGTGCTGACCCGCATCCCGCGCGGCGAGGAGGCCCTGCGGGTCTGGGACGGCACCCGGTTGCTGGCCGGCTACCCGTACTTCTTCGAGCTGAAGCGGACCCGCACCGAGTCCCCGCGGTTCGACTGAGCGCGCCGGTCGTGTGCCCGGTCGACCCTGAGTGCCGATGACGGCGATCTTCCACATCGTGGCCGAGCCGGACTGGCGGGCGGCCTGCGCCCTGGGCAGCTACCGCCCGCCGTCGCTGGAGCAGGAGGGCTTCGTGCACTTCTCCTACCGCGACCAGGTCGCCCGGACCGCCAACGCCCGGTTCCGCGACCGGACCGACCTGCTGGTGATCGAGGTCGATCCGGCCCGGCTGCCGTCCCCGGTGGTCGAGGAGGACCTGTACGGCTCGGACGAGGACTTCCCGCACGTCTACGGCGAGATCCCGGTGGCGGCCGCGGTGGCCGAGCACCGGCTGAGCCGGGCGCCGGACGGCGGGTTCGGCTTCTCGCCGGACACTGACTGAACCAGGGCCGGCCGGGGTCCTGGCCGACACTCGTCAGGACCCCGGCAGGCCGAGAAGCGGGGGTGCTGGCACCATGGCGCCCATGCGGATCTACCTCGGCAGCGACCACGCGGGATTCGAGCTCAAGGGTGTGCTGGCCGCGCACCTGGCCGACGCCGGCCACGACGTCGTCGACTGCGGGCCGCACAGCTACGAGCCCGAGGACGACTACCCGCCCTACTGCATCGGCACCGCCCAGCGGGTGGTCGCCGACCCGGGCAGTCTCGGCATCGTGCTGGGCGGATCGGGCAACGGCGAGCAGATCGCCGCGAACAAGGTGGCCGGCATCCGGGCCGCGCTCGGCTACGACCTGCCGACCGCGATCCTGGCCCGACAGCACAACGACGCGAACGTGCTCGGCCTCGGCGCCCGGATGCACAGCCAGGACGCGGCGCTCTCGATCGTGGACGCGTTCGTCAACACCGACTTCTCCGCCGATCCCCGGCACGTCCGGCGGATCGGCATGCTCGCTGCCTTCGAGCAGACCGGGACGCTGCCGGAGTGAGGCTGCTGCCGGCCTGAGCCGGCCTGCCCTCCTCAGCCCTCCGGAGGAGGTTGCCAGCCGCGGCGTACCAGCACCACCGAGCGCTCGGCGGCGGCGAGGTCCGCCGGGGTCGGCCGGGCCACGTCCCGGGCCCGCAGCGCGCCGGACAGGCCCACCTGGGACGGGGAACTGCCGGCCAGCTCGCGCCAGCCGCGTTCGGAGTCCCGGCCGTGGTTGCCGTGGTGGTCGTCCTGGCCGGAGTTGCGGCCGCCCGTCCCCCGGCGTCCGGTGCCCGGCTCGGCGCGCCGGTGCTCGGCCGGGCCGGCCTCGGGGCCGTTCGGTCGGTCCTGCGCCGACGCCGGCGAACCGGCCTCGGCGGCGCCCTCGGCGGCCGGCCGGCGAGCTCGGCGCCGGCGGCGGTGCGGGCGCTCCGGCGGGGTGGTCATGCGCTCATCCTGCCCGAACGGTCACACGCGGCGAAACCGGGCACGGTCCGTAACGGATCGATACCGCTTCGCTACCAGTGACGTCGCGGCTCGGTTACGGTGAGCCCACCATGACCGTGGCCATCCCGACCAGCCGGAGCAGTTCCGCCCTGCGTGGCTGCCTGGATCTGGCCCGCTGGTGCGGTGCCCGGGCCCGGCGGCTGTCCGAACCCGCGGTCGCCACCCTCACCAGCATCGCGCTGGCAGGAAGTACCGGCTGGTCGCTGCTGGCCCGCAACGCCGAGCTCGACGTGATGGCGGTGGCCGTCGTAGTGGCGGTGCTGTCCTCGCTGCTGCTGAGCCTGCGCTGGATGCTGGCCCTGCTGGCCACCGCGGCCGGCTGCCTGGGCCTGGTGGCGCTCGCCGGAGTACGCGACGGGCACTGGAGCAGGCTTTCCACTCCCGGCATGGCGCTGGTCGCGGTGACCGCGCTGGTCGGGCTGGTCGGCGCGCTGCGCGCCCGGCACCGGGACCGGCTGGGCCTGCGCCAGGTCAGCGCCGAGACGGTGCTGGGACTGATCCGGGACCGGGCTCTGGTGCAGGCCCGGGTGCCGTCGGTGCCGGCCGGCTGGACCGTCGACATCCAGCACCGGCCGGCCCACGGAGCGGTGCTGTCGGGTGACTTCGTCGCCAACCGGCTGGTGTGCGAGGGAACCAGCCAGGTGCTGCACCTGGCCGTGATCGACGTCGCCGGCTGCGGCATCACCGCCGGGCCCCGGGCGCTGCTGCTGTCCGGTGCGGTCGGCGGCCTGCTCGGCTCGGTGCCCGCCGAGCAGTTCCTGGCCGCCGTCAACGACTACCTGGCCCGCCAGCAGGGATCGGTCGGGCTGGCCTCGGCGGTCTACCTCCAGCTGGATCTGGACTCTGGCGAGTACCGGGTCCGGGTGGCCGGCCATCCGCCGGCGCTGCACTACCGGCCGGGCACGCCGTCGCCGTGGCGGACGTCGGCGGCCGCCGGAACGGTGCTCGGCGCGGTGCCGACGGTCACCGGGGTGCTCGACCGCGACGTGCTGCAACCGGGGGAGGCGCTGTTCCTCTACACCGACGGGGTGGTCGAGGACCGTGCGGCCGGCCTCGAGGCCGGCACCCGGCGGCTGATGGGCAGCGTGGAGGCGCTGGCTGCCGAGCGGCCGGGCGGCGCGGGGCTGGCCGGCCTGCTGATCGAGCAGGTGCCCAGCACCCTCGCCGACGACCGGACCCTGGTGGTGATCCAGCGCCAACCGGCGGACCGGCCCGCCGCAACTCCACCGGCCGGGCACCGCGGCGCCGGACGGCTGCTACCGGTCGGGTCCTGAGCGGACCAGCTCACCGTCCCGGGAACCGAACAGGCTCTTGGGCCGGGTCGGGTTTCCCCGGCCGGCCTCGGTAGAGCCGCCAGAACCGCCAGAACTGGCGGAACCGCCGGGGCCCGGCTGCTGCCGGAACGCGGGCAGGTAGTGGGCGATGGCCAGCGTTCCCAGGGCGATCAGGCCGCCGGCCAGGATGTCGAGCAGGTAGTGGTTGCCGGTCACCACCACCGCCACTGCGGTGACCACTGGGTAGCACAGCCACAGCCGGCGCAGCACGGGGGAGCGGACCAGCCGGTAGGCGACCACCGCGGTCCAGACCGCCCAGGCCAGGTGCAGGGACGGGAACGCCCCGAACTGGTCGGCGGTCACCGGGCCGCCGTGGGTGGCGCCGAAGCCGGCGTCGGCCACCGCGTCGACGAAGCCGAAACCGGGCAGGAACCGTGGCGGCGCGGCGGGGTAGAGCAGGAAGATGGTCAGGCCGAACACGTTGGTCAGCACCAGCGCGTTGCGCGCCCGCCGGTAGCTGTGCGCCCGCCGCCACCAGCACCACACCAGCATTCCGATGGTCACCGTCAGGTGGGCGAACTGGTACCAGTAGCTGGCCAGCAACGAGAGCACCGTCTGCTGGGTGGTCCACAGGTTGGCCGACAGCTCGATGTTGATGTGCAGCCAGCGCTCGACGTCGAGCAGTTGCCGGCCGTGCCGCAACGCCGCCACCTCGCGCACCTCGGCATGGCTGCGCACCATGTCGTAGGCACGCAGCAACAGCAGCACCACCAGCAGCTCGCCGATGATCCGCGGGCGGCGGACCGGCGCGAACGCCTGGGCGGCCGGGCCCGGCCGCGGACGACCGGCCAGGCCGGGTTCGCCGCGGCGCGAGCTCATACCGTATTCGAACACATTCCACCTCTTCCCCGTGACACCGACGCCCTCCCCGCCGGCGCGGTCGGCGGGTGTCGCAGCGGGCGCGGCGGCAATGGCACGGCAGCGGGAGGGCGACCCGCACCGGCTTGCCCGATTGTGGCAGGGGGTGCCGACATCGAGTCAATCCCGCAGGATGCCGGGCCCGTACCCGATGCTGGGCCGGGTACCCGATGCCGGGCCCGTACCGGGTGTCGAGCCGCACGTACGTCGGGCCCGTACGCGATGTCGGGCCGGCGCGCGCCGGCGCTAGGGTGCAGGCGCACGGGCCGGCCGGTGAAGACGTACCCGGCCGGTCCGGAGATCGAACGGTCCGCGAGAAGGGGTGGTGCGCGATGGCGAACCCCGGGCCGACCCCTGAGCAGCCGGCGGTGCTGCGGCTGAGCGCCTTCGCCCGGGACGGCGCCGGCGGCAATCCGGCCGGGGTGGTGCTCGACGCCCGGGCGCTGGACGAGCAGCAGATGCGGGCCCTGGCCGAGCAGGTTGGCTACTCCGAGACGGTCTTCGTGACCGACGGCCCGCCGGAACCGGGCCGCCGCCACTACCGGGTCCGCTACTTCTCCCCGCTGGCCGAGGTGCCGTTCTGCGGCCATGCCACCGTCGCGCTGGGGGCAGCCCTCGGCAGCGTCCTGGGCGGCGGCGACCTGGAGCTGGACACCGCCGCCGGCCCGGTGGCGGTGCGGACCGGCCAGCACCCGTCGGGTGAGTGGTGGGCTCGGCTGGCCAGCGTGCCGCCCCGCCAGCGCCAGCTGCCGGCCGAACTGCTGCAGCGGGCGCTGGACTGCTTCGGCTGGTCGACCGACGTGCTGGAGCCCGGGCTGCCGCCGATGCTCTGCTACGCCGGCGCCTGGCACCTGGTGCTGAACCTGGCCGACCGGGCCGAACTGGAGGCGATGAGCTACGACTTCGCCGCGCTGCAGGCGCTGTGTAGCGAGCAGGACTGGACCACGGTGAGCGTGATGTACCAGGTGAGCCCGCAGGAGTACCTGGCGCGCAATCCGTTCCCGGTGGGCGGCGTGGTCGAGGACCCGGCCACCGGCGCGGCGGCCGCGGCCTACGGCGGCTACCTGGCCGCCCTCGGAGTGGTCCGGCCGCCGGTGCGGCTGCGCATCCTGCAGGGCGAGCAGATCGGCCGGCCGAGCGAACTGGCCGTCGAGCTGCACCCGGACCAGGCCTCGGTCTGGGTCACCGGCACCGTCCGGCCGATCTCCGAACCCGACCGCTGAGCAGGGCCGGCTCCTAGGCGGTCTGTCCGGACGGGGCCGGTGCCTAGGTTCCGAGCTTTGCCATGACCGAACCAGGGTGCACACTTGCTCGGCACCTCCGATGCGACTCAGCGCCGGACCGCACCGCAGAAAGTGAGCTGGCCATGGCGCTAGAGGAAAGCACGTGGACCCCCGACTACCTCGGCGAGCTGGCCGGCCTGTTCGCCCGGCTGGGCCAGGAGCTGCTGTCCGACCACGGCCTGGACGCCACCCTGGGGCTGGTCTGCCAGCGCGCCGTCGACCTGGTGCCCGGAGCCGAGCACGCGGCGATCAGCCGGGGCCGGCACGGCAGGTTCGAGACCGTCGGCAGCACCAGCAAGGTCCCTCTGCAGGTGGACCAGATCCAGTACGACCTGCACAGCGGGCCGTGCGTGGACGCCGCCATCAAGGAGGAGATCTACCGCACCGGCTCGCTGGTGACCGACCGGCGCTGGCCGGAGTTCGGCCGCCGGGCCAACGCCGAGCACGGCATCTGCAGCATGCTCTCGGTGCGGCTGTTCCTGGAGGACGACGACCTGGTGGCCGCGCTGAACCTGTACTCGGTGCATCCCGACGCCTTCGACTCCGGCGACCAGACGGTAGCCGTGCTGCTCGCCACCCATGCCTCGCTGGCGATCGCGGGCGCCCGGCTGCACGAGCAGGTACAGCACCTGGAGCGCGCCCTGCAGAGCAACCGGGGGATCGGGGTGGCCGTCGGGGTGCTGATGAACCGGTACAAGATCACCCAGCAGGAGGCCTTCGACCTGCTCCGGCTGGCCAGCCAGAACTCGCACCGCAAGCTGGTGGATGTGGCGCGCGGAGTCAGCGAGACCGGTATCCTTGAGCTGCCGCCCTTACCGGCCCGGGCAGGGGTTCAACCCCCGGGCTGACGTACGGGTCGTCGGAGCCCGAAAAGTGTTGGCTGTCCGGCCGCAGCGGCCGGCTGTCGACCGGGTTGGTGCTGGGCACGCTCAAACCCCTTGCGAGGTCCGCTTGCTAGCGACGACAGGCCGACAGTGGGCGGAGTTGCTGCGCGCCGCGTCGCAACCCGATGCCGCCCCCGATACCGAGGCGCTGCTGCGCCAGGCGGTGGCCCTCGGCCACGACGTGGCACCGGACGCGATCGGCTGCAGCATCACCACCCTCGACGGGGAGCGTTATTTCACCCCGGTGTCCTCCGGCGGGCTGGCGCTGGACCTCGACGAGGCCCAGTACCGGTCGGGTGACGGACCGTGCATGGCGGCCGCCCGTGAGCACCGCTACCACGACTTCGACGCCGCCACCGACGCCGCCCGGTTCCCCGGATTCACCGAGGCGGCCGTCGAGCGGGGGGTGCGCAGCTCGATCTCGCTGCCGCTGACCGGCACCGCCCGGCCCTCGGCGATCAACCTCTACGGCTCCTCGCGGCACGCCTTCGACGCCGAACGCCCGCAGGCGGTCGCCAGCCTGCTGGCCCGGTGCATCTCGACGGTGCTGTCCCGCCCGGCGGCCACCGAGCCCGGGGGCGTGGTGCCGTCCGCCCGGCTCGCCGCGGCCCGGGACCAGGCCCAGCTGATCACCGCCGCCGAGACCGCCCTGATGGACTCGCGGTCGGTGAGCCGTCCGGACGCCCTGACGATGTTGATGCACCGCTCCCGGACCGAGGCCCGCAGCATCTTCGACCTCGCCCGTGAGGTCGTGCGGGACTCCGAAGGAGCGCAGCCGTGACCTCCACCGAGTCCGGCATGAGCCTGCTCGACGGCATGCAGCTGTCCGGCATGACCTTTTCCGAGCTGTGGCTGCGCTACATCGCGGTCAGCGGCACCGTCGGAGAGCTGGAGCTCGAGGCCTACGTGCTCGGCCTGCTGCTGCCCGATGCCTACCAGCACAACCTGATCGCCCAGGCCCTCAACGAGTACTTCCTGGAACAGGGCCAGGACCACCCGGTCGCCTACCGCGACACCGCGACCGTCGACTGAGCAGCAGCCGGCCGTGCCGGCCGGCTACCCGAGGAAAGCAGGGCAGCAGCCATGACCGAGCAGTCCCGACCCGAGGACCGGCCGTCCGCCGAGGACCCGACCGAGCGGCCCGGCGGCGCCGACGACCTCGGTGGCCCCGGGGCTGCGCTGGGCAGCGGGGTGGAGAACGCCCTGACCGGCGAGCAGCCGGGCGAGGACGACGAGGGCAAGGCCTCCACCTCGCCCGAGCCGAAGGGCTGAGGAGGGGCCGGCCGCAGGGCCGGGCAACGTGAGCGGGCGACGGGAATCGAACCCGCATAATCAGTTTGGAAGACTGAGACTCTGCCATTGAGCTACGCCCGCAACGCTCGCGAACTCCGCCGGACGTCGAGACCACGGGCCAGGCCGGCCCGCCCGGGGGATCCGCGAGTGCCCCGACAGCCTAGCGCGTCTCCGGGGGCCGGACCGACACCCGTACACTGGCCGTTCGGTACGTCTGCCATGCCGGGACCGCGATCCCTCACGGCCTGGATCAGGTGCCGGGGTGTGGCGCAGCTTGGTAGCGCACTCGCTTTGGGAGCGAGGGGCCGCAGGTTCAAATCCTGTCACCCCGACGGGCGTGCCCACGCACGCGTTCCACCGTCACATCGAGAACGACCCGGGCACACCGCCCGACACCGCTGAGCCAGCCACCGAGGAGCGAAAGAGCACACCGTGAAGAGCAGCGTCGAAAACCTGAGCCCGACCCGTGTGAAGCTCGCGGTCGAGGTGCCGTTTGACGAGCTGAAGTCCAGCCTGGACGAGGCCTACAAGGCCATCGGATCCCAGGTTCGGGTGCCCGGCTTCCGCCCCGGCAAGGTGCCGGCCCGGATCATCGACCAGCGGATCGGCCGGGCCGCCGTGCTGGAGGAGGCGATCAACAAGGCGCTGCCCAAGGCTTACTCCGACGCGGTGCGCGAGACCGGCGTCAAGGCCCTCGGCCAGCCCGAGATCGAGGTCACCACGCTGGAGGACAACCAGCGGCTGGCCTTCACCGCCGAGGTGGACGTCCGTCCCGAGATCTCCGTCTCCGGCTACGACCGGCTGGCCGTCACCGTGGAGGACGCGGCGGTCACCGACGACGAGGTCGCCGAGCAGTTCGAGCAGCTGCGGGCCCGCTTCGGCACCCTCAAGGGGGTCGAGCGCGAGGTGCGCACCGGAGACTTCGTCTCCCTGGACCTGACCGCCACCGTCGACGGCGTCGAGGTGGAGGGCGGCTCGGCGCAGGGGCTGTCCTACGAGGTCGGTTCCGGCAACCTGGTCGAGGGTCTGGACGAGGCGATCCTGGGCAAGTCGGCCGGCGAGTCGGCCACCTTCTCCTCCACCCTGGCCTTCGGCGAGCACGCCGGCTCGGACGCTGAGATCACCGTCGTGGTCAACTCGGTCAAGGAGCGCGAGCTGCCCGAGGCCGACGACGACTTCGCCCAGCTGGCCTCGGAGTTCGACACCGTCGAGGAGCTGCGAGCCGACCTGCGGACCCGGCTGGACCGGGTGAAGGTGCTCGGCCAGGGCGCCGAGGCCCGCGACAAGGTGCTGGAGCTGCTGGTCGCCCAGACCGAGGTGCCGCTGCCGGAGTCGGCGGTGCAGGCCGAGATCGAGTGGCGCGAGCACGACGTGGTGCACCAGCTCGGTCACGACGACGCGGCCTTCGATCGGTACCTGGAGTCGCAGGGCAAGACCCGGGAGGAGTTCACCGCCGAGCTGCGCGAGGTCGCCGAGAAGGCGGTCAAGACCCAGTTCATCCTGGACTCCATCGCCGACGCCGAGGCGGTCTCGGTCTCCGACGCCGAGCTGACCGAGTACATCGTGCGGCAGGCCCAGCGCTACGACATGGCGCCGCAGGAGTTCGCCGACCAGATCGTGCAGGCCGGCAACATCGCCGCTCTGGTGGCCGACGTCCGGCGCAACAAGGCGCTGGCCACGGTGCTGGAGTCGGCCAGCGTCACCGACGCCTCCGGCAACCCGGTGGACCTGTCGGCGCTGTCCACCCCGCAGGGCCAGGCCGAGCTGGAGGAGCTGGAGGACGCGATCGAAGAGGCGGCCACCGGTGACGAGGCGGACGCCGGCATCGAGGACTCCGACTCCGGCGTTGAGGACTCCGGCGAGCAGAGCCGGGTTTGACGCCCTGAGCGAACGGCACCGCCTGACAGCCCAGAGTGTCGGAGCGGGCCATTAGGGTCGAGTCAGATCCACTCTTGACGGAAGGAACGCCAGTGAGCCCCTTTGACGCCCAGCGCGGCCAGCATGCCGGGTTCGACCGTGCCGGCGCCGGCGCTCGTTCGGAGCCGATCCGGATCCTCGAGGCGCGCAGCCCCGGCGCGGGCATGAACCTCAACGACTCGATCTACGACCGGCTGCTGCGCGACCGCATCATCTTCCTCGGCCAGGTGGTCGACGACGACATCGCCAACCGGCTGTGCGCCCAGTTGCTGCTGCTGTCGGCCGAGGACTCCACCCGCGACATCAACCTCTACATCAACTCCCCGGGCGGCTCGGTGACGGCCGGCATGGCGATCTTCGACACCATGCAGTTCGTCGAGTGCGACGTGGCGACCTACGCCCTGGGAATGGCCGCCTCGATGGGGCAGTTCCTGCTCTCGGCGGGCGCCCGCGGCAAGCGCTACGCCCTGCCGCACGCGCGGATCATGATGCACCAGCCGTCGGCCGGCATCGGCGGCACGGCCTCCGACATCGCGATCCAGGCCGAGCAGTTCAAGCTCACCAAGGCCGAGATGGCCCGGCTGATCGCCGAGCACACCGGCCAGACCGTCGAGCAGATCCAGGCCGACTCCGAGCGCGACCGCTGGTTCACCGCTCAGCAGGCGCTGGAGTACGGATTCGTCGACCACGTGGTCAGCCGGGTGGCTCAGATGAGCAACGGCTCCGCCCCCGCCCCGGCCTAAGGAGACCCACCGAACATGAGCGAGCTCTACACCCCGGGCCGCGCCGGCTGGAACACGCCGGCCTCCGCCGCCCGGATGCCCTCCAGCCGGTACGTGCTGCCGTCCTTCGTCGAGCGCACCAATTACGGCATGAAGGAGTCCAACCCGTACAACAAGCTCTTCGAGGAGCGCATCATCTTCCTCGGCGCGCCGATCGACGACGTGGTGGCCAACGACGTGATCGCCCAGCTGATCTGCCTGGAGTCCACCGACCCGGACCGCGACATCCTGATCTACATCAACTCCCCGGGCGGCTCGTTCACCGCGCTGACCGCCATCTACGACACGATGAGCTACGTCCGGCCCGAGATCCAGACCTACTGCATGGGCCAGGCCGCCTCGGCCGCCGCGGTCCTGCTGGCGGCCGGCACCAAGGGCAAGCGGTTC
>NZ_DATINC010000079.1:0-47589 GCF_035474675.1 Jatrophihabitans sp. | reverse complement strand
AGCTGCCGGGCGAGAAGGTGACCGCGATGACCGCGACGCTGTCCTTGCCGGCGCTGTCCTTGCCCTTGGAGCCCTCGGAGCCATCGATGTGGGAGTCGTGTGGAACGGTCAACGCCTGCCTTCCTGCCTGGAGCGCCGCAGCGCGTGCTCGTATCCGCGCAGGTGCGCCTCGGCGCAGGCTGCCCAGCTGAACCGTGCCGCCCGGGCCAGGCCCGCCTGCCCCAGTTGCTCGCGCAGTTGCGGGTCAGACAGCAGCCAGCCCAGCGCGTCGGCGATCGAGTCGTCGGTCGGCTCGGCGTAGGCGACCGCCTCGCCGCCGACCTCGGGCAGCGCCAGCCGCCGGGTGGTCAGCACCGCCGCGCCGCAGGCCATCGCCTCCAGCACCGGCAGCCCGAAGCCCTCCCCCAGGCTGGGATAGGCCACCACCGCGGCAGCGCCCAGCAGCCCCGGCAGGTCCGCCAGCGGCAGGTAGCCCGGCCGCAGCAGCCGCAGCCCGGCCGGCACCGCCGCCACCGCGGCCTCCAGCTCGCGGTCCCAGCCCGCCCCGCCGGCCAGCACCAGGGCCGGCGGCCGGCGGCCGGCCTGCAGCGTGGCGCACGCCGCCACCCAGCCCCGGATCAGCGCCGGGACGTTCTTGCGCGGTTCCAGGGTGCCCAGGAAGGCGACGAACTCCTCGTCCGGTTCCAGGCCGGCCGCGGCGCGGGCCCGGGCCCGGGCGGCGTCGTCCGGCGGCCGGAACAGCCCGGTGTCGACGCCCAGGTGGGCCACCTGCACCCGGTCCGGGTCCAGGCCCAGCCGGGAGTGCAGCTCGTCGGCGGTGGCCTGGGCCGGCACGATGCAGACGTCGGCCCGGCGGGCGGCCAGCCGGGTCGCGGCCCGGAAGAACGGCCCCTTGGCCCGGGTGTGCCACTCCGGGTTGGAGAAGAAGGTGGCGTCGTGCACGGTGACTGCCAGCGGGCCGGTCCAGCGCAGCGGCGAGGTGTAGTGCGGCGAGTGCAGCAGGTCCGCGCCGGCCCGGGCCGCCACCCCGGGCAGCCCGTACTGCTCCCAGGCCAGCCGGCCCAACCGACCGGCCGGCACCGACACGCCCGGCAGGCAGTCGATGCCCAGCTCGGCGAAGTGTTGCCGGTCACGGGCCTGGGCAAGCGCGACCACGTCGGCGCCGGCCGCCACCAGGGCGGGCAGCAGGTTGTCCAGGTATCGCCCCACGCCGCGCAGCTGGGCGGGGATGGCCGTGGCGTCGACGAGCACACGCGGCACGGCAGGACTCCAGACCGGGGTTGGGAACCGGACGGGCCCGATCCTAGCGAACGGCGGCCGCCCTCCCGGCCGCGCCGGAACCGCCGGGCGAGGCGCACTCCCCGGGCGGGTGCACTACAGCCGGCGAGGCACCGGCCCGTCCGGCGGCTGGCCGGCGGCGGGTCCGGCAGGCACTAAGCTCGGTGTCCGTGCCGGTATCCGACAGCGACGCGCCCGCGTCCGTGCCGCCGGGCCAGCCCTCGCCGAGCCAGCCCTCGCTGGACCAGCCGTCCCCCGGCCAGGCAACGCCGGACCAGCCGGCGGCGGACGGGTCCGGACGGAGCCGGCTGGCCACGCTGGTCAAGGCCGCCGGCATGGCAATCGCGGTGCTGGCGGTGGCGCTGTGCGTGCTGACCCTGGCCCGGGAGTGGCAGGACATCCAGGACGCGCTGGGCGACGCCCGGCCGGGCTGGCTGCTGCTCGGACTGCTGGCGGCCGCCGGCGGGATGACCGGCCTGGGGCTGCTGTGGTGGCGCTGCCTGCAGGTCTTCGACGCGCCGGCCCGGCGCCGGGACGCGGTGGCCTGGTACTTCGGCGGCGAACTGGGCAAGTACGTCCCGGGCGGGGTGTGGCCGGTGCTCGGACGCGGCGAGCTGGCCGCCCGGGCCGGCATCTCGCGCACCACCGGCTACGTCACCACCCTGATCTGCTACGCCGCGATGTGCGTGGCCGCCGCCGTGGTGTGCGGCGTGCTGGCCCCGTTCGTCGCCCTCGACGGCGCCGGGCTGAGCTGGGGTTGGCTGATGCTGGCGCTCATCCCGCTGGGCCTGGGCGCACTGCACCCGGCGGTGCTCGGCCGGCTGCTGGTGCTCGGCGCCAAGCTGACCCGCGGCCGCGTCCAGCTCGAGCCCCGGCCGTGGCGCACCATGCTGGGCCTGACCGGCTGGTCGATCGCCACCTGGCTGCTGGTGGGTGCGGCCTCGGTGTGCGTCACCGAGGCGCTCGCCTACTCCCAGCAGCCGGCCCGGGTGGCCTTCGCCGCGGTGGCCGCCTGGATCATCGGCTTCCTGGCGATCCCGGTGCCGGCCGGCGCGGGCCTGCGCGAGCTGGTGTTCCTGGCCATCAGCGGCCTGGACAGCGGGCCGGCGGTCGCGGTGGCCGCCATCGCCCGGCTGCTGTTCATCGCCGTCGACGCCGGCGGCGGCCTGCTCGGGCTGTGGGCGGCGCGCCGGACCAGCCCCGCCCGCAACCCCGAAAGCACCGAGAGCACCGGGAGCGCCGACAGCGCACCGACCACCGCGCCGGCCGACGGCGCCCTGACGAACGGGAGCATCCAGTGACCTCCAAGACCGACGCGCTGCTGCGTGCCAAGGGCCTGTACGCGGCCGGCGCCCGGGAGGCGGGCACGGTGCTCACCAAGGTGGGCCTGCTCAGCGAGCAGGCGCCCTCGCGCGACCGGCGCACCAGGCACTGGCTCTACAGCCTGACCCGGGCCTACGACTCGCTTGCCATCGCCGAGCTGGACGTGCCGTGGTGGACCTACCGCGCCATCGACGTCGTAGAAGCATGGCTGGCTGCCCACCCCCGCCCGGTGCGGGTGTTCGAGTACGGCTCGGGCGCCAGCACCCTGTGGCTGGCCAAGCGGGCCGAGGAGGTGCACTCGGTCGAGCACCACCGCGAGTTCGGCGAGCACCTGCGCGGCTCGCTGGCGCCGCTGGCCAACGTCGAGTTCCGGATCGTCGAGCCGGTGCCCTCGGCCACGCCGGTGGTGGGCTCGCACAAGGAGGGCGCGGCGGGTCTGGACTTCGCCGGCTACGTGGCCAGCATCGATGACGTGGCGGGCGAGTTCTCGCTGATCGTGATCGACGGCCGGGCCCGCGAGGCCTGCCTGGAACGCGCCCGGCACCGGCTGGCGCCCGGCGGCATGATCGTGTTCGACAACACCCGCCGGCGCCGCTACCGCGAGGCGATCCAGCGGTCCGGGCTCGTCGAGCGCCGGCTGGCCGGCCTCACCCCGACCCTGCCCTACCCCGACCAGACCTCCCTGCTGACCACCGGGTAGCGGGCTCCCATACCGCAGCCGGGCGCGCACCGCATCGCCCGGCGTGCCGCGCTGGCCGGGCGCCCAGCAGCGCGGCGGTATCATCTGCGGGGTTCCCCAAGCGCCGAACGGAGTACTTCGTGACCAACGTCCAGCGACCAGCCGTCGACATCTCCCTGGTCATTCCCGCCAAGGACGAGGTGAAGACGATCGGCCCGCTGGTCGCCGAGATCGTCACCGCGATGCAGCAACGGCCGGAGTTCCGCTACGAGATCGTCTTCGTCGACGACGGCAGCACCGACGGCACCTGGGAGGCGATCCAGGCGGTCGCAGCGGCCGACCCGCGGGTGCGGGCGCTGCGGTTCCGGTCCAACTTCGGCAAGGCGGCGGCGCTGTCGGCCGGGTTCGCCGAGGCACGCGGCGAGATCCTCATCACGCTGGACGCCGACATGCAGGACGACCCCAACGAGCTGCCCCGGCTGCTGGCCACCCTGGAGGGCGGCTACGACCTGGTGACCGGCTACAAGCGCGACCGCAAGGACCCGCTCGGCAAGCGGCTGCCGTCCAAGGTGTTCAACCGGGCCACCGGCGTGGTCACCGGGCTCAAGCTCAACGACCACAACTCCGGCTTCCGGGTCGGCCGCCGGGAGGTCTATGACGTGGTGCCGCTCTACGGCGAGCTGCACCGCTACGTCCCGGCGCTGGCGCACGCCCACGGCTTCAAGGTCACCGAGGTGCCGGTCAACCACCGGCCCCGGCTGCACGGGGTGTCCAAGTACGGCTTGGAAAGATATGCGCGGGGAGCTCTTGATCTGCTCACCGTGGTCTCGATCACCCGCTACGGCCGGCGTCCCTCGCACCTGCTGGGTGGCATCGGCCTGATGTTCGGGGTGATCGGCTCGCTGATCCTGTTCTACCTGCTTGGGGTATGGGTGTTCACCTCGCACGGCATCGGCACCCGGCCGCTGCTGCAGCTGGGCATCCTGCTGGAGATGCTGGCCGTGCAGCTGGTCGGCATGGGCCTGCTGGCCGAGCTGATCATCCACCGGACCGATCGCAACCTCGACACCTCGGTGCCGATCAAGGCCCGCACCGGCGCCCCGCTGGCCATCGAGCCGGCCACCGACACCGCAGTGCTGCCCGCTCCGCTCGGCGCGTCGGCGGTGCCCGCCTCGGCTACCGAGACGACGGTGCTCGAGCCCGCCACGCCGACCGACCCGGCACTGGCCCGTCCCCGGTCGCGCTGAACCGCCGGGACATGGACACCACGGTCACCGGCAGCTCCTCCGACAGTCCCACCGGCTCCGCGCATGCCGGCCCGCCGGTGAGTTCCCCAACGGCCGACCCGGCCACCCGGGCGCCCGCAGGCCGGCCGGGAGCCGGTGACCGCCCCGGCTGGTGGGACAGGGTGGACCAGCGAGCCCGGCGGGTGCATCCGGCCTGGTACGCCGCGCTGCTGGCGCTGCTGCCGGCCCTGCTGATGGCCCGGCGGGTCCACCAGGCCACCCAGATGCAGTACCAGGACTACTGGACGGCGCTGGTGCGCATCACCAACCCGGACGGCAGCCTGCACCTGCGCGGCCTGTTCAGCTACCAGAACGAGCACCCGTTCTTCACCCCGCAGGTGGTCTACTACCTCGACGCCAAGCTGTTCTCCGGCACCAACCACGAGCTGGGCTACTTCGCGATCGCGATGGGACTGGCCTCGCTCGCGGTCCTCTGGCTGCTGCTGCCGCGCCGCTGGCCGGCACTGGCCCGGGTGCTGTTCCTGCTGGCCGCCAGCGCCGTGCTGTTCTGCCCCACCGGGGCGTGGAACTACCTCAAGGGCATGAGCGGCACCGCATGGATCACCGCGAACGTCTTCGGCCTGCTGGGCGTGCTGTTCGCCCGCGACCGGCGCACGGTGCTGGCCACCGCCGCGGCCGCCATGGCGCTGCTGAGCTACGGCACCGGCTTCGCCGCGCCGCTGGCCGTGGTGGCGGTCGCGCTGCTGCAGCGCGACCGCTGGTGGCGCTGGGGACTGCCGCTGGGGCTGTTCTTCGGCGGCCTGGTGGTCTACAAGCTCACCTCCAACGGCGGCACCACCGGCAAGGGGGTCGGCCACGACCCAGGCCTGCTGTCCCAGACCTTCCTGACCAACCTGTCCACGCTGTGGGACCCCCAGGGCGGCACGTTCGGCCTGGTGGCGGGCGCCGCGGGGCTGGCCGTCCTCGCGGTCGGCTTCGTGACGTACTGGACCCGGCGGTTCGACCCGGCCAACCTTGCCGACCCGGACGATCTTGCCGCCTCGGACGACCTCGCCGACCTCACCCCGTGGTGGGGGGTGGCGGTCTATGCCACCGTCGCTGCCGGGCTGATCTCGCTCGGCCGCAGCGAGGTGTTCCTCGGCGACGGCGCGCAGGCCCGGTACGTCTCGCTGTCCGGCCTGTTCTGGATCGCGGTGGCGGTGGTGGGCATCCGCACCGCCCGGACCGCCCGTGAGCTGACTGTGGGGATCGCCGCGGTCGCCGCCGCCGTCCTGGTGTTCTGGGCCGGCAGCCCGCAGCTGTACGCGACCACCGCGGGCGAGACCCCGGTGCAGAACGAGATGGCCGCCGGGGTGCGCTTCGGCGCCACCGACCCCTTCCAGGCCCGGTTGCAGAACCCGCCGGCGGTGGTGTCCCGGCTCAAGGGGCTGGGCAGCTACCCGTTCACCAGCGACTACACCATCGGCTGCGGGTTGAAGCCGGACGCCACCATCGACGCGTCGAGGATCAAGGCGTTGCCGGCCACGCTGTTGCCGAAGTCCGGCTCGCTCGACCACGACCAGCTGGTGGGCGCCACCCGGCAGTTCGACGGCTGGATCTACTGGACCGGCCATCCGCTGCAGTGTGTGGCGGTGCTCGACGGCGCCGGCAAGGTCGTCGGCGGCGGTGCGGTGCACGTGGTGCGTACCGACGTCTCGACCGCCTACCGGGGCCTTCCCAACGACACCGGCTTCGCGGCGGTGACCCCGGCCTCGCACACCGACGCCAAACTGGTGCTGGGCTTCGCCGACGGCTTCTACACCCTGCCGGCCGTTCCGGTCCCGTAGCCGTCCCCGGATGAGAGCCGACTGGCACCCGCCCGCGCATTTTCGCGGGCCGGCGGGGGTTGCACATCGCCGGCCGCGGACGACCTGTCAGTGATGGACGACGACGGTCGCGAGCTCGCCGAGCTCGTGGAGCGGTGGGAGACAGGCTACGGCGGCGATGTCGGCAGCCTGTACGAGTCGCTGCGCGAGGGCATGCACCAGTACGCCCGCCGCGGTATCCAGCGGGTGCTTGCCAAGCCACCGGACGAGCACCGGGTGTCCGACGTCGTCTACACCGCCTTCCTGGAGCTGCTGCGGGGCGATCCGGCCGCGATGACCTCGCCGGTCGGGCTGTCCCGGACCATCGCCTACCGGCGCGGCATCGACGAGGGCCGGCGCATCCTGCGGGAGCGCCAGCGGCTGTCCAGCCTGGACGCCCTCGACATCGCCACCAGCCTGCCGGACCGGCGCGAGATCCTGGCCGCCGCCGAGGAGGAGGCGCTGCACCAGCTGGTGGCCAGCTGCCTGGAGGCATTGACCACCGACCAGCGCGCGGTGGTCCGGGCGACGGTGATGGGCGGCCAGACGCTGTCGGACTGGGCGCTGACGGTGGGCACCTCGCACCAGGCGGTGAGCCGGCAACGCGCGCGGGCGCTGGAGGCGCTGCGCCGCTGCGTACGGCGCCAGCGTGCCACCGCAGCCGGAAAACCGGCAGGAAAGCCAGCCGGAAAGGAGATCTCCCGTGGTCGACGCAGCTGACTTCGACGATGTGGCCAGCGATCTGGTCGACGGCTACCTGGCGTTCCTGCGGGGCCGCGGCCCGGAGCCGGACCTCGGCCAGCTCACCGCCGACCAGCGGCGCCGGATCACCGAGCAGTTCGCGATCGTGTCGGCGCTGGCCGACCGGGCTCCGGCGCTGCCGCCGCTGGAGCAGGACCCGGTGGCGATCCGGCTGGGGCTGGCGGGGCCCGCGGCCGGTTCCCCGGCGGACGGCGCGAACCCGGCGGACGGCGCGAACCCGGTCGAGGCGGCGCTGCGCCAGCTGGAGCTGCGCTTCGAAGGCCAGGTGGTGCTGGACTACGCGCCGGCCTGGCGGCACTGGCAGTCGCCGCAGATGTCGGCGGTGGCCCAGTGCAGCGCGCTGGGCAACACCGTCGCGGTGTTCGGCGCGCCGGACGGACTGCCCGCCGGGGAGCCGTCCGGGGTGGCGTTCTTCCTGCGCTACTACCCCGACGTCTCGGCGGTCTGCCTGACCTCCCTCGACGCCCTGGACGCGGTGCTGCTGACCGCGGCGGACGTCAACGCCTCCGTCGACCCGGTCCGGGGCTGGCTGGAGCCCGGCGTGGGAGTTCCGGCCGGGCCGCTGGAGGTCACCCTCGGCCGGTACTTCGAGGCCCGGCTGCCGCACTGGGAGCGGGTCGTCGGGCTGGGTGAGCTGATCGACCTCGGCGACGTGACTGCAGACGCCACCGCGGTAGCCACCAGCACGCTGGCGCAGGCGCGCCGGGCCCGGCCCCGGCTGGCACACCGCCGGGCCGCGGTCGCCTCGTTGAAGGCGCTGGAGCCGGCCGACATCGCCGGCCTGGTGGTCGACGTCCAGGCCGGCCGGCTGTCCGGGGACGCCCTGCTGTCCCGGCTGTCGGCCCTGTCCGAAGCGCTCGCGTCATGATCGGCCGGATCCGGCTGCGGCACTGGCGGGCCTATGAGGACCTCGACCTGCGGCTGACCCGTCCGGTGACGTTTTTCGTCGCCCCCAACGGGGTGGGCAAGACCTCGCTGGTGGAGGCGGTCCGCTGGTGCCTGCTGGGGTTGCCCGACCGCCGGGCGGCGGTCCGCGCGATCCGCGGCGGCCACGAGACGGCGACGGTCGAGCTCGACCTGGACCTGCCGGGCTATCCGGACGTGCGGGTGGAGCGGTCGCTGCGCCGCTCCGGCGCGAGCAGCTTCTCGGCGAACGTGGCCGGCGAGACCCTGGACGAGCAGGACTTCGCCGCGTTGCTGGCCAAGGCCTGGTCGGCCGAGGCCGGGGTGCTGGACGCGATCGTGTTCGGCCGGGAACCCGGCGGCAAGGCCACCGGGTTCCCGATCCGGGACCACCTGGCAGAGGTGTTCGGGGTGCAGACGCTGCTCACCGCGGCGTCCGAGCTCGGCGAGCGCCGCCAGCAGCTGGCGACCTCCATCCGGTCGCTGCGCGCCGATGCCGAGGCCGGCGACGAGGCCTTCGCCTCGGTCAGCCAGGAGATCGCCGGCCTGGAGGACCGGCTGGCCGCGCTGACGGCGCGGCGTGAGCAGCTGGCGGCCGAGGTGGCGGGCGCAGAACCGGCCGCCCGGCTGGCCACCCGCTGGGAGCAGTACCGGGCCGAGGCTGCCGAGTTCGACGCCAAGGCCACCACGCTGGCCACCCAGATGGCCGACCTGGTGCAGCTGGGCGACCGGGATCTGCTCGCCGCCCTCGACGAGACCCAGCAGCAGACCGCCGCCGCGCTCGACGAGGCGATGGCCGCCACCTCGGCGGCCGAGGTGCGGGCCGCCCGGTCCGCCTCGGCCGCCCAGCTGCTGGCGACGGCTGCCGGCCAGTGCCCCACCTGCCTGCGCCCGCTATCCGAGCACGAGCGGGAGACCGCCCTCGCCGCGCACGGCCGGGTCGGCGAGGACACCGGCACCGACATCTCCTCCCACCGGGACGAGACCCGCCGGCTGCGCGCCCGGCTCACCACGATCTCCCGGCTCACCGCCGCCCTGAACCGGCTGCGGCCGCCCGTCGAGCCGGACCAGGCCGACCCAGGGCCGGCCGCTGCCGAGGCGCTGGCCGCCGCCCGCCGGCGTGGGGTGGAACTGGCCGAGGCGCACGGCGCGCTCACCGCGCAACTGCGCGCCGCCCGGCAGCGGTTGGCCGACCTCGACACCGCCGCCGCCGACCAGGCCGCGCTGGTCGCGGCCACCCGCGAGGACCTGGTGCTGGAAGTGGCCCAGAACAGCATGACGGAGCTGGCCGACCGCTACCTGACCCAGCGGATCAACCCTCTCGCGACCGAGATCGCGCACCGCTGGAAGCTGCTGTTCGGCTCCGAGGGGCTGCAGTTCGGCCCGTCCGGGGAGCTGACCTTCACGCACGGCGGCATCGACCTGGAACTGGAGGACCTCAGCGGCGCCGAGCGGTCCGTCGCGGTGCTGGTGACCCGGCTGCTGCTGGCCACCTCGGCGACCCGGGCCTCCACCATCTGGTTCGACGAGCCGCTGGAGCACCTGGACCCGGCACGCCGGGCGGCGGTCGCCCAGACCCTGGTACGGGCCGCCCAGGCCGGCGCGATCGGCCAGATCCTGGTCACCACCTACGAGGAGGGCATCGCCCGGCGGTTGCAGGCGACCGCGCCGGACACCGTGTCCCTGACCTACGCGCGTACCACAGACCGGTGACAAATTAACGAAGACACGCCGGTTGCAGAACGGTTGATGCGTTCGACCTTGGAGTGAGGGCCCGGAATCGGGGCACCCACCAGGAGGACTGACGATGACGCAATCGATCTTCGACGCCGGCGTGCGGGTCGACACCGGGACCGAGCGCCCGCTGTCCCGCCCACAGGCGGCTTTCGGCTACGACGTGGACGGCACCAGCTACGAGTACGACCAGCCCACCATCTCCGGGGGCCAGATCATGTTCGAGGCCGGCATCTACCCGCAGCAGGGCCTGATCCAGATCCTGAACGACGGCTCCCGGGTCACGGTCACCGCGGCGGACACCGTCAACCTCGCCTCCGGTGCCCACTTCAAGCGTCGTCCGCGGTTCAAGCGTGGCTGAGCCGGTTCCCGTGCCGGCGGAGCTGGCCGAACGCCTGGCGCAGGAGAAACCCTTGCTGCGCCAGGCGTTTCCGGCCGCGACGATCGACGCCGAAGGCCTGACCCTCACCCTGGCCAGCCACCGGTTGCCGCCCGGCTGGTCGCGGCAGCACACCGAGGTGTTGATCGCCATCCCGGTCAACTACCCGGCCGGCCAGCCGGACAACGTCTGCGTCCGGCCGGACCTGACCCTGACCAGCGGCGCCGTTCCCGGCAACTGCCAGGGCATCCAGACCCACGCCGGCCGGCCGTGGCTGCAGCTGTCCTACCACGTCCATCCCGCCGACTGGCGCCCCCGGGCCGACCCGGCAGCAGGCAGCACCCTGGCCGACTACCTGGCCGGGGCGCTCACCCGACTCGACGAAGCGAGCTGAGGGAAACCGTGAGCACCTTGAAGTTCACCGATCCGGAGCACTGGAACCGGATCGAGCGGCACCTGTCGGCCGGCAGCGGCGAACGGTTCGCCTTCGCCTACACCCGCACCATCTCCAACACCGCCGCCGGCCCGGTGCTGGAGGTGGTCAAGAGCGTGCTGATCGACGACGCCGATACCAGCCGCGGCATCGACGGCTGGTACATCCGCGACCAGGCCCTCGACCACGTGCACAACTACGCCCTGGTCACCGGGTACGGCATCGTCGAGTTCCACAACCACCACCACGGCCCGGCCGGCTTCTCCGCCGTCGACGAGGACGCCCTCGCCCCCACGGTGGTCTACAGCCTGGACCTGCTCGGCGGCCTCCCGTACGCGGCGGCGGTCTGGGCCGACGGCGCCGTGCACGCCGAGTGGTGGCGGCTGAACGAGCGCGGCCGGGTCGAGCGCGGCCAGTTCGACACCATCACCGTCTACGGCGACCAGTTGCGGGTGCTCAACGCCAGACCGGTCACCGAGGAGCGGCTGTCCCGGCAGGTGCCGCTGCTGGGCACCCGGGCCCAGGCCGCGATCGCCACCCTGCGGGTCGCGGTGGTGGGGGTCGGCGGCACCGGGTCGCAGCTGGCCCAGGGGCTGGCCTACCTGGGCTTTCGCAACGTGCTGCTGATGGACGACGACCTGGTCGAGATCTCGAACCTCAACCGGATGGTGACCGCCGGCTACGCCGACGTGGGCCGGCCCAAGACCGAGGTGACCCGCAAGCGGATGCGCGCCATCGACCCGATGGGCACCGTGGTCACCGCGGGCGGGATCACGGCGACCAGCGAGCACCCGGAGCTCGACGACGTCGACCTGATCATCGGCTGCGTCGACAACGACGGCCCGCGCAACCGGCTCAACCAGATCGCGGTGCTCACCCGGACGCCCTACCTCGACATCGCCACCGGCGTGGACGACTCCGCCGAGCCGTTCGCGCTCGGCGGCCGGGTGGTGCTCACCGCGCCGCCCGGGCCGTGCCTGACCTGCCTGGGCGAGCTGGACGCCGCCGAGATCGCCCGGTGGGCCAAGCCCGCCGCCCAGCGGGAACTGGACCGGCTGCACGGCTACGGCACCGGCACCGCGAACCCGTCGGTGGTCTATCTGAACGGGCTGACCGTCAACGCCGCCCTGACCGAGCTCGCGGCGTGGCTGTCCGGGGTGCGGCCGCCGGCCCAGTGGCTGGACATCGACGTGGTGGGCGACCCGTCCCGGCCGGGCACCCAGGTCGACCCGCGCGACGTGGTCGGGCCGGACCCCGGTTGCATCACCTGCGCCGGTGGCAACCGGTGGCGCACCACCCTGCGCCCGCGGGTGCAGGCCGCCGCGGCGGTGAACGCCTAGTGGTCCGCCGGGTAACCGAAGGCAGATGGCTCTGGTCTAGCCGCCGTCCTGCCACCTATTATCGAACGTATGTTCGACCACCCTCCCCAGCCGCCCCATCGAGGTCCCTCATGCAGAGTTCTCCCCTCCCCGCCTACGGCGCGGTCCGGTACTGCCCGGCCGGCCACTGGCAGCCACGTCCCGGCCTGCACCCGCTGGGCAACGCCACGCCGATGTCGGCCTACCGGGTCCGCAGCGGCACTCGCAAGCTGGAGTTGAACGGCCAGTTCACCGAGTGGCCGGCCGACCAGCTGTTCGTGCGCCGGTGCACCAAGGTGGTGCGGGTCGAGGACCCGAACACCGGCCGCGCGGTGTCCATCCTGTGCGGCCAGGAGTGGGTCGAGTCGACGCACGGCTCCACCCATTACTGGGCGGTCAGCTGACGTGGTCGTCCACAGACGGGTCGGCTGACGTGGTCGTCCACAGGCCGGGCGGCTGATCCCGTCCGTCCACAGGCAGGTTATCGATCGGGCTCCCACCCTCGTCCGATCGGTAACCTGCCGGGACCGATGGTGGTCGCTTTCGTTACCGGCCTGGTGACAACGTTGTCCGCGCGACCACCCAGCGTCCGAATGGGAGTCCGCGGTGCAGCCGATCCGAACGCCGAGCGAGGAGCAGGTCCCCTCGCTCGGCGTCATCGAGTCGGTCCTGGAGCGCGAGGACGACTCCTACCGCGACCGGGCCAACGGCATCGATAGCAAGGCCGGCATGATCCTGGGCGCTGCCGGCGTCATCGTCGCGCTGGTCGGCACCACCACCAGCGTCACCGCGCTCCTCGGCCAGGCCCTGGCGATCGCGGCCGGTGCCGCCGCGGCGTGGGTGATAGTCCCGCGCATCGAGGCGGCTGTCGCATCGCGGGACCTCCGTGACCGGTACCTTGACGCGGCTGCGGTGCACACCCGGCTCATGGTGCTGAACTTGCGGATACTCCTGCAGACGAGAAATGAAGCGCGGCTGCTGACCAAGACACGACGACTGCGGTCGGCCTCCGTGCTGCTGCTCGGCTCCGCTGTCATCATCCTGGTGAGCGGTATTCTCAGAACTGTCGGATGACTGGAAGCTCATATGACACCTGACCTGAACTCCAAAAGTGGTACTGACAGTGCCTTGACGCAGCTGACGGCGGAGCAGATCGAGGCGATGTTCCCCGCTGACCCGGACCTCTTTCACAGTCCGGAAGGCGAAACTCGCGAGGTGAGGGAGCTACGGGCCCAGGCCCGCGCTCGCCGGGAGGAACTGGACCGCAAATACCCGGGGCTGCGGGTCAGCTAGCCGGTAGCGGCCGGCCGATCCGGACCTCGGTCAGGCAGACGCCGGCCTGCCGGGCGTCCAGTCGCAGCGTCTGGATCGCGGTGGCCCGGGTCATGAAGGTCAGCTCACCGGAGCCGGTCACCGGGAAGCCCCGGAACGATCCGGTCGCCTCCACGTAGCGGCCCCCGTCGAAGACCGCGAACCGCAGCAACGAGAGCTTGGCCACCCGGTAACGCAACACCACGGTCCAGAACCCCTTGTCCAGCGCCGGCCGCACCGGCGCGACGACCTGCTGCCGGTCGGTAGTGCAGGACAGCTCGGCCCGGGCGCGGATGTCGAGCCGGGCCGGCACCAGCTGGCCGGCGGGGTCCACCAGGTACATCGGCCGGCGCAGGTCGTCGGTCGAGATCTCGTGCCCGCTGACCAGCCGGGCCAGGTACGGCGTGCTGCTGTAGCGCCCGTACGTGGTCAGCGACACCGTGTTCGGCGCCATGGTGGTGTAGAGGCTCCAGGGCCCCCGGGCGTCGGCCGCCTCGATGCCCCGTCGCAGGTTGGCCATGTAGTCGCGGCCGGGCGCGGTGCTCCAGCGCCGCGAGATCGGCACCGCCGAGGTGAGGAACACCGTCCAAGTGACCAGCAGCGCCACCCCGCCTAGCAGCAGGTGGCGGCGGTTCATGCCGCGCCAACTGCCGCCCAGGCGGCCGCGCGGAGCATGCAGCGGCCGGCCGTCCGCGGGTGCGGAATCGGGTCGGGTCGGGTCGGGGCCCGGCCGCAGCAGCACCACCGCGAGCGCCAGCACCGCCAGCGGCAGCATGTCGGAGAGGTAGCGGAACTCGTTGCCGATCCGCGGCCCGTGCGAGGCCAGCCGGGCGGTCGCGATCGAGTACTGGGCGACCAGGAAGATCGGCAGCAGGATCAGCCAGCCGCGCAGCGACCGCCAGCCCAGCCGGCGCAGGCCGAGCAGCGCGATCAGGCCCAGCGCCACCTCAGTGACCACCAGCCACCACAGCGGGGTGCCGGCCGTGGACTCCGGCCCCAGCGGGTTGCTGTTGAGCGGGCCGCCGAACAGCCCCGGCACCAGCGAGTGACTCCATGCCACCCACAGGTAGTGCACCACCTCGCCGCCGGTGTAGCCCGGCTGCTTGCGGACGAACGAGCCGGTCAGGTAGTACCAGAGGAACCCGGCGGCCGCCGCGGCCAGCGACAGGTAACCGATCCAGGCCTGCCGCACCACCCGCAGCACTTCTCGCGGCCGCAGGCTGGGGCTCACCGCCGCCGGCAGGAACAGGGCTCCGAACAGGCCGCCGAACAGGGTGCGCTCGTAGAACATCAGCCCGGCCAGCATCCACAGGCCGGCCAGCAGCCCCCACAGCATCCGCCGGCCGTCCCGTTCACTGAGGTAGCAGCGGACCAGCGACGCGCAGCTGAGGGCACTGGCCAGCGAGCAGGCAGTCACCCCGGACCCACCTGCCCACCACTGCCCGGTCGGCAGCCACAGCGCGGTGGCGCCCACCATCGAGGCGAACACCAGGTGCAGCGGGCTCGGCGGGAAGAGGTTGCGCAGGATCCGGTAGACGGTGAAGGCGGTCAGCCCGATTCCCACCGCCACCAGGCCGGCGGCCACCTGGTAGTTCAGGCCGAACGCCCTGATCAGCAGCCAGTTGACCAGCCGGTTACCTGGCTGCGGATGGCCGAACACCGTCAGGTTCAGGTAGTCCGACGACAGTGGGGACGTCTGCGCGAGCTCCAGGTTCTCGAAGTCGTCCAGGAACCAGTAGCCGACGCTCATGAACCGGTACAGCAGCCCGGCCTGCACCACGACCAGCACGACGGCCAGCCAGTCCAGCAGCCTGCGCGGGTTCACCGGCGCCGCGGTCTGGCCCGGTTCGGAAGCAACGGCTGCCTGGCTCACCACGGAGGCCAGTATCGCATCGGAGGCCGGTCCGGCCGGTCAGGGGCGGTGTCCGGCGGTGCGGGCCGGTGGTGGCGGGCCGACCGATAAACTGCGCTGCGCGGGCCGCCCCGCAGCTACCAGGCACCCGCCTGAACCCGCCGTCGCAGCTAGGAGAGACCGTGTCAGAGCCCAGCATCTCGACCGGACCGGCGTCCGACACCTCGTCCGACGCCGCAGCGCTCGACGGGGCCGGCGGCGCGGAACCGGCGGTCGAGGCGGCGCCACCGGCCGTGGCCACCGACCACTACTCCAAGTCGGCCAACGCCGAAGTCTGGTGGCAGGCCCACTTCGAGCAGGCCGCCGGCCAGGTCATCGACTTCTTCGCCGGCGACGGGATCTCCCTGGAGGGCAAGACGGTCGCCGACATCGGCTGCGGGGACGGCATCATCGACCTCGGGGTGGCGCTGCAGGCAAAGCCGGACCGGTTGGTGGGCTTCGACATCCTGGTGCACGACATCGAGGAGCTGGCCGAGCGGGCCGCGACCTTCGCCGGCATCGAGAAGCTGCCGGACAACCTGTACTTCTGCACCAGCGAGCCGACCCGGCTGCCGGCCGAGGACGACGAGTTCGACTACGTGATCAGCTGGTCGGCCTTCGAGCACATCGCCGACCCGGTGGCGATCCTGCACGAGATCCGCCGGGTGCTGCGCCCGCACGGGGTGCTGTTCATCCAGCTGTGGCCGTTCTACCACTCCGCGCACGGCACCCACCTGGTCGACTGGTTCCCGGACGGCTTCGCGCAGTTCCGGCACAGCCAGGACGCGATCCTGCGCCGGATCCGTTCCAGCGGCGGCGACCAGGCACTGGCCAGCGACATGATCGAGGCGTTCCTGACCCTGAACCAGATCACCGCCGACGGCCTGCAGGACGCGATGCGCCAGGCCGGCTTCCGGATCGTCAAGGTGGCGCTGTCGTCCGAGGCGGTGCACATCCCACCAGAGGCCGCGCACCTGCCATTGTCCCAGGTCGCGATCAGCGGCATCAAGCTGCTGGCCATCGCCGACGGCCAACCCACCTCCGAGCCCAGCCCGCGGCACCAGCCCGAGACCGAGCAGCCCGGCGCCGAGCCGTCCGACGACCCGGGAGAACCGCCGGCCGGCCAGCCCCGGCACGCCGCGCCGACCGCGGAGCCGGACGACGACGAGCCGGAGGCCGGCTCCCCCAGCTGACCCAGGCCGCTCGGGTCGGCGGGTTCAGTCGGAGTAAGCGTCTGGCCACTGACGCCGGACGGCGGTCTCGTCCCATCCGGTCTGCAGCCGGTTGTGGGCGCGGTTGGCCAGCGTCTCCAGTGCCCGCACCACCTCGGCGGGCAGCGACTGACCCATACCTGCCAGGTAGGAGGCGAGCACGTTCACCGCTGTCGCCTCGGCCGGTGTCATCCTCGCCATGGTTGCCAGGCTATCGCTCGCTATAGCCCTCACATGGCTGGCTACAGCTGACCGGCGAAACCAGCGCTTGCGGCCAGGGCGTCCGGTCTGCTGCGGCACCGCGGCCCGGTTCGCACCCCTACCCGGCGGTCTTCAGCGCCCAACAGTTGGCCGGTGAGACCGGCCGCAGCACGTTGTGCACCGAAGGCCTCACCTCGCGTGACCCGGCCGGGGCCCGACCGGCGCTAGCATGGATCTGCACCGTCGCCACAAGCCGAGGCGATGGTGTGCTTTCGATAGTCCAGCAGGGGCGGTCGCCCATCCCCTGGACTGGTGGCTGAGGGTCGTCGGCCCCCGCGGTGTCGATCTCGCGGATTTCGGTGGTGCCAGCGGCGTCTCGGAGCAGCCGCCCGGGGTTCTCCTGGCGAGCATCCATCGCCCATCCGCGGGTAGGTGTGCGCATTTTTGGGTCCGGCCGCCGAGCCGGGTTTGGAGGAGGAGTCTGTGGCTCGACCAGGCCGGCGGCATACCGGCACTCGCCGTACCGCTTCGCCGAAGCGGCGGCGTGTCCACGCCTCCGAAGACGTTCTGTCGGTGCTCGCTCGTGCGGTGCGTGAGGTGCAAGCAGCTGTCGAGAGTCGGCACGTGACGCCCGCAGTGCGCACGAAGTTCCAGGCCGTCGCGCTGGTGGTGCGCGAGGAGCATGCCCGGGTCCAGGGGCGGCAGACCGGCAGCCAGGCCAGCCGGGCCGAGCGGTTGAAGCGCCTGGACGGGATCGCAACGATCCTGGCGAAGACCGCCGTACGTGACCCCAGGCTCCTCGCGCTGCTCGCCGAAGATGCCGTCGTCTCCGACGCGGCCAGGTCGCTCAAGCGGGACATGTTGCGGGCGGCGGGTATCGACCCGGCACCGGAGGAGATCGCGCCGCCGGAGCCCGCGGCCGCCTCCGCCGGCACCGACCGTCGGGTCGTGCCCCAGTCGGTCGTATCTCGACAGCTGGCCAACCCGTTTCTCGCCCCCGACTTCTCCCCCGCCCGGCCGAGCCAGGTCGGTTCGCGCCGCTTGGCCGGCTGGGAGCTACTCAACCCGCTCCTCAGGTCGTTCGAACGTGCCGAGGGCGGAGCTTCGGCGTGCATGGACCTACCCGCGCCGGCCCGGTTGCGCGTACCGGGGAACCGGGAACTGATGCCCCACCAGGCGCAGCTGGTCGCCGCCGCCGCGGCTGGCCACCGGACCTTCCTGCTCGCGGACGAGCCGGGCCTGGGCAAGACGGCTCAGGCGCTGCTCGCCGCGCAGGTGGCGAACGCCTACCCGCTGCTGGTGGTCGTACCGAGTGTCGTGAAGACCAACTGGGTACGCGAGGCCGGCCTGTGGACGCCGAACCGCGCGGCCACCGCGGTGCACGGCAACGGTGACACGGTCGACGGCTTTGCCGACATCGTCGTGGTCAACTACGAGGTGCTCGACCGCCACGTGGGGTGGTTCGGCGAGTTCGGGTTCCGCGGCATGGTCGTCGACGAGGCACACTTCATCAAGAACAAGTCCTCCCAACGCTCGCAGCACGTCTTGGAGCTCTCCAAGCGCATCAGGTCCTGCACCTCGCGCCCGTTGCTGATGGCCCTCACCGGCACCCCGCTGATCAACGACATCGAGGATTTCCTGGCCATCTGGCAGTTCCTCGGCTGGATCGACGAGACCGAGCCGCTCGCCGAGCTGATGGGCTCCCTCGAGAAGACCGGCCTGACCCCCGCGGACCCGGGGTTCTACGCCGCCGCCCGCACGTGCGTGATCGATCTCGGCATCGTCCGCCGCCGCAAGGTCGATGTTGCTGCCGACATCCCCGCCCGCCGCACCGCCGACCTGCCCGTCGAGCTCGACGAGAAGGTCGGCCGTTCGATTCGCGCGGCAGAGCGCGACCTCGCTCGCCGGCTGGTGTCGCGGTACGAGACCGCGCTGGCGAACCGCCGGTCCGGTGGCGCAGTGGACGGCAGCGGCATCGACCACGACCTCGTGCGCAAGGTGGCCACCTGGGAGCAGAAGGACGCGAGCACGACGGGGACCGGCGAGAACGTGTTCAGCATGATGCGACGCATCGGCCAGGCGAAGGCCGGCCTCGCCGCCGACTATGCGGCACAGCTCGCGCGCAGCGCCGGCAAGGTGGTCTTCTTCGCCAAGCACATCGACGTCATGGACGCGGCTGAGGAGGTCTTCGCCAGGCAGGGGATCCGCTTCTCCTCGATCCGGGGCGACCAGACGCCGGCGTCGCGGCAAAAGAACATCGACGCCTTCGTTAACGACCCCGAGGTCGCCATAGCGGTCTGTTCCCTGACGGCGGCCGGCGTGGGCCTCAATCTGCAGGTCGCGTCCAACCTCGTGCTGGCCGAGCTGTCCTGGACCGACGCGGAACAGACGCAGGCCATCGACCGCAGCCACCGCATCGGCCAGACCGTACCCGTCACCGCATGGCGCATCATCGCCGCGCAAACCATCGACAGCAAGATCGCTGCCCTGATCGACAGCAAGGCGGGGCTGGCCGCCAGAGCGCTGGACGGCTCGGATGAGAACGTCTGGTCGTCGGCCGACGTACAGCACGAGGCGCTGGTCGCATTGTTGACAGATGCGTTGTCTGCGGCGTCGTAGGAGCGAACCAACTCAAAGCCCAAGCGCTCGACCACCTACCGATCAATCTGCGCAGGCTTCGACGAATCAGAAGCCGGCTCCCCCGAGCTGACTGAGCTAGTAGCGCGTCAATCTGTCAGCGGACTAGAATTCGAACTATGTCTCAGACGATGACAGTGACCGACGCCAAGGCACGACTGTCTGAGTTGGTGGCGCTGGTCGAGCAGACGCAGGAGCACATCGACATCACCCGCAACGGCGAGCCTGCCGCCGTCCTGGTTTCACACGCCGAACTCGAAGCCCTGCGAGAGACCATTGCGATCCTGTCCGATCCAGCGATGGTCGCCGACATCCGGGAGGCGGAGGCCGACATCGCGGCTAGGAACACGGTGGATGCCGAGAGCCTCCGCGAGTCGATGCAGGCGCGCCGTCCCACCTCCGCGTGAGCGAGAGTTGGGCAGTCGAACTTTCCGGACCAGCTCGCCGAGCTACACAGAGAGATCTTCCCGAAACCGTCGCCTGGGCGGCCTATACCTTCATCACCGAACGGCTGCCTACCAACCCTTACCGGCTGGGCGGCGAACTCACCGCCCCGTACGAAGGATGTCGATCCGCCCACCTAGGCACCTACCGCGTGGTCTACCGAATCGACGAAAATCGCAAGAAGATCTTGGTTCTCGCGGTACGACTTCGCGGAGACGTCTACGGAACCCGATAGCGAGCCGGGTCGCGATCCCGCGGCGGAACTCAGATGGCCCAAAGGATTCATCTCGAAAGCCCACGACAGGCCACTGACCCAGGCAAGCCGAGTGCTATCCGACCCCCACGGCCGGACTCAGGACCACTGCCGGAACAACCGTGATGGCGCAGATATGCGGCACTTGTCCGGCCCGGAGAGCTTGGCTATTCTGGCGTATCAGGGCAATTGCCTAATCCGGGATCAATGACTTCCCTTGCGAGGCCCCTCATGCGCATCCTCACGTCCCTGCTCACCGCGTTAATCACTGCCAGCGGCCTGGCGGTAGCCACCGCCGGCAGCGCCTCGGCGCTCGGCGGCGAAACCCTTGCCTGTCGGGTCACTCCCGGTCAGGTGATCACGTACAAACAGAACTGCACCAACAGCATGGGCGCAAGTTCGTACCAGATCTCGTTCCGGATCCAGAACGAGACGGCACCGTCGACCTACGCCTGGTCGATCTCGTCCGACCTTCTTACGACGGTGGTCAACGGCTGCACCTCGACCTACAACTACTGCACCCTCTCGGTGCCGAATGCCGACAACAACGTGTGGGCGTCGGTGACCCTGACTCAGAACGGTGCGACCGAGACCCTGACGTCACACGCTTTCATCGGCCAATACTGCGGCACCATCAGCTGCAGGTGAGTCAGGCAGGATCGCACTGACGAGTTGAAACCGTCCGAGAGCCGAAACCGGCCACCCAGATCTAGAAGCGGCGGTGGACCTCGTCGATGGCCCGGCGGACCAGCGCCTGCCGGGCAGACCCCGGCGGTACCAGCTTGACCCGCAGGTCCGGCCGGGCCAGGAACCAGTCGACGGCGGCGTCTATGCCTCGCTTCACCGGCGACCCCGACCCGCCCCCGATGCCGACGTCAGATAGATGGGCATAGCCCTGCTCACCGCGGATCGCCACCACCCGGCAGGCCGGCCGGCTGGTCACCTCTTCGAAGACCTCCAGCACCTCACCAGCCACCCGGGCCCAGCTGAACTCGCTGCCCTTGGCCAGGATCGAATCGATCACCTTCTGCCCGGCCGCCGGGTCCTCCAGCAACGTCCGGGCAGCAGCCGCAGCCGACACCGGGTCGAAGGACTCGATCACCGGGATGTCGTCGGGCAGCACCTCTACCAGCGACCCCTGCCGGGTGGAAAGGCACGGCACTCCGTAGTGGGCCGCTTCGAACGGCACCAGCCCGAAGCCCTCGGACAGCGTCGGGTACAGCACCAGGCCGGCGTTGGAGTACAGCCACACCTTCTCGGCCTCGCTGATCATCCCGAGGTTCACCACGTACGAGGCCAACTCCGGATGGTCGAGCAGGAACCGGGCCTCCGCCGGCAGCGACGAGCCGTCCGGCGGCTGTGCACCGGCTAGCACCAGCGAGCCACGCCAGCCCTGCCGGTGCAGTTCGGCCAGCATCGCCAGGGCGAACAGCCGGTTCTTGTGCAGGTAGGACACCCCGAGGCAGAGCAGGAAACCGGCCTCGGCCGACTCCGTGCCCGGCGGCCGGATCGCCGAGACCGGCACCAGCGCGGTGTGCTCGGTACCGCAGTAGATCGCCCGGTTCGGCTTGTCGTCGGGCAGCAGGCCCTCGGCCCGGGCCGCCGCGCGGGAATGCTCGGACAGGTAGGTCAGCCCGTCCACCGCGTACGCCGAGAGCTTGGCCAGGTCGCGGTAGGCCCGCCAGGAGTGGTCCCGGTCGAAGTAGGCGGCGTCGTGGTAGGCGATCAGGTCCAGCTGGTTGACCACCACTCGCTCGCCGATGCTGCGCAGCCACTCCAGCTCGTCCTCGTCGCGCACCTGGTACGGCCGGTACGCCACGTGCGCCTTCTCGCCCAGCTGCGGCTTGAGGTTCTGGGTCTTCCGGATGGTGATCTTGGGATTGCCGTCGAAGGCGGCGCGGACGTACTCCGGCACCTCCACCGGGGTGTAGACCAGCAGCTGGTACACCTCCGGCCGGTCGGCCAGCGCGCGCACCGTCTCGACCACCACCACCTGGGTGCCGGCCGGCAGCGGGCCCAGGCACATCCCGTCGACGGCGACCACCAGGCCCTGCAGCGAGCGGCGGGCGGCCAGCAGCGAGGCGGCCAGCGGCGAGTAGTCGTCCATCGAGGCCCGCCGCACCCACGGCCCGTAGTAGGGGTAGCGGCGCTGGATGATCTGCTCGTGCTCGTGCTTGCGCCGCTCCACCTCCGCCGACCGGCCGAAGCTGGAACCGCCCTTGTGGAAGACGAAGACGTCGTCGGCCACCACGTGCTCGAAGCCGGCCGCGACCGCGCGCTGGCTGAAGTCGACCTCCTCGCCGTAGCCGGGTGAGAAGGCCGGGTCGAACAGGCCCACCACGTCCAGCACGCTGCGCTTGACGTAGGTGCAGTGCCCGATCGCGGTCGGGATTCGCGGCCGCAGCTTGGGCGAGCCGGCCGCCACCCGGCGGGCCGCCTCGTCCACCGACA
Organism: Jatrophihabitans sp.; assembly: GCF_035474675.1. GTDB lineage: Bacteria > Actinomycetota > Actinomycetes > Mycobacteriales > Jatrophihabitantaceae > Jatrophihabitans_A. Next base: position 25,250 of record NZ_DATINC010000079.1, on the reverse strand, counting down.
ACCCTCCCGGCACGTTGTCGGTGGCGACGTTGCGCTTGGGCACCGAGACGATGGTGCCGTGGTTGGTCAGCGCCGTCACGGTGGCCACCGTGGAGGAGGAGTAGGCGGCATCCCGCATCCGCTCCAGCCACTGCGGCCCGACGATCACGTCACTGTTGAGGATCACCACGTCGCTGCGGCCGGCCGCGGTGAACGCGTCGTTCATGGTGAGCAGGAAGCCCTTGTTCGAAACCTGCTCCAGCACCACCACGTCGTGGGCCGGGGCACTCCTGTCGTACACCTCCTTCAACACCGAGAACGGCCGGCGGTCCCAGCCGCGGTCGTCGACCACCAGCAGCGGGACGTCGGCCGGCGTGTTGCGGAAGAACGCCTCGTAGCAGCGCACTACCTCGTCGTAGGAGTTGAAGACCGGAATGACCACCACCGGCTGGTCGGTGACCGGCAGCAGGCTCGCCGCGTCAGCCGGGGTGCGGGCTTGGAACAGGCTCATCGCAGGAAGTTCCTCATCTCGGCAGTTCTTCGATCTCGATCTTCGGGCTGAGCGCGAGCACGCCGGGGTCGTTGGCGCTGTTGGTGACCTGGAACGACATCGCGCGGTCGATGCGGTGGTAGTCCGGCCCGGTCTTGGGATGCACCGCCAGCGTCACGAAGTACTGGCCGTCGGCGACCGGCAGCTGGTCGAACCGGAACCGGACGGTGCGGGTACCCCGGACCGGGGCCACCGCGATGTTCTGCAACACCGTGTTGGTGCCGTAGATCAGCAGGCCGGACGCGTCGGTGAGCGCCACCCCGGCGGCCCAGTCGGTCACCGTGGCGCCGTCCTCGGCGGTGATGTCGTACTCCACCGCGACGCTCGCCCCGACCGGGTAGGTGTGCTGCGGGCTGCCGGCGGCGTCCACGGTGCGCGGGTTGGAGATGGTCAGCAGGTGCCGTCGGGCGGCCTGCTCGACGTGGTCGGCCTCGGAGTTGGTCTCCCGGAAGTGCCGGACCGCCTCGGCGGGCGAGCCGTCGATCACCACCGAGCCCGCGTTGAGCAGCACCACCCGGTCGCACATCTGCCGGACCTGCTCCAGGCTGTGGGTCACCAGGATGATGGTGCGGCCGTCCTGCTGGAACTGCTTGATCCGGTCCAGGCACTTGCGCTGGAACGGCTCGTCACCCACCGCGAGCACCTCGTCGACCAGCAGGATCTCCGGATCGACGTGGATGGCGACCGCGAAGGCCAGCCGGACGTACATGCCGGAGGAGTAGAACTTCACCTGGGTGTCGATGAACTGCTCGATGCCGGAGAAGTCCACGATCGAGTCGAAGTACTGGTCGGTCTGCGCCCGGCTCAGGCCCAGGATCGAGGCGTTGAGGTAGACGTTCTCCCGCCCGGTCAGGTCACCGTGGAAGCCGGCGCCGAGCTCCAGCAGCGCCGCCAGCCGGCCGCGCCGCTCCACGTAGCCCTCGGTCGGGGTCAGGATGCCGCCGATCACCTTGAGCAGGGTGGACTTGCCCGACCCGTTCCCACCGATCAGGCCCAGGGTGTGACCGGACTCCACCTCCAGGTCGACGTGGCGCAGCGCCCAGAACTCCTCGGCGTTGGCCCGTGACCGGCGGGCGTTGACCAGCCGCTCCTTGAGCGATTTGTCCTTGCGGATCACGAACTTCTTCGAGACGTCGATGGCCCGGATGACAGGCGTGCCGGCCACGGCTCAGAGCTCCTGCGCGAAGTTGCCCTGAGCCTTCGCGAAGATCCGCTGCGACAGCCACAGGAAGACCAGGCCCACCGCGAGCATGACACCCAGCCGGCCGTAGACGTTGCCGGAGAACTCGTACTCGGTGCCCTCGCCCTGCGGCCAGAAGAACTTCTGGAAGCTGAACACCACCGGTGCCATCGGGTTCATCAGGTAGACCGTGTACAGCGTGGACGGCAGCTCGCTGCTGACCCGCCGGACGTTGTAGATGATCGGCGTCACCCAGAACCACAGCATCAGCACCACGGTGATCAGGTGCTGCACGTCGCGCAGGTAGACGTTGGCCGCCGCCAGCAGCAGGCCGAGCGCGGTGGCGAACACCACCAGCACCACCAGGCCGAGGATCGGCAGCGGCAGGTTGCTCAACTGCGGCCACTTGTCGGAGTTCACCCCGGCGATCACCACGGCCACCAGCAGGATGATCAGCTGGAAGACGAAGTTCACCACCGCCGCGCCGGTCGCGGCCAGCGGGAACAGCTCGCGCGGGAAGTAGACCTTCTTCACCAGCCCGGCGTTGAACACGATCGAGGTGGTGGCGGTGCTCAGGATCTCGGAGAACAGCGTCCAGACCGCCAGGCCGCAGAAGATGTAGACCCCGTAGGTGGGAATGCTGCCGGCGCCGAGGAACTTGCCGATCACCAGCCAGTACACCGCGAGCTGCACCAGCGGCAGCAGCAGGCTCCAGACGAAGCCGAGCGCGGAGTCCTTGTACTTGACCTTGAGTTCCTTGCGGATCAGGTTGCCCAGCAGCTCGCGGTACTGCCAGACCTCGCGCACCGTCTGGCCGGAGCCGGAGAAGAAGCTGCGCGGCGCGTTCACCCGGGCCAGCGGGGACTCCGACCCGTCCGGCCCGGCGCTCGCCCGCGCCGGCAGCTTCGTTCCGGCTGCGGTCATGGTCCTCATTCTCGTCGTCGGCCTGTGGGCAGCCCACTTGGCTGCTGGCAGCCGGCCCAGGTGCGGGCGGGCTGCCAGCAGCACATGTTACCGACCGTGGAGCGCCGGCCGGTCCCAGCGCGCCTGGCTGCGGGTGGATTCGCTGCCCGTCGGGCAACTCGGCCGAGCGACGGGTGCCCGGTCAGGTGGTCGGGGCCTGGACGTCGCCCCGCCAGCCGCCTTCCTCGCGTCCGCGGCTCTCGATGAACTCCTTGAACCGGTCGAGGTCGGCACCCACCTGGCGGTCGTCGGCGCCGACCAGCGCGCCGGCCTTCTCCACCAGCCCCTCGGCTTCCCAGTCGATCTGGACGGTGACCCGGCTCTCGTTGTCGCTGAGCCGGTGGAAGGTGACCACGCCGGCGTGGGTGGTGCCGTCGGTGCTCTTCCAGGCCACCCGCTCGTCCGGGTGCTGCTCGGTGATCTCGGTGTCGAACTCCCGGGTGACCCCGGCGATCTTGGTCACCCAGTGCGAGTGGGTGTCGTCGGTCTGGGTGATCGACTCCACACCGCCCATGAAGTGGGGGAAGCTCTCGAACTGCGTCCACTGGTTGTACGCGGTCCGCACCGGCACCGACACGTCGATGGACTTGGTCACGTTAGGCATGTCCCGTTCCTTTCGGTTACGGGGCCCTGGTGGTTCAAGGCCCAGGCGTCCTGTCCCCCACCTTACTGACCGCCCGCCGGACGCCCACCCGGCCGTGGTGCAAAGTTGGGCGAGCGCTGAGTCACACCGCGCTGATCACAACAGCGCGAGATCGGCTTCCACCATGGCGCCGACGATGCCGGCGAAGTCCCGGGTCGGCGCCCAGCCCAGCACCGCCCGGGCCTTGCTGGCGTCGCCGCGCTGCTCGACGGCGTCCACCGGCCGGACGAACGAGGAGTCGACCACCACCCGGGACTGCCAGTCGGGCACCCCGGCGGCGGCGAACGCCGCCGCCACGAACTCGGCCACCGTGTGCGACTCGCCGGTGGCGATCACGTAGTCGTCCGGCTCGGGGTGCCGCACCGCCCGCACCATCGCCTCGACGTAGTCCGGCGCCCAGCCCCAGTCCCGCCGGGCGTCGAGGTTGCCCAGCGACAGCCGGTCCTGCCGGCCGGCGGCGATCCGGGCCGCGGCGGCGGTGATCTTGCGCGTGACGAAGGTCTCCGGCCGGCGCGGCGACTCGTGGTTGTAGAGGATCACCGTGCTGGCGGCCAGCCCCCGGCTGCGCAGCACCGAGGCCATCTGGTGGGCGTAGGCCTTGGCGGCTCCGTACGGGGTGGCGGGCCGCAGCGGAGTGCGCTCGTCCTGCGGCGCCCGCTCCGGGTTGCCGAAGATCTCGGCGCTGGAGGCCTGCAGCACCCGCACCGGGCGGCCGGTCCGGTCCTGCAGCCGCCAGCAGGCATCCAGCACCGCCACCGCACCGAGCCCGGACACGCTCCCGGTCAGCACCGGCTGCTCCCAGGAGAACGCGACCGAGCTGATGCCGCCGAGGTTGTAGACCTCGTCCGGCCCGATCTCGGCGAGCAGCGCGGCGATCCGGCCGGCGTCGGTCAGGTCACCGGAGTGCAACACTGCCTCGGGACAGCGCCGGCGCAGCTCGGCGACCTGCTCGTCGGAGCCGTGCACCAGCCCGTGTACGGCCACGCCGTCGGACAGCAGCCGCTCGGTGAGGTACCCGCCGTCCTGGCCGGTGATCCCGGTGACGAAGGCTGTCCGCTCGGACACCGGCCTCACGCGCCTGCCAGTGCCCGCTGCTCGGCGAGGTCGGAGTCCACCATCATCTCCACCAGCTGCTCGAAGCTGACCGAGGGCTGCCAGCCGAGCCGCTGCCGGGCCTTGGCCGGGTCGCCGATCAGCAGGTCCACCTCGGCCGGCCGGTAGAAGCGCGGGTCCTGGTGGACGTAGCGCTCCCAGTCGGGGATGCCGGCCCGGCGGAACGCGATGGACAGGAACTCCCGGATGGAATGGGTCTCGCCGGTGGCCACCACGTAGTCGTCGGCCTGGTCCTGCTGCAGCATCCGCCACATCGCCTCGACGTAGTCGCCGGCGAAGCCCCAGTCCCGCTTGGCGTCGATGTTGCCCAGCGAGACCTCCTTGTCCAGGCCGAGCGCGATCCGGGCCACCGCCAGGCTGATCTTGCGGGTCACGAACTCCGGCCCGCGGCGCGGCGACTCGTGGTTGAACAGGATGCCGGACGAGGCGTGCATGCCGTAGGACTCGCGGTAGTTGATCGTCATGTAGTGGCCGAACACCTTGGCCACCCCGTACGGCGAGCGCGGCCAGAGCAGCGTGGACTCCCGCTGCGGCACCTCCTGCACCTTGCCGAACATCTCCGAGCTGGAGGCCTGGTAGAAGCGCACCTTCTCGATGTCGTCGCCGGCATAGAGCCGGGTCGCCTCCAGCATGTTCAGCACGCCCATCCCGGTGACGTCCGAGGTCAGCCGGGCGTTCTCCCAGGAGTAGGCGACGAAGGAGATCGCGCCGAGGTTGTAGACCTCGTCCGGCTGGGCCTGGGCGTAGGCGCGGATCAGGCTGGACAGGTCCGTCAGGTCACCGGTCAGCAGCTTGACACCCGGCACCTCCTGCTCGACCAGGGCGCGCTTGGGGTTGTTCTGGCCGCGGATCAGCCCGTACACCTGGTATCCCTTGGCCAGCAGCAGTTCCGCCAGGTACAACCCGTCCTGGCCGGTGATCCCGGTTATCAGCGCGCGGGGCATGGCCGACCTTTCCCTCGTGTCTGGCGTCGAACTCGTCCGGCCGGTGGGCCGGCACACCCCGCGGCGGCGAAGCGCGTGGCCAGGGTACCCAACTGGCCACCGGCGGCTGGGAGACGCTCGCCGGGGAACGACTCAGGACCCGTCTGATGACCGGCCACGGGCCTGCCGGCTGACCGGCACCGGGCGGGCGCTAGTAGTCGCGCCCGACCCCCACGGTGTCCTTGTGGTCGCCGTTCCAGTCGCCGGCCATCGGCCGGTCACCGGCCAGGCCGTACTTGGCATAGGTCGCCGGGCCGCCCAGGGTGCTGGCCACCGCGAACCAGGGGCTGCGGTAGATGCCGTAGCTGTCGGTGCCGTCGCCGTCCCAGTCGCCGGCGATCGGGACGTCGCCGGGCAGGCCGAAGCGGTAGCTCAGCCGCGGCGAGCCGGGCGCCAGGGTGTTGACCAGGTAGAAGGTGGCGGTCTTCGGGTCGTACACGCCGGGAGTGGCTCGCTTGTCGCCGTTCCAGTCACCGGCCACCGGAAGCGCCCCGGCGCCGCCCAGCAGCACCTGGGTCAACGGGCTGCTGGCCGTCCGGATGTTGGTGTTGAGCAGGTAGAACATCGAGTTCGACGGGCGGTAGACCCCGACCGTGTCGGTGCCGTTGCCGTCCCAGTCCCCGCACACCGGCCGGTCGCCCGGCACGCCGAGGCGCACCGCGTGCAGCGGCGCGTCGGCGGCGAAGGAGTCGCGGTAGTAGAAGGTCGCGGTGGCCGATCGGTACACCCCGGCGCTGTCGGTGCCGTTGCCGTCGAAGTCACAGGCGAACGGCTGGTCACCGGGCGCTCCGAAGGCGCGCGCGGTGGTGGTGACCGGGTTGGTCAGCGAGTCGGTCACATACATCGTCGGGGTGGCCAGCGGCTTGGCCACCTTGAACCAGTCCGACATCAGCCCCAGGGTGCTGCGGAACTGGTTGCCGGTCACGGTGACGGTGCCGGTGCTGCCCTTGACGGTGGCCGTCAGCACCCGGCCGCCGTCGGCGCCCAGGCCGTTGCCGGTGGTGCTGATCGCCTGCAGCACGCCCACCCCGAAGGCGTTGCCGATGGTGGTCGCCGGGATGGTGGTGGTCCAGTCGTGGTTGGGCGAGGCGGCGTCGCCGAGGTCCTCGACCGCCGGGAACGTGCCGCCGGCGGTCCAGCCGCCGGTCGAGGAGCTGAACTCCGCCGACACGATGCCGCCGGAGGAGTTGGTGAGCACCTTGCCGGCGGTGCTGCTCACCGCGGTGTTGGTGCGGGAGTCCTCGGTGACCACGCCGTTCAGGCCGGCCCCGCCGTAGACCTGGCAGTTCTGGTTGTCACAGGTCTTGGCCCAGCTGTAGCGGTTCTGCGCCGCTGCGTAGGACCGGGCGGCCACCGCCTGCGACTGCAGCGCGGCCATGCCCTTGCCGCCACTGGCATCCCCCCAGGACGCCGGGGACTCGCGCGGCACCACGCCACGCAGGTAGTCCTCCATGCCGACCAGGTTGACCAGCCGGGTCAGGCCGCCGCCGGAGGTCAGCAACAGCGACCCGCGGTAGGTGCGCTTGGTCGAACCGGAGCAGATGGTGAGCATCGACGACAGCGAGGTGGCCGGCACCGTCGCCGAGATCGCGCCCGAGGTGACCGGCTTGACCGCCGACCACGGCGTGCCGCAGCCGGCGCTGGTGGCCAGTTGGTAGGAGCCCGCCGAGACGTAGCGCAGCAACGCCGCGCCGCCGGCCGGGATCGCCACCCCGCCTGCGTTGAACGGGCTGCCGGAGGTGACCGCGACCTGGTTCACCCCGTCGAAATCGGTCAGATCGACACTGAGGGTGCCCAGGCTCCGGGTGGCTAGGGTGGTGCCGCCGTAGAAGTGCGACAGGATCTGGGTGTAGCTCCAGCCGTACAGGGTGGCGTAGCCGAAGGCGCCGTACTGGCCCATGCCGCGGCCGTGGCCGAAGCCGTGCCCGCTGATCTCGACCTGGCCGTTCGGCCAGGAGGCTCCCGCCGGTGCGGGGAAGACCCCTGCCAGCGCGGTGCAGGCCAGCGTGCCGCCGAGCACCGCGGCGAGCGCACGCCGCGACCGGCCGGGCTGGGAAGGGTGGTCGCCGGCGGTCCGGCGTTGCGGTCGAATGCTGAACATGTCTGACGTCACCTCGGGCCGGCCCCATAGGCTATGAGCCGGTAAGTCCGGATTGGGGCGGCTTTGCATGCCACCGAAGTTGTGTGCCTACGACTTACCTATTGGCCAATGCCGCGGCGATCTGAGGATCTAACACGACTCTAACCCCAGCGACCGCTGTCGCGCATGCCCCTGGGGACAGAGTTTCCCGAGCTGTTACCCGCGCCGGAGCTGCCCGAACTCAGTCCGGCAAATATGCGGCGCGGTCCTCGGCGAACGCCTGCCGCAGCGCCGCTCGCCAGTGCGGCAGCGGGCGGAGCCCGGCCGCCCGCCAGGCCGCGTCCGACAGCACCGAGTACGCCGGCCGCGGGGCCGGCCGCGGGAACTTGCCGGTGCTGGTGGGCCGAACCCGCTCCGGGTCGGCACCCAGCTCCTCGAACACCGCCCGGGCCAGGCCCCACCAGCTGGTCTCCCCCGCCCCGGTGCAGTGGTAGGTCCCCGGGGCGGCGTCGCTGCCGGCCAGCTGCACCAGGCCGCGGGCCAGGTCCGCCGACCAGGTGGGCGAGCCGCGCTGGTCGTCGACCACCTCGAGGAACTCCCGGTCGCGCTCGAGCCGCGCCATGGTCTTGACGAAGTTCGTGCCGGTGGCGCCGTACACCCAGGCGGTGCGCACCACGTAGCCGTGCTCGGGAGCGAGCTCGCGCACCGCCAGCTCACCGGCCAGCTTGGTGCGGCCGTACGCCGAGCGCGGCGCGGGCTGGGCCTGCTCGGGGTACGGCTGGTCGGCGTCACCGGCGAAGACGTAGTCGGTGGACACCTGCAGCAGCCGGGCCCCGGTCCGGGCGGCCGCCGCGGCCAGCAGCGCCGGGCCGGTCGCGTTCACCGCGTAGGCGCGCTCTTCCTCCGCCTCGGCTTGGTCGACGGCGGTGTAGGCGGCGGCGTTGACCACCAGCTGCGGGCCGAAGTCGGCGAACACCGCCTGCACCGCGGCCGAGCTGGTGATGTCGAGCTGGTCGGCGCCGAGCGCCAGCAGCCGGTCGGACCCCACGCCGGCGCCGGCCAGCACCGCGCACAGGTCGGTGCCCAGCTGCCCCCGGGCGCCGGTGACCAGCCAGCGGGCGTCCGGGGAAATCATGCGGCCATGCTCGCACACGCTGTCGGCTGGCTGGCCCGCAGTCGTCCGGCACCTGGGCGGCAGCCGGGATGTCCGGTCCGGCCCGTTCTGGTGCGACCTGCCGGGCGAGGCTTCTGAACCAGCGCACAGCTTGTCGCCGATAGACTCAACGGATGCCCTCTTCCCACGATCGGCCGCCCGGCGGCCGGCCGTATCCGGCTGACGGCGACCTGCCGCCCGAACTGGACCCGCGCCGGGGACGTGGCCGGCCGGCGTCGGCTGCCGGCTGGCAGGACGGCCAGGGCCGGAATGGCCAGGGCCGGAATGGCCAGGGCCCCGCCGGCCCGGGTTCCGGTCAGCGCGGTCAGGGTTACGGCGGTCAGGGCAGCGCGCCGCAGCCCGGCACCCCGTTGCCGCCCGAACTGGACCCGCGCGGCCGCCGGGCCGCCACCCGCGCCGCGGCAGCCGGCAACCGGCCGCCGGCGGGCCGCCGCCCGGCCCCGGGACGCCCGCCCGCCAGCCGGCCCCGCTCCGACCTGGCACACGGTGCGGTGCTCGGCGTGAAGATCGTGGCGACCCTGTGCTCGCTGCTGGTGCTGGTCGGCAGCGGCTGGGCCTGGGCGTCGTACCGCAAGTTCAGCGCCGACATCACCCGGGTGAACGCCATCTCGGCCAAGGGCAGGGCGGCCAACGGCGGCATCGACGGCAAGGACCAGAACCTGCTGATCGTCGGCAACGACGACCGGGACTCCGCCAGCGACGCCGAATTGGCCAAGCTCGGCACCACCCGGGACGGCGGCAGCTACAACACCGACACCATGATGCTGCTGCACCTGCCGGCCGACGGCAGCAAGGCCACCCTGATCTCGTTCCCGCGCGACTCCTACGTCAGCATCCCCGGGCACGGCAAGAACAAGCTGAACTCGGCCTACCCGGACGGCATCTCCGACGGGCACGGCAACAAGGACGCCGGCGCGCAGTTGCTGGTGCGCACCATCGAGAACCTGACCGGCCTGAGCATCGACCACTTCGTCCAGATCGACCTGCTCGGCTTCTACCGGATCTCCAACGCCATCGGCGGCGTCGACGTCTGCCTCAACCACGCGGTGAAGGAGACCAACTCCGGCATCGACCTCAAGGCCGGCCATCAGACCATCCAGGGCACCCAGGCGCTGGCCTTCGTCCGGCAGCGCTACGGCTTCCCGGAGGGCGACCTGGACCGGATCAAGCGGCAGCAGTACTTCCTGTCCGCGGTGTTCCGCAAGATCTCCTCGGCCGGCACCCTGCTCAACCCGATCAAGCTGCAGAACCTGCTCAAGGCGGTGTCCTCCTCGCTGCAGATGGACAACGACCTGGCACCGCTGAAGCTGGCCACCCAGATGCAGAACCTGCAGGCCGGCAACTTCTCCTTCACCACCATCCCGACCCAGGGCTTCCAGGACGTCCAGATCGGCGGCCAGACCCAGAACGTCGTGGTGGTGGACGCGGCCGCGATGCCGAGCTTCATCGGCAAGCTGATCGGCAACGACCCGGGCACCGCGCTGTCGCGCGCCAAGGCCGCCGACCCGTCCACGGTGACCGTGCAGGTGGTCAACGACACCAACTCCAACGGGCTGGAGAAGGCCAACGCCGAGGCGTTGCAGGCCGCCGGGTTCAAGACCGAGATCCCGCCGGCCACCTCGGACGTGGTGGCCAAGACCGAGATCCGCTACCCCGCCGGCCAGGAGTCGGCGGCCAAGGCGGTGCAGGCCCAGGTGCCGGGTGCGGTGATGGCGGCCAGCTCCGAGGTGAACGCGGTGACCCTGGTGCTGGGTGAGAACAAGGTGCAGGTCAAGAGCCTGATGCCGACCCCGGCGCCCGGCTCGTCGGCTTCGTCCAGCCAGCCGGGGGTGGCGACCTCGCCGGCCGTCACCACCGCCGCCGACGCCGGCTGCATCAACTAGCTCCGGCCCCGGTTAGCCTTTCCGGCGATGACTCCTGCGCTGTCCTCCGGACCCGAGCAGCTGTTCGCCGCCCGGCTGGCCGCCGACCCGGCCGGCCCGCTGGTCACCTTCTACGACGACGCCACCGGCGAGCGTGCGGAGCTGTCGGCCAAGTCGCTGGGCAACTGGGTCGCCAAGACGCACTTCCTGCTGCACGACGAGCTCGGCGCCGGGCCCGGCGACCGGGCCTTCGTCCGGCTGCCGGTGCACTGGCTGGCCGCCCCCGTCCTGCTGGGGTGCTGGTACGCCGGCCTGGAGGTGGTGGCCGACCCGGCCGGCGCGTCCGTCGCCTTCGGCGACGCCGACTCGCTGCTGGCCGCGCTGCCCAGCCCGGAGCGACTGGACGGGGCGTTCGCGGTGTCGCTGCTCAGCATGGCCAGGCCCTCGACGCCGCCACCGGGAATGGCCGACTACGCCAGCTCGGTCCGGCCGATGCCGGACAGCTGGCATACCGTACGGGCCCAGGCCGGGCCGGACGATCCGGCGCTGGCCGGGCAGAGCCGGGCCGAGGTCGCCGAGGCGGCCCGGCAGGCCGCGGCCGAGCTGGGACTGGCACCGGGCGGCCGGCTGCTGTGGAGCGCGCCGTGGGCCGGGCCGCGGGACTGGATCGCCGCGCTGCTGGCGCCGCTGGCGGTCGGCGGTTCGGTGGTGCTGGTACGCAATCCGGATCCGGCCAGCGCCGCCGCCCGGGCAACGGCGGAGAAGGTCAGCGTCAGCCACTGATGCCACGGCCGGCTGCGCTGGCTAGAGTTCGCCTTGATCGAGAAGCCCGGTGCGGCAACCGGTGCCAGGGAGCTGGAGAGGCGCAGAGCGTGGACAAAGTGGTGGCATCAGCCGCCGAGGCAGTCGCCGACATCGGCGACGGCGCCTCGCTGGCGGTCGGCGGGTTCGGCGTGTGCGGCATTCCGCACGTCCTGATCCAGGCGCTGCTGGAGCTGGGCAGCACGGACCTGGAGACCGTGTCGAACAACTGCGGGCTGGACTCCGCGGGGCTCGGCGTGCTGCTGAGCGCCAAGCGGATCCGGCGCACCATCGGCTCCTACGTCGGGGAGAACCGCGAGTTCGCCCGGCAGTACCTGGCCGGCGAGCTGGAGGTCGAGCTGACCCCGCAGGGCACCCTGGCCGAGCGGCTGCGGGCCGGCGGGTCCGGCATCGCGGCGTTCTACACCCCCGCCGGGGTCGGCACCCTGATCGCCGACGGCGGGCTGCCCTGGCGCTACTCCTCCGACGGCTCGGTGGCGCTGGCCTCGCCGCCGAAGGAGACCCGGGAGTTCGCCGGCCGCCGGTACGTGCTGGAGGAGGGCATCGTCACCGACTTCGCGCTGGTGCGGGCCGCCCGCGGCGACCGGCACGGCAACCTCAGCTACGACGCCTCGGCGCGCAACTTCAACCCGCTGTGCGCGATGGCCGGGCGGATCACCATTGCCGAGGTGGAGGAACTGGTCGAGCCCGGTGAGCTGGACCCGGAGCAGGTGCACACCCCTGGGGTGTTCGTGCAGCGCGTCGTCGAAGTGGGCGAGGCGGGCAAGCTGATCGAGAAGCGGACGGTGCGCGAGGCTGCGGTGCCCGAACGCGCCGGTGCCGGTTCCGAGAACGTCGAAAGCGCAGGCTGACATGGCTCTGACCCGTAACGAGCTCGCCGCCCGGGTGGCCCGGGAGCTGCACGACGGCCAGTACGTCAACCTGGGCATCGGGCTGCCCACCCTGGTGCCGAACTTCGTCGACGAGTCGATCACCGTGGTGCTGCAGAGCGAGAACGGCATCCTCGGGGTCGGCCCGTACCCGCTGGACGACGAGGTCGACCCGGACCTGATCAACGCCGGCAAGGAGACCGTCACGGTGCTGCCCGGGGCGTCCTTCTTCGACTCGGCGCTGTCGTTCGGGATGATCCGCGGCGGCCACATCGACGTGGCGGTGCTCGGCGCCATGCAGGTCGGCGAGAACGGCGACCTCGCCAACTGGACCATTCCCGGCAAGATGATCAAGGGCATGGGCGGGGCGATGGACCTGGTGCACGGGGCGAAGAAGGTGATCGTGATGATGGAGCACCTGGCCCGCGACGGCTCGCCCAAGATGGTCAAGCAGTGCTCGCTGCCGCTGACCGGAGCCGCCTGCGTGCACTCCGTCATCACCGACCTGGCGGTCATCGACATCACGCCGGACGGCCTGGTGCTGCGTGAGCTGGCACCCGGGGTGACGGTGGACGAGGTGCGCGCGGCGACCGAGCCGGAGCTGACCGTCGCGCTGACGGGCGGTTAGCCGGCGATGCTGGACCCGGCCGAGCTCTTCCGGCTGAGCGAGCAGGTGCCCGAGCTCGACCGGCCGGTGCTGGTGCTGGCCCTGGACGGCTTCGTCGACGCCGGCAGCGCCACCCAGCTGGCCCGGGCGCACCTGCTGAGCTCGCTGGAGTCGGAGGTGGTGGCCACCTTCGACGTCGACCAGGTCTATGACTACCGCGGCCGGCGTCCGGAGATGCTGTTCGTCACCGACCACTGGGAGAGCTACGCCGCGCCGGAGCTGAAGATCCATGCGGTGCGCGACAGCACCGGCACGCCGTTCCTGCTGCTGGCCGGTGCGGAGCCGGACTTTCAGTGGGAGCGGTTCGCCGCCGCGGTCACCATGCTCGTCCAACGGCTCGGGGTACGGATGATCGTGGCGCTGGACGCGATCCCGATGGGAGTGCCGCACAGCCGGCCGTCCACCGTGATCGCCCGGGGCAGCTCGCCGGAACTGGTGACGCAGTACAGCAACTGGCTGGGCACCGTGCAGGTGCCGGGCAGTGCCAGCCACCTGATCGAGTTCCGGATGGCCGAGGCCGGGGTACCGTCGATGGGGTTCGCGGTGAACGTGCCGCACTACCTGGCGCACCTGGAGTACCCGGCCGCCGCGCTTACCCTGATCGACTGCGTGGCACAGGGTGCCGGGCTGGCGCTGCCCACCGAGATGCTGGCCGAGGCGGCGGTGGCCAACCGGATCGACATCGACGCCAAGGTGGCCGAGTCCGAGCAGGTGGCGGCGGTGGTGCGGGCGCTGGAGGCGCAGTACGACGAGATCCTGGCCGGGCGCAGCCGCGGGCTGGTCGCCGAGGGTGCCCGGCTGCCCACTGCGGACGAGATCGGCGCGGAGTTCGAGCAGTATCTGCTGCAACAGCAGGACAATCCCGATGAGCCCGACGGTTCCGGCGACCATTGAGCCCGAGCGGGCTGCCGATGCCGCGGCCGTCCGGGCGGTTGTGTCGGCGGCGTTCGTCGACCATCCGGTGGTCGCGGACCTGGTGGAGCTGATCCGGGCGTCGCCGGAGTACCTGCCCGAATTGGCCTTGGTGGCGAGGGTTTCTGGTGCTGTCGTCGGGTTCATGATGCTGAGCCATGCCGGATTGATGAGCGATTCCGGTGAGCGGCACCAGATTCTCACATTGTCGCCGCTGGCGGTCGATCCGGCGTTCCAGCGGAGCGGGATCGGCTCGGCGCTGGCGCGGGCCGGCCTCGAGGCGGCCGAGCGGCTCGGTGAGCCGCTGGTGGTGCTGGAGGGCAGCCCGCGGTACTACCCGCGGTTCGGGTTCGTCGACTGCCGGGAGCTGGGCATCTCCATTCCGTTGCCAGACTGGGCGCCGCCGGAGGCCGGGATGGCCTATCCGCTGCCGGGGTATCACCCGCGGTTGCGCGGCCGGGTGGTGTACCCGCCGGCGTTTATCGAGACCGGAACAGGGCATTCCTGATCTTCGGCGATCCCCCGGGCGATCCTGCCTCTTCGCCCAGCGTGCTTCCGGTGTTAGCCTTGAAAGTCCGATATTCGGAACTTCCCATGGGAAGGGGCGGCACGATGACAGCGCCCGGAGAGTGTGTAATCCTCGACATCCCGCAGGGTCTGCGTCTCGACCTACTCGGTCTCATCGTCGAAGTCGGTCGGGTCCGGATCCTCGCCGATCGAGCTGGCCTGCTCGGTGGGCTCCTGGCTTCGCTGACGTGTGGCGGTGTCGGCGCGGCGGAGACCCTGGAGCAGATGGCGCAGCTCATCCGCGCTACCCAGCAGGGCGGCGGAGGCGGATCGCCCCAAGCACAGCCGGCGTAGCGGTCAGCCGGCTGTGCCGGTCAGCGGCGTGGGCACCTCAGCCGTCGTCGCGGCATAGGCAGAACGGGTGGCCGGCCGGGTCGAACAGCACCCGGACGTTCGGCTGCGGCTGGGTCTCTGCCAGCACCGCGCCCAGTTCGACAGCTTCGGCTGTTGCCGAGTCCAGGTCGGCGACCTGGAAGTCGAAGTGCATCATCGGTCGCTGCTGTCCGCCGACGGGCGGCCAGGTCGGTCGCTGGTAGCCGTCGGCCTGCTGGAACACCATGAAGCTGCCTTCCGGGGTGGCGAGGATGGCGGTGCCGGGCTCCTCGTGGCCGATCGGCCAGCCCAGCAGGAGTGAGTAGAACCGGGCCAGGGCACCCGGGTCTGGCGCCTCGATGGCGACGCCCCACCACATGCCGTTCGTCCGTGATCGCATCCGTGCAGCCTGCCGCGACTCGCTCTCCGCGTCCAGCAGCCTCGGCACCGGATGGCGCCCTTCGCGCCCACAAACTGTCAGACCCCTGCCCTAGTGTCTGATGCATGGAAGATCTCGCTGGTGATCTCGCGACCGGCGAGCTGGCCGCGTTTGCCGTTGCTGGCAATGGGTATGCTCGCTTCATAGCCGCCGA
The DNA here is from genome assembly GCF_035474675.1 of Jatrophihabitans sp. GTDB lineage: Bacteria > Actinomycetota > Actinomycetes > Mycobacteriales > Jatrophihabitantaceae > Jatrophihabitans_A. Next base: position 9,981 of record NZ_DATINC010000079.1, on the reverse strand, counting down.
CCAGTTGAGCCAGGTGTCTGATGCGGACCTGCTTGCCGAGCTGCGAGAGCTGGAATCGCTGCGGCGCCGATTGGCCGTGGCCGATCACGCCCTGATCGGCGAGTTGGACAGGCGCGGGCTGGCCGGCCGCATGGTGGTGGGCACGACGGCCGCACTGTTGCAAGGACTGCTGCGGCTGTCGCCCGGCGAGGCAAAGGACCGGGTGGCGGCAGCGCGTGCCTGTGGCAGCCGGGCCGGCATCACCGGTGAGCAGCTGCCACCAGTGCTACCAGCGCTGGCCGCCGCACAAGCCGACGGCACGGTCTCAGCCGAGCACACCAGGGCGGTCCTCAGCACCCTGGGCCAACTGCCGGTCAGGGCCAGCTACGAGGACCGGCGGCTGGCCGAGAAGCATCTGGTCGAGGCCGCCACCACCCTGCGGCCGCGCGAGGTGGCCGCAGTGGGCCGGCGGATACTGGCCCATCTCGACCCGGATGGCAGCCTGGCATCCGAGGCCGAGCAGCATCGGCGCCGCGGCTTCACGCTGCATCCGGAAGCCGACGGCAGCTACACAGCGCACGGAAGGCTCACCGCGACCTGCGGGGCGTTGCTTCTGGCCAGCCTGACGCCACGCTCGGCACCGCAGCCGACCGGTGACTCCGGGCCGGATCCGCGCAACCACGCCCAGCGGCTCCATGACGCCCTGGAGGATCTGGCCGGGATCGTGGTACGGCGCAACGAACTGCCCGAGTCCGGAGCACCCGCCCAGGTGATCATCACGATGACCGCCGAACAACTGGCCTCCCGCCAGGGTGTCGCCCATACCAGCTTCGGACACCCGATCAGCGTCGGCGAAGCCCTCGCACTGGCCGACGAGGCCGCGCTCAACCTGCTGCTGACCGACGCCACCGGTGCCGTGCTGTCCCACGGCCGCACCAAGCGCATCGCCACTCGAAGCCAGACCTTGGCACTGATCGCCAGGGACGGCGGGTGCACCTTCCCCGGCTGCGACAAGCCACCGGAATGGTGCCAGCGTCACCACATCGTCAGCTGGGCCGATGGCGGCGCCACCGATCTGGACAACCTCACCCTCGTGTGCGGCTACCACCATCGCGAGTTCGACCGGGCGGGTTGGAGCTGCCGGATGATCGACGGCCACCCACGCTGGATCCCGCCGGCCTGGATCGACCCGGCTCGTACCCCTCGCCGCAACATCCGGGCCAGCCGGCTATGACCTCGGCAGGATTTGGCGCGAATCAGACCGAAATCAGCCTGACCGATCCAGCCGCCGCCCGGGCAGAATGATCCCGTGACCACCGCTGAGCAGGCAGCCGGGCAGCTACCCCCGAGCCAGACCACGCCGACCGGCTCCGGCCACCCCACGCCGGCCGACCAGGGCCGCCGGTTCCACCGGGCCTGGGCGGTCGCGGCCGTCACGTTCTGCGCGCTGATCGCCACCGCCGCGTTCCGGTCCAGCACCGGGGCGCTGATCGAGCCGATCGAGAACCAGTTCGGCTGGTCCCGGTCCACCACCTCGTTCGCGATCACCGTCAACCTGGTGGTGTACGGCCTGACCGCGCCGTTCGCCGCCGCCCTGATGCAGCGGTTCGGCATCCGGCGGATGGTGGCGCTGGCCCTCAGCCTGGTCGCACTCGGCTGCCTGGCCACCACGGTGATGTCGCAGTCCTGGCAGCTGGTGCTGGCCTGGGGCTTCGCGATCGGGATGGGCGCCGGTTCCATGGCGCTGGTGTTCGGCGCCATCGTCGCCGACCGGTGGTTCGTCACCAACCGCGGCCTGGTCACCGGCGTGTTCTCCGCCGCCTCGTCCACCGGGCAGCTGGTGTTCCTGCCGGTGCTGGCCTACCTGATCGACCACCACGGCTGGCACACCGCGGTGTTCCTGGTGGCGGCGTTCGCGCTGCTGCTGGTCCCGCTGGTGATGTGGCTGCTCGCCGACTCCCCCGCCAGCGTCGGCCTCGCCCCGTACGGCGCCGCACCGGACTGGCAGCCACCGGCCACCGCCAGGCGCAACCCGGCCAAGGCCGCCGTCGCCGCGCTCACCGAATCCTCGCGCAGCTGGACGTTCTGGGTGCTGGTCGGCACCTTCTTCATCTGCGGCTGGTCCACCAACGGCCTGATCGGCTCGCACTTCATCCCGGCCGCCCACGACCACGGGATGCCCGCCACCACCGCGGCCAACCTGCTCGCCCTGATCGGGATCTTCGACATCGTCGGCACCATCGGCTCCGGCTGGCTCACCGACCGGGTCGACCCGCGCAACCTGCTGCTGGCCTACTACGGCCTGCGTGGGCTGTCGCTGCTGATCGTGCCGTCGGTGCTGGGCTCGGCCGTCGAGCCGCCGCTGTTCCTGTTCATCGTCTTCTACGGCCTGGACTGGGTGGCCACCGTGCCACCCACCGTGGCGCTGTGCCGCGAGCACTTCGGCCTGGAGAAGTCCGGGCTGGTGTTCGGCTGGGTGTTCGCCGCCCACATGGTGGGCGCGGGCCTGGCCGCCTCCTACGCAGGCGCGGTCCGCGAGCACACCGGTGACTACCGCCTTGCCTGGCTGACCGCGGGCCTGATGTGCATCGCCGCGGCACTCGCCTTCTTCACCATCCGGCGCCGTGGCGCCTTCGCCCTGACTGGGGCACTATCCGCTACATGAGCTACGCGCAGGACTACCGGCTGAGCCTGACCGACCCGGACCGGTTCTGGGCGCAGGCCGCCACCGCGATCACCTGGATCCACAAGCCCACCCGGGTGCTGGACGACACCGACCCGGCCTTCGCCAGGTGGTTCTCAGACGGCACCCTCAACACCTGCTTCAACGCCCTGGACCGGCACGTGGTGGCCGGCCGCGGCGAGCAGACCGCGCTGATCTACGACTCCCCGGTGACCGGCAGCAGGCGCGAGTACAGCTACACCGAGCTGACCGAGCTGACCGCCAAGTTCGCCGGGGTGCTCCGGGCGCTCGGCGTCGAGCGCAGCGACCGGGTGCTGATCTACCTGCCGATGGTGCCCGAGGCGGTGATCGCGATGCTGGCCTGCGCCCGGATCGGCGCGGTGCACTCGGTGGTGTTCGGCGGCTTCGCCGCCCCCGAGCTCGCCGCCCGGATCGACGACGCGCAGCCCAGGGTGATCGTCTCGGCCTCCTGCGGAGTCGAGCCCAGCCGGCTGGTCGAGTACAAGCCGTTGCTCGACCGGGCCCTGCAGCTGGCCGGGCACCAGCCGGACAGCTGCGTCATCGTGCAACGACCGCAACTGCAGGCTGAGCTCACCGAACGCGACCTGGACTGGCGGCAGCTGATGCGCTCCCAGCTCATCGCACCGGCCGAGTGCGTCGAACTCGCCGCCACCGACCCGCTCTACATCCTCTACACCTCCGGGACCACCGGCCGTCCCAAGGGCATCGTCCGCGACAACGGCGGCCATGCGGTAGCGCTGCGCTGGTCGATGGCAGCGGTCTTCGACGTCGGCCCTGGCGAGGTGATGCTGACCGCCAGCGACGTCGGCTGGGTGGTCGGGCACTCCTACATCGTCTACGGGCCGCTGCTCGCCGGCGCCACCACCGTGCTGTACGAGGGCAAGCCGGTCGGCACCCCGGACGCCGGCGCGTTCTGGCGGCTGGTGGCCGACCACCGGGTCAAGGTGCTGTTCACCTCGCCCACCGCCCTGCGCGCGGTCAAGCGCGACGACCCGGACGGCAAGCTGGTCGGCCGGTACGACCTGAGCACCCTGACGACGCTGTTCCTGGCCGGCGAGCGGCTGGACCCGGCGACCTACGAGTGGGCCACCGAGCGGCTCGGCATCCCGGTGGTCGACCACTGGTGGCAGACCGAGACCGGCTGGCCGATCGCGGCCAACCTGCGCGGTCTGGAGCCGATGCCGATCAAAGCCGGCTCCCCGTCGGTGCCGGTGCCCGGCTACGACATCCGAATCCTCGGGCCGGACGGCCGGCAGCTGCCCGCCGGCCAGGAGGGGGCGATCTGCCTGAAGCTGCCGTTGCCACCCGGCACCAGCCGGGGCGTCTGGGGCGACGACCAGCGCTACGTCGAGTCCTACCTGACCGCCTACCCCGGCTACTACCTGACCGGAGACGGCGGCTACCTCGACTCCGACGGCTACCTGTTCGTGCTCGGCCGCACCGACGACGTGCTGAACGTGGCCGGCCACCGGCTCTCCTCCGGCCAGATCGAGGCGGCGCTGGCCGGCCACCCGGCGGTCGCCGAGTGCGCGGTGATCGGGGTGGCCGACCCGCTGAAGGGCCAGGTGCCGCGCGCGCTGGTGGTGCCCAAGAGCGGCTGGGCCGGCTCGGCCGACGAGCTCGCCGCCGAGCTCGCCGCCCGGGTGCGCGAGGAGGTCGGCCCGATCGCGTCGCTGTCCCGGGTGGACGTGGTCGCGGGCCTGCCCAAGACCCGGTCCGGCAAGATCCTGCGCGCCACCATGCGCCAGCTCGCCGACGGCGCGGACCCGGCGGTGCCCTCGACCATCGAGGACGTCGCGGTGCTGGACCGGCTGCGGCCGGTGCTCCGGCCCGGCTGACACCCCGGCCGACAGCCCTCGGCAGGGGCTCAGGGCCTGATCAGAGGCTGAGGCACCGCGCCGCTACCGGTAGGTTGGTCTCTCCAGGACGGGAGGTGAGGCCAGTGGACCAACTCGCCCTGGTAGCCGCCGTCCTGTTCGCGACCGCGGTGCTGATCCCGGTCTCCACCCGGATCAACCTGCCGTGGCCGGTGCTGGTCACCCTGTTCGGGATCGTGCTGGCCGCGATCCCGCAGGTACCGCAGGTGCACGTCGAGCCCGACCTGATCCTGCCGCTGGTGCTGCCGCCGCTGCTCTACGCCGCGGCGCGCAAGACGTCCTGGCGATATTGGGTGGCCAATGCCACCCCGATCCTGCTGCTGGCGGTCGCCCTGGTGCTGGTGACCACCGCCGTGGTGGCCGCGGTGGTCACGGCGATGGTGCCCGGCATTCCGTGGGCCGCCGCGATCGCGCTGGGCGCCCTGGTCTCGCCACCGGACCCGGTGGCGGCCACCGCGATCGCCAGCCGATTGCACCTACCCCGCCGGCTGGTGTCGATGCTCGAGGGCGAGGGCCTGTTCAACGACGTGGCCGCGCTGGTGCTCTACCAGGTGGCGATCGCGTCGGTGGTAGGCGGCTCGATCTCGCCGGGCGAGGCGGTGATCCGGCTGCTGCTGGCCGCGCTGCTGGCGCTGGCGATCGGGTTCGCGTTCGGTTGGGGGGTGACCCGGCTGCTGGCCGTGCTCGGCTCGGCCGACCCCCGGCCACAGGTGCTGCTGTCGGTGCTGGCCCCGACCGCGACCTATGTGGCCGCCGAGGAGGTGCACGGTTCCGGAGTGCTCGCGGTGCTGGTGTACACGCTGTACTCGGTGTCCCGGCCGGTGGACGCCGCCGACGCGCAGGGCCGGCTGACCACCGATGTGTTCTGGTCCATGACCGAGACGCTGGTCACCGGCATCGCGTTCGGCCTGGTGGGCCTGGAGTTCCAGACCGCGTTCCTGGCCATCGGGACCGACTGGACGTCCCTGGTCGGCGAGACCTCGGCCGTCGTCGCGGTGGTGGTGGGGGTGCGGCTGCTCTACCTGCTGCCCTCGGTGCTGCTGGCCCGGCGGTTCTACCGGCGGCTACAGGCCGGCGCCCTGAACGACGCGCTCAGCGGGCACCGGACCAGCCGGCGGCTGCAGCGCCAGCGCGACACCGACGTGCCGATCGGCTGGCGGGAGACCGTGGTGGTGTGGTGGGCCGGCATGCGCGGGGTGGCCACCGTCGCGCTGGCGCTCGCCGTTCCTACGGTCACCGATGCCGGCGAGCCGTTCCCGGCCCGGGACCGGATCCTGTTCGTCGCCTTCTCGGTGGTGCTGGTGACCCTGGTGCTGCAGGGCCTGAGCCTGCCCACCGTGGTGCGGCTGCTCGGCGTGCGGGCCGGCTCCCACGACAGCGACGAGGCCGAGGCCGCCCTGGTGGAGCGGGCCGCACATGCCGCCGCCGAGGCGCTGAACCGGCTGCAGGACGAGGTGAACTTCGGCGTCGAGGTGTGGGACCGGCTCAACGCTTTCCCGACCGACCTGCTGGTGCGGCTGCACGCCCAGCTGGGCAGCGACTCCCAGCACAGCGTGCTGGGCGGCCGGACCGCCGACCGCAGCGGTTTCCTGCTGGGCCTGCGACAGATGCTCAGCGCCGCCCGGGAGGAGCTGCTGGCCGCCCGGTCCGAGCGCGGTGTCGACCCGGAACTGGTCGATCGGCTGGTGCGCCGTCTCGACCTGTACAGCCTGCCGGCGCTTCCCACGGCCGACGGGCACTGACTGCCGGGTCCGGCGGGCCCGGCGGCGGTGGCAGACTGCCGGTGTCAGGGACGCCGGGCCCGACGCCCGGGCTTGCGAGGAGGACCGACGATGCCACCACGGCGCAGGAAGCCCAGCGGCCTCAGCGAGGAGGACGTGGCCCGGTTGCGCAGCCAGCTGGCGGAGGGCCGCCGGCCGCGGGTGGCGCTGTCCGGACCGCAGTTCGAGGCCGGCGCGTCCGGCTCGGTGGTGCGGATCGGCGACCCGGCGACCGACGGCGCCGACTTCCTGACCGTGCGGGTGAAGGTCAACGGGGTCACCGACGAGCTGGCCTTCGCGCCGGCCGAGCTGAGCACCGGCCGGGCGCGCTCAGCGGCCGCCAAGCCGGCCCGGTCCCAGGTTGGATCGCCGACCCGCACCCGGCCGGCCCGGACCACGCCGACCCAGAGCACGCCGACCCGGCCGGCGGTATCCCGAGCGACCACCCAGCCGGCTCCGGAGGCCGGCACCGGCACGCCCGCCGCCGGCACACCCGCTGCCGGTCCGTCCGAATCGCCGGCCCGCAGCACGGTTCCGGCCGCGATTCAGGCACCGGCCACCCAGCCCACCGGTGCTAGCCGGCGGCGCAAGGCGCCGGCCGCTCCGACGGTGAGCGTGACGATCAGCTCGTCCGGCGCGGCCTGGTCGGTGAGCGCCAGCCGGGGCGCCCGGACGGTTGTCAAGAACGCCCCGGTCACCCCCGGAGCGGTGACCGCGATCGCCGAGCTGCTCGGCCAGCCGGGGGTGTCGGAGGCGGTGGCCGAGATCAACGAGGCCGCCCGGCAGCAGGCCCAGCAGCGCGCCGAGCAGCTGCGCGCCGAGCTGCACGACCTGGAGGCGGTGCTGGCCACCCATCGGGCGCCGCGCTGACCCGACGTGCGGCGGGATCACCGATGGGTGGAGCCACCATAAAGAGTGCGTCACGGCACGGGCAATCCACCGCTCGGGCCCGGACCGGTCGCCATCATCAGTGCCATGACCGCCATGACCACGTCGATCCGCAGTGCGATAGGCCTGGCCGTGCTGCTGGTGCTCGTCGGCACGGTGAAAGGCCTGAGCGGCACCTCGGCCCAGGGCCCGGGGAGTTGCCCCGCTCGGCTGGCGGGCTCGCCACCCGTCGCGTCGACGAACCCGTGCGTGCGCGACTCGTCCGACGGCTGGAACCAGGCCGGCTGGGCGTTCCTCGCCCCCGGCGTGCTGGCGCTGATCGGCGCCGGCAGCATCCGCATCACCGCCCGGCGATAGCCGCCATAGCGGGCCACCACGAAGCGGGCCTGCCTCCTACCGCGCGGCGGTGATCCGGTCGAGCTCGGCCCGGTCCTCGGCGGTGGGCCGCCACTGGCCGGCCTTGACGTTGGCCGCCACCTGCTCGGGTGAGGTGGCGCCGGCGATCACCGAGCTGACGGCCGGCTGCGCGGCAAGGCCGCCGATGGCCACCTCGAGCAGGGTGATGCCTCGCTGCGCGGCGAAGGCTTCGAGGTCTTCGAGCACGTCGAAGGTCTCGGGCGTGAGCATCGACTCCCGGCCCCAGGCCTGCAGCCGGCTGCCGGTCGGAGGCTGCTGGCCACGGCGGTACTTGCCGGTGAGCAGGCCGTTGGCCAGCGGGAAGTACGGCAGCAGGCCGATCCCGTAGCGCCGCAACGCCGGAACGAGGTCCGTCTCGATGCCACGCCGGAGCAGGCTGTACTCGTTCTGGGCGCTGACGAAGCGCTGGTAGCCGCGAGTCCGGGCGGTCCACTCCGCATCCGCGACCTGCCAGCCGCTGAAGTTGGAGTGGCCCAGGTAGCGCACCTTGCCCTGGTGCACCAGGTCGTCCAGTGCCGACAGGGTTTCCTCGATCGGGGTGGCCGGGTCCGGCCGGTGCATCTGGTACAGGTCGATCCAGTCGGTGCGCAGCCGGCGCAGCGAGTTCTCGACCGCGCGGACGAGGTAGCGGCGCGAGCCCCGCGCGCCCCAGTCCTGGCCGTTGTCCTGGCCGAGCCGCCGCACGTCGCTGCCGAACTTGGTCGCGATCAGGACGTCGTCCCGGTTGCCCTGCAGGATCTCGCCGAGGCGCTGCTCGGACTCGCCGTAGGAATCGGACGTGTCGAACAGGGTGATGCCGTTGTCGAGGGCGGCGTGCACCACCGCCCTGCTCTGCTCCAGGTCGAGCTTCATCCCGAAGTTGTTGGTGCCCAGGCCCACTACGGAGACGGCGAGGCCCGAGCTGCCCAGCCGGCGCGGTGCTGCGGACTGATCGGTCACGAATGCTCCTGTTCCGGTGCGGGGAAATCGCGGTGTCGTGGCTCGGCACCCGATCCCGACGGTAGTGCCCCCGCGCTACGCCCCCGCACGCTCGGCGCGCTGCCGGACCAGTTCCTCGACCGCACTCGGCAGCGTGGTCTCGAAGTCGATCAGCTTCACCCAGGTCGGGGTCACCCTGATCCGGACCATGCTGTCGTAGAGCGAACGCACCTCCGCCTCCCACTCGACCCGCTGCTCGGGCGTCATCCGGTAGGCGCCGTTCATCACCAGATACTCCTCCGGAATGCCCTCGACGACCTCCAGTTCCGCGCGGCCGCGCAGCAGCAGGATCTTGGGCGGGTGCACCTCGGTGTCGATGGTGAGGGCGACCATCGGGTTCGCGCGCAGGGCATGGAGCTTCGGCGCGTTCGGCAGCGTGCACAGGATGATCTGCGTGCCGTTCCAGGTGAACGCGATCGGGACGGTGCGCGGCGTGCCGTCCTTGGCGACGTAGGCCAACCGCGTCAGGTCGCGGGCCAGCAGCTCCTGGCTGATCGGGCGGTTCAGGATCTCGGTGATCTCGTCCGGTTGCACGGCTGATCCCTCCGTTGTGGTATCGATCGTGGTTGCTGGGTCGATCGTGGTTCCTGTGTCGATCGTGGCCCATGCCGGCCGCTGCCGCCTACCGAACGCAGCCGACTGCCGTAGCCGGCTGCCGCCGCGCCGCACCGCGATCCGGGCGGGCGCTAGCCTCTGCAGACCATGCCGGTCTCGCCGCCCGATCTCGATCTCGTCCGGTCCTCCTACGACCGGGTGGCCGACAACTACGTGGCGATGGGGATGGGCGACCTGACCGCGGAGCCGTGGCTGCGCGCGGCGCTGGCGGCCTTCGCCGAGGAGGTCCGCGGCCTCGGGCCGGTGCTGGATGTCGGGTGCGGGCCGGGCACCGTCACCGCGTACCTTGCCGGGCTGGAGCTCGACGTCCGCGGGGTGGACCTGTCGCCGCGGATGATCTCCCATGCCCGCCGCCGCTATCCGGACCTGCCCTTCTCGGTCGCATCCGCCACCGACCTCGGCCTGGCGGACGCCTCGCTGGGCGGCGCGCTCGGCTGGTGGTCGCTGTTCAACCTGCCCCGGGACGTGCTGCCCGCGGTGCTGGCCGACCTGGCCCGTGCGCTGGTGCCCGGCGGCCGGCTGCTGCTCGGCATGCACATCGGCGACGGCGAGGTGGTGCGCACCGAGGCCTACGGCGGGGTGCCGGTGCGCTGGACCACCCACCTCTGGCAGCCCGAGCACCTGGTTGCGCTGCTGTCGGTGGCCGGCCTGGATCTGGAAGCCGAACTGCGCATTCCGGCCAACGGCCAGGTGCGCCCGGGAGTGCTGCTCAGCGCGTACCGGCCGGCCTAGGGCCTGGTTCAGCGCCGGGCCGGCAGTGCTC
>NZ_DATINC010000078.1:0-3525 GCF_035474675.1 Jatrophihabitans sp. | reverse complement strand
GGAGAACGCCATGCGACGCAAGAGCTTCGACGCCCTCGTGTCCACCGCGGGGTTCGTGATGGCAGCCGTACTACTGACTGCCTCCGGCCTGCTGTTCTGGGCCCACAGCTTCATCGACGACAACGTCCGCAGCCAGCTGGTCGCGGAGAAGATCTTCTTCCCGCCGGCGGGTTCTGACGCGCTGAAGGACCCGGCCGTCGGCCCGTACCTGAACAAGTACGCCGGCCAGCAGCTCACCACCGGCGACCAGGCCAAGGCCTACGCCGACCACTTCATCGCCGTGCACCTGTCCGAGATCGGCGGCGGCAAGACCTACGCCCAGCTCAGCGCGCAGGCCCAGGCCAACCCGGACGACGCCAAGCTGGCGGGTCAGGTGCAGACGATGTTCCGCGGCGAGACGCTGCGCGGCCTGCTGCTCAACGCCTACGCCTTCGACACCATGGGAACGATCGCCGGCATCGCCGCGGTCGTGGCCTACCTCTCCGCCGCGGTGCTGCTGGTGCTCGGCCTGCTCGGCCTGCGGCACAGCCGCCGGGTGCCGGTGACCGAGGAGATCCTGACTCGGCAGCCCGACTCCCGCGGGCAGGAACTGGCCACTGCCTGACCACCCCGCCGCCCCGGAGGCGCCCTGCCAGTCGGCAGGGCGCCTCCGCGCGTACCGGACCCTGCGAGCCGTCTCGGATCGAGCGGGCCGGCCCAGGGACGTACGCGCAATCAGGAGGTACCTCTGCCCGTACCGGTCGTGTTAGGTTGCCCGGGTCCGGACCAGCGCCGCTGACGACCAGCGGGTCCAAGGCAGGGGTGACGGGGTGGCCTACCTACGGATGATCGGCAGCCAGGAGGCCGACGGCGACCTCCGGGACGCCTACCTCGCGATGGCTGCCCGACCGATGCCGTCGGCCTACGTGCCCTCCCACGGGGAGGCGCCGGGAATCATCCGGGCGCACTCCCTGGATCCCGAGTTGTTGCGGCGCGCGTTCGCCGTCTCGGGCTCGCTGAGCAACGACCTGCTTCCCTGGCACTCCCGCGAGCTGATCAACTCGGTGACGTCCCGGGAGAACGAGTGCTTCTATTGAACAACCGCTCACGCGGAGTTTCTGCGTGTAGCCAGCGGCGACGACACCGTCAGCCGTTCCATCGTGCTGGGGCAGACGTTCGGTGACCTCCCCGCCCTGGACGCCTGCCTGGTGGACTTCGCCCGGACCCTGACGGGGCGGCCGTGGGCGATCGGCCCGGCCGACATCGGCCGGCTGGCGGCGGCGGGGCTGCCGGATGAGACGGTCACGCTCGTCATCGGGCTGGTGGCCATGTTCAACTACCTCACCCGGGTGGCGGACGGCACCGGGGTCGAGGCGGACTACGGCGGCGAGCTTCCCCGCTTCGTCTACCGCGGCCGGACCGAGGCGGTCCCGAGGCCCGGGCCACAGGAGTGGCCACCCGTCGACGGCCCGCTCGAGCTCCTCGCCCTGCTGCCCGGCGTGACGGCGGCCTGGAACCGCTGGCGCGCCTACCTGCTGGACGGCCCCAGCCCGCTACCGGAGGCCACCCGGCGCCGGCTTCGGGCGATAGCGGCCCGCAACGCCTGTGACAGCTCGGTAGAGCCGCCCGACCCGGCCGAGGAGTCGGGCGATCCGGTGGCGCGGTTCGCCGGCAAGCTGAGCCGCACCCCCTGGCTGATGGCCCAGCCGGATGTCGACGAGCTCCGCGCCACCGGCCTGGACGACCTTGCGGTCCTGCACGTCATCGCCACCGTCGCCTACCAGTCGGCGGAGTCCCGGTTGCGGATCGGGCTGTCCGCCCTCGCCAGGCACCGGGGCTGACCCGTCGCGGCAGCGGAGATCAGCCGAGCGGCGCCAGCCGGTCGAGCTGGCCGGCGGCCAGCCGGCCGGCGGCGGCCAGCAGCTCGGTGACGTCACCGGCCGTCCGGTGCGGCCGGTCGTTCCAGGCGGTCAGCTCGCGCACCCGGCCGATCCGCACCGCCGGCGCCGGGCAGTAGCCGGCGGGTTCGGTGCTGCCGACCAGCGCCTGCCAGGTCAGGTCGAGCGCGCGGTGCACCGGCTGGCTCCGGGCCGCCGGCACCCCGCCGCCGGCCTGCACGACGGCGCCGACCAGGCAGGCACCGGTGGGCTGCCGGCCGGCGAGCCGGTGCAGGTCGTGCGGGCCGAGCAGGTGCTGGCGGCCCTGCTCGTCGCGGTAGGCGAACCAGCCGTGCTGGATCCAGCCGGCTTCCACCACGGTGGCCGCGTCCGCGAGCACCGTCTGGAGGTAGTGCAGTTCGGCCCGCAGCGCGGTGCGCCGCTCGGTGTCGGCCAGCCGGCGGCGGGCGATCCGGTCGGTCAGACCCCGACCGGTCCCGAGCGGGCCGGGCGCCGGGCGCAGAAGTTCGGAGACTGGCATGGCGACCTCCTCCGTCCAAGCATGCGCCCGAAGCCGGGCGTTGGCGAAGCCTCAGAGGTCGACGGCGCTGCCCATCGTCACCGTCCGGTCGGTGGGCAGGTCGAAGTAGGCGGCGGGGCTGGCGGCGTTCTTGGCGAGCGCGATGAACAGCGCCTTGCGCCAGTGCACCAGCCCCGGTGCGGAGGTGCGCCGGATCGAGCCCCGGGACAGGAAGTACGAGGCGTGTTCCACCTCGGCGCACTCCTCCCCCAGCAGGTCGGCCTCGAACGCGGTACGCAGCGCCCGCGGAATGCTCGGCCGGTCGGAGAAGCCGAAGGTGACCGTCACGTGCTGGATGTGGTCGTCGTCGTAACCGAGGTTGTCGACGGCGAACGCGTCGTCCCACCGCACGTGCGGGACGTTGGAGACGACCACCGAGACGATGATCACATCCCGGTGCAGCACCTGGTTGTGCTCGACGTTGGCCCGCAGCGCCAGCGGCGTGGTGTCCTTGCCCGGATGCGGGAACACCGCGGTGCCCGGCACCCGGGGCACGTCGCGCTCGCGGAGCTCGTCGACGAACTCGCGCAGCGACCCCTCCCGCTCCCGGCGGTTGGCGGTCAGGATGGCCCGGCCGCGGCGCCAGGTCGTCATCACGGTGAACACCCCGCCGGCGATCACCAGCGGCAGCCAGCCGCCGTGCGCGACCTTGGACAGGTTGGCTGCCAGGAAGGTGCACTCCACGCCGCCGAAGGCCACCGCCGCAACCGCCAGCTTCCACGGCTGCCACTGCCACAGCACCCGGGCCACCAGCAGCAACAGCAGGGTGTCGACCACCAGCGCCCCGGTGACCGACACCCCGTAGGCGGTGGCCAGCCGGGCCGAGGACTGGAATCCCAGCATCAGCACCAGCACCCCGACGAACAGCGCGGCGTTCACCGCGGGCAGGTAGATCTGGCCGCCCTCCCGCTCGGAGGTCTGCCGGACCGTCAGCGGCGGCAGCAGCCCGAGCTGCATCGCCTGCCGGGACAGCGAGAACGCCCCGGAGATGACCGCCTGGCTGGCGATCACCGTCGCCGCGGTGGCCAGCACCACCATCGGCAGCCGGCTCCAGCCCGGCAGCAGCAGGAAGAACGGGTTGGCCGCCGC
>NZ_DATINC010000077.1:0-4291 GCF_035474675.1 Jatrophihabitans sp. | reverse complement strand
GCTGGCCGAGCTGCGCCGGACCGCCGACGCGACGGTGGCTTCCCCCGCCGAACTCGCCGGGGTGCTGGCCCGGCTGCTGGCAGCAGCCGGCTGAGCCACCCGATCCGGCCGTCGAGTGGCTGGCTGGGCTACCGGTACCAGCCGGCTGAGCTCTCCCCCGCCGAGGCCACGGCTGGCTGCCCGAGACTCGCCCGGACGCCGCTGCCGCACCGGCCCCGTCCCGGATGATCGAATAGGGCCATGACAGAGCCACCAGCGCCCGGACAACCCGCCCCGGGCCGCCTGCGCGGTGACGGGCGGATCGTGGTGGACAACCTGACCAAGGTGTTCGGCACCCAGCGAGCGGTGGACTCGCTCAGCTTCACCGTCGAACCCGGGTCGGTGACCGGCTTCCTCGGCCCGAACGGGGCGGGCAAGACCACCACCCTGCGGATGTTGCTGGGCCTGGTCCGCCCGACCTCGGGAACCGCGACCGTCAACGGGGTGAGCTACCAGTCGCTGCCCAGGCCCCTGCAGGCGGTCGGGGCGGCGCTGGAGGCAGCCAGCTTCCACCCGGCCCACACCGGCCTGCAGCACCTGCGGATCTACTGTGCGGCCGCCGACCTGCCGGCCCGCCGGGCCGACGAGGTCCTGGAACTGGTGGGCCTGACCCAGGCCGCAAAGAAGAAGACCAAGGGCTACTCGATGGGCATGCGGCAGCGGCTGGGCCTGGCCGGCACGCTGCTCGGCGACCCCCAGGTGCTGATCCTGGACGAGCCGGCCAACGGCCTGGACCCCGAAGGCATCCGCTGGCTGCGCGGCTTCTTCCGGCACCTGGCCGGCGAGGGCCGCACCATCCTGGTGTCGAGCCACCAGCTGGCCGAGGTGCAGGAGGTGGCCGACCGGGCGGTGATCCTGAACCGGGGCAAGCTGGTCCGGGCCGGCACCCTCGCCGAGCTGTCGGCCGGCACCGCCACCACCGTGGTCCGCGGGCCGGCGCTGGGTCCGCTGCAGCAGGCGCTGGCCGCCGCCGGCTTCGGCGGCACCACCGAACCGGACGGCGCGCTGCGGGTCCGCACCGACCAGATCGCCCACGTCGGGCATCTCGCCTTCACGCACGGGGTGGAACTGCACGAGCTGCGGCTGGAGGAGTTCGACCTGGAACGGCTGTTCTTCAGCCTGACCGAGGGCGAGCACCGGGCCGCCGCCCTCGGCCCGACCGGGCACCTGCCCACCGGCTCCCCCGGCGGCCCCCCGACCGGCTCCCCCGGCAGCCTCCCGGCCGGCGTGCCCGGCAACCGGCAGGGCGGTGCCCGGTGATCAAGCTGATCCGCTCCGAGGTCTTGAAGATCCGCAGCACCCAGGTGTGGTTCTGGATGCTGGTGCTGTCGGCCGCCTTCACCGCGCTCGGCACCGTCGGCAACACCTACAACGCGGTCCAGGACTACCAGCAGGGCAGCCCGGTGGACTACTACAGCGTGTTCACCCAGTCCGAGGGCGCCGCGGTGGCGCTGCTGGTGCTGGGCCTGCTCGGGCTGACCACCGAGTTCCGCCACAAGACGATCACCCCGACGCTGCTGGCCACCCCGAACCGGTGGCAGCTGCTGGCCGGCAAGGCCGCCTCGTACGCCGTGTTCGCCATCGTCTACGCGGTGTTCTGCGTAGCGCTGAACTTCGCGATCGCGATCATCTGGCTGTCCGCCGAGAAAGTGCCGCTCGACTACGGCCACGGGGTGCCGGGCGGCGTCGGCAAGACCTTCCTGTCCCTGGTGCTGACCGGCATGTTCGGCCTGGGCCTGGGCGCGCTGCTGCGCAACCAGGCAGCCGCCATGGTCTTCGGCATCGTGTACTTCTTCGTCCTGGACGGCCTGCTCAGCTTCGTGCCGTGGGTCCGCAAGGGCTATCCCTGGACGCCGGGCGGCGCGGCCCGGGCGTTCACCTCCAACGGCTCGGTCAGTGGCCTGCCCGACGACGTGCACCTGCTGGCGCCGGTGGCCGGCGGGCTGCTGTTCTTGGCGTGGTCGCTGGGGCTGCTGCTGATCGGCGGCCGGATCAGCCTGAGCCGCGACATCAGCTGACCCGGCGGCCGGCCGGCTTGTGAGCAACCGCACCAGCCGGACGCCGCTCGATCGGGCTCCGGCGCTGCGGCCGGACCTGCTCCCCGCGTACCCTGATACTTCGGGTGTGACCTGGTCGGCGGGTACTGGTTTCCCGCCCACGGGTCGTCCCCAGCAGGCGTACCCCACACTCCGAGAAGGTGGCCGACGACGTGACCGCGCAGTCCTCGACTGGCAGTGAATCAACCCGCCCCGACTTCGGCGCGAACGAGTGGCTGGTCGAGGAGATGTACGAGCGCTACCTAGCCGACCCGTCGGCGGTGGACGCGGCCTGGCACGACTTCTTCGCCGACTACCGGCCTGCCGCCGGCCCGGCGAACTCGGTCCGGCAGGCGCCGTCGACCGGTGCCGGCGACGACGAGGAGGAGGACGAGCCCCAGGCCGGAGTCGCACCCGCCGCCGCGCAGAACGGCCACGCTGCCACCGACGGGACTTCGGGTACTGCGAGCACCACCGCCGCCGAGCCGGCTGCCCCGCAGGCTGATTCCCAGCAGGCGACAGCCCAGCCGGCCAAGGCCGAGTCCCCGAAGACCGAGCCCGCGAAGGCCGAACCCGCGAAGACCGAGCCCGCGAAGGGCGAGAGCCAGCCCGCGCAGGACAAGCCGGCCCCGAGCCAACCGGCCCAGGCCACTCCCGCCGCCAGCCAGCCGGCCTCCACCCAGCCCGCCGCCAAGCCGTCCTCGACCAGCCCGGCCGTTCCGTCCGGGGCGCAGGTCAGCGTGCTGCGCGGCGCGCCCGCCCGAGTCGTCAGCAACATGCAGGCCTCGCTGGAGATCCCGACCGCCACCAGCGTCCGCGCGGTGCCGGCCAAGCTGCTCGCCGACAACCGGATCATCATCAACAACCACCTGCGCCGGGCCCGCGGCGGCAAGGTGAGCTTCACCCACCTGATCGGCTACGCGGTGGTCCGGGCGCTGCGCGACTACCCGGAGATGAACAACCACTTCGCGGTCAACGCCGACGGCAAGCCGACCGTGGTGCGGCCCGAGCACGTCAACCTGGGCCTGGCCATCGACCTGCCGGGCAAGGACGGCGGCCGGTCGCTGGTGGTGGCCTCGATCAAGTCCGCCGAGGAGATGGACTTCGCGTCCTTCTGGGGCGCCTACGAGGACATCATCCGCCGCGCCCGGTCCGGCAAGCTGGCCGCCGACGACTTCGCCGGCACCACCGTCAGCCTGACCAACCCCGGCACCATCGGCACCAACCACTCGGTTCCCCGGCTGATGGCCGGCCAGGGCACCATCATCGGCGTCGGCGCGATGGAGTACCCGGCCGAGTTCAGCGGCATGAACCCCGACGCGCTCAACGACATGGGCATCTCGCGCACCATGACGCTGACCTCCACCTACGACCACCGGATCATCCAGGGCGCCCAATCCGGGGAGTTCCTGCGCCGGATCCACCAGCTGCTGCTCGGCGAGGACAACTTCTACTACGACATCTTCGGCTCGCTGCGCATCCCGTACGAGCCGGCGATCTGGCTGACCGACCGGGAGTTCAGCCACGAGGGCCAGATCGACAAGGGCGCCCGGGTCATCGAGCTGATCAACGCCTACCGGACTTCCGGCCACCTGATGGCCGACACCGACCCGCTGGAGTTCAAGATCCGGACCCACCCGGACCTCGACATCACCAAGCACGGCCTGACGCTGTGGGACCTGGACCGGGAGTTCGCGGTCGGCGGCTTCGCCGGCCAGAAGCTGATGCGGCTGCGCGACATCCTGGGCGTGCTGCGCGACGCCTACTGCCGCCGGGTCGGCGTCGAGTACATGCACATCATCGACCCTGAGGAACGTGCCTGGATCCAGCAGAACATCGAGGTCAAGAACGACGCGCTGAGCCGGGAGGAGCAAAAGCACATCCTGTCCCGGCTCAACGTCGCCGAGGCGTTCGAGACCTTCCTGCAGACCAAGTACGTCGGCCAGAAGCGGTTCAGCCTGGAAGGCGGCGAGACCGTCATCGCGCTGCTGGACGCGGTGCTGGCCGCGGCCGCCGGCTACTCCCTCGACGAGGTCGTCATCGGCATGCCGCACCGCGGCCGGCTCAACGTGCTCGCCAACATCGTCGGCAAGCCGTACGCCAAGATCTTCAACGAGTTCGAGGGCAACATCGACCCGGGCACCGCGCAGGGCTCCGGCGACGTCAAGTACCACCTCGGCGCGCACGGCACCTACGTCGCACCGGACGGCACCGAG
>NZ_DATINC010000076.1:0-39239 GCF_035474675.1 Jatrophihabitans sp. | reverse complement strand
CTCGGCCCGGGTACCGGCGGCCGCGCGGATCTTGGCGGTGCCGCCGATGTCGGGACGGTCGTCGGTCTCGGGGTCGATGTCGACGATGAACTTGTACGTGGTGGCCTTCATCTTGGCCGCTATCGCGTCGAAGTAGCGGTCCAGCAAGCCGCTGCTGACCTGCTTGTAGGTCCAGGTCTTCTGGACCTTGCCGCTGCGGTCGGTCGACGTCGCGCCGGGCGCCGGCTGCAGGTTGGGGTCGTAGCCGCCGTCGTAGGAGACCAGCTCCCAGCCGATGTGGATGGTGCGGCCCTGGGAGGCCTGGGTGAGCATCGCCGACGTCGGCCACATGTTGTTGGTGGCGTCGAAGTCCTTGAAGTTGTGGATCAGGTCGAACTTGCGCCCGATCTTGGTCTCCATGGTGCTGGGGTCCGCGGTACCCGAGCCGTAGTAGCCGAACAGCGTGCCGCTGCCCTGCGCCGGCAGCACGCCGGACGGCACCGTGGTGCTGCCGGACGGCGGCGGAGCGGGGGCGGTGGTAGTGGGGGCCGGCGTCACGATCGGCACCACGCTGACGTCGTCGACCAAGAAGGACTTGCCGGCGCCGAGATCCCAGGTGAGGGCGTTGACGTCGATGCTGTCGCCGGACTTGGCGGCCACCAGCTCGACCGTGAGCTGATGCCAGGCGGTGTCGGTGGCCCAGTAGGTGGCCTGCTTGCTGGTCACCAGCGCGTTGCTGCTGGAGTACTCCATCAGGCGCAGCACCAGGGTGGTGTTGGCAGTGGTGGCGCGCAGCCAGGCGGTCGCCCGGTAGGTCCGGCCGGCGACGGTGCTGGGCACGCTGTTCGGCGCGTCGTTGAGCACCGTGGTGGCCGCGGAGGCTGAGGTGTTGGAGACCCGGGCGGCGTAGCTGCCGGTGTGGCCGCCGGAAACCCGGGCCAGGGGTGCGGGTGGCGTGCCGTCGTCCTTCGGGGTGGCGAGCCAGCCGCTGGTGTCGGCCTCGAACGTTCCGTTCGAAACCTCGTCCTCGCCGGCCGAGACGGTCGAGATGGCGATGACACTGCCGGCTACCAGGGCTGTCAGGCTGGTCAGCACGGTCACGCCCAAGCCGAGGCGGTGACGCCAACCTGCTCGGGACGTTTTCGACGGGCCGGCGTGCCTGGGGGTGCCTCGATCAGCTCGGTGCGCGGGGTTGTGCACTGGGGCCGTGGGGGCATGGTGGAGCAAGAGTCGTCCTCTCCTCACGCCTACGGGGTGAGCTGTCGGGTTCGGGCGGGAGGTGCCCGGCCGCGCTGGGCGGCTTCACCCCTAGGTCGCGAGCGCGACCGGGTATTGGTTCCCCCGCTCCTGCCGAGCGTTGTTGTAAAGGATGATCACGAACGGGGCAGGACTCGGCGAGCCGCTCGCATAGCACCCCTCTGGGCGCGGTTGCACCTTAAGGGTTGCGGTTGCATAACAGCAAACGCCACACCGTGCGCTCCCGATAGGTCCGGATTGCGAACCCGTTTTGCTTGCGATCACAGGAGAAAGCTCAACTAGAGGTCCAGTACGCGCCGCAAGCCTCGGTCGATCTCGCGTAGCAAAGCCAGGGGTACCGAGCCCGCATGATCGGTCAGGTCGACCTTGTTGAGTGTCACGATCCCAGTGACGGCTACAACCGAATCTCGGGGTAATCCGGTCGCCTGGGCGGGCAGGAACACGTTGCCCGGCAGAGTCGCGAGGTCGGTATTGGAGGTGATGACTGCAGCCAGCACCGTCGCCAGCCGGCTGTTGTTGTAGGTATCTGCTGAAATCACCAGCACCGGTAGCCGCTTGGCGGGTCGCGATCCGACAGGGGCTCCTAGATCCGCCCAGTAGATGTCACCGCGTTCGATCACCACTCAGGAGTCGTCTCCAGCACCCGCCAGCCCGCCGCGACAGCGTCCTCCGCGGCTTCGTCGGGTCCGGCGAGCATGGCGACCGCTTGATCGATCTGGCGGGTGAGCGATTCGGCATCCAACTCGTCGAGATAGCGCATCGCCGCAAGGGCAAAGAATTCCGAACGACTCATCCCTAGAGCCTGAGCTTTGCGTGAGGCTCGCTCGAAGGTGTCGTTGGGTATCGAGATTGCGGTCTTCACAGCCCGAGTATAACCAGGTATAACCGCATGATTCAACGCAGGTCTCTGGTCAGGAAGTGCTCAGGTGCCGCAGAAGGTCACGTAGTCGGTGGAGCCTTCCGGGGGCGGCGCGGCGTAACGCTCCAGTCCGGGACGCTCGTCGTACGGCGCGGTGACCGCGTCGAGCAGCCGTCCCAGCGGGTCGAGGTTGCCCTCGACGGCGGCCGCCAGCGCCTCCTCGACCAGGTGGTTGCGCGGGATGTAGGCCGGGTTGACCCGATCCATCGCCGCCCCGTCCGGGGCCAGGGCCCGCCAGCGGGCCAGCCAGCCGTCGAGCGCGGCCAGGTCGAGCACCAGCTCGCGCACCGGCTCGCTCTCGCCCCGGGCCGCCGAGCCCAGCCGCCGGAAGAACGAGGTGTAGTCGACGGAGTTGGCCTGCAGGAGCGCCAGCAGGTCGGCGGTCAGCGATGCGACCTCGGCGGCCGGGACGGTGGCCGGCAGGCCCAGCTTGGCGCGCATGCCGGCCAGCGACGCGTCGCCGTACTGCTCGCGGAACCGTCCGAGCGCTGCCACCGCGAGCGGGACCGCCTGCTCTGCGTCGTCGCCGAACAGCGGCAGCAGTGCCTCGGCCAGCCGGGCCAGGTTCCACTCCGCGACCAGCGGCTGGTTGCCGTAGGCGTAGCGCCCGCCGAGGTCGATCGAGCTGAACACGGTGGCGGGGTCGAAGGCGTCCAGGAAGGCGCACGGGCCGTAGTCGATGGTCTCGCCGGAGATCGTCATGTTGTCGGTGTTCATGACGCCGTGCACGAACCCGACCAGCATCCAGCGGGCCACCAGCTCCGCCTGCGCCGCGACCACCGCCTCGAACAGGGCCAGGTAGCGGTGCTCGGCCTGCGCGGCGGCCGGGTGGTGCCGGCTGATCGCGTGGTCGGCCAGCCGGCGCAGCAGGTCCGGGTCGTCGGTGGCGCGGGCGTATTGGAAGCTGCCCACCCGCAGGTGGCTGCCGGCCACCCGGGAGAGCACCGCACCGGGCAGCACGGTCTCCCGCCGCACCGGCCGTCCGGTCGCCACCACGGCCAGCGACCGGGTGGTCGGGATGCCCAGCGCCGACATCGCCTCGCTGACCAGGTACTCGCGCAGCATCGGGCCCACCGCGGCCAGGCCGTCGCCGCCGCGGGCAAACGGCGTACGTCCCGCTCCCTTCAGGTGCAGGTCGAGACGCTTTCCGCCAGGAGTGACCAGCTCGCCGAGCAGCAACGCCCGGCCGTCCCCCAGCCGCGGCACGTAGTTTCCGAACTGGTGGCCGGCGTAGGCCTGCGCCACCGGCGTCGCCCCGCCGGGCACCAGGTTGCCCACCAGGAACCGCAGGCCGTCGGGGGTGCGCAGCCAGTCCGGGTCCAGGCCCAGCTCGGCGGCCAGGGGCTCGTTGAGCACCAGCAGCCGGGGCTCCGGAGCGGGCTCGGCCTGCCAGGGAACGGCCAGCTCGGCCAGCTCGCGGGCGAACCGGTCGGAGAGCTCGATGGTCGGCACGGGGGCGACGCTCATCTGTCCGAGCGTACCGGCGGCGCCGGGCGGCAACGCCTCGTCGCGGGCCGGCGGGAGATCCGCTCAGGCGTCCGGAGTGATGTGGAAGACGCCGATGGCCTCTAGGACGGCCACCTCCACCTCCGCCTTGTCCAGGCCCAGCCCGGCCAGCGGGCCGGTGCCGGCTTCCTGCTCCAGCAGGGCGAGCAGGATGTGCTCGGTGCCGATGTAGTTGTGGCCCAGCCGCAGTGCCTCGCGGAAGGTCAGCTCCAGGGCCTTGCGCGCGTCCGCGTCGTACGGAATGAGATCCGGCACCGGGCCGGCCGCGGGCGGCAGCGTCGCGGTCACCGCCCTGCGGAGGGCTTCCGGCTTCACACCCCGGCCCCGGAGGACGGCCGAGGCGATCGACTTCGGGTCCTCGAGCAGCCCCAGGACGAGGTGCTGGGCCAGTACCTTGTCGCTGCCGGTGGCCCGCGCCTCCTGCTGGGCGGCCAGCACCGCGTTGCGCGCCCGCTGGGTGAAGCGCTGGAAACCCTGGCTGGCGTCCAGGTCCGGCGCGTCCTTGGCCACGAAGCGCTTCTGCGCCGCCTGCTTGGTGACCCCCATGGCCCGGCCGATGTCGGTCCAGGAGGCACCCGAACGCCGGGCCTGGTCGACGAAGTGGCCGATCAGGTGGTCTGCCACCTCGTCGATGTGCTGCGCGGCCAGCACCGCGTCGGCGAGTTGTTCGAGGGGTTCGTCATGGACTCGCTTGATCGCTTCGATCAGGTCGTCCAGCCGGACCGGGTTGGTCATCTGCCGGGGTTCCGCCATGCGTCAACCCTAGGTTGACTTCTATCAATCGTCAACCCCGAGTTGTCGCCGGTTATGCACAGCCTCAGCGTCGATCATGGCTGTTGACGGTGGCTTGTGCGACAGTGTGGCCATGGCTGGAGAGGAATTCCGGGCCACCTTGCGTGGCAGCGAGGCGGCTCTAGGTACGGTCCGCGCCAGTGATATCGCACGCCTCATCACCGGCCTCGAGTCCGCAGTCGCGGCGGCGGCCTATGCCGCGCTGGGAAAGCCGCGAAAAGGCTCGACGGGTCGCCACCGCGCGGCCATCGAGGCAGCCTCTCGACTCCGCTTCCAGAACATCGAATCCGGCAGCGTGGTAGCCGTACTTCGACTTCCCCGCCTCGCCGAAACTACGGATGACACCTTGAACGTCGAAGTAGACGACCTGGCCGGAGCGGCATTCGACCGGATCGTCGCAGCCTTCGCGCAGGCTGACGACCAAGTCGACCCCGGCATCGCCAGGACACTTGCCGATCTCGCACAGGAATTGGGCATCGGCGAACGTCACGAGGAGTTGGTGTTGACCAGCCCCCGGACCACTAGCGCGGGTCACCTCGATGCCAGTGCCAAAGAACGGATGCGTCGACTTGCCGACGCACCTCTCGGCCACCAGCCAGATGTCGTCGTAGGCACATTGCGGGAGGCGGACTTCGACCGCCGCACGGCACGGCTGCACGCGGCGACCGGCGAGACGGTGACCGTGAAGTTTCCTGCCGAACTGGACGACGAGATCCAGGAGGCGCTTCGAGCGCAAGCCGCATTCGAAGGCATCATCACTTTCGATCCGAACACCGCCACCATCAAACGCGTGGATCTGCGTCGTATCAACACATCAGAGCCACTGCCTTTCGACGCCTCGGCGTTCTGGACGACATCGCCCCTCGAGGATCTCGCGCAGATCCAGGGAGTTCAGCCGGCCACCTTTGACGCTCCGTTCGGCGAGTGGAACGAGCAGGAAATCGCTGACATCGTCAGTGCCCTGGCGGATCTGGACGCATGACCCCGGAGGACGTGCCGGCCGGTCCCCTTCTGATCGACACGGACGTCGCCACCTGGCTATTGACCGGTGTTCGTCAAGCTGAACGCTGGCGCCCGCTCCTTCGAGGCCACCTGTTGACGCTGTCGTTCGTCAACGTAGGAGAACTGCTCGCATTACCCGCTGCTCAAAAGTGGGGCACCACTCGGACAGTGGAGTGGCGGGAAGTGATTAGGCGCAATTTCATCGTCTTGCCCTTCGACGCAAACATCACCACCCAGTGGGCACCACTTCATGTCCGGTACCGGGGGCACCTACATCGAGGCGGAACGAATGATCTCTGGGTTGCAGCCTCGGCATTGTCGGCCCAGCCGCCGCTTCCACTGGCAACGAACAATCTGAACGACTTCACCAAGATCGCCGCTGACTATCCCCTGCACCTGATCCACCCCGACCTCTGACGCCGGCGAATTCGCTCTAGAGCACTCAACCCGGTAGCCGGCCGGTTTCCTCGCTGATCGCCTGGTCCAGGATCTCCAGACCCAGCGCGATCTCCTCCTCGCTGCTGGTCAGCGGCGGCGCGATGCGGAAGATGCCGCCCATGCCGGGCAGCTGCACCACGTTCAGGTGCAGCCCGAGCTCGAAGCAGCGCCGGGTGACCAGCGCGCCGAGCCGGTCCGCGCCCTGCTTGGTGGTCCGGTCGGTCACCAGCTCCAGCCCCTGCAGCAGCCCCCGGCCCCGGACGTCGCCGACCACGGCATGCCGGTCCTGGATGGCCAGCAGCCCGTTGCGCAGCTGCACGCCCAGCTTGCCGGCCCGCTCGTCCAGCCGGTCGCGCTCCAGCACGTCCAGCACGGTGTTGCCGACCGCCGCGCCCAACGGGTCGGAGACGTGGGTGGTGTAGAACAGGAACCCGCGCCGGTGCGCTTCCTCCTCGATGGCGGCCGACGTCACCACCGCGGCCAGCGGCAGCCCGGCGCCCAGGGTCTTCGACACCGTGATGAAGTCCGGCACCACCCCGTCCCGCTCGAAGGCGTACCAGGCACCGGTGCGGCACAGGCCGGTCTGCGCCTCGTCGAGGATGAGCAGCATGCCGCGCTCATCGCACTTGCGCTTCAGCCCGGCCAGGTAGCCCGGCGGCGGGTCGATCAGCCCACCGGAGCTGAGAATCGGCTCCACCAGGCAGGCGGCCAGGCTCCCCACCGACTGGGCGTCGATCAATGCGAACCCCCAGTCCAGCTGCCGCTGCCAGTCCAGCTCGCCGTCGGCGGTCACGAAGTCGGGGCGGTAGCTGTTCGGCGTCGGGATCGCCAGGTTGCCGACCGTGGGCCCGTAGCCGTGCCGTCCGGCGCTGTAGGTGGCGGCCGCGGCGCCGGCGGTCATGCCGTGCCAGGACCCCGCGAACGACACCACCTCGTGCCGTCCGGTGACCAGCTTGGCCATCCGCAGCGCGGCCTCGTTCACCTCCGCGCCGGTGGTCAGCAGCAGCACCTTCTCCAGCGGGTCGGGCAGCGAGTCCGCCAGCCGGCGGGCCAGCTCCACCACCGGACCCGAGAGCATGCCGCTGAACAGGTGGTCGAGGGTGCCGACCTGCCGCCGGACGGTGGCCACGATGTCGGGATGGGAATGGCCGAGGATGGCACTCATCTGCCCGGAGGTGAAGTCCAGCACCTTCCGGCCGCTGTCGGTGTAGACGAAGCTGCCCTCGGCACGGTCGATGATCTCCGGGGTGAACGTGCCGCCGTAGCGGACCAGGTGCCGGTCCACCTCGGACCAGATGTCGGCCGTCATGCGCCAGACGCTACTGCGGAAACCGGTCCGGACGCGCAGACATCGGCTGATCCTGTAGGTAGCCAAGGCCCGGCCTTCGGCACTCGCCACATCCTGCTGACGTAGCGTTCTCCACGGTGCTCAGAGCGCGGGCAGCCGGCCCGCCGCGGCAGTGGGGAGGAGTGCCGAAAGCGTGGTGCTCAGTCAGGCGGTCCGCTCGGCGGCACCGGTCCAGCCGTCCCGGCCGCCGATGCTGACCGGCTGGCGGGACGAGTTCGTCGCGCTCGCCGGCCGGGTCATCGTGCTCGGCGGCTTCTGGTCGCTGGTGAGCCTGCTGCTGCGTCCGGTGCGCTGGATCCGCTGGGTCGACGACCTGTTCGGCCTGGTGAACCTGCCGGCCGGGCCCAGCCTGTTCTCCACCGTGCTGCTGTTCGTGGTCGGCGGCGCGGTCCGGCGCCGCATGCGGGTCTCGCTGTGGTTGCTGCTGGGCTTCCAGGCGGTGGCCGCCCTGAACCTGCTGGGCGCGGCGCTGCAACTGGCCCTCGACTCCGACGAGGTGCACCGCACCCGGCCGGTCGAGGTCGCCGAGCTCGTGGTGAACCTGCCGCTGACGGTGCTGCTGGTGGTGCTGCTGTGGCGCAGCCGGGCGGCCTTCACGTCCCGGCTGGAACCGGGAGCGCGCTGGCGGGCGCTCGGGATACTCGTCGCCGGCCTGGTCGTCTCGGTCAGCGTCACCATCGCCCTGACGCTGAGCTTTCCCGACTCCCTCACCGACGTCGGGCACCAGCTGGCCTGGGCGGTGCGGGTGTCCTTCGGCGTGGAACCCACCTCCGCCGAGGTGGGTTGGCAGAACCAGCACGGCCACCACTGGATCGCGGCGCTGTCCGGCCTGCTGTCGGCGCTGGCGCTGGTGCTGGCCGCGCTGGTCTTCCTCCGCTCGGCCCGGGCCAAGGCCTACCTGACCGCCCAGGACGAGCTGGAGATCCGCCGGCTGCTGCTGCAGGCCGGGGAACGGGACTCCCTCGGCTACTTCGCCACCCGGCACGACAAGTCGGTGATCTTCGCCCCCGGCCAGAGCGCCGCCGTCACCTACCGGGTGCTGGCCAACGTCAGCCTGGCCAGCGCCGACCCGATCGGGCCGCCGGCCGCCTGGCCCGCCGCGATCACCGCCTGGCTCGCCGAGACCCGGACGTTCGGCTGGTTCCCGGCGGTGCTGTCGGCCAGCGAGGAAGGCGCCCAGGCCTACGTCGCGGCCGGCCTGAAGGCGCTGCCGATCGGTGACGAGGCCATCATCGACGTCGACACCTTCACCCTCGAAGGCCCCACCATGCAGCCGGTCCGGCAGGCGGTGCACCGGGTGCAGCGGGCCGGCTACACCATCTCGGTGCGCCGGCACGCCGACCTGAGCGCCGAGCAGCTGGCCGAGCTCGCCCGGCGGGCCGAGGACTGGCGCGGCGAGGACACCGAGCGCGGCTTCTCGATGGCGCTCGGCCGGCTCGGCGCCCCGGTGGACGGCGGCTGCGTCGCGGTGCTGGCCTCCGACGCCGACGGCCGGCTGCGCGGGCTGCTGTCGATGGTGCCGTGGGGGCGGCGCGGTCTGTCGCTGGACCTGATGCGCCGGGACCGGACGGCCGAGAACGGCCTGGTCGAGGCGATGGTCTCGGCCCTGGTCACCGCCTGCCGCGACGAGCTCGGCGTCCGCCGGCTGTCGCTGAACTTCGCCATGTTCCGCGGGGTGTTCTCCGCCGCCGAGCGGGTCGGCGCCGGCCCGGTGGTGCGGCTGACCAGCCGGGTGCTGACGTTCGCGTCCCGGTTCTGGCAGATCGAGAGCCTGTACCGGTCCAACGCCCGCTACCTGCCCAGCTGGGTGCCGCGCTACCTGTGCTACGACTCCTCGCTCACCCTGACCCGGGTGGCGCTGGCGGCCGGGATGGCCGAGGGCTTCCTGCCGGCGGTCGAGGGCAGCGGCGAGCGCGGCTCCGACGGCCAGGTGCTGCTGGACGGCCGGCGGATGCCGTTCGCCGAGGCGGTGGCGCTGCAATCCCGGGCGGCCCGCAGCGGCACCCGTCCGGTGCGCCGGCTCAGCCAGCAGCAGCAGGTCCGGCACGACAAGCTGGCCCGGCTGGTCGAGGCCGGCCGGCAGCCCTACCCGGTGTCGGTGCCGCGTACCTGCGAGATCGCCGGCCTGCGGGAGCGCTTCGCCGGGCTGCCGCCCGACACCCGCACCGGCGAGCTGGTCTCGGTGGCCGGCCGGGTGCGGGCGCTGCGCGACTTCGGCGGGCTCACCTTCGCCACCCTGCAGGACGGTCAGGCCACCATCCAGGCGCTGGTCAGCCGGGCCGAGCTGGGCCCGGCCGAGCACCGGTTGCTGCGCTCGACCCTTGACCTCGGAGACTTCCTCAGCGTCACCGGCGAGGTCGGCACGTCCCGGCGCGGCGAGCTGTCGGTGCTGGTGACGGGCTGGCAGATGGCCGCCAAGTGCCTGCGCCCGCTGCCGGACAGCCATGCCGGTTTCGCCGACCCGGAGGCCCGGGCCCGGCTGCGGCACGTGGACCTGATCGTGCACCCCGACGCCCTGCAGCTGCTGACCCGGCGCAGCGTGGCCGTCCGGGAGCTGCGCGAGGCCTTCGCCCGGCGCGGCTTCCTCGAGGTGGAGACCCCGATGCTGCAACCGGTGCACGGCGGCGCGAACGCCCGGCCGTTCGTCACCCACATCAACGCCTACGACGCCACCCTGTACCTGCGGATCGCCCCGGAGCTGTTCCTCAAGCGGCTGTGCGTGGCCGGGATGGGCAGGGTCTTCGAGCTCAACCGCAACTTCCGCAACGAGGGCGCCGACGCCACCCACAACCCCGAGTTCACCTCGGTGGAGGCCTACCAGGCCTACGCCGACTACCTCGACATGCGGGAGCTGACGCAGGCGCTGATCTGCGAGGTGGCCACCGCGATGCACGGCTCGCCGGTCGCCCGCCGGCCCGGCCCGGACGGCACGTTCGTCGACGTGGACCTGTCGGGGCCGTGGCGGTCGGTGCCGGTGTACCAGGCGGTGTCACAGGCCTGCGGGGTGCCGGTCAATCCCGGCACCGGCCGGGACGAGCTGAGCCGGCTGTGCCGGGCGCACGGCATCAACCACCCGGCCGACGCCGGCGCCGGCGCGCTGGTCACCGAGCTGTACGAGGTGCTGGTCGAGAAGCACACCACCGAGCCGACCTTCTATCTCGACTTCCCGGTCGAGAGCTCGCCGCTGACCCGGGCGCACCGCAGTGACCCGCGGCTGGCCGAGCGCTGGGACCTGGTGGCCTTCGGCACCGAGATCGGCACCGCCTACTCCGAGCTCATCGACCCGGTCGACCAGCGGCAGCGGCTGGTGGAGCAGTCACTGGCGGCCGCGGACGGCGACGTCGAGGCGATGCAGGTGGACGAGGCGTTCCTGTCGGCGCTGGAGTACGCCATGCCGCCCACCGGCGGGCTGGGCCTGGGCGTGGACCGGCTGGTGATGATGCTCGCCGGGGCCAGCATCCGGCAGACCCTGGCGTTTCCGTTCGTGCGCCCCGGCGGCCGCTGACCCTCGCGCGCCGGGCTATCCGGCCCAGGTCGTCGACCGGCGGGCCACCTCGAACAGCGCCTCGACCTGCTCCGAGCTCAGCACCGTGCCCCGGTGCGCCAGCCGGTCATGGCCGTACCGCACCCAGCGGGAGCCGATCAGCAGGTCTTCGGCCATAGGGTGCTATTCGGCCTACCGGAGCGCCAGATTAACGACCACTGTCCCGGTCCGGGTTCTTCAGGTCGCGTGCCGGCGCAGCGCCAGTACCAGGGCGGCCAGGCCCAGCAACACCCCGAGAGCGCCGAGCACGATGCCGGTGACGGCGCTTGCCTTGCTGGCCGCGTCGTCCGGGTTGGCGGCTTCGGCGGCAGCATTCGAGGCATCCGAGGCGCTGGCCGAGACGCTCGGCGAGGCCGGCTCGCTGGAGCCGCCCGACGAGCCGGAGCCATCCGGCGGACCGGAACTCGACGAGCCGGAACCGGCGGCGAGGGTCAGCACCGGGGCGGGATGCTCCGGCTCGGCGCTGCTGCCGGGTGCCGGCTCCTCGATCCAGGAGGTGGTGCTGCCGTCGCTGTAGGCCTGCACGGCCTTGAACGTCAGGGTTTTCGCGTCCGGCAGCTGGCCGGCGATGAAGGAGAACTCGTCGAACTGGCCCGGGGCGATGCCCGGCCCGCCGGCGGTGACCTTCCAGTCGATCTCGGACACCGCCTCGGTGACCTCGCCGTCGTCGGTCTTGATCGGGGTGGCAAGCTTGGCCTGGCTCACCGTCACCGACCAGCCGGTCTTGGGCTGCACCAGCACCGACGCGATCGGGGTGTCGGTGGGCAGCCGCACCTTCAGCCCGACGGTCCGGGCCGACTCGCTCTCGTCCGGCACCCGGAACGTGATCACCGCGTCGCTGCCGCCCGGAGTGGCCTCCGGCGCCGAGACGGTGACGTGGGCCGACGCGACCCCCGCACCCGCGGCCAGCAGTGCGGTCGCCAGGGCGCCGCTGCCCAGTGCCGCGCGCAGCAGGCGGGTGCGCCGGGGACGCGGGGTGCGGGTCCGATCAGTCATCGCCGATCCTTTCCGAGGTCATGCGGTGGAGTTCCGAGCCGGCACGGGCGTACCGGCTACAAGTCGGACATCGCAGGCCAACGGTTCCATCCGGCGCCCAGAACGTGACCGGGCCCACTCCCTGCGCACCGAACCGGGCCGACAGAGGGCAGCGCCACGGGGGAATTCGTCGGATCCGGATGCCAGAATGGGCACCGTGACAGCCGATGTCAGCCGCTGAACCCACCGCGGTGAAGCCGCCCGGGCAGCGCCGGTTCAGCGGACTGTTCCCGAACCGCCTGCTGCACCACCGTGATCCCCGGTGGTGGCAGGAGGTCCTCCTCGTCGGCCTGGGCTACTGGATCTACGGCCATATCCGCAACCTGGTCCCCGAGCAGGAGAGCATCGCGCTGCGGCACGGCCGGGGCGTGCAGCACCTGCAGGACGCCCTGCACCTGAACTTCGAGCTGTCGGTGAACCGGTTCGTGGCCGAGCACGAGCCGATCGCGCAGGTGATGAACTACTACTACGCCACCCTGCACTTCGTGGTCACGCTCGGCTGCCTGATCTGGCTCTACCGATCCCACCCGAGGATCTACCGGGGTGCCCGCACCATCCTGTTCGCCACCTCGCTGATCGCGCTGGCCGGTTTCTACCTCTACCCGCTGGCGCCGCCCCGGCTGCTGCCGCAGTACGGCTACATCGACACGGTGCTGAAGTTCCACACCTGGGGATCGCTGGCGGATCCCAAGATCGCCGAGCACTCCAACCAGTACGCCGCGATCCCCAGCCTGCACATCGGCTGGGCGCTGTGGTGCGGGGTGTCGATCTACCTGTGCGCCAGCCGGGCCTGGGTGCGCGCGCTGGGCGCGATCTACCCGGTGGGCACCCTGCTGGTGATCGTCGGCACCGCCAATCACTTCGTCATCGACGCGGTCGCCGGGCTGGCGGTGTTCGGAGCCGGCTGCGCGGTGCAGTACCTGTTCTCCGGGCGCAGCGCGTTCGTGCAAGCCCCGATCTACCGGCACCTGCCGAAGCCGGCCACGGAGAACAAACGGGCGGACGAGGCGGCCCAACAGCCGCCGGACTCGCAGTCGGCCGCCCGGCGCAGTGCCCGATCGGCCGGCTCGTAGCCCTCGCCGGCAGTGCCCGATCGGCCGGCTCGTAACCTCGCCGGCAGGACCCGATCGGCCAACCTCGCAACCCTCGCAGGCAGGACCGGCAGCGCTCAGTCGGCCGGCTCGTAGAACACCGACTCGACCACCCGGCGGGCCCGGCGGGTCACCCGCCGGTAGTCGTCGATCAGCTGGCCGGCCTCGAAGCCCGCCGGGTACCCGAGCACCCGGCCGACCGCCTCCAGCACCCGGCCGGGCTTGGGCAGCTGGTCCTCGGCCCGGTCCCGGACCAGCATGGTCGCGTTGCGCACCCGGCCGGCCAGCCGCCAGGCCGCCGCCAGCGCCGCCGCGTCGTCAGCGGCCAGCGCGCCGGCGTCCTCTGCGGCCCGCAGCGCCGCCAGGGTGGAGGTGGTACGCAGCCCGGGCAGCTCGCCGGCCAGCCGCAGCTGCAGCAGCTGCACCGTCCACTCCACGTCGGCCAGCCCGCCCCGGCCGAGCTTGGTGTGGGTGTGCGGATCGGCACCGCGCGGCAGCCGCTCGGCGTCCACCCGGCCCTTGATCCGGCGGATCTCCACCGCGGCGGCCGGCGGCAGCCCGCCGGCCGGGTACCGGATCGGCTCGACCAGCCGGCAGAACCGCTCCCCCAGCTCGGCGTCCCCGGCGCAGACCCGGGCCCGCAGCAACGCCTGCGCCTCCCACACCGACGACCAGCGCTGGTAGTACTCGGCGTAGGAGTCCAGCGAGCGGACCAGGATGCCGTTGCGGCCCTCCGGTCGCAGGTCGGCATCCAGCCGCAGCGGTGGATCCGGGGACGGGGCGGCCAGCATCGCGCGCAGCCGCTCGGCGACCAGGTGCGCCCGGCGGCCGGCGTCGGCACCGGCGGTCAGGTCGTCGTAGACGAACAACACGTCGGCGTCCGAGCCGTAGCCGAGCTCCCGGCCGCCCAGCCGGCCCATCGCGATCACGCTGAACCGCAGCCCCAGCTCGGCCAGTCCCAGCTCCGCGGCCACGAGCCGCTCGGCGGCGCCGAGCGCGGAGGCCAGGGTGGCGTCGGCCAGCTCGGTGAGTGCCAGCGCCACCTCGGTGTCGTCGAGCCGGCCGAGCAGGTCGGCGAACGCGATCCGCAGCAGCTCCGCCCGGCGCAGCGAGCGGATCGCGTGCCCGACCTGGGCCAGGTCCTCGCTCTGGGCGGCCCGGTCGGCCGCGGTGCCCATCAGCACCCGCAGCTCGGCCTCGCCGCGCGGCGTGAGCTGGTCGTCCCCGGAGAGCATCTGCAGCGCCTCCGGGGCCCGCATCAGCAGGTTGGTGACGTAGCGGGAGGTGCCCAGCAGGGTGGCCAGCCGGGTCGCCACCGTGCCCTCGTCGCGCAGCAGCCGCAGGAACCACGGGCTGCTGCCCAGGGCGTCGGAGACCTGCCGGTAGGCCAGCAACCCGGCGTCCGGGTCGGGAGCGTCGGCCAGCTCGGACAGGATCACCGGCAGCAACGCCCGCTGCAGCGCCGCCCGCCGCGACACCCCCGCGGTCAGCGCCTCGATGTGCCGCAGCGCACCCGGCGGGTCGGCGTAGCCCAACGCCTCCAGCCGCCGCCGGGCCTCGTCCGGGGTCAGCCGCAGTGCCTCGGTGGGCACCCGGGCGACCGCCTCCAGCAGCGGCCGGTAGAACAGCTTCTCGTGCAGCCGGCGCACCTCACGGGCGTGCAACGCCCACTCCGAGCGCCACACGGTCACCGCGTCGCCGCGCCGGTCCGGCCGGTAGCCCATCGACCGGGCCAGCCGCAGCACCGCCTCCTCCTCGTCGGGCACCAGGTGGGTCCGGCGCAGCTTGACCAGTTGCAGCCGGTGCTCGGCGGCCCGCAGGAACCGGTACGCGTCGGCCAGGCTGACCGCGTCGTCCCGGCCGACGAAGCCGCCGTCGCGCAGCGCCGCCAGCGCCGGCAGGGTGGCCCGGACCTGCAGCGCGGGATCGGCCCGGCCGTGCACCAGTTGCAGCAGCTGCACCGCGAACTCGACATCGCGCAGCCCGCCCGGGCCGAGCTTGATCTCCCGCTCCAGCTGGTCGGCCGGCAGGTGCGCGATCACCCGGCGGCGCATGGCCTGCACGTCGGCGACGAAGCCCGGACGCTGCGAGGCCGTCCACACCAGCGGGGACAGCGCCTGGACGTAGCGCTCCCCCAGCTCCAGGTCGCCGGCGATCGGGCGGGCCTTCAGCAGCGCCTGGAACTCCCAGGTGGATGCCCAGCGCTGGTAGTAGGCCTGGTGGCTGTCCAGGGTGCGGACCAGCGCGCCGGACCGTCCCTCCGGCCGGAGCGCGGCGTCCACCTCCCAGGCCGCCTGGCCGCAGATCCGCATGGTGTCGGCAGCCAGCCTGGTGGCGGTGGCCAGCGCCGCGCTCTCCCGGTCGGCATCCGGGCCGCCGGCTGGCTGGGGCTCGAAGACGAACACCACGTCGACGTCGGAGACGTAGTTCAGCTCCCGGCCACCGGCCTTGCCCATCCCGATGATCGCCAGCCGGCAGCCGGCGGCGTCGGCGGGCAGCCCCGCCCGGGCGACGGCGAGCCCGGCCGACAGCACGAACCCGGCGAGGTCGGCCAGCGCCTCGGTGACCTGCTGCAGGTCCAGCTCGTGGGCCAGGTCCTGGGCGGCCACCAGCAGCAGCTCCCGGCGGTAGGCCGACCGGAGCGCCTGCACCGCGGCGAGCCCGGTCAGGGTGGCGGGCCGGCCGGCGGTGCCGGTCACCGGCTCGGCCGCCGAGGCGCCGACCGCGGCAGCCAGCCGGCCGGCGGCCGAGGACACGCCGGGCAGGTCGCTGGCCGGGCCGCGCAGCAGCAGCGCGTCGGCCGGGTGGGCGCACAGGTGCTCGCCCAGCGCCAGCGAGGTGCCGAGCACCCCCAGCAGCCTGGTGCGAAACCGCTCCGCCGCACGCAGCTCGGCCACGATCTCGGGCCCGGACCCGGTGCCGGCCAGCGCCGCCAGCAGGGCCAGCGCCTGGTCGGGCGCGGCGGTCCGGCCCAGCGCGGACAGCACCGCCGCCGCGGCCGGGTCGCTGGCCTCGTTGCGCTCGGAGTCCCACAGTTGCAGCGCCGGCCCGGTCAGCAGCAGGGCGGCCCGGACCGGATCGGCGAAGCCGGCCCGGGCCAGCCGGGCGGTCAGCCGGCCGGTGGGCGGTGCCGGCGGGGTCTCCTCAGTGCCGGAACGGCTCACGCGAGGCCTGCAGTTCGGCCGCCAGGGCGGCCCGGATGGCGGCCGGGTCGGTGATCGGCGCAGCTGTCGTGGCAGTCGCACCGACCATCGGCAGCAGCCGCGGCCCGGCACCGGCCGGGGCGGGATCGGCGGCCAAGGCGGGATCGGCGGCCAGCGCGACGAAGGCGGCGACCACCGGCTGCCAGGTCTCGGCGATGTCCGGCAGCGCGGCGATGCTGCGGTCCAGGATGGCGGGCAGGTCGTAGTCGGCCAGCAGCTCGGCGTCGTTGTGCGCCCATCGGGTCACGATCTCGGGCGTGGTCTCGATGTGGAACTGCACGCCCCAGGCCCGCCGGCCCACTCGGAAGGCCTGCACCTCGCACACCGGCGAGGCGGCCAGCAGCACCGCGCCCGGCGGCAGCTCGCTGACCTCGTCGACGTGCCACTGCAGCACGTCCGGGGTGATCGGCAGCTCGCGAAACAGCGGGTCGGTGGCGGCCGCCTGCCGTTTGGCCACCAGCTGCGCGCCGTACTCCGGGGTCTCGGCAGGGCTCACCCGGCCGCCGGTGGCCGCCGCCAGCAGCTGGCCGCCCAGGCAGACGCCCAGGGTGGGCAGCTCGGTACGGACCGCCTCGGCCAGCAGGGCGCGCAGCTCGGGCAGCCAGCCGGCCACCTCGTCCTGGTAGGCGTTCATCGTCCCGCCCAGCACCACCAGCGCCGAGTAGCCGCTCAGGTCGTCCGGCAGCGGGTCGCCGGCCGCCGGCGAGCACAGCACCAGCTCGGCGCCGGCCTCCCGCAACCAGCCTTCCAGCCGGCCCACCGGCGCGACCAGGTCGTTCTCGATGACCAGCACGGGGCGGTCCGGACCAGCAGTAGCCATGGCAGCAGGTTACTGCGAAGCGTCAGAGCGAGGGCAGGTAGCGGCGCAGCTCGAACGGGGTCACCGCGGCCCGGTAGTCCACCCACTCCGAGCGCTTGTTGCGCAGGAAGAACTCGAAGACGTGCTCGCCCAGGGTCTCGGCGACCAGCTCGGAGTCCTCCATCGCCCGCAGCGCGTCGGCCAGGTTGTGCGGCAGGTCGTCATAGCCCAGCGCCCGGCGTTCGGTGTCCGACAGCGACCAGACGTCGTCCTCGGCGCCCGGCGGCAGCTCGTAGCCCTTCTCGATGCCCCGCATGCCCGCCGCCAGCAACACCGCGAAGGCCAGGTAGGGATTGCACGCCGAGTCCAGCGAGCGGACCTCGACCCGGGTGGAGTTGGCCTTGCCCGGCTTGTACATCGGCACCCGGACCAGCGCCGAGCGGTTGGCGTGCCCCCAGCAGACGTAGGTCGGCGCCTCGACCAGCTGGCCGGGGGCCGACCAGCCGAACAGCCGCTTGTAGGAGTTCACCCACTGGTTGGTGACCGCGGTGATCTCGCGGGCGTGCCGCAGCAGGCCGGCGATGAAGGCTCGCGCGGTGGCCGACAGGTACAGCTCGTCGGCGGGGTCGTGGAAGGCGTTGCGGTCCCCCTCGAACAGCGACAGGTGGGTGTGCATGCCGCTGCCCGGCTGGTGGCTGAACGGCTTGGGCATGAAGGTGGCGTGCACGCCGCGGGTGCGGGCCACCTCCTTGATGATGTGCCGGAAGCTCATGATGTTGTCGGCCATCGACAGCGCGTCGGCGTAGCGCAGGTCGATCTCCTGCTGGCCGGGGGCGACCTCGTGGTGGCTGAACTCCACCGAGATGCCGACCGCCTCCAGCGCCATGATCGCGCTGCGCCGGAAGTCGTGCGCGGTGTCGTGGCTGGTCATGTCGAAGTAGCCGCCGTCGTCGATGGGCTGCGGCTCGCTGCCGTCGGAGGGCCGGTTGCGGAGCAGGAAGAACTCGATCTCGGGGTGGGTGTAGAAGGTCAGGCCCCGGTCTGCGGCCTTGGACAGCGCCCGGCGCAGCACGTAGCGCGGGTCGGCCCAGGACGGCGAGCCGTCCGGCATGGTGATGTCGCAGAACATTCGGGCGGTGTCGCTGGGCCGGCCGTCGTCGCCGTGCAGCACCTGGAAGGTCGCCGGATCCGGGCGGGCCAGCATGTCGGACTCGCTGGCCCTGGCGAAGCCCTCGATGGCCGAGCCGTCGAAGCCGATCCCCTCGGCGAACGCGCCCTCGAGCTCGGCCGGCGCCACCGCGACGGACTTGAGGTAACCGAGCACGTCGGTGAACCACAACCGGACGAACCGGATCTGTCGTTCCTCCAGCGTGCGGAGCACGAATTCCTGCTGACGATCCACGACTGGTCAGTCTGCCGGTAACCGATGACGGGCGTGTTACGACCCTCCGATACGGCTGGCGCGGGCTGGTCGGCCCGGGCCGGCAGGTCCTGCCCTCCGCCGGCCCGACTGTCATGAAGACCGGCTGCCATAACGGTCGAACCTTATGACAGTCGCCGGCGAGCCGGGCCCGGCAAGCAGCGAATGGAGGGTCGGCGCTCAGGCGGCGCCGTCGGCCACCCACTTGGCCCAGGAGACGTTCCAGTACCCGGAGTTCCACTCCGCCAGGGTCCGGCCGGTGTTGCGGACGTCGACGATGTCGCCGGGGACGGAGAAGTCGTAGAACCAGTACGCGTTGGCCGGCGAGACGTTGAGGCAGCCGTGCGAGACGTTGACCTTGCCCTGCTGGGCGACCGACCAGTCCGCCCAGTGCACGTACTCGCCGTCGTAGCTGATCCGCACGCCCACCGGCACCTTGGTGCGGTAGGCGTTCTCGCCCTTGCTCAGCCCGAAGGAGGCCGAGTTCATGTCGATGTCCTTCTCGCCGCCCACCACCACGTGCGGTCCGGAGTTGGTGCGCAGGTCGATCAGGCCGTGGTCGCCGGGAATGCGGACGTCGCGCCCCATCGAGGTCGGGATGGTGCGGACCAGCTTGTCGTTGGAGTACACCTTGATCATCTTGTTGCGGTTGTCGGCGATCGAGACGTGCTTGGCGCCGACCCGGAACCAGGTGCTGACATCGGCCTGCCCGTAGAGCGAGTTGCCGAAGTCCTTGCCGTAGACCTTGGCGGTGACCGTCACCTTGGTGCCCGGCTTGAGGTAGTTCTTGGTGCGCCAGTACACGTTCGAGTCGTCCAGCCAGCTGAACGCCCCGACCTGGGCGGGCACCGTCTGCACGCTCAGCGCGGCCTGGGCGGCCTTGCGGTCGGGAATCGGCTCGTCGAAGTGCACCCGCACCACCTGCCCGACGCCGAAGGTGACGCCGGGGTTGACGGCGCCGCCGGCCGCGGTCTGGATGTAGGGCATGGTCATGTTGGCGGGCTTGAGGGTGCTGAAGGTGCTGTCGCTGGTGGTGAGCTGGCCGGCCGGGTTGACCGCGCTGGCCTGCAGCCGGTACGAGCGGTCGTAGCCGAGCACCTCGGCCGACGACCAGGACTGCTTGTCGGCCGCCAGCGTCCCCTTGACCTGCTTGCCCTCGAAGTTGGTGAGGCTGACCGCCGACAGCGACCCGCCGGTCACCGCGATCTTGACCGGGGTCACCGGGTTGACCTCGGTGGCGTTGCTGGCCGGGGTGAGGTGGAACACCGCGGGCGCCGTCTGGGGCACGCTGGAGGACGCCGAGGCGGTGCCGGGCGCGCCGGTGTTCGGCCCGCCCGCCGCGTCCGGGGTCTCCTTCTTCTGCGAGCAGGCGGTCAGCAGCACGGCGGCCAGCAGCAGAGAAACCGCCGCCGCCGTCTTGTCCCGGTAACCCGCCACTACCCGTTCCTTCCAGCCCGCGTCGCCGCCGCCGGCTGGATGAGGGCCCGCGTCGCGCCACCATTGTGACTTACTTTCAGAGGCATCGCGGCCACGGCTCGATACGAAACGATCTCAGAACCACATCAGAAACGAACGGGATCAGATCACAGCGGCCGGACCGCGACGCCGGCCGCCGGACGCGGCAGACTGAGGGGGTGAGCGTCCTGCGGATAGCCCTGGCCCAAGTCGATCTGGTGGTCGGCGACCTGGACGGCAACTGCGCCATGGTGCGCGACCGGGTCCGGCAGGCGGCCGCGGCCGGCGCCCAGCTGGTGGTCTTTCCGGAGATGACGCTGACCGGCTACCCGCCGGAGGACCTGGTGCTGCGCCGGTCGTTCCGGCGGGCCTCGTGCGCGGCGCTGACCGCGCTGGCTACCGATCTCGCCGCCGCCGGGCACGGCGGCCTGGGCGTGGTGGTGGGGTACCTGGACACCGACGGCGGGCCCCGCAACGCCGCCGCCTTCCTGCAGGACGGCCAGGTGGTGGCCCGCTACTTCAAGCACCACCTGCCCAACTACGGGGTCTTCGACGAGGACCGCTACTTCAAGGCCGGCGACCAGCTGACCGTGGTCCGGTTCGGCGACCTCGACATCGGCCTGACCATCTGCGAGGACGTCTGGCAGGACGGCGGCCCGTTCGCCGCCGCCGCGGTCGCCGAGGTGGGCCTGCTGGTCAACATCAACGGCTCGCCGTACGAGCGCAACAAGGACGACGTCCGGCTGACGCTGCTGCAGCGCCGGGC
This sequence comes from Jatrophihabitans sp., assembly GCF_035474675.1. Lineage (GTDB taxonomy): Bacteria > Actinomycetota > Actinomycetes > Mycobacteriales > Jatrophihabitantaceae > Jatrophihabitans_A. Next base: position 18,685 of record NZ_DATINC010000076.1, on the reverse strand, counting down.
CGTCGAGGCGCGCTCGGCGGTGGTCTACGTCAACCAGTGCGGCGGCCAGGACGAGCTGGTCTTCGACGGCGACTCCTTCGTGGTGGACGCCGACGGCACCCTGCTGGCCCGGGCGCCGCAGTTCACCGAGGGGCTGTACCTGGTCGAGCTGGACCTGCCGGTCAGCACCGGCAACACCGCCACCCGGGCCGGCGAGCTGGCGGTGGCCCGCTACCGCGCCCCGCTGCCGCCGGTCCCGGTCACCGGCCCGCTGGCCGAGCCGCTCGGCATCGCCGAGCGGGTGCCGGACGAGGCCGAGGTGTGGGGTGCCCTGGTGACCGGCACCCGGGACTACGCCGTCAAGAACGGCTTCTCCTCGGTGGTGCTGGGGATGAGCGGCGGCATCGACTCCGCGGTGGTGGCCGCGATCGCCGCCGACGCGATCGGCGGGGAGAACGTCTACGGGGTGGCGCTGCCCAGCGACTACTCCTCCGAGCACTCGCTGTCCGACGCGGTGCAGCTGGCCGCCAACCTGGGCGCGCCGCTGCAGACGGTGCCGATCGCGCCGATGGTGAGCGCCTTCGTGGAGTCGCTGAAGCTGACCGGGCTGGCGGAGGAGAACGTGCAGGCCCGGGTGCGCGGCACCACGCTGATGGCGCTGTCCAACCAGCACGGGCACCTGGTGCTGGCCACCGGCAACAAGAGCGAGCTGTCGGTCGGCTACTCGACGATCTACGGCGACGCGGTGGGCGGCTTCGCCCCAATCAAGGACGTGCCCAAGACCCTGGTCTGGCAGCTGGCCCGCTGGCGCAACGCCGAGGCGGTGCGCCGCGGCGAGCAGCCGCCGATCCCGGAGAACTCGATCAGCAAGCCGCCGTCGGCCGAGCTGCGGCCCGGCCAGCTGGACACCGACTCGCTGCCCGACTACGAGCTGCTGGACCGGATCCTGGCGCTCTACGTCGACTCCGACGCCGGCTTCGACGACCTGCTGGCGGCCGGGTTCGACGAGGAGCTGGTGACCCGGGTGGCCCGGATGACCGACGCCGCGGAGTGGAAGCGGCGGCAGTACCCACCCGGTCCCAAGATCAGCCTCAAGGCCTTCGGCAAGGACCGGCGGCTGCCGATCACCAACCGCTGGCGCGAGCACGGCCCAGCCGCTGACTGAGACCCGGCCGTCGTCGTGGTGGGACCGCCGGAGAGCACGATCCGAGAAATATTAGGACGTCCGAGTAGTAGGTGACGAAGCTCTCCCCCGGTTTTCAACCGGACCGGGCAGGAGCACCATGTACATGTCCACCTACCGCCCGGGGACCGGCGTGCCGGCCTCGAGGAACCCAGAGGACCCGACATGAGCGACCCGCTCTACGGCGGCACATCGACCCGCCGCGTCACCATCCGCGATCTGCAGAACGCCAAGCTGTCCGGCGACCGCTGGCCGATGCTGACCGCCTACGACTACACCACCGCCCGGATCTTCGACGGTGCCGGCGTGCCGGTGCTGCTGGTCGGTGACTCCGCCGCGAACGTGGTGTACGGCTACGACACCACCGTCCCGGTCACTGTCGAGGAGCTGCTGCCGCTGGTACGGGCGGTGGTCCGGGGCTCCAGCCGGGCGCTGGTGGTCGCGGACCTGCCGTTCGGCAGCTACCAGGCCTCGCCCGAGCAGGCGCTGGAGACCGCCACCCGGTTCCTCAAGGAGGGCGGCGCGCAGGCCGTCAAGCTCGAGGGCGGAGCCCGGGTCGCGCCGCAGGTCCAGCTGCTCAGCTCGGCCGGCATCCCGGTGATGGCCCACATCGGGCTGACCCCGCAGTCGGTGAACACGCTGTCCGGCTACCGGGTGCAGGGCCGCGGCGACGAGGCCGGCCACCGGCTGCTGGAAGACGCCCACGCGCTGCAGGAGGCCGGCGCCTTCGCCGTGGTGATGGAGGTGGTGCCGGCGGACCTGGCCAAGAAGATCACCCACGATCTGACCATTCCCACCATCGGCATCGGCGCCGGCGTCGAGTGCGATGCCCAGGTGCTGGTCTGGCAGGACATGGCCGGCCTGCGGGCCGACGGCAAGCCCGCCAAGTTCGTCAAGCAGTACGCCGACCTGACCGGGGTGCTGACCGAGGCCACCCATGCCTTCGCTGCCGAGGTGCAGGCCGGCACCTACCCGGGCGCCGAGCACAGCTACCACTGAAACCCAGCTGGGCCCGTCGCGGGTGTGATATCCCCCGGTCGCTGTCGGGACCGGGCGATATCACACAGCTAGGAGTGCGAGCCCCGGTGGTCAGCAGGGACTGATCGCGCACGGCTCCGGACGGATGCCGGTCTCCGCGGCGAACCGGGCCCTGCGCGGCTCGATCCGGTGCGCGGCGGCGTGCAACGCCACCGCCAGCAGGTGTCGGGGCCGCGGGGTCCGCACGCTGCGGGCGTCGCGGACCAGGTTGTGGTGCTGGGCCTCCCGGATCAGGTCAGCGTGCCTGAGCCGGGCCAGCTCACCGTTCCCGTTGTACAACATGTTCCTCTCTCGCATTCTGGGCCGGCTGGCGTGCGGCTCGCGCCGAGCCGCACACCAGCCCACACCCCGTGGTGGATCACTCGTCCCCGGTGGCTGGATCGATCACTCGCCCTCGGAGACCTGGAAGATCTCGTCGGCGACCAGGCCGTGCGCCTCGCGGTGCACGGTGTTGGCCGCCTCCGCGCTCGGGGCGTCGACCAGGCAGAAGATCTTGCCCTGGCCCTCGTCCACCCAGTAGCGCAGGTAGTGCACGCCGTGCTCGTCCTGGGTCTCCAGGTCCGCGGCGTGTGCCTTGGCCACGTCCTCGCCCGTCACCGGGCCGCCCAGGTTGTGCACATCCATGAACAGTGCCATTGCGTGTGGCTTCCTCTCGGGTTCCCGCGGGCCCCGTGCCCGCAGGAAGAAGTCAACGCCGGCGGGCCGCCGCGCACATCGGGCGCGTTCCCTAAGTTGGCCCGCAGCGAACCGGGCATCGGCCGGGCTTAACCGGGCAGCGACTCGGGCATTCACCGGGCTTAACCGGGCAGCGACCCGGCACTACGGCGTGACGAGGCCCTGCCGGATCGCGGCCGCCACCGCCCGCGAGCGGGTCGGCTCGCCCAGCTTGCGCAGCACCGACGAGACGTGGTGGCCCACCGTCTTCTCCGACAGGAAGAGCTGGTCGGCCATGTCGGCGTTGGACAGCCCGTCGACCAGCAGCCGCAGCACGTCGATCTCGCGCCCGGTCAGGCCGACCGGGTTGGCCAGGCTCGCGGTGCGCGGCCCGCGCGGCACCGGCAGGCAGGCGGCGTGCCGGTCCCGCAGGATGGCCTGCCGGGTCGCGGTGGCGCCCAGGGAGTCCACCAGCTCCAGCGCCTGCCGGGCCGCCGCCAGCTGCGGTGACCTGGCCAGCGCCAGCGCGGTCCACAGCGGGTAGCCCAGCGCCTGCCACTCGTCGGCGGCGGCCTGCCACTGGCCGTCGAGCATCAGCGCGTACGGCCGGGCAACCGGCACCGGCGACTCGCGGCGCACGCCGGCCACCGCCAGCCACCAGCTGAGCTCGCCGAGATCCCAGGCCTGCGGGTACTGCAGCTCGGCCTGCCAGGCCCGGTCGATCTCGACGACGATCTGCTCCGGCCGGCCGGCCAGCCACGCTGCCTCCGCCCGAGCCGCCGCGACCGGCACCAGCCGCTGGGTCTCCTGGGTGGGGTGGCCAGTTCCAGCGCCTCGGCGAGCAGCCCGGACGCCTCCTCGCCGCGCCGGGCGGCCAGCTGGCCGGCGACCACGGTCACCAGGATCCGGGTGGTCGGTGCCAGCTGGAACTTGCACAGCACCTGGCGTACCAGCTCGTCGGCCTCCGGATACCGACCCTGCTCGGCCAGGACGTTGGCCAGCACCGCGCTCATGTACAGCCGCCAGGAGTCCAGGCCGCGCTCGGTGCTGTGCTCGATGCCCGCGCGCAGGTGCCGCTCGGCCTCGGCGAACCGGTGGCGGTTGACGGCGGTGCCGCTCAGGTTGGTGTAGGCCCGGGCGGCGTGCTCGTGAGCGTCGATGGACAGCGCCAGGTCCAGGCTGCGGGCCAGCCGGGTGGCGCCCTCCAGCGGGTCACGGTAGCTGCTCAGCGCGGTGCCCATGTTGTTCAGGGCGTGGATCTCCGGCATCAGCTCGCCGATCCGGCGGGCCAGCTCCACGGCCCGGTTGCCCCAGGACACCGCACCGTCCGGGTCGCCGGTCAGCATCTCCAGCTGGGACTGGTTGCTGTAGGCCATCGCCAGCTCCAGCCCGTCGCCGAGCGGTTCCAGGGTCTGGATCGCCAGCCCGGCGTAGCGCCGGCTGTCGGAGTTGCGGCCGAGGAACCACGACAGCCGGGACAGCCAGCGCTGGGCCGTGCCGACGGCGGCGGTGTCACCGAGCTGCTCGGCCAGCTCCATCGCCGCGTGCCGGGCGGCGAAGGCCTCCTGCAGCTGGTCGGTCAGGTAGCACTCGTAGGACAGCGCCGCGAGCAACTGGGCCCGGGTGGCCGCGTCGTCGGGATCGGCGAACCGCAACGCCAGCCGGTACTGCTCGGCCGCCTCCCGGTGCGCGCCGAGCCGGGCCGCCCGGGCGGCGGCCCGCGGCGCGTGCAGCAGCACGCAGTCCCGGTCCCCGGCGCCGGCGGCGTGGTGGGCCAGCTGCCGGTCGTCCCCGCCGGAGGCCAGCAGGGCCCGCAGCGCCGCGGTGTGCAACGCGGTGCGGACCGCCGGCGACAGGGTCTGCTCGACGGCGAGGCGGGCCAGCTCGTGCCGGAACGCCAAGCCCGGACCGGGGCCGACCAGCATGCCGCGTTCGACGCACTCGTCCACCGCCACCGCGGGCTGGCCGGACACCGCCACCAGCAGCTCCAGCTCGGCCCGTGGCCCCAGCACCGCGGCCGCCGCCAGCACCTGCCGGGCCCGCGGCGAGAGCCGGGACGCCCGGGCCAGCACCGCGTCGCGCACCGTGGCCGGCACGCTCTGCTCGCCGCCGGCCAGCACCTCGGTCACGTAGAAGGCGTTGCCGCCGGTGCTGCGGTGCACCTGGTCGGGGTCCAGCGGGGAGCCCGCCGCCTCGATCAGCCGGGACACGCCGGCCACGCTGAGCGGGCCCAGCTGCACCCGCCGGACGCCCGGGGCGGTCGCCAGGTCGCCCAGCACCACGGTGAGCGGATGGCTGCCGACCACCTCGTCGGAGCGGAAGGTGGCCAGCACCAGCAGCGGCATGCCCTCGATCCGCCGGCCCAGGTAGCGCAGGATCTCCAGCGTCGCCTCGTCGGCCCAGTGCACGTCCTCCAGCAGCAACAGGGTCGGCGTCCCGCCCAGCACGGCCCGCAGCCGGCGGAACAGCCGGAGCCGGTTCAGCTCCGCCTCGTCCTCGATCACGGTGCTGAGCTCGGGCACGGCGTCGATCAGCGGGCCGAGCGCGTCGGCGGTGGTCACGTTGTCGCAGCCGCCCCGGCGCACCGTGAGCCGGTCGCCGGCCGCGTCGGCCAGGGCGAGGGCCAGCGACGTCTTGCCGACGCCCGCTTCGCCACCCAGGAAGACCATGCCACCGTGTCCGGCGGCGGCCTGCGCGACGAGCGCGGTCAGGGTGCCGAGCAGGTGGTCTCTCTCGACCAGCACGCCCTCATTGAACTCTCAGGAAGCGGTTCTGGCACTCGGTTTGGACGGTCGCGCTGACCCGTGCCCTGCGCTCAGCCGTCCCAAGCGGCGTCCTCGGCGTCGTAGCGGCGGTTGCGCTCGGCGATGGTGTCCAGCGCCTTCGCAGCTTCGGCCTCGGTGTCGAACGGGCCGATCCGCTGGTGGCTGCCGCAGCCGTCGAACTGCTCGACGGTGGAGTGCTTCTGGCAGTACCAGTACGTGCCGGTCAGGTCCTCGGTACTCATCGGCGCCTCCTGTCGGACCGACCTCGGCGGGTCGGGAGTCCGGCTTCACGCTAGCCGAGAGGGCGACGGACGAGCCAACCTGTAAGCCGGGTCCTGTGGACGGAGGGGAATCCCTCCGAACGGCGACCATCCATCTCGGCCTGCCGTCGCCGGCAGGCTCTAGCAGTCCACCCGCAGGCTCGGGCGAGCAGCCCTCGAACGCCTGCGCAGCGGCCCGGCACGCCGGGCCACCTCTTGACCTTGCTCCGGGTGGGGTTTACCGAGCCATCCCGGTCACCCGGGATGCTGGTGGTCTCTTACACCACCGTTTCACCCTTACCGGCCGGCCGGGCACGCCCGGACCGTCCGGCGGTCTGTTTTCTGTGGCACTGTCCCGCGGGTCACCCCGGGTTGCCGTTAGCAACCACCCTGCTCTGTGGAGCCCGGACTTTCCTCGGCAGCCTGCTGGCAGGCTGACGCGGTCGCCCGGTCGGCTCGTCCGCCGCCAGGCCATGGTAGCGCCGGACCGGCGGCAGGCCGGCACCGCCAGGTCCGCTGGTTCCCGATCCGCGGGCGGTCTCGTATCCGATCCGAATGCCTGGGCGATCGAATCGGATACGAGATACCCAGGAACGCGGGCTGTCAGCTCCGAGCATTGGGCAGAACACCCACAGCACGTCACTACTGTGGGACGGGTGGCAGCCCCTCGCACCGGACGACGGCGCGGGTGAGCGGCTTCGCCCTGGCGGCCGGGCTGGCGCTGCTCGCGGTGTGCCTGGCTGCCGCGGTGGCCCGCCCGCGCGGGATCAGCGAGGCAGTGGTCGGGGTGCCGTGCGCCCTGCTGGCGCTGCTGGTCGGGGTCACCGACCTGCCTACTGCCCGGCACAGCGTCGCAGGCCTGGCTCCGACCGTGGCGTTCCTGGCCGCGATCCTGGCCTTCGGCCGGCTGTGCGCCGACGCCGGGGTGTTCAGCTACCTGGGCAGCGTGACCGCCCGGCTGAGCGGCGGCGTGCCGACCCGGCTGCTCGGGCTGGTGGTGGCGTTCGCCGCGCTGGTCACCGCCACCCTCACCCTGGACGCCACCGTGGTGCTGGTGACCCCGGTGGTGCTGGCCACCACCGTCCGGCTGGCCGTGCCGGCCCGGCCGCACAGCTATGCCTGCGCGCACCTGGCCAATTCCGGTTCGCTGCTGCTGCCGGTGTCAAACCTGACCAACCTGCTCGCCTTCACCGCCAGCGGGCTGAGCTTCGCCAGGTTCGCCGCGGTGATGACGCTGCCCTGGCTGCTGGCCTGCACGCTGGACTGGACGTCGCTGCGGCTGGCGTTCCGCCGGGACCTGGCGGCGGCGGCCAGGCCCGGGCCCGAGCCGCCCGCTCCGCCGGTCGGCGCCCTGGTGGTGCTGGCGTCGACCGTGGCCGGCTTCGTGGCCACCACGGCGGTGGGCATCGCGCCGGCCTGGGCGGCGCTGGCCGGGGTGCTGGCGCTGGCGGTGCCCGCGCTGCTGCACGGGCAGCTCACCCCGGCCGGCCTGGTGCGGGCGGCCAGTCCCGGATTCTGCGCGTTCGTGCTGAGCCTGGGCGTGCTGGTGGCCGGGGTGCTGCACTCCGGAGCCGAGCGCCCGCTGCGCCAGCTGATCCCGTCCGGCACCGGCCTGCTGGCCACGCTGGCGCTGGCGCTGCTGGCCGCGGTGCTGGCCAACCTGGTCAACAACCTGCCGACCACCCTGGCCCTGCTCCCGCTGGTGGCCGGTTCCCCACTGGCGGTGCTGGCCGTGCTGGTCGGGGTGAACCTCGGCCCGAACGCCACCTTCCCCGGATCGCTGGCGACCCTGCTGTGGCGGCGCGCCCTGCCTGCCGCGGACCGGCCGCGGCCGGTTGAGTTCCATGCGCTGGGACTGCTGTCCACCCCGCTGATCGTCCCCGCGGTGGCCGCGGTGCTGTGGCTGGTGGCCGGGCCGTTCCACCTGCGCTGACAGCTGAAACGGCTGGGGCAGCTGAGGGTCAGACCGGCGGGCCGGCCAGGTGCGCGGTGTCGTTGAACGACTGCAGCGACACCGGCCCGTCGGCGTAGTAGTCGATGGCGCAGATCGAGGCCGGCCCCAGGAACATCCGGTGCAGCGCGGTGGCCGGGGCGTCCAACGCCAGCCGCACCAGGATCTTGATCGGCGAGACGTGCGAGACCACGACCACCGTCTTGCCGGTGTGCTGGGCCAGGATCCGGTCCCGGGCCCGCCGGACCCTGCGGGTCACCGTCTCGAACGACTCACCGGACGGCGGCGCCACCGCCGGGTCGGCCAGCCAGCGGGCGAGCTCAGCCGGCCAGCGCTGGCGCACCTCGTCGTAGGTGTAGCCGTCCCAGTCGCCGAAGTCGGTCTCGATCATGCCGTCCTCGATCAGCACCTGCAGGCCGAGCCGGTCGGCGATCTGCTGCGCGGTCTGCCGGGTCCGGCGCAGCGGCGAGGAGACCAGCACGTCGACCGGGCCGAGCTGGGCGATCCGGCCGGCCGCCAGCCGGGCCTGCTGCTGGCCGTCCGGGGTCAGCTCCAGGTCCGAGCGGCCGGCGAACCGGCGTTCCACGGAGTAGGCGGTCACCCCGTGCCGGACCAGCAACAGCCGGGTGGGGGTGGTCTGCGGCGGCACCCAGGCACCGGTGACATCGGCCGGCAACTCCTCCTGCACCGCCTCGGCAGGCTCGCGGGGCAGCCCCGCTTCGGCGGGCTCGCGGTGCTGCACCGCCCGGGCCCGTTCGGCGGCCGGAACAGGAGTGTCCGGAACAGGAGTGTCCGGAGCGGAGGCGGCCGCGGCGTCCATCGCCTCGTTGGCGAGCCGGTCGGCGTGGCGGTTGCGCTCCCGCGGAATCCACTCGTAGCTGACCCGGTCGAAACCGGCCGCGAGCTCGGTGGCCTGCCGGTGCAGCGGGCGCATCGCCTCGTGCTTGACCCGCCAGCGCCCGGCCATCTGCTCGATGACCAGGTTGGAGTCCAGCTGCACCCGCACCTCGGTGGCGCCCAGCTCGGCCGCCGCGGCCAGGCCGGCGATCAGGCCGTGGTACTCGGCGACGTTGTTGGTGGCGAAGCCGATGGCCGCCTTGCGCTCGGCCAGCGGAGCACCGGTCCCGGCGTCCAGCACCACCGCGCCGTAGCCGGCCGGGCCGGGATTGCCGCGCGAGCCGCCGTCGGCCTGCACCACCACCCGAAGGCCACTCGATGGGGCCGCGGTCACAGCCCCGACTCGGGAGTGCGCACCAGGATGCGCCGGCAGTTGTCGCAGCGCAGCACGTCCTCGGGCTTGGCGGCCCGGACCGCGCTCAGCTCGGAACCGGACAGCTCCAGCCGGCAGCCCTCGCAGCGCCGTTGCCGCAGCATCGCCGCGCCGACCCCGCCGTTGACCTCGCGGACCTTGTCGTAGAGCGCCAGCAGGTCGGCCGGCAGGCCGCCGGCCAGCTCCGCCCGCTCGGCCTGGCGCTGGCTGGCCGAGGCGTCGATCTCGCCGTACGCCGCGTCCCGGGCCGTCTCGGCGGCCGACCGGTCGGCCAGCACCCCTGCCAGCTCGGACCGCAGCTGCTCGACCTGCCCCTCGGAGGTCTCGCGGGTCTCCATCACCTCCAGCAGCTCGTCCTCCAGCACGCCCTGCCGGCGGGCCAGCGAGGTGACCTCGTGCTGCAGGCCGGCGATCTCCTTGGCCGGCACCCCCGAGGCGGCCATCCGCTGCTGGTCCTTCTCGGCCCGCTGCCGGACGGTGTCGACGTCGGCCTCCAGCCGGCGCTGCTCGCCGGCGAGGTCGGCCAGCGAGGTCTCGGCGTCGACCAGCCGGGACCGGACGTCGGCCGCGCGCTGGTCGCAGCCGGCGATGGTGGCCAGCTCCGGCAGGGTGCGCCGGCGGTGGGCCAGCTGGGCCAGCATGGTGTCGAGCGCCTGCAGGTCCAGCAGCCGGAGTTGGACGAAGGGATCAGCTTTCACGGGACGTCGATTCGGCTTTCTGGCGCGGGCGGGAAGGTCGGATCGGGCTGGGTGTGGTAGTCAGTCTGCCAGTTATGCATGGTCCACGGGTCGGTGACCTTGGTCGAGACGGTCGTCTCCAGATCGGCGAATTCGTCCCGCAGCAGATCGGCGACCACCGGCAGCCACGGCCACTCGGTCGCCCAGTGCGCCGCGTCCACCAGCGCCATCGGGACGGCGGACAGGTCAGCCGGGCTACCCACCGGGTAGGTCCGTTCGGTGACCGCCTCCAGGGCGCTGTGGTGCTTGAAGTCCGAGGTCAGGTAGACGTCGGCGCCGCGGGACCGGGCAAGCTCGGCGTAGGAGGCGCCGGAGCCGCCGCACACCGCCACCGTCTCGACCCGCTGGTCCGGATGGCCGGCGGCCCGCACCCCCCAGATCGTGCTGGGCAGCCGGGCCGCGACGGCGGCGGTGAACTCGGCCAGCCTGGTCGGCGCGGCCAGCGTCCCGATCCGCCCGGTGCCGGTGCCGGCGGCCAGCCGGGGCTGCTCGGTGAGGACGAAGGCCACCTCCTCGTACGGGTGTGCCGACCTCATCGCGGCCAGCACCGCGGCCCGGCGGTGCCGGGGCAGCACCACCGACAGCGCCAGTTCCGGCTTGCGGGTCAGCGCGCCGATCTCGCCGTCGGCCGGATTCGCCCCGGGCAGCGGCCGGTAACTGCCGTGGCCGGCCACCGTGAAGGTGGCCTGGTCGTAGTTGCCGACCGCGCCGGCGCCGGCCTCGGTCAGCGCCGCGATCAACCGCTCGCAGTCGGCCGGCGGCACGTACACGGTCAGGTGGTCCAGGGCCGGGGCCGGATCCGGGTCCAGCGGCTCGACCGCCCGCAGTCCCAGGCAGTCGGCCAGCGCCTGCGACACCCCGGCCGCGGCCACGTCGGCGTTGGTGTGGGCGACGAAGTGCGCCATCCCGGCCCGGATCATCCGGTGCACCAGCGCCCCCTTGGGGTCGGTGGCCGGCACCCCGTGCACGCCGGACAGCAGCAGCGGATGGTGGGTGAGCAGCAGCTGCGCGCCGGTCTCGACTGCCTCGGCGACGGTGGCCGGCACGCAGTCGACGGCCAGCAGCACCCGCCGCACCGGCTCGGCCGGGTCGCCGCAGGTCAGCCCCACCGCGTCCCAGGACTCCGCGGTCGACGGCGGGTACCAGCCGTCCAGGGCGGCGAGGACGTCGGCGAGGCTCGGCACGGCTGGCAACGCTACTGCCTCCGCCCGCCGGGCCCGGACCGATCCGGAAGCTTTCTCGAGGCCGTTCGAACACACTTTTGATTTCGCGCGGTAGCCTGGTGCCATGTCCGCGGCACTACAGGCCTCGCTTCTGGACCTCACCGACGACATCGCCCTTGGCCCGCTGGGCGGCACCGTCAGCCGGCAGCGGCTGACCGCCGGCGCCTGGCTCGACGTCCGGCGGGGCTGGCTGACCGGCGCCGACGCGCTGTTCGACGTCCTGCTCGCCGACGTGCCCTGGCGGGCCGAGGAGCGCGAGATGTACCAGCGGGTGGTGGCGGTCCCCCGGCTGCTGAGCTTCTACGACGAGGGCGCACCGCTCCCCCATCCAGTGCTGGAGCAGGCCCGCGATCTGCTCAGCGCGCACTACGCCGACGAGCTGGGCGAGCCGTTCCGCACCGCGGGGCTCTGCCTGTACCGGGACGGCCGCGACAGCGTGGCCTGGCACGGCGACCGGATCGGGCGCGGCCGCACCGAGGACACCATGGTGGCGATCCTGTCGGTCGGCGCACCCCGGCCGCTGCTGCTGCGCCCCCGCCCGGGCTCGGCCGCGAGCGGCGGAGCCTCGGCCGGCGGCACGCTGCGGCACAACCTGGGCCACGGCGACCTGGTCGTGATGGGCGGCAGCTGCCAGCGCACCTGGGAGCACGCGGTTCCCAAGACCGGCAAGCCGGTCGGGCCGCGGATCAGCATCCAATTCCGGCCGCGCGGCGTGCGCTAACGGCGGTCTGTCACTCGGCAGGGACTGGCCGTGCTGCCGAATCGCCGACCGCGTCGGCGTAGCGCTCGTCCACCCTGGCCAGCTTGTAGTAGGCGACCGCCCCCAGCCAGGCCAGCAGGAAGACCACCACGATCACCCGGCCGGCGGTGTTGATGTCCAGGCCCGCGATGAAGTCCCACGGCTGCCCGGACAGCTCCAGCTTCTCCGTCAAGAGCCCGAGCACCTCGATCGAGCCGATCACGAACGCCACGAAGATCGACAGCCCGGTGGTGGTGATGTTGTAGTAGATCTTGCGGATCGGGGTCACGAACGCCCAGCTGTACGCCTTGGTCATGAACACCCCGTCGACGGTGTCCATCAGCGACATGCCGGCCGCGAACAGCAGCGGCAGGGACAGGATCGCCAGCGGTGGCAGCGCGACGCCGCTGCCGTTCACCCCGACCGCGGCGGTCGCCGACAGGCCCAGGAAGCCGACCTCGGTGGCGGTGTCGAAGCCCAGCCCGAACAGGATGCCGACCGGGTACATCTGCCAGGAATGGTTTATGAACTTGTTGTAGCGGCCGCGGAAGATCCGGTTCAGCAGCCCCCGGTTGGCCAGCAGCACGTCCAGCTCCTCCGGCTGGTACTGGCCGGCCTTGGCCTTGCGCCACATCCGGACGATGCCCACCAGCACGGCCAGGTTCAGCGCGGCGATCAGGTACAGGAAGCTGGCCGAGACCAGGGTGCCGATGATCCCGCCGGTGCCGGAGAAGCTGGCCTGGAACCGGGTGGCCGCCTTGGCGGCGAAGGCGATCGCGACCGACAGCGCCAGCACGATGCTGGAGTGGCCGAGGGAGAAGAAGAACCCGACGCCGAGCGGCTGCTTGCCCTTCTGCAACAGGTACCGGGTGGTGTCGTCGATCGCTGAGATGTGGTCGGCGTCGAAGGCGTGCCGCAGGCCGAAGCCGTAGGCCAGCGTCGCGGCGCCGGCGAACACCAGGTTGCCCTTGCCGTCGCCGAGCGAGTGGAACTGCGGCTGGGAGTTGTAGTAGTAGAACAACCCGAACCCGGCGATGTGCAGCGCGGCGACGAAGCCGAACAGCGCCAGCAGCCGGCCCACCTCGTCCCGGCTGAAGCTGAGCGTCCGGCCGGTGCTGGTCCGGCCGGGAACCGGCTGGGTTGCTGTGGTCATCCCCGCGCTTCCGCTCGCTTCCCGCCGCGTCCCGCGGCCCGGATCGACGCTAGCGAGGGCCGGACCTTCTTGCAAGTCAGTGGCAATAAGACCGCGAGCCGCGGCGGACGCCGGCTAGCCGACCGTGAACTCGCGCAACGACAGCGCCGCCCGGGGGTCGGAGCTGGACCGCCCGATCGTCAGGTAGCCGCCCCGCGCCGCCGAGTCGTGCACCACCACCTGCTGGGCGTCGGCCAGGTCGGTGCGGCTCCAGATCAGCGACTTCGGCGAGACGTCCAGCCGCAGCGACACCCACTGGCCGGCCTGCACCGACGGGGTGCGGACCTGGCCGAGCAGCTCGTCCGGGGCGGCGGCGCTGTGCCGGTAGATGCGCAGCGTGCCGTCCGGCGACATGGTGGCGTGGTAGCCCTCGCTGAAGCTCATCCCGTCCTCGTAGTACCGGTCGTCGTCGTGGCAGAAGGCCAGCGACAGGGCGGCCGTCGGGTCGGCCGGCAGCCGGCTCCAGGTTGCGGAGAACTTCACCCGGTACTGCGAGGACGCCGCCGGGATCGGGCAGAACTGGCCCAGCGTGACGAACTGCCGGGGGTCGTCGGTGCTCAGGGTGAACTCGTTGATCGAGGTCCAGGCGCCGGCCAGCGATCTGCTGTCGGGCATCTTCGGCTTCTCGCCGGCGCTGATCCGCTTGCTGGACCAGGTGTCGTAGCTGGTGGCGGCGGTGCCGGTGCTGGTGTAGCCGTAGTCGGAGGTGACCGCGCCGCTCACCCCGAGCTCGAAGTAGTGCGCGGCATCGGCGCGCCGGTGGATCGGGTAGACCACCAGCGGCACCCGGTGCGCCTTGGCCGCGGCGATCAGCTCGTCCGGGTAGTAGGTGACGTAGTCGCCGGGGTCGGCCGGCAGCACCAGCAGGTCGTTGCGGTCCAGCCGGGCAGCCGCGGCGGCGATGGTCGTCTCGTTCATGTCCGCCGGGCTGAGGTAGGAGAAGATCCGGAACCCCGCCGCCTTGGCCTCCGGGATCCGGACGCTGGAGTAGTAGGCCTTGACGATCACGCTGTCGGAGAGGTCGAGCCGGCGCACCAGCGCCATCATCGACGGGTAGGCCGCGTCGTCCTTGGCCTCCAGGCAGATCACCACCTTGCCGCCGAACTCCTTGAGCACCGCCTCCAGCCGCGGCACCTCCGGCAGCGGCTCGGCCACCCAGGCCGGGCCCAGCTGCGGCTGCCGGATGCCGATCTTGGCCAGCACCTCCGAGGACTGCTGGGCGATCACGCCCTTGCCGGTGGTGGTGCGGTCGTAGGTCAGGTCGTGCATGCAGATCAGCACCCCGTCGGAGGTCATGTTGACGCTGACCTCCAGGCACGGCGCGCCCATGTCCACCGCGGCGCGGTAGCTGGGCAGGCTGTGCTCGGGATAGACGTCGCCGGCGCCGCGGTGCGCGATCCAGAACGGGGTGCCCCGGTTGGCCGCCCAGGAACGCACCGACGCCGGCCCCGAGCGGGGGCCCCGCGGGGCGGCGGAGGAGGACCGCGGCGCGGTCCCGACCGGGTCGATCGGGGCGGAGCAGGCAGCCAGCAGGCTCAGGCCCAGGCTGCCGCCGAGCGCGCCCAGGAGCTGCCGGCGGCTCAGGTGGGGATCGAAAGGCACCCGTCCAGGTTACCTAACGGAGCCTTTATGCATGACCACCTGGCGGTCTCGGCGCCGTGCCGCCACGGTCAGTCGACGGTCACCGTGCCGGCGTCCACCGCGATCCGCCGGCTGACCCGGACCGCGTCCAGCAGCCGGCGGTCGTGGCTGACCAGCAGCAGCGTGCCGGGATAGCTGTCCAGGGCCTGCTCCAGTTGCTCGATGGCCGGCAGGTCCAGGTGGTTGGTGGGCTCGTCGAGGACCAGCAGGTTGACCCCGCGGCCCTGCAGCAACGCCAGCGCCGCCCGGGTCCGCTCCCCCGGCGACAGGGTGCCCGCCGGCCGGTCGACGTGCGCGGCCCGCAGGCCGAACTTGGCCAGCAACGTCCGGACGTCGGCGTCCGGCCAGTCCGGCAGCAGCCGGCCGAGGGCCTGCGGCAGCGTCTCGTGCTCGGAGATCAGGCCGCGGGCCTGGTCGATCTCGCCCACCAGCACGCCGGCCCCGAGGTGCTGACGTCCCTCGGCCAGCGGCAGCCGTCCCAGCAGGGCGGCCAGCAGGGTGGTCTTGCCGCTGCCGTTGGCGCCGGTGATCGCGATCCGGTCGGCCCAGTCGACCTGCAGGCTGACCGGCCCCAGCCGGAACGGCCCGCGGGTCACCACCGCCCGGTCGAGCACCGCCACCACCGTGCCGGAGCGCGGTGCCGCAGCGATCTGCAGCCGGAGCTCCCACTCCTTGCGCGGCTCGGCCACCACCTCCAGCCGTTCCAGCAGCCGCTCGGTCTGGCGGGCCTTGGCCGCCTGCTTCTCGGTGTTCTCCTGCTGGAACTTGCGGCTGATCTTGTCCGGGTCCCTGCCGGCCTTGCGCCGGGCGTTGCGGGTGCCGTGCTCGAGCCAGTTGCGCTGCATCCGGGCCCGGTCGAGGAGGTCCTGGCGCCGTTCGGCGTTCTCCTCGTAGGCCTCCCGGGCCCGCCGCCGGGCGATGGCGCGCTCGTCGAGGTAGGCCTGGTAGCCGCCGGCGTAGTGCGAGATCTGCTGCTGGGCCAGGTCCAGCTCGACGATCTCGGTGGCGGTGCGGGCCAGGAACTCCCGGTCGTGGCTGACGATCACCTGCCCGGCGCGCTGGGTGCCGACGAACCGCTCCAGCAGCTCCAGCCCGGCCAGGTCCAGGTCGTTGGTCGGCTCGTCCAGGGCGAAGACGTCGAAGCGGGCCAGCAGCAGCGAGGCCAGCGCCGCCCGGGCAGCCTGGCCGCCGGACAGCGAGGTCATCGGCGCCTGCGGGCCGGTGGCCAGGCCCAGCTGGGCCAGCACCGCCGGGATCCGGTCATCCAGGTCCGCGCCGCCGAGCGCCAGCCAGTGGTCGAACGCGGCCGGGTAGTCCGCACCTGCCGGCTCGTCGCCGGCGAGTGCGGCGGCGGCCCGCTCCATCCGCGCGGTCGCCTCGCTCACCCCGGTCCGCCGGCTGAGGAAGCCGGCCAGTGTCTCGCCAGGCCGCCGGTCCGGCTCCTGGGCCAGGTAGCCGACATTGGCCTCGGCCGGCACCCGGGTGATCGAGCCGGTCTCGGGCTGCGCGAGGCCGGCCAGCATCCGCAACAGGGTGGTCTTGCCGGCGCCGTTCGGGCCGACCAGCCCGATCACCGCCCCCGGCGCGACGACCAGGTCCAGTCCCCGGAACAGCCACCGCGGGCCGTAGGCGGCGCTGACGTCGCTGAGGAGGATGGTGGCGCTCACCCCGGCGACGGTAGCCCACCGGGTGACCGGTCTGGTCGGGGTGTGAGACGGTGACGGCACATCTGTCAGGAGGGAACACCCGACATGCAGCTGCTGTCCGAGGCCGGCCGGTTCACCCTGCCGGGCGATGGCGCGCCACGGCACTGGGCGGAGAACTTCCGCACCACACACCTGAGCGTCGGCACCTACTCGGTCCCGCTGGACGGCGCCGACCTGCAGCAGCCGCACACCGAGGATGAGATCTACGTGGTGATCGCGGGCCGGGCCGAGCTGGAGACGCCGACCGACCGGGTGCCGGTCGGGCCGTCCTCGGTGATCTACGTGCCGGCCGGCGAGCCGCACCGGTTCGTCGACCTGACCGAGGCGCTCACCGTGCTGGTGATCTTCGTGCCACCGGAGGGCAGCGCCGGTAGCGTGGGATAGCGGCCTTTGGCCGCCAATGGTACAAGTATCGCGCACTGGGTGAATTTCCCAGCTCCCACCATCCCCCTCGAGGAGTGCGCGTGCCCCGAATCCGTCTGCTGTCCAAGGTGGCCCTGCTGGTGCCGTTGACCGGCGTCCTGCTGGCCGGCATCTCCACCCTCTCGGTCGCCTCGGCCAACGCCGCCGGCACCGTCAACACCAACGGCACCCCGTTGAACGTCCGGGCGACGCCGAGCACCAGCGGCACCATCGTCGGCTCGCTGGCCGACGGGGCCAGCATCTCGATCGACTGCCAGACCTACGGCAGCACGGTCACCGGCACCTACGGCACCTCCGACATCTGGGACCACGTGCCGGCCAAGGGCGGCTATGTCAGCGACACCTACGTCTACACCGGCTCGGACACCCTGGTCGCCCCGCTGTGCAGCGGCACCACCACCAAGACCTGCAAGAGCAGCTACGGCAACCCGCGTACCTGCGCCGAGGCGGTCACCTGGGCCAAGAACCACGTGACCACCAGCTACCACTCCGACTACGCCGGGCGCTGCGACCACGTGATGGCACTGGCCTACGGGTGGTCGGCCAGCGGCTCCACCACCGCGCACGCGCACTGGCTGGCCATCCCGTCGGCCAGCAAGTACCCGGGCGACAGCGTGGTGCCGGCCGGCGGCCTGGCGTTCTTCTCCGGCGGCTCGACCGGCGCCGGCCACGTGATGATCTCGATCGGCGGCGGGTACTTCCTGTCCACCGACATCTCCGGCAGCGGCACCTTCACCAAGACCACCATCGCCGAGATCAAGAGCAAGTGGGGCGAGACCTACTCCGGGTGGGCGCAGCCCTGGTTCCAGATCAACCATTGATCCATTGCCGGAATCCGTTCCACGGGTGACGTTCTGGGGCCCGGCCGGTGCATGCCGCCGGCCGGGCAACCACTGCAGCGGGCACTGCAACGCCTCCCCATAACCTCACGACCTGGCCGTCATCGTGTTTTCCGGCTGCCGGCGGTGACCGGACGTCCCCGGACAGGGGCCGGCCACCGCCCGGCGGACCGGTGTGAGAGGAGCGACATGTCCCTGGTCGACATCCACAACGAGTGGGACCCGCTGGAGGAGGTCATCGTCGGGGTGGTCGACGGCGCCCGGGTACCGTCACCGGACCGGGGGCTGTTCGCCCTGGACTACTGCGAGAACGTCGCCACGCCCGAAGACATCCCCACCGGGCCGTACGACGACCGGGTGATCGAGGAGACCAGGGAGGACCTGGAGGGCCTGGTCGGGCTGCTGGAGTCCGAGGGGGTGACGGTGCGCCGGCCGGAGGTCACCGACCACACCAAGCAGTTCGCCACCCCGGACTGGACCGCGGACGGCGAGTACAACTACTGCCCGCGCGACGTGCTGCTGCCGATCGGCGACACCATCATCGAGACGCCGATGGCCAACCGCACCCGGTACTTCGAGACCTTCGCCTACCGCAACCTGCTGCGCGAGTACTTCGACAGCGGCGCCAACTGGATCTCAGCCCCCAAGCCGCAGCTGCTGGACGACACCTACAACATCCGGCCGGCCGACGGGGTGATCCTCAACGACCACGAGCCGGTCTTCGACGCGGCAAACGTGCTGCGGGTCGGCGAGGACATCCTGTACCTGGTCTCGTGCAGCGGCAACGACCGCGGGCTGCGCTGGCTGCAGCGGGTGCTCGGCGATCGCTACCGGGTGCACGCGGTGCGCGACGTCTATCCCGGCACCCACATCGACACCACCATCACCCTGGTGCGGCCGGGCCTGGTGGTGATCAGCCCGGAGCGGGTCAAGCCCGACCAGGTGCCGGAGATCTTCGCCAACTGGGAGATCCTGTGGTGCCCGGACCTGGTCGACTCCGGCTACGCCTGGGACTACCCGCGGGCCTCGATCTGGCAGGGCATGAACTTCATGATGATCCGGCCGGACCTGGCGGTGGTCTCCGA
>NZ_DATINC010000075.1:0-98829 GCF_035474675.1 Jatrophihabitans sp. | reverse complement strand
GAGCTGCATCGCCTGCCGGGACAGCGAGAACGCCCCGGAGATGACCGCCTGGCTGGCGATCACCGTCGCCGCGGTGGCCAGCACCACCATCGGCAGCCGGCTCCAGCCCGGCAGCAGCAGGAAGAACGGGTTGGCCGCCGCCTCTGGGGAGTGCAGGATCAGCGCCGCCTGGCCCAGGTAGTTCAGGGTCAGCGCCGGGAACACCAGGAAGAACCAGGCCCGCCGGATCGGCGCCGGCCCGAAGTGCCCCATGTCGGCGTAGAGCGCCTCGGCGCCGGTGATCACCAGCACCACCGCGCCCATCGCCACGAAGCTGACGAACGGATGGTCCGCGCCGAACAGCACCGCGTAGCTGGGCAGGAGTGCCCGCAGCACGCCGGGGTGTTGCAGCATGCCATGCAGCCCGGCGAGGGCCAGCGCGCCGAACCACACCACCATGACCGGCCCGAAGAACCTGCCGACCCGGCCGGTGCCGAACCGCTGCACGGCGAACAGGCAGGTCAGGATCACTGCGGCGACCGGTACCACCACGTGTTCCAGGCTGGGAGCGGCGACCTGCAGGCCCTCCACCGCCGACAGCACGCTGATCGCCGGCGTGATCACCGAGTCGCCGTAGAACAGCGACACCCCGACGATGCCGACCACCAGCAGCAGGCCGGTCCGGATCCCGCGGGCGGCGTAGAGCCGCTGGGCGAGCGCGGCGAGCGCCATCACGCCGCCCTCGCCGTCGTTGTCGGCCCGCATGATCACGCTGACGTACTTGACCGACACGATCAGCGTGACCGACCAGAACATCAGCGAGATCACGCCGTAGACGTCGCCCGGGGTGGGCCGCACCGCGCCGTTGTCGATCGAGAAGACCGTCTGCAGCGCGTACAGCGGGCTGGTGCCGATGTCGCCGAACACCACGCCCAGCGCCGCGAGCACCAGCCCGCGGGCACCCGACGGATGACCGCCGGACGGAGCCCGCTCCCCTGCCGTGCCGGCCGGTGCCGTGGACACGCGCATGCCGCCTCTTTCCGCCGGAATGGTCTTCCCGCAGGTCGATGGAACCCCTGACCATGATCGGCCTTTCCGATCGCCGGCGTGCGACCGCCCTCCCCGGAACCGGCTCCGGGTGGCGCGGCCGGGTGGACCCCGACCCGGTGGGTGCGGCATCCAGGGTGGTTCTCAGGGCTGTTCCCGATGCCCGGGCACCCCTGCCGGCGGCATCGTGAAACGCATCGACATTCCACTACCGCCGGCCCGGCCGGCACCGAAGGGAAGAAAGATCATGAGTTCCATCTCCGAGCTGTTCCGTAGCCACGGCCTGACCCGGGCGGCCGAGGGCGGCATCCTGGGCGGCGTCTGCGCCGGGTTGGGCCGGCGGATCGGCCTGGACCCGTGGCCGGCCCGGCTGCTGTTCTTCCTGGTGCTGCTGGTGATCCCGGGCTGCCAGCTGCTGGTCTACCCGATCCTGTGGATCCTCATGCCCAAGGACGAGCCCAGCCAGCCCACCGCCCCCACCGCCACGGCCTGGCCGACCGCCTAGCCATCCCAGGGCCGCGCCGGTTTCCGAGCCGGGACGTGACCGTGCCGGCCACCCGTCGCAGGTGGCCGGCACGGCGTCTTGCTGCGGTCAGCTGTTGGCGATGGTGAACCGCTCGGTGCCACAACTGGACGTGGCGGCGAGGTTGAAGGTGTCACCCGAGTAGCTCGACTGCCAGCGCCAGGTTCCTTCGGTGCTGGCGACGAAGCTGGTGTTGGTGGTGGAGTAGGTGCCGTTGCCGGACACGTTCACGGTCTGGGTCAGGGCCGGCGCACCGGAGCAGGTGGCATCGGCCGGGCCGTACAGGCTCATCGTGATCGTGCCGCCCGCCGTGCTGGTCGCCCCGGACAGCGTGAAGCTGTCATTGGGGATCAGGTGCTGGGCGGTGCTCGCCGACGGCTGGGCCTGCACCAGCAGCTGCTCGGTGGAGCACACGCTGGTCGCGCCGGCGTTGGCGGAGTCACCTGAGTAGACGGCCTGGAAGCTGTAGTAACCGGCCGCCGCGGCGACGAACGCGTCGGAGTTCGGGACCACTGCGTTGGTCACCGTCTTGGTGCTGTTGAGCAGGTCGGTGCCGGTGCAGGTGTTCTGGCCGGCGTAGGCGGAGTAGGTGACGGTGCCACCCGCGGTCGAGCTGGCGCCGGACAGCGTCGAGGAGTCGGTGATGCTGTCACCCACCTTGGCCGTGCTGGCCGACAGCAGGGTGGCGATCGTCGGGTGGAAGGTCCGGTTGTTGGTGTAGGTGCACTCGACCAGGCCCACGGCCCCCATGGTGATGTTCACCGTCGCCCCGCTCGGCGTCGCGCTGGTGCCGGAACCGGTGGCCGTGCACTGGAGGTTCTTCAGCGTCCAGCCGTCGCTGACCTGGGCCGCGGTGAGGTTCTCGGTGACCGAGTAACTGCCCACCGGCACCGGGTCGTAGGTCCGGGTTCCGCCGTTGGACAGGCTGAAGGTCGCCGGGGTCAGGCCGGTGGTGGTGTAGCCGAAGCTGCTGTCACCGTTCTCGGTGACCTTGTGGATCACGATCCGGCCGCAGTTGCTGATGTTCACCGGGATCGGGGCGATGAAGTCCTTGATCTCGGCGGTGAAGGAGGACGACGAGCGGCTCTTGACGAACGCGCTGCCGAACGCCTCACAGATGCCGGCCGGGAACACGTTGGCGGCGGTCAGGTCGATCGACGCCTCGCCGAACAGCCCGACGCCCAGGGTCGGCGAGCCGGCCTGCAGCGGGTCGACGATGCTGACGGTGTTCACCGCGCCTTCCGACACCGCGCCGCTGAGGTTGATGTGCTTGCCCCAGCACGGCAACGCGTTGGCCGAGAAGCACTGGCCGGCGGTGTTGCCGGCAGCCGCGGTCAGCCAGAAGTTCAGGCCCAGCGTCGGGGTGCCGCTGCCGCCGAAGTCGTAGGTGACCAGCAGGTCGCCGGCGGTGCGGTTCAGGGTGACCGGCCCGGTAGTGGACGAGGTGAAGCCGGTGGTGGTCTTCTGGTTGATCTCGAAGTCCAGGTTCGCGTTGCCGATGTTGACCAGGCGTTCCCAGGCGAGGTAGAGGTAATTGTGGTTGTTGGCACCCAGCGACGAGGCGACGTAGAAGCGCGACAGGTCGTTCTTGTTGGGCGGAATGGAGCCGGTGACTACAGTAACCGCCGCGTTGTCCTCCTTGGTGCCCTGCCCGAAGGAGTTGTCGGTGCTTCCGCTGGGCTTGTCGACTCCGGTGCTCACGCCGGCGACATTGGCCCAGTCGGTGTTTCCGGCGGTGTTGACCACCATGTTGCCGTCATTGCCCTCGAACGTGGTGCCCGCCAGATTCGCAGATGCGGTGGTGGCAACCAGCATCGAGATTCCCAATGCTGCAGCACTTGCGACGAAAAGCGTGTTCCGCCGCCGGACGTGCTGGTTGGACCTGTTTCTCGGCATAGCATTCCCCCCGATCGGTCAAGCACATTCGCGCGGGCTCAACAGCCCGCGGACAGAGCCATATCAGGCACAGGGGCAGCGAAGGGGGAAGCTCCTAGGGTTCAGCTGGCACCCCCGGTTCCGCCGGGCAGGCACCGATGATGACGCGGCAACCGGTCGTCCGTCAGGAAGCCGCCCGTCCGGACGAGAGCTGCCGCATGCACCGACGGATTGCCACCGGCAATCCACATATGCTTTCGGCTAGGAGAAAGGTGCCCGTACAGTGGCACACCTTCGCCTGCTTGCCAAGAGAAATTGTGCCGGCCTGGCAATTCTTGAAGAACCCCTGAAGATTTCACGGCTTTCGACCAGCCCACATAACCATTTTCCGGAAATGTAAGAACACCTCAACAGGCTCGGACGGTACCGGCATTCCTGTCGCTCGACCGGAACTGATTGTCCTGCCCGCAATCCCCGGTCGCGTCGCGCGTTGTCGCTATCCTGCGACCATGCGCCCGGATTCGGAATGGAACGCCGCAATGCCCGAGGTGTACGACGAGTGCCTCGGGTCGGCGCTGTTCGCGCCGTACGCGAGCCTGGTTGCCACGGTAGCGGCGCGGCTGGCACCCCGCCGGGTGCTGGAACTGGCCGCGGGCACCGGCATCCTCACCGCCGAGTTGCTGCGGGCACTGCCGGCGGCCGAGATCACCGCCACCGATCTGAATCCCGCGATGGTGACCCGGGGTGCCGCCCGGGTGCCGGGGCCGGACTGGCGGCAGGCCGACGCCCAGCAGCTGAAGCTGTCCGATGACTGCTTCGACCTGGTGGCCTGCCAGTTCGGCGTGATGTTCTTTCCGGACAAGCCGACGGCGTTCGCCGAGACCGCCCGGGTGCTACGGCCCGGCGGGCACGCGCTGTTCACCACCTGGGACACCGTCGACACCTCCGAGCTGCCGGCGGCCATGGTCGACAGCCTGCAGGCGGTGCTGCCGGAGGATCCGCCCCGGTTCATCGAGCGGATCCCGCACGGCTACGTCGATGCCGGGCAGATCACCGCCGACCTGCGCGCGGGCGGGCTGACCGACATCGGCATCGAGCGGGTGGTGCTGCACGGCCGGGGCGATCGCCCGCGGGTTCTGCCTGGGCACCCCGCTGCGCTTCGAGTTGGCCGAACGCGGGTCGCTGGCCGAGCTGACCCGGCAACTGGCTGCGGAGATGACTTCCCGGCTGGGCCCCGGCCCGGTGGCCGGCGAGCTGGCGGCGTTCCTGGTCACCGCCCGCGCGCCGGGCTGACCCGCGGCGCCGACCGGAAAGGGCGCTAGGACAGCCGGCGTCCGGAGGCGGTGTAGTGCCGCTGCACCGAGGTGAGCGGAAGCACCCGGTTGTACACCGCCGCCTCGTCGATGCTGCCGGCCAGGTACCGGCTGGTCGGCGTGAGCGGCCAGCCGGTCAGGTTGTCGCCGCCGATCCGCCAGTACCCGTAGTAGTTCTGGTTCGTGGTGGCGGCTGTGTACCGGGCCACCACCTTGCCGTCGACGTAGAGAACCAGGCCGGACGAGCCCTGGGTGCCGACCACCTGGTGCCACGCGCCGTTGTTCAGGCCGGGCCGGGAACCGATGGTGTAGTTGCGGTCGGCATGCACGCCGAACACCACCCGCCCGTCGTTGGTCAGGTAGAGGTGCTTGTCGTACTGCTGGCTGACGGCCGGCGTCCCGTTGAGGGTCAGGCCGCCCTGCTGGTTGCCGAAGCCGATGATCCGGCCGCCCTTGGTGCTGGTGGTCTTGAACCAGGCCTCGATCGAGAAGGTGCCCGGCGACCACTGCCCCCGGGTCGCCGAGACGTAGCCGGACGAGCCGTCCACGGTCACCGCGGTGCTGCCGGCGACCGCGCCGGCCGCTCCCCAGCTGATGCCGCCGCCGCCCAGGGTCAGCCCGCCGGGGTTCTTGGTGTTCGAGCTGTCCGCGGTCAGCGGGCCGCCGGGGTCGCCGAGCCGCCAGAACAGCACCGGGCTGTCGGCGTTCACCGCGGCCTCGTAGGCCGGAGCGGCGCTGACGACGGTGATGGTCCGGCTGGGCAGCGAGCGCGGCCCGACCCGCGGGCCGGAGGTTTCCTTCACGTCGACGGTGTAGCTGTGCCTGCTGCCGACGGCCAGCCGGTCGTCGGAGAAGGTGACCACCGGCCGCTTCCAGAACAGCGACTTGACCGCCGCGGTGGCGATTGGGGTGCTGCCGCCGTCCCGGAAGAGCCGGACGGTCAGGTGCACGTCGTCGGTGTCCAGCGGGGACTGCACGTAGATGGTGACCTTGCCGCCGGCCCGGGCCACCGCGGTCGGTGCGGCCGGCCGGGAGGGGCTGGCCAGGTCGCCGGTGGCCGGGTTGAACCGGGCCAGGCCCTGCTGCGGCAGCCCGTTGACGGTGGTGAACTCGCCGCCGACGAACAACTGGCTGCCGTCGGTGGCCATCACGCGGGGACCGAGGCCGGTCTTGTTCGGGCCGCCGTCGGTGTTCGGGTACCAGGTGGACAGCAGCCCGGTGCTGGTCGAGCGCGAGAGCAGGTGCCGCGACAGCCCCTTGGCGGCACCGACCTCGCCGAAGGCGTCCGGGTCGCGCGGCCGGTCCCCGCTGCAGTCGTGGCTGTGCGAGCCGGTGTAGAGGATGCCGCCGATCGGCTGCACCGCCTGGGTGGCGCCCAGGCACTTGCTCTGCCAGCGCAGCGAGCCGTCCGCCCCGTTGACGGCGAAGGTGCCGTCGAAGCAGCCGAGCCCCGAGCCCTCGACGCCGAAGTAGGCGCCGGTCGGGTCGGTCTTGACGGTCTTGGCCTCCACCGTGCAGGACGGGCTCTTGGGTGGGATCACCGAGCCCGCCGGGAACGGCAGCGCGGTGCCGGTGCTGCTGTCCACCACCGCTGCCGCGTGCTGGGCGGGATCGCCGTTCAGGCTGGTGAAGGCACCTGCCAGGTAGAGCTTGCTGCCGTCGCCGGACAGCGCCGTCTGGTAGACCACGTTGTCGGCGCTGGCTGTGAAGGTGGGCAGCGCCGAGCCGGTGACCGGGCTCACCGCGGCCAGCCGCTGCTCGCTCGCCCCGCCGGCCGTGGTGAACGAGCCGGACAGGTACACCGCCGCCGCGGTCGCCGAGATGCTGGTCACCCGGGCGTTGGCGCCGGGGTTGAAGGAGGTCAGCGCCCCGGTGGGGGCGTCGAAGGCCGCCACCCGGCTGCGCGCGAGGCCGTTGACGGTGCTGAAGTCGCCGCCGAGGTAGATCGTCTGCCCGTCCGGGCTGGCCGCCAGGGAGTGCACCGGCGCGTCCACGTCGAGGTTGAACCCGACCACCAGCCGGCCGGTGCCGGCCTCGAAGGCCGCCAGGTGGTGCCGGACGATCTCGCCGGAGCCGACCGGCCGGCCCGGCAGCCGGACGCTGGTGAACTCGCCGCCGACGTAGAGCACCCCGCCGGTGGCCAGCAGCGCCGAGACCGGTGCGTTGGTCTGCCAGGTCGGTGCGACGTTGGACGGCATCGGGCCCTCGATCGCGCCGGCCCGGGTGGGCCGGGCCAGTGCCGACAGGCCGGACACGGTGGTGGCGACCGCGGCGACGGCCGCGATCAGGCGCCCAGCGCGCATGTCGTTCTCCCTGCATCGGTAACGCATTCCACGGTAACGCCGGGTTACGCGCCACCAAACCTGGGCGGCATACGGCGTTTGTTGCCGGATGCCGCTCCCAGGCATTGTTAGTTTTATGCTAAACAATCTAACTCGGGGCTGGGCGGAGTACAACCGAACTGCTATCCCTGTCCCATGTCGAACTCCGATGCCCGGAACTCCGACCCGACCGGTCTCGATCCGGTCGCCGAGGTGGTGGCCCGGCTGCGGCACCGCCTGGACAGCCTGCCGGCAGATGCCCGGCACCGCGCGCCGTTCCTCGGCGCCTACCTGCGCACCACCGAGGCGGTGGGCTCGGCGGTGTACGACGGCCTGTTCGAGAGCCCCGACTGGGTGCAGCGCTGGGACGTCGCCTTCGCCGAGCTGTACCTCACCGCACACGACTGCGACCTGCGCGGCGACACCGCCGGCGTCTCCCGGCCGTGGCGGCTGGCCTTCGCCGCCCCGCCGGAGCTGCCGGAGCTGCGGCACGTGCTGCTCGGCATCAACGCCCACGTCAACTACGACCTGCCGCAGGCGATGCTGGCGGTGATCAGCCCGGCCGACTTCACCGATCCCGGCCTGATCGACGCCCGGCGCCGCGACCACGAGCGGATCGACACCGTGCTGGCCGGCCGGGTCAAAGCCGAGGACGCCGAGCTCGACGACCCGCGCCGGCTGCTGGACCGGGCGCTGGGCCCGCTGAACCGGCTGAGTTCCAAGCGGTTCCTGCGCGAGGCGCGGCAGAAGGTCTGGCACAACGTCGGCGAGTTGCACGCCGCCCGGCTGGCCGGCGACGGGGCGTACCGGGCCCGGCTGGCCGAGCTGGAGGTGCTCAGCGCCGCCAAGATCGCCGACCTGCTGGCACCCGGGCAGGTGCTGCTGCGGCTGGCGGTCGCCGGCTTCGGGGTGACGCTGCCGCCGGCCGCCTGACCGAGCGGTGCCCGGGACGCGGCAGTTCCGGACCAGCCGCCGAGCTCAGGCGCCGCCGCAGCCCGGCCGGCTCAGGCCCGCGGGGCGTGGCGCAGGATCAACGGGCCGGCCGGCGCCAGCGTGATGCCGGCCTTGGGGCTCGGGTCCGCGGCGACCACACCCAGCCGGCCGCCGGCGAACGCCTCCAGCACGGTGTCGAGCACCAGCCGGGCGTAGGCGCTGCCCAGGCAGGTCCGCTCGCCGGCGGCGAACGGCAGGAACCCCCAGGCCGGCAGCGGCCCGGCGAAGCGCTCCGGGCGGAACTCGTGCGGCTCCGGCCACAGGCCTGGATCCCGATGGGTCAGGTAGGGGCTGTAGAGCACCAGCGTGCCCCGGGCGATCGGCAGGTCGCCGAACGCGGTGTCCCGGGCGGCCCGCCGGCTGCCCAGCCAGCCCGCCGGGTACAGCCGCAGCACCTCGTTGACAGCCAGCGGGCGCAGCTCGGCGGTGTTCAGGTCCGGCCGGGCGGCGACGTGGTAGAGCAGCCAGGCCAGGGTGTGGGCCGTGGTGTCATAGCCGGCGCTGAGCGCGACCCGCACCTCGTCCAGGCCGCCGGGCAGGTCCCGGAACGCGGCCGCCAGGCAATCGTCCGGGGCGGCCGGCAGCGCCCGGGCCAGCGCCCGGTTCATCCGGCCGAACAGCACCGGACGGCGCAGCAGCGGCCCGGGCAGCGCGGTGTCCAGCGGCCGCAGGAACCGGGCCAGCAGCGGCCCGGGCAGCACGTCGCCGAAGAAGGTGGCCGACAGGATCTGCCGGACGACGGCGGCCGACCAGGCCACCGCGTCGAACTCGCCGCTGGGCAACGCCCGCTCGGCTACTTCCCGGATTCGCGGCCGCAGCCCGGCGATCGAGCGCCGGGCGAAGGGCGGGTTCAGCTCGGCCCGGCGCTGCCGGTGCTGCGGCGCCTCGGTCTGCACCACCCCGGCGGCCAGGTGCGGAGACAGCCCGCTCATGCTGCCCCGGCTGCGGAACAGCTCCAGATCGCCCAGCACGAACCGGTTCCAGTCCGGCGAGTAGCCCACCACGGTCTCGCGCCACAGCCGCAGCCCGAACACCGGGCCGAGGCCGGCGCCCTCCTCCAGCAGCGGCAGCGGGTGCCGGCCCCACCGGCCGAGATGACCGATCACCGGCTGGGACCGGGGCATCGGCGGTCCCGGGCGCGGCCCCTGGAGCGGGCTCTGAACCGATGTCTGGAACGGTCGCCGGAGCGACCTCTGCGGCGGGCTCACGGGTAGTGGCGGGCTCATGGGTAGCTGCGGCCCTTCCAGTACTGCCGGCGGCGCATCGCCTGGCCGGCCACCGGCACGAAGGCGAGCGGGTACAGCGGGGTGAGAACCGTCTGCCAGGCCGCCCGGGGATGGCACTTGAGGGCGACCAGCAGCCGCTCGGCCAGTCCCAGCCCCAGCGGCAGCAGCCAGCGCCGCCGCCGGCCCGCGGCGAGGAAGGGCAGCGTGTAGACCACCAGGTGCCAGCCGGCGGCCGCCACCAGCCGCCACCGGGCACCGCCGGTCACCGCCAGCAACCCCCGGCCCAGCCCGCGCACGGCCTCGGAGTAGCCGGAGTACATCTGGGTTTGCACCAGATTTCCGCCCAACGCCAGCCCGAGCTTGCAACCGGCCCGGCGGGCCGCCCGGGCCAGTGCCACGTCCTCGACGAGCTCCGCGCGCACCGAGGAGAAGCCGCCCAGCGCGCTGCAGGTCTGCCGGTGCAGGGCCAGCAGCGACCCGTTCGCGGTGGCCGCGGCCGGCACGTCCACCGACAGCAGGCCGAAGGGCAGGAAGCAGAGCAGCACGTCGTCGATCAGCGGGGTCAGCAGCGCGTCGCCGAGGCCGCCGGTGAGCTGGCGGGGGAACACCGAGAACAGGTCCGCCCGCTGGCGGGCCCGCTCGGCCAGCACCGCCCGGACCGCCCCGGGCGCCAGCAGCACGTCGGCGTCGCAGAACACCAGCAGCTCGCCGCTGGCCTGGTCGGCCAACTGCTGGCAGGCCCAGTTCTTGCCGACCCAGCCGGCCGGCGGAGCGGTGCCGGCGACCAGCCGGGCGTGCGGGGTGTCGGCCAGCAGCGACCCGGCCAGCGCGGCCGAGCCGTCGGTGGAGCCGTCGTCCAGCACGATCAGCTCCGCGACCCCGGCCTGGGCCAGCGCCGCCGGCAGGAACCGGGCCAGCCGGCCGGCCTCGTTGCGCATCGGGATCAGCAACGACACCCGCTCGGCAGGGTGCACTGCCGGCCCCGGCCGGCCGGCGTCCGGGTGGCCCCGGCCGAGCACCGGGAACCAGGCAAGGTTGGCCAGCAGCGTCGCGAGCTTGGCCAGCAGGAAGCCGAGGACGGCACGGAAGATCACCGCGGGATCACCGTCCCCGCCGGGCCAGTCGCGACCAGCGGTCGATGCGCTCGTCCCAGCTGGGCCGGCCGGCGATCAGCCGGACGAAGCCGGGTACCGGCTCGCGCGGGTCGCCGGCGGCCAGCGCGGCGTCCAGCCCCGCCAGCCGGTCGGCCAGCTCGGCCCGCAGCCGGTCGGGCGGGCAGGCCGGGCCGATGTCGATCAGCGCCTCGGGGTACTGGTGGCCGCGGGCCACCACCCGCACCGCGACCGGCAGCACCGGGGCCGGCGCCCGCCGGGCCAGCCACGCCGCACCGGGCGCCAGCTCGCCGAGCGGGCCGGCCGGCCGGAGCTCGGCCTCGGGATAGATCACCAGCACCCGGCCCTGCCGCAGTGCCTGCAACGCTCGCCGCGGCCGGTCGACCGGGATCACCCCGACCGGGGCCAGGAAGCGGTAGTCGCCCAGGTTGTCGCCGTCCATCAGCAGTGCCGCCCGGCGGTGCAGCCGGCCCAGCACCGCCGAGGCCAGGAAGCCGTCCCACCAGCTGTGGTGGTTGGCCGCCCAGATGCAGCCGCCGGCCGGCAGCTGCCCGCGCACCCAGACCCCGCGCAGCCCGCGCCTGACCAGCTGGTCGAAACCCGCGCTCAGCGCCCGGGCCGGCAGCGGCGGTCGCTGTGCCCAGCTGCCCTCGGCAGCGTCGCTCGCAGTAGCCATCCCACCCCCGCACCCGGCGTGCGCCGGCCGGCCGGCATCGTGGCCAGTATCGAGAAGTTGCACAAGTTATGCATAGCATCTGCCGAACCGTAGAGTGACTCTAACATCGACTGAGGAGCCCGGCGTACCAGCGGCAGACCGGCCGGCCGGCTCCCGAGACGCCCGCCCGAGCCGAAAGGACCGCCGTGCCCCGACGCCCCCGGACGGTGCCCGGGCCCACCGACTCCGTGGTGATCGTCGGTGCCGGCCTCGGCGGGCTGTCGGCCGCGTTGCGGCTGGCCGGTGCCGGGCGGCAGGTCACCGTCGTGGAGCGCTCGGCAGAGCCCGGCGGCCGGGCCGGGGTGCTGCGTCGCGGCGGCTACTCCTTCGACACCGGCCCGACGGTGCTCACCATGCCCGAGCTGCTCGACGACGCGCTGGCCTGCGTCGGCGAGCGGCTGACGGACCGGCTGGAGCTGTTGCCGCTGAGCCCGGCCTACCGCGCCAACTTCGCCGACGGCTCCCGGATCGACGTGCACACCGACCCCGAACGGATGGCCGCCGAGATCGCCGAGGTCGCCTCGGCCCGGGACGCGGCCGGCTACCGGAAGCTGGTGGACTTCCTGCGCACGCTCTACCGGGTGGAGCGCGACAGCTTCATCGACCGCAACCTGGACTCCCCGCTGCAGCTGCTGGGCAGCGCCGGGATCCGGCTGGTGGCGCTGGGCGGGCTGCGCCGGCTGGCACCCAAGATCGGGCAGTACCTGTCCGACGAACGGTTGCGGCGGATCTTCTCCTTCCAGGCGATGTATGCCGGCCTGGCCCCGCAGGACGCGCTGGCGATCTACGCGGTGATCTCCTACATGGACACCGTGGCCGGCGTCTACTTTCCGCGCGGCGGCATGCACGCCATCCCGCGAGCGCTGGCCGGGGCGGCCGCCGACGCCGGGGTCACCTTCCACTACCGGACCGAGGTCGAACGCATCGAGGTGTCCGGCGGCCGGGCCCGCGCGGTGCACACCCGGGACGGCCGGCGGCTGGCCGCCGACGCAGTGGTGGTCAACGCCGACCTGCCCACCGCCTACCAGCAGCTGCTGCCCGCCGAGTACCGCCCGCGCCGGTTGGCGCGGCTGCGCTACTCCCCGTCCTGCGTGCTGGTGCACGCCGGTTCGGCCACCAGCTACCCCGACCTCGCCCACCACTCGATCTTCTTCGGCCAGGCCTGGCGCGAGACGTTCACCGAGATCATCGACCGCGGCCGGCTGATGAGCGACCCGTCCTTCCTGGTGAGCTCGCCCAGCCGGACCGACCCGTCGCTGGCGCCGCCGGGCCGGACCGGCTACTACGTGCTGTTCCCGACCCCGAACACCCGGGCGGCGATCGACTGGTCGGTGCTCGGCCCGCGCTACCGCGACGAGATCATGGCCACCCTGGACCGGCGCGGGCTGCCCGGCTTCGAGCAGGGCATCGAGGTCGAGGAAATGGTGACCCCGCGGGACTGGCAGGAGCAGGGCCTGGCCGCCGGGGCGCCGTTCGCAGCCGCGCACTCCTTCTTCCAGTCCGGGCCGTTCCGCTTTCCCACCCTGGACCGCCGGATCTCCAACCTGGTGTTCTGCGGCTCCAACTCCCAGCCGGGGGTGGGCGTTCCGATGGTCCTGCTGTCGGGGCGGCTGGCCGCCGCCCGGATCACCGGGAGGTAGCGCCGTGGCCAGGGCCGGCTCCACCGGCGACACGGGCTCCACCGGCGACAGAGGTGTCCGGATGAGCGAGACCGGGCTGCGCGAGCGGCACAAGCGCCGGACCCGCCAGGCCATCAACACCGCCGCGATGTCGCTGTTCTTCGAGCACGGCTACGACGCCGTGACCGTCGCCGACGTGGCCCGGCAGGCGCACGTCTCGGTCGCCACGGTGTTCAACTACTTCGACACCAAGGAGGACCTGTTCTTCGACGAGGTGGACCGGATGCTCGACGCGCTGCTGGACTCGGTGCGCCGGTGCCGGTCCGGCAGCTCGATCCTGCAGGCGCTGCAGGACCAGGTGGTCTTCCAGCTGACCGGCGGCCGGCCCGCGGCCGAGGCCGAGGAGGTGGCGCGCTTCCACGCCGCCGTGCTGGACAGTCCCGACCTGCAGCGGCGCGAGCAGCACCTGCAGCTGCGCCGCCGGCAGGCCCTCGCCGCGGCGCTGGCCCAGGCCCTGGGCACTCCCCTGCCGTCGCTGGCGGCCGACCTCGCCGCCACCCAGTACCTGGCAGCCGAATCGGTGATCGGCTCCGAACTACGGAGCAGGCTGGGAGCAGGACTCGCGCTGCCCGACGCGCTGGCGGAGCTGGAGCCGGTGACGGCCGAGGTGTTCGCCACCCTGCGCACCGGGCTGGGCCCGCTGGTCAAGGCCGGTGCACCGCAATGAAACCGACCGCCCCGAGGAGGGCCGGATCATGACGACCGACCGTGCCGAGGAGGACCGGGTGCCGCAGTCCCAGACGTCCGTACCGTTCCGGATCCCCGCCGCCGGAACCGGGCCCGCCAGGCCGATGCCGAGCGCGGACGCCGGCCGGGCCAGCCGGGGTGCCCGGCGCGAGCTGGCCGCCGCCGGCATCGTCGAGCCCGGCCTGCGGGCCGGTTACCTGCGGGCCCGGCAGCTCAACGCCCAGCACGGCAAGACCTACTTCCTGGCCACCCAGTTGCTGCCGGCCGCCAAACGGCCCTACGTGCACGCCCTGTATGGCTTCGCGCGCTACGCCGACGACATCGTCGACGACCTCGACCCGCGGCTGGACCAGGCCGAGCGCGCCCGCACCTTCGACGCCTGGGCCCGGACGTTCCTCGCCGACCTGCAGCGCGGCACCGCCGCCGACCCGCTGTGCCTGGCGGTGCTGGACACCATCGACCACTGGCAGATACCGGCCGAGCACTTCGCCGACTTCCTGCAGTCCATGCGGATGGACCTGGAGATCACCGAGTACGCCGGCTTCGCCGACCTGGAGAAGTACATGTGGGGCTCGGCGGCGGTGATCGGCCTGCAGATGCTGCCGATTCTCGGCCGGGCCGACCCCCGGGTCAGCTGGAGCAGGCTGCGCGGCCCGGCGGCCGACCTGGGCCTGGCGTTCCAGCTGACCAACTTCCTGCGCGATGTCGCCGAGGACCTCGACCGGGGCCGGATCTACCTGCCGATCGAGTCCCTGGACCGGTTCGGGGTGGACCGGGCGATGCTGCTGCGGGCCCGGGCCGGCGGCTCGGCCGGCGAGCCGATCCGCGACCTGATCGCCTACGAGGTGGCCCGCACCCGCCGGCTGTACGCCTCGGCGCTGCCCGGCATCGACCTGGTGCACCGCACCTCCCGCGACTGCCTGCGCACCGCCTGGACGCTGTACGGCGGCATCCTGGACGAGATCGAGCGGGCCGGTTACGACGTGTTCAGCCGCCGGGTCAGCGTCGGCCTGCGGCGCCGGCTCAGCGTGGCCGCCGGCGGGCTGGTCCGGGCGGCCTGGGCTCGCGCGGTCGACTGACGGTGCTCGGCACCGGCCAGGCACTAGGGTGGGCACTGTGATCATCGGCATCGACCACATCGGGCTCGCGACCGAAGACCCAGCCGGCGTCGCGACATTCCTCACCGCGCTGGGCCTGGGCAAGGACGACGACGGCATCGCCGAGGAGTACGGGGTGGCCTGCGAGTTCTGGTCCCATCCGACATCCGACGGCCAGCCCGCGGTCGAGCTGGTGACGCCGATACGGGAGGACTCCGCGCTCTCGGACCACTTCACCCGCCGGTCGCCCTCGCTCTACCACGTCGCGTTCGAGGTGGACGACCTCGACGCCGAGCTGGTCCGGCTGCGCGGCCACGGCCTGGTGCCGGTCGACGCGGCGCCGTGCGCCGGTGCCCGGCCCGGCATGCGGGTGTCGTTCATGTACGTCCCGAAGCCCGCCGCGCTGCTGATCGAGCTGGTGCAGTACGGGGTACCCGAGACCGGCAGTGCCAGTTAGCCGCTGAGGCCGACCGCACTGCCGGTCCGCGCGGAGCCGGTCAGCCGCTGACCGCCAGCTGGCTCTCCCGGGCCCGGATCACCTTGCGCAGGTCGTCGGTGAAGTCGGCGACCTTGCGGCGCAGCGGCAGCGAGATGTCACCGCGGCTGACCAGCTCGGTGGCGAACTCCACGGTGTCGGGCGAGGCCGCGAAGCGCGGGTACAGGAAGCGGATCAGCTCGGCGATCACGTAGTCGCCGCGCAGCTTGGCGACCTCGGGCATCGCGGTGAAGAACCGCTGCACGTACGGCTCGGTGAGCTCGAGCTGCTCGGGCTGCCAGAACCCCTCGGCCAGCGCCCAGATCTGGTAGCTGGACAGCGTGGTGTCGCTGGTCATCGCGTCCCAGGCCGCGCTCTTGGCCGCCGGGTCCGGCCGGGCCGCCCGCGCCTTGGCCGCGAACATCTCCCCCGCCGTGCTCGGGTCGATCTCGTAGCCGGCCTGGATCTCGGCCTCGTCCACCTCGCCGAGCACCGCCAGCCGGTACTGGACTCGCCACCGGGTGTCCGGGTCGAGCTCGATGCCGTCGGGCACCCCGGCCCCGTCGAGCAGCCCGCGCAGCTCGGCGACGTCGGAGGAGAACTCGATCAGGTTGCGGAACAAGGTCATCTGCCGCTCGTCCCCGGCCGGGGTGCTGGCCAGCCGCTCCCGCAGGCTCTCGGCGATCCGGGCCAGCCAGTGCGGGCGTTCGGCCGGCGCCAGGAACCGGTCGGCGACGTCGTAGCGGGCCTGCTCGAGCACCTCGGTGAGGATGGACAGCTCCGTCTCGGCTGCCACCATCTCGGTCACCAGCGACAGGTGGTCCGCGGCCGGGAACACCGCGTCCTGCACGCCCAGCAGCAGCTGGCACCACACCATGGCGCGGTTGAGCGGCGACAGGGTGGGCAGCAGCCGGGGCAGCGCGGCGGCCGAGTCGGCGTCGAACCTGATCTTGGCGTAGGTCAGGTCCCCGTCGTTGAGCAGCAGGAACTCCGGCTTCGGCAGCCCGACCAGCTCCGGCAGCTCGGTGCGCTCGCCGTCGATCGACACGCTGACCACCCGGTTCTCACCACCGCTGCCGTACAGGCCGACGTTGAAGGTGTGCGGCCGCAGTACCGGGTGCGACTCCGGCGCGGTCTGCGTCACCGCGAAGGCCGAGATGGTGCCGTCGGTCACCTCGAGCTCGGGGTGCAGGGTGTTGACGTTGGCGGTCCGGAACCACCGGTCGGCCCAGCCGGTCATGTCCTCGCCCGTCGCGTCGCTGAGCGCGGACAGGAAGTCGGCGTGGGTGGCGGTGCCGAAGGCGTGCCGGTCGAAGTAGGTGCGCAGGCCCGTGCGCAGCGCCTCGGTGCCGACCCGGGCGGCGAGCTGCCGGATCGTCGAATGTCCCTTGAAATAGGTGATCCGGTCCATCTCCAGCAGCACGGTCTGCACGTCCGGGCCGTCCAGGCAGATCGGGTGGGTGGAGCTGCGCTGGTCGGCGAGGTAGGCCTGCCCCTTGCGCCGGGCGGCGAAGGTGGTGGGCGGGCCGGGGAACCGGGTGACCTCGCTGGGCACCCGGTGCGCCATGTAGTCGGCGAAGACCTGGCCCAGCCACAGGTCGTCCCACCAGGCGTTGCCCACCAGCGCGGCGAGCCACTGCAGCGAGATGCCGTGCGCCAGCACCACCGCGCGGGTCTCCCGCTCGCTGGCGGTGCCGGGGGTGCGGAACAGGTACAGCTCGCGCAGCAGCACGCAGCCCGGATGGTCCAGCGACAGCACGCTGAACTCCGGCACGAAGACGTGGTCGAGCTTGCCGAACGGGTAGCGCACGCCGAACATCCGCTCGTACTCGTCCAGGCACTGCCTGGTCACCTCGAAGGTCTCGTCGAGGTCGACGCTGAGGTACTTGGCCAGCGACGCCCGGCAGTGGAAGCCCAGCCGGATGCCGTCGTGGTCCTGGAAGACCCCCTCGTAGGGACCGGCCACCAGCGCGGTGAGGTAGGTCGCCTGCGGCGGGGTGGGGCCCAGCTCCCAGCGGCCGGGCGCGGTCCGGCGGGCATCGCTGTTGCCCAGCACCTGCCAGTTCTCCGGCACGGTCAGGGTGAAGGTGTACGGAGCCTTGAGGTCGGGCTGGTCGAAGCAGGCGAACACCTTGGGCGCGTTGTCGATGTAGACGAAGGCGTAGAGGTAGACCTGGTCGTCGGCCGGGTCGACGTAGCGGTGCAGTCCCTCGCACTCCCTGGAGTAGCGCATGTCGGCGTCCACCACCAGGGTGTTCTCCTCCGCCAGCCCGGTCAGCGGCAGCCGTCCCTCCGACAGCGCCCCGACGTCGACCGGCCGGCCGTTGAGCAGCGCCGAGTGCAGGGTTTCCGGTTGCACGTCCAGGAAGACCTCTGAGCTCTCAGCACCCGGCCGGGCGTCGAAGGCGATGGTGGTCTTCGACCGGAAGGTGTCGGCCCCGGTGGTGAGGTCGAGGTCGACGAGGTAGGAGCGGACCGTCAGGACGGAACCGCGCGCGGCCGCCTCGGTGCGGGTCAGGCTGGGCATGGCTGATCTCCTCGGTGTTCCCGCCGTCGAGCGGGGCGACCGGCCGGAGCCGATCGGGGTTCGTGCACCGGGTGCCCGCCCGCGACGGGCACCCGGTGGGGTGGATGGTTGTCAGACCGGTCCGGAGTACCGGCTGGTCAGGTAGGCGATCTTGGCTTGCTCGTCCCGCGCGGACAGCAGGTACTGCGTCCACGCCTGCCGCTCGTGCACCACCGCGCCCAGCTCCCAGACGCAGATCACCTCGAGGTGGGTGCCCTGCGGGATCAGCTGGAACCCGCCGCCCTTGGCGACGTCCTGGCCGTAGAGCGTCTCCCACATCTCGTTCTGGTTGCGCCAGGTCAGCACGATCAGGAAGTAGAAGGACTCGCCGCACAGGTGGAAGACCACGAAGCCAAGGTCGCCGTCGAGCTTCAGCCTGCCGGCCTCACTCTCGGCATGCAGGAACTCGCGCGCCTCGGCGCGCACCTGCTCCGGGATCTCCGCCTCTTCCGGGCGCACGTCGTACCACTTGAGATACCCGTCGGACAGCGCCACGTCCTCGCCCGGAACCGCGATCTTGGGGCGGTGGACGTAGTCGCTGGGAATGTTGCCGAATCGGGTCAGGTCAGGCAGCTGGATAGTCATCGCAGGATCGTATTCCAGGCTCGCTCGCACCGGCGGGGACGTCAGGCGGGTTGGCCCACCAGGGTCGGAGACAGCGCGTGGGTCGCCGGGATCACCGCGGTCCGGTAGTCCGCGATCATCGCGGTGACCGGGGCGTCGTAGTTCTCCTCCCACTCCGCGGTGGCGTAGATGGCCTGCGATTTCTCGACCCGTTCCTCCTCCGAGCGGAAGGCCCGCAGCAGGAAGTAGCCGTTCTCGTCGTTGAGCATCGGGCCGAAGTCCAGCACGTTGATGCCGTAGCGCCGCATCATCGGGATGGTGCCCTCCTCGCTGATTCGGTGGAACTCGTCCCGGGTGCCGGGGTGCACCTTGAACAGCCGCATCTCCAGCAACCAGCTCTCGGCTTCGGTCACGTCCAAACCTCCTGTAGGGAAAGGGAGGACAGCGGCGCCGCCACTGTCGTTTCCGGTTGTCTCGAAGGGTCCCGCGGTGCTCAGGTCGGTTCCTCGACCAGGCTGCCCGGCACGTCGGCGACCAGCGGCACGTCCGGCGTCTCCGGATCGTCGACGGCCTGCTCGGTCTCGGCCTTCGACGGGCTGCGCACCGACGCCACGCCCAGGGTGGCGGCCACCGCCGAGATCAGCGCCATCACCAGCCACACCCGGTGGCCGAGCGAGGTGAACAGCCAGCCGCCGACCACCGGCCCGATCGCGGTGCCCAGCCCGAACACGAACTGGAAGCTGCCGATGTAGCGGCCCTTGAGGTGCGCGGGACCGGCCATCGCCGGGAAGGCGAACACCGCGGGGGCCCCGACCACCTCGGCCAGCGTCCAGATCAGCGTGCCCAGGATGATCACCGCGGGGCCGAGCGGCAGGCCGTAGCAGAGCATGCCCAGGCCCACCAGCCCGAACGCCAGGCCCACCAGGATCTTGAACGGCCAGTGCTGGGAGACCTTGGTCACCGGCAGCTCGAACAGGATCACGATCAGGCCGTTCAGCGCGACCGCGACGGTGTACCAGAAGATCGCTACCCCCTCGGCCTTGACGTCCAGCGGCAGGGTCGACAGGTACTGCACGTACACCGCGGCATTCAGCAGCATCCCGATCAGGAACAGCACGTAGCGGCGGTTGCGCAGCACGTCGAGGTAGCTGCCGCTCGGCGCCGCCGCCTCGTCGGCACCGGCGACCGGCCGGTCCCGGCGCGGCAGCGCCACCAGGGCGAGGGCGGCATAGCCCAGCGCCACCAGCGACTCGGCCCAGAACAGCAGGGTGTAGCCCTGGTCGTCGAGGTTGTACAGCGCGAAGCCGATCAGCGGGGCCGCGGTGGTGCCGAGGTTCAGGCCGAACCGGTACATCGCGAAGATCATCACCTGCCGGTTCTCGGGAGTCAGCTCCGACAGCAGGGTGGCCGAGGCCGGCCGGAAGATCTGGCTGACCAGGCCGCACAGCGTGACCGCGACGAGCAGTGCCGCGTAGTTCGGCAGGTACAGCAGGGAGGCGACCAGCACCGCCGAGCTGGACATGGAAAGCACGGTGGCGTTGCGGGCGCCGAGCCGGTCGGCCAGCATGCCGCCGATCAGCACCCCGATCACCCCGCCGGCGCCGTAGGCGCCCAGCGCGAACGCCGCCTCGGACGGCGAGCGGCCCTTGGAGGTCATGAACAGCACCACGAAGATGCTGAGGAACGCGCCGAGCCGGTTGATGAAGACGCCCGCGAAGATCGCCTTGACGGCAGTGGGTGACTCGTTGAACGTTCGCCAGATGCCGGCGCTCTGAGCGGGCGCGGTGTCAGTCGACATGTCTTCCACTTCTTCTAGGGACGGGCGGCGACGGTGCTGGGCTGCACCGTGCCGGTGATGACGAGCGCCGCTTCGGCGGCGTCCAGGGCGGCGGCGCACCGCGGGATCGAGTCGGCGGCCGCGATCGCGGCCGCGATCCGCCCGAAGGCGGTTCCCTTCGGCGGCGGCGAGACCACCGCACCAGGGGCTGCCACCACTATCGTCCGGTGCACCTCCTCGGGCAGCTGCGCGCCCTCGAAGCTGACCGAGGTGATCTCGGTGTTCTCCTCGGCGACGTAGAAGAACCGGATCGCCGCGGTCCGGTGCTGGCTGGCGGTCAGCTCCAGCGGCAGCCCGCAGGCCGCCCGGGCGGCGGTCAGCCCCGGGTCGATGCCGGTAGCCAGCAGCCCCAGGTAGGGAATCAGGTCACCGCCCAGCCGGCCGTTGACCTCGATCACCTGGGGACCGGTGCTGGTCAGCATGTACTCGCTGTGCGTCCAGCCGTCGGTGAAGCCGAGCGCGGCGTGGGTGTCCTGCAGGGCCGCCAGCAGCGTGGCGTCGGTCAGCAGCGGGTCGTCGGCGCTGACGTAGTGCCCGACCTCCTCGGCGTAGGGCGGGTAGCCGAGCACCTTGCGGCCGATGAACAGCGGGGTGACCCGGCCGTCCGAGATCACCGAGTCGATGCTGATCTCCTCGCCCAGCACGCATTCCTCGACCAGCACCGGCCGCTCCGGCAGCGCCACCGGCTCGGGGGCACGGGTGTCGCGGGTGAAGGGGAACATCCGGCGCAGCTCCTGGGCGTTCTCCACCCGGACCACGCCGAGGCTGGCGCCCAGCCCGCGGGGCTTGAGGATCGCCGGGTAGCCCACCTCGGCGGCGGCGGCCAACGCCTCGGCCTCGTCCTTGACCGGCACCGAGCGCGGCTGCGGCACGCCGGCCACGGCCAGCGCCGCACGGGTCTGGCCCTTGTCGCGCAACCGGGCGATCACGTCCGGGTCGCCGTTGCGCACTCCCAGCGCCTGGGCCACGAACGAGGTGGCGTGGATGCGGGCCTCGTCCCAGCAGAGCACCCCGTCGAAGGGCTGCTGCTGGTGCAGGGTGCGGGCCGTCTCGGCCATCGCCGGGCCGTCGGAGGTGCTGGGCAGCACCGTCCAGCCCGCGATGTAGTCCTTCTCCCAGCTCGGCTCGGCGGTGTGGAAGAGGTGGATCCGGAACTGCGAGCTGATCGAGCGGAGCAGGTACTCCCGGTAGGAGCGCAGTCCGGTTCCGATCACCAGCAGCGCCGGGCGCTGCTCAGGGGTGGGGGTTGTCATCGTCGTCTTCTCCTCTTGGACGAGCCGGCCGGCCGGGCGTGCCCGGTCACTGCTCGCCGTCCTCGACGTAGTACCAGTTCTCGGGAGCGATGTTGGCGAACGGGTTGATCGGCTCAACCCCCCGCAGGTTGCCGGCGTACTCCAGCAGGCGGATCGGGAAGTTCGGCGTGAAGATGACCGGCACCTGCTCGGCGATGTAGTCCTGGTACTCGTACAGCACATCCAGGTCGTCGCTGGTGACGGTCCGCTCGATCAGCTCGTCGGCCCGCGCGTCGGTCCAGTGGCCGAAGTTGCCGCCGGCGTCGGTCTTGAACACGATCTCGCCGGTCGGGTGGTGGTACACCCAGCCCCCGTTCCAGCAGCACATCTCCCACAGGCACGGGGTTTCCTCGCTCGGCACGCACGGGGCGTCCTCGGCCACCAGGATCGAGCCGTACACCTCCTGCAAGCGCAGCTCGATGCCGGCCGCGGCGGCATCCCGCTTGAACCGGCGCATCAGCTCGGTCAGCGCCGGGCGGCCTTCGACGTAGCGCAGCAGGATGCTCAGCTTGGTGCCGGCCGGGATGCCCTCGCCGGCCTGGCCGGGTCCGGTGCCCGGGCGGACGCACACCGCCGGGCTCTGGCTGGTGTCCCAGCCGTTGTCCTCCAGCAGCTGCTTGGCCCGGGCCACGTCGAAGGGCAGCGGCCAGGCGGCGCCGCGCTGGCCGGGCGAGACCAGGTCGGTGGCCGGGATCATCGGCACCGGCCCGTTCTGCCGGTAGGCGTAGCCCTGGTAGATCTCGCGCACCGCGGTGTCCTGGTCCAGGCAGCTCTGCAGCGCCTGCCGCAGGTAGGTCTGGGCCAGCAGCTTGCCTGCCACCGTCGGGTTGTTGAAGTTCAGGCTGATGTAGCGGATGCAGTACACCACCTGCGGGGCCAGCCGGAACCGTTCGCCCAGCGGGTTGTCCCCGCCCTTGGTGGGGTCGTCGGTGGAGCCGGCGGCGAAGCTCAGCGGCAGGTAGCCGACCTGGACCGTGCCGTCCTGCAGCATCTGGAACTGCTCCTCGTCGGAGAAGGTCGGCAGCTGCCGGAACTCGTCGATGTGGGGCTTGTTCGGGCCCGAGTAGTGCTCGTTGGGCACGAACGTGACGACGCCCTCCAGGGTGTAGCTCTTCAGCCGCCACGGGCCGCTGACGATGCTCCACAGCGGGCTGTCGGCCCACTTGGTGCGGTGCGCGTTGTTCTCCTCGACGGCGTTGCCCTGCTGTTCGATCAGGTAGTCATAGACCGCCTCGACGTCGGCGAGGTCGCCGCTGGCGTTGGCGGGCCCGGCGGCGGTGCGGTCCCAGGCCTTGGGCAGCGGGGTGATGGTGCTGAACTGGTTGAACAGCATCCAGCGCTTGGAGTAGGCCTTGTCGAAGGTGAAGTAGACCTTGTCCTCGGCGACCTTGCCGTAGTCGACGCAGTTGTCCGGGAAGTAGCCCGGCACGTACTCGCCGTACCGGGCGCCCTTGACCTTCATCAGGTTGACCCAGAACAGCACGTTGTCCGCGCACAGGGTCTCGCCGTTGGACCACTTCCACGGCTTGACGGTGATGGTCGCGGTCAGCCCGTCCTCGCTCCACTCCGGCTCCTCGCCGATGCTGAGCTCGTAGTCCACCTCGGGCTTGCCGCTGTTGCCGAAGTAGTACAGCGTGCGGTACATCAGCGCCTGGAACTCGATGACGTTGCGGGTGCCCATCCGCTCGGGCGGGGTGAACGGGAAGATCACCGCCGGCGGGAACCCCGGGGCGCACGCCCAGGTGACGACGCCGCCCTTCTTCGGCCGCTCGCCGTCCTTGGCCAGCTCAGCCGCATCGGTCAATTGCGCGGTCATGCTTCCTCCGAACCTGCTGGACGTCCTGATGCGGTGCCGGCCTGGGCGAGCTCCTCGATCGAGGACACCCCGCGGCTGCCGGCCGTGCCGTAGCGCTCCCATTCCTCGTGCAGCCGGATGCGCCCGTCGGGCAGCACCGTAGGGGTGCTGTGACAGCGGCCGGAGATCACCTCGCCGCCGTCGAGAACCATGCAGTAGGCGAAGTCGAGCGTGCCGTCCTCGGCACAGGTGCCGGCCAGCGAGCCGCGCCGGGCCTGCCCGCCGGAGAACTCGCCCCACAGCAGGTCGCCGTCCTGCCGGTAGAGCGCCACCCGGTCCTTCTCACCGGGCACGCCGTCGGCGGGTGAGAACCGTCGTCCGTCGTAGTTGATCCGCACGGCAGTGCTCCCAGTGCTCACCGGGCCGGTAGCTCGCGCAGCTCCAGCGTGCAGCACTTGGCGCTGCCGCCGGACTTGAGCAGCTCGGAC
This sequence comes from Jatrophihabitans sp., assembly GCF_035474675.1. Classification (GTDB taxonomy): domain Bacteria; phylum Actinomycetota; class Actinomycetes; order Mycobacteriales; family Jatrophihabitantaceae; genus Jatrophihabitans_A. The sequence continues at coordinate 75,245 of NZ_DATINC010000075.1, read as the reverse complement.
AGGTCCACCCCGATCGGCACGAAGCCGCGGGCCCACAGCTCCTCGATCAGGTGGGTGGCCTGCGAGGCCAGCAGCACGTGCCGGCCGTCGGAGACCGCGTTCAGGCCGAACACCTCGGCATCGGCGTCGGTGGCCAGGATCGCGTCCGGGTAGAGCTCGCGCAGCACCTGCTGGCTGTCGGGCGAGAAGGCCTGCGGGTAGTACATGATCTCGTCGTGGTCGAGCACCGCGAGCGCGGTGTCGAGGTGGTAGTAGCGCGGGTCGACCAGGGTCAGGCTCTGCACCGGTAGGCCGAAGAACCGGGCCGCCTCCTCGTGGGAGAGCCGGTCGGTGCGGAACCCGGTGCCGGCCAGGATCCGGGAACCGGTGACCAGGTAGTCGCCCTCCCCCTCGTTGATGTGCTCGGCCTCGTGCACCTGGTAGCCGCGCTGGCGGAACCAGTCGGCATAGGCCGGCCCCTCGTCGGCCCGCTGCGGGTAGCGGAACCGCGCCGACAGCACCTTGCCGTCGACCATGGTGGCGCCGTTGGCGGCGAAGACCATGTCCGGCAGGCCGGGTACCGGCTGGATCTGCTCCACCTGGTGGCCGAGCCCCCGGAACAGGTTGATCAGCCGTTCCCACTGCACCAGGGCCAGGCCGCCGTCGGTGGGCTTCTCCGGCTCCATCCACGGGTTGATGGAGTAGCAGACGTCGAAGTGCACCGGCGGGCACATCAGGTATCTCCTGGGCCGGGCCGTACGCACCGGCCGGGTTGTGCGTACCGGGGCGCTGGTGGTCAGTGTCACGCGTGCTCCAAAAGCTCAGAGGGTGAGGTCGCCGGCGTGGCGAAGTTGACCTGGATCTTGGATGCGAAGTCGTTCATGGTGTCGAAGGCCTCCTCGAAGGAACTGCCCTTCGTGCCGAGGAAGCCGATGATGGTGTTGCCCTCCGGCGGCCGCTTGATCTTGTCGCCGGGCTTGGCGGTGATCTTGAGCAGGAACACCTTGTCGGAGTTGGCCACCTCGTCCGGGACCACCACCTGCTCGACGATGCCGGCCGCGCTGATCAGGCACATCGCGGTGATGTGCGTGCCGGTCGGCTGGAAGTGCCGGACCCGTGGCTTGCGGCCCAGGCCGATGTCGACGGTGGCCTCGATCGGATCGTGGTCGGCGGTCAACTTCGCGATGTCCTCCAATCCCCCGCCGCCTACCCGAGCGGCGATCTCGAGCAGGTGCGGCTCGCCGTTGTGGAAGCGCACCTCGGCGTGCATCACGCTGCGCCGCAGGCCCTGCGCGTGCGCGGCCAGGGTGACCGCGCGGTGCACCTTGGCCAGGTCGTCCTCGCCGAGCGTGGTCGGCGCGTGGTGCACGTCGTCGTCGAAGTTGTCGCCCTCCGCGGTGATCCGGTCGACCACCGAGCCGAGGTAGACCTCGTCGTCCCAGGCCACCCCCTCGATCAGGTACTCCTTGCCGTCGAGGAAGGACTCCACCAGCAGGCCGTTCGGCCCGAGGTCCATGCCGTCGGCGTCGGCGAGCAGGTCGCCCAGGTGCGCGATGCCGTCCTGCGCCTGGCCGAACCGCTCGGCCATCTCGGCGGGCGAGTGCACCTTGAACACGTAGTAGCTGCCGGCACCCAGGGTCGGCTTGAGGATCACCGGGTAGCCGAACTCCTCCGCGGCCGACAGCGCGTCGCGCAGCTCGGCGACGTAGCGGTAGGACGGGATCGGCGCGCCGCCGCGCTCGTAGGCCTGCCGCATCAGGTACTTGTTGCGGCTCTGGATCGCCGCCCGCACGTCGATGCCGGGCAGGCCCAGCGCCTCGGCCACCGCCGCCACCGCGGTCACCGCGAACTCGGCGAAGGTGATCACGCCGTCGAAGTGCTCCTCGGCGTGCCAGCGCTTGGCTTCGGCGATGATGTCGTCGATCTGCTTGCTGCCCACCAGCCGGTAGCGCTCGGCCGGCCAGAAGTCTTCGGTGCCGGTGCCGTTGAGCACGTAGACGACGTGGCCGTACGTCTCCGCCCGCTGGTAGCGGGCCTGGTAGTAGTGCATGTACTGCTGCGGTTCGATGGCAAGCAACTTCATGGCGGACTCCTTAGACCGCGCCGTCGAGCGCGGGAGTGCGGGTGAGCAGCTCAGCGGTTGGGCTGTCGGGTGATTCGATGCGGCTCGCCAGCCGCGGCAGTTCGAAGGCCGGCACCTCGGTGGCGGGCTCGGCCAGCAGGTCGAGCTGCACGCCGGCCGCACCGGCCTGCTCGGCCAGGTCGATCAGGATCGGGGCGGCGCCGGCCAGCAGGGTGCGCGCCTCCAGCAGCAGGTCTCCCGGCTCGGCCGAACCGTCCTCGGCCATCGCCCGCAACCGGGCCAGCTGGTCGGCGAAGGTCTCGGCGGCCCGGGCGACGCTGAAGGTGTCCAGCTCGTAGGCCGCGCGCAACCGGGCCTGCACCAGCGCGGCCCGGGCCCGGCCGGCCGGCGTGGTGGCCAGCATGCCGCCGGCCCGTCCGGCGATCAGCAGCGAGATCGCTTCGGCCAGGGCGTTCCACGGCTCGATCAGGCGAAGCTCGGTCACCTCGTCCAGCGCCTGCCGGGTGAAGTTGGTGCGCTGGTACTCCGGGGCGGTGAGCGCCAGGAAGAACCGCACCTCGTCGCGCGTCACCTCCGCCAGCAGCTCGCTGCCCCGGATGAGGTGGTTGCGGCTGGTGGAGAACTTCGAGCCCTCCAGGTCGTAGAACTCGTTGCAGACGTTGCTCTCCGGCAGCACGTAGCGCTCGCCGTGGGCCATCAGCAGGGTGAGGTCCATCAGGCCCCAGTGGTAGGTGTTGTCGAAGCCGTGGAAGTACACCACCTCGGCGTCGCGCTCGGCCCGCCAGAGCTCGTCCACCTCGACCGGCTGCGGCTCGCCCTGCCGACCGGCTGCCCACCAGGTGCTGTAGATCGAGGCTGGCATGGCCTCGATCCAGGGGTAGAGGATCTGCCCCGGCGTCTCGGCGAAGGGCGCCTCGATTCCCCAGCCGCCTCCCGGCACGGTGATCGGGATGTCGGGCAGCGAACCGGCCAGCAGCTCGCGGATCAGCTGCATCGAGTGCGGCCGCCAGCGGTCGGCCCGGGCCTCGAAGTACTCGGTCAGCCGCTGGCGGTAGTCCTCCATCGGCAGCACCAGGATGGCCTGCTCGCGGTAGCCGACCGGGTCGGTCGGGTCGATGGTCGAGCGCGGCTCCAGCAGCTCGTCGTAGCTGTTGGGATGACCGCAGCTCTCGCAGGTGCCGCCGCAGCTGCCGGCCAGGCACACCGGGCAGGCGCCGGTGACCAGCCCGTCGAACAGGTAGGTGCCGCTGCGCTCGGCGTAGGGCAGCCGCACGGTACGCAGCCGCAGCCGGCCGGTGTCGTAGAGCCGGGTGACGAAGGACAGCACCGTCTGGCGGTACCGGTCGTCGATCGGCGGCAGCCCGGCCATCGAGATGCCCATCGCGGACAGCGAGTTCTCGATGGCCACGGTGGAGCGCTGGCACAGCGCCTGCGGCGTAACGGCCTGCCGGGCGGCGGTCGCGACCACGTAGGTCTGGCTGTCGTCGGTGCAGGTGGTGTAGATCACCGGCCGCCCGAGGGCGCGCAGGTAGCGGGCGTAGACATCACCGGCGAGGTACGGTCCGGCCAGGTGCCCGACGTGCAGGTCGCCGTTCGGGGTGGGCGTCGCCGCGATGATGATCGCGGGGCGGGTGGACCCGGCGGACCGCTCGGTGCCGCTCATCCCTCTTCCTGGTGCCGGGCGGCGAACTTGGCGGCCAGGTCGGTGTCCCACCACACCGAGTACATCTCGAAGTCGGCGTCGCCGTCGTTGATCACCTGGTGCGTCGAACCCGGCCGGAAGTGCACGATGTCGCCGGCCACGAACGGCGTCTTCTCACCGTCGCAGAGAATGTGCGAAGAGCCGTTGAGCGCGATCCAGATCTCGTACTCGTGGTGGGCGTGCGGGCCCGAGGCGGCGCCGGGCTTGACCACGCACCAGGAACCTTCGAACGGCGCGTTCAGGGCGGGCCACGGCATCAGCCGCTGGGCCCGCAGGCCGTTGTCCAGCTTCAACTCGCCTCGGGACAGGCTACGGATTTCCATTGTTCGATCCTCTTTCGGGCTCAGCTCGGCACCGGAACAGTGGCCACCAGCTGGTGGGCGGGCTGGTGGGACAGCAGGTCGCGCACGATCTCCTCCGACCGCACCGCCAGCAGGCTCAGCAGCGAGTCGGCGATGCCGTGGGTGGCCTCGTTGACGCCCTGCAGGTAGCAGCCGGCCCGCACGTTCGGCGGCAGGTTCATCCGGTAGCTGCGGCTCACCGAGACCTCGTCCATCGACACCGAGGCCGCCAGGTCGCGGATCACCTTCGGCATCTCGCGCTCGAAGCCGGTGCCCAGCAGCACCAGGTCGCAGCGCAGCTCCTCCGAACCGCCGTTCTTGCGGTCGAGCAGGGTCAGCACCACCTCGTTGTCGGCCATCCGGGCGGCGGCGACCTCGGACATCGTGATCATCTTCAGCCGGTCGGCCCCGGTCAGCTTCTCCAGGTACATCTGCCGGTACAGCACGTCCAGCAGGGCCGGGTTGAGGCCGGAGTAGTTGGTGCGGTGCATCTCGCGCAGCAGCTGGTCACGGGCCTCGGGGAGGGCGGCGTGGAACTCGTCGACGAAGGACGGGAAGTACAGCTGGTTGGTGAACTTGGAGTTCTCGTAGCAGTTCAGCCCGATCGAGCGCATCACCATGGTGCACTGGGCGTTCGGGAACTCCTGGTGGCTGGCCCACAGCATCTCGGCCGCACTCTGGGCACCGCCGAGCACCACGATCCGGTGCTCGGCGTCGCGGTCGAAGGCGGCGATCCGGGAGGAGAACTCGGTGCTGTGGATCAGTCGCTCCCGCGGCACCTGGGCGAACTCCGCCGGGATGTGCGGGTCGCGGCCGGCGCCGATGATCAGGTTCCGGCAGGCGATCTCGCCACCGTCGGCCAGCCGCACCAGCCACTCCGAGACCTCACCGTCGGCGTCGTGGCACGGCTCGATGCTGACGCACCGCCGGCCAGACTGGATGCGGACCTCCGAGAGGTTGCGGGCCACCCAGCTGAGGTAGTCCGAGATCTCCATCCGGTACGGGGTGAAGCTGCCCAGGTTGATGAAGTCGTCCAGCCGGTCGGTCTCGTGCAGGAAGTTGACGAAGGAGTACCTGCTGCGCGGGTTGCGCCGGGTGACCAGGTCCTTCAGGAACGACACCTGGCTCTGCGACCAGGGCAGCAGCAGCCCGCGCTGCCACACCACGGTGTCGTGCTGCTCGACGATCACGGTCTCGCGCGCCACCTCGGGCGCGAGCTCCTCCAGCGCGACGGCCAGCGACAGGTTCGCCGGCCCCGCGCCGATGGCGAGTACTTCCACTTCCTGGCGGTCCAAGGGATTCCCCAATCTGGTCATGGAGGCCTACCGCTGTCCGACGGTGCTGGAGCCGGCGTGCTGCACCAGTTCCACCAGGTCGGAGATCCGGCGCGCGGCCTGGTAGGAGCGCAGGTCGAGGGTCACCCCGAACTGGCTCTCCAGTTGGGCCAGCGCCTCCAGCGAGCTCAGGCTGTCCCAGTCGTAGGCAGCCAGCACCGGGTGGTTGTTCAGGTCCTCCACCGACTCGTGCAGGACATCGCTGAGAATGGTCACCACGGTGTGCTCTATCGACGCCGCGTCGGTCATCTGGTCGCTCGCTCTCTGTCGGGTTGCGTTATCCAACTGGGCGCCGGATCCCATCCGGCGCGCAGGTCAAGGGTGAAAGTGCCGTCGGAATCGGCCGGGGAGAACCCGGCTCGCTTCCAGAAGCCGGCGGCCGCGCCGTTCTTGGCCGACGGGACGAAGCTGCCCTGCAGGGTGCTGGCGCCGGCCTCGCTGGCCCGCTGCGCCAGCCAGTCCACCGCGGCCAGCTCGATGCCCCGGCTCAACACCCGGCAGCTGAGCACCATGTTGAGCACTCGCCAGGTCTCGCCGCCGCACTCGACCCACATCGCCCCGACCACCCCTTCGTCGCCGAAGCGGTCCGAGACCGACAGCGAGGCGACCAGGTGGCCGGGATCGGCGGCCATCGCCGCCGTCCGGGACTCGTCGAACCGGATGCCGGTGAGGTTGAACTGGTTGGTGCGGGCGGCCAGCTGGGCCACCCGGGCCACCCCGAACGGGGTGACCGGCTCCACCTTCAGCTCGATGGCCAGCGCCTGCAGGTAGTCCTCCGACGAGCCGAAGCTGCCCTCGAACTCGGTGCGCAGGGCGCGGGTGCGGTACAGCGCCGGGCGTTCCCGGTCGGTCTCGGTCAGGTCGAGCACGTCGAACCAGCCCGGCGCCAGCAAGGAGCCCACCAGGTGCGCCGGGTCGCCGTCGGCGGCCACCAGGGCGACCTCGGGCAGCTCGCTGCCGACCTGGCCGCGCTCGAACGGCGAGTCGTCCATGAAGACGAACGAGCCGGTCGACAGGCTCAGTGTCTCGGCGGCCTGTCGCAGGTTGTCGGCCTTGGGCGACCAGTTCACCGCGGTCACCGAGAACGCCTCGGACCGCAGCAGCATCTCCGGGTGGCTGCCCAGCGCGTCGTCGACGATGGCGGCGTCGTTCTTACTGGCCAGCACCAGGATGACGCCCTGCTCGCGCAGCCGGCGGGCGCTGCGCTGCAGGTTGAGGTAGCAGGAACCCGGGTACAGCCCGCCCAGCTCCACGCCGGTGGCGCCGACCTCGCCCAGCACGCCGCCCCACAGGGTGTTGTCCAGGTCCAGCGCCAGCACCTTGCGCGACAGGCCCATCCGGGCCTGGACGATTCGGGCCACCTGCTTGGCCAGCACGTGCAGGGCGCCGTCGGTGTAGGGCAGGTCGGCGTAGCGGTGCAGCCGGGCGTCGCGGGCCGGGAACGGCTGCTCGGCCAGCGCGCTGACCAGGTCCACCACCAGCACCTGCCGGTGCTCGGCGGCCAGGCCCAGCAGGTCGGCGTTGAGCCGCGCCCAGGCAGCCGACAGCGCCGCCCGAGCCCGCCAGCTCAGGAAGGTCTCGCGCACCTCGACCGGCAGCGGCAGGGTGTGCAGCACCAGGGTGGCGGTGCTGCGCCGGGTCACCGAGTCGAGCAGGGCCCGGAACTCGGCGAACCGGGCCTCCAGCTGGCTGATCACCCCCTCGACGTCCCCGCCGGTCCAGTCGCCGGGCAGGAAGAAGGACTCCTCCATCAGGCAGACCAGGACGTCGGGCTCGCCGTCGGCGGCGAAGGCGCCGGAGGCCAGCGAGAACTCGAAGGTGCCGTAGTCGGCCACCGAGATGGCGGGCAGCGCGCCCACCGCCACCAGGCTGGTCCGCAGCAGCGGCTCGAACGGGCCGACGGTGCAGGTGGCCAGCACCGAGAGGTTGACCGGCGGCAGCCCGCCGTCGGCCGGCTGCAGGTTGCCCAGCAGCTTGCCCAGCTTGCGGGCCAGCACCGGGTCCGTCAGTTGGGCCAGCGAGACCCGGACATCGGTGGCCGGCGTGCGGTCGGACTCGACCGCGCGGCGCACTGCATCCAGCAAAGTACTCGAATCAGTCATTTCTTCGGGGGGGGTCAGACCTGGACCAGGGTGCAGTACCACCGCATGCCGATCGAGATGCCCGACATCGCCACCAGGTCACCGGACTTGATGTCGCCACGCTGCAGGGCCTCGCCCAGGCTGACCAGCTGGTCGGCCGCACCCATGTGACCGTGGGTCAGCGACACCTCCGCGTTGGTGTGCTCCACCGTCACGCCGAACGGCGCCGCCACTTCCTCGATGGTGTCGGCGCTGTCGTTGATGTAGATGATGTGCGCCAGCCGCTCCGGGCTGACGCCGGCCTGCTGGCAGGCCAGGGTGATGACCTCGGTCACCCGGCTGCTGAGCTTCTCGGAGAACTCGCGCAACCGGTTGGGGTCCTTGCCGAAGTGGTTGAGCACCCGCTCCAGCCCGCTGGGAGCGGTCGCAGTCGACCAGTCGGCCGGCGGCTGGGGAGTCACCGCGCCACCGAAGTCGCACCGGAAGAAATCGCACAGGTCCGGATCGGTGAACTGCGCGGTGGCCAGCCAGCGCAGCTGGTCGTGGCCGCGGCGCAGTACGGTCGCCACCGCCCCGTCGCTGTGTACCGCGTTGTTCACGTTCATCCGGTTGCGGTGGAATTCGCTGACCCGGTTCACCGCGACGAACAGGGCGGTGTTCAGGTTCGGCTGGATGGCCATCTGGCCGGCGATCATGCCAAGCCCCGTGACGCCGGAGGCGCAGCCCTCGTTGAGCAGCAACGTCTGGGTCTTGTCGATGCCCAGCTCCCGGGCCAGCGCCGCCGAGGTGTCCCAGTACAGGTAGTCCGGCATCTCCGAGGTGGCCAGCACCACCAGGTCCAGCTCGGAGGCGTCCATGTTCAGCTCGGCCAGCGCCTTGCGGGCGGCGTCGGCGGCCAGCCTGGTGGCGGTGACGTCCGGCTCGGCCCGGTGGAAGGTGGAGTACCCCCAGCGGATCACCCGCTCGGGGTCGGTGACGTAGGAGCCGGCGGTCTCGGTCACGTCCAGGTCCTGGCCGAAGGCGTAGCCGAACGAGAGGATGCCGAAGTCGACGACCTGGCTACCTGGAGCCCTCTCGGAGTCGCCGGCGATGGTGGCTTGGGGGATGCTGGGGCTGTCAGCCATCTGGAGGGCTCACTTTCGCTCACGTCGTTGTGGGGGTATGCCCGGATCGGCTGCCGGCCAGGGGGCAACTTCCAGGCTGCTTTGCGCCGCCCTATCCTGACCATCGGCGTTGTACCGTTCGCTGCAGTAATGACTGCAGTTCGAACTACATCTGGTCTTATGGATTTTTATAGGTATTCTTCCTAGCCGAAACGTACTCCTCGCTTCTGCCATTGCTGCCAACCGCAGCAGGGAGGGCGCTAATGGACGATGTCGTCAGCGCCGGGATTAAATTCGAGGTGCTCGGCCCGCTACGAGCATGGCGCGACGGGGTCGCCCTGCCGCTTGGGCCGGTGCAACAGCGAGTGGTCCTGGCGGTCTTGCTGCTGCACACCAACCGGCCGATCGGCCGGCAGCAGATCATCGACGCGGTGTGGGGACCGGCGCACCCGACCCATGCGGTCAACCTGCTCCAGCGGCATGTCTCGGCACTGCGCCGGGTGCTGGAGCCGCAGCGCTCGGCCCGGGCGGCCTCGGACCGGGTGGTCTGGACCGACGGGGGCTACCTGTTCACGGTCTCGGCCGGCAGCCTGGACCTGGAGCAGTTCGACAGCAGCGTGAGCATGGCCCGGGCGGCCCGGGCCGCCGGTGACCTGCCGAAGGCCGCGGCGGCCCTGCACTCGGCCCTGCAACTGTGGCGCGGACCCGCCTGTGACGGCCTGATCAGCCCATTTCTGGACTCCCAACGCGAGCAGTTGGCCGAGCGCAGGATCAGCGCCCTGGAGGAGCGCATCGACCTCGACCTGGCTCTGGGCAACCACCTCGACGTCATCGCCGAACTGCGTGCGCTGGTCGCGGAGTACCCGTTGCGGGAGCGGCTGCGCGGGCTGCTGATGGCAGCGCTCTACCGCTCCGGCCGCCAGGCGGACGCGCTGGCGGCCTACCAGGACGCCCGCCGGCAACTGCGCGACGAGGTGGGGGTCGCGCCGGCGGCGGCGCTGCAACGACTCCAGCAGCAGATCCTGGCAGCCGACCCGGACCTGGCCCCACCGCTGCCGACCGGACCCCTCACCGTGCTCCCGCCGCGCAAGAGCCGGCCACAGATCCCGATGCCTGCGCAACTACCCCGCGATTTGTCCACTTTTGTCGGACGAGACTGCGAACTGAGCCGCCTCAATTCATTAGTAAACGCCAAGGACCCTCAGTCAGAAAATCCTGAAGTGACTGCGCTGTTAGGAATGGCAGGCATCGGGAAGACAACGTTGGCGGTGCATTGGGCGCATCAAATTCGGGACCAATTTCCAGATGGGCAAGTTTACTTGAATCTTCGCGGGCACGACCCGGGCGAGCCTGCGATGGACCCGGCCGAGGCGCTGCAGATCGTGCTGGAGGCCTTCGGGGTGTCCGGCCAGCAGATCCCGGCGAGCCTGGAGGCCCGCGCCGCGCTCTACCGCAGCCTGCTGGCCGGCCAGCAGGTGCTGATCGTGCTCGACAACGCCTACGACGCCGAGCAGGTGCGCCCGCTGCTGCCGGGCTCGGGCGGCTGCCAGGTGATCCTGACCAGCCGCACCCAGCTGACCAGCCTGGCCGCCATCGACGGCGCCCAACTGCTGCCCCTCGAGCCGCTGTCGAACGCCGATGCCCAGCAGCTGCTGGCCCGGCGGCTGGGAGCGCAACGGGTCGCGTCCGAGCCGGCCGCGGTCGAGCAGATCGTCACCGCCTGCGCCGGCCTGCCGCTGGCCCTGTCGATCGTGGCCGCTCGTGCCGTGCCCGGCTTTCCGCTGGCCGCGGTGGCCGACCAGCTGCGCTCCGCCCGGGGCAGCCTGGCCGCCTTCGACGCCGGTGACGAGATCGCCAACCTGCGCAGCGTGCTGGCCAGCTCCTACCGTGGCCTGACCCCGCTGGCGGCCCGGGTGTTCCGGTTGCTGCCGCTGCTGCCCGGGCCGGACTTCGCCAGCTGCGTGATCGCGGGCCTGGCGGGCCTGCCGATGGCCGCGGTCGACCCGCCGCTCACCGAGCTGCGCCGGGCCAACCTGATCACCGAGGTCAAGCCCGGCATGTTCGCGCTGCACGAGCTGCTGCGGGCCTACGCCACCGAGCTCAGCGGCGAGCAGGACAGCGAGGAGGACCGGCGGCTGGCCCTGCGCGGGCTGTCCGAGCACTGCCTGCACCCGGCCCACCGGGCCGACCGGTTGCTCAGCCAGCTGAGCGAGGACCGCAGGATCTGGCGGTCCGGGCAGCCGCCCACGCTGGCCGACGACCTGCCCGCCCACCGGGAGGCGCTGGACTGGTTCACCGCCCAGCACCCGGGCCTGCGCTGGGCGCTCGGGCCGTCGGCCAACTCGAGCTTCGAGCAGGGCCTGCGGCAACTGGCCTGGACGTTCGAGTCGTTCCTGGAGGGCAACGACTACCCGCGCGAGCCGCGGACGTTGCACCGGGGCGGCGCCGAACACGAGGAGCATCCGCACGAGCCGGCCGGCCAGGCGATCTGCCACGCCTGCCTGGCCTACGCCTACGGCCAGCTCGGCCGACTCGACGACGCCGAGCTGCACGCCCGCCAGACCCTGGCGCTGTACCAGGAGCTGGACCAGCGCATTCCGCAGGCGCATGCCTACCGGCTGCTGTCCTGGGTGCTGGACCTGCAGGGCCGCTACCGGGAGGCGCTGGTACAGGCCGAGCTGGCCGGCGAGCTGGCCGGCCAGCACCAGCTGAACCTGCCGGCCTGACAGCAATGCGCCCGAGGTCAGCGCCAGGGCGCACCCACCATTCCTTCTCCTCCGCCGCACCCCCGGGACGGAGCCACCGAGCAAGCTGCCGCCGGGCAGCCTCCGGTGCGCCGACGCTCCGGTCGGTGACGGCAGAAAGAACGTAGCCCCGCCTTTCTTCCGCTGAACGTGGCTGACACTGACGTCCTGCGCCGTTCTGCTCCGGCCAGGGAGGCTCGGACACTCCAGGTCCAACGAGGATGCAGATGGATGGCCGATCATCAGCCGGGCCTTCCTGCCACCGGGCACCTGCCCGGGATGCCGGCGGATCTGCTCGCGGCGCTGCGGGAACGCCGCCGGAGCGCGGAAGTATCGCGCGCGCCGGAACTGTTCGGCCGCGGGCGGTAGCGATCCGGAAGGCTCCCGTCCGGCCGGCATCCGCCCCGGCCGCGGCGGCCGTTCCGCACCGCTGCCCCGGGCTCGAACCGGTGCCGCGGCAGGCGCGTCGGCTGTCGGCTCAGACGTGCGCACCGTTGATTGCGCAAGCACTGTTGGTCGCTAAACATCCATACGGGCAACTTCAAAGAAAGGTGGTTGCCCAAGTATGCGCATCATCGAGCTATCGGCCGACATCGGTGCAAATACATCCGGGGACCTCATTCTACGGCACCCACACACAGTTACAACCAACGCTGAAATAAGGGGTAGTCACGTGGATGTAGCGAGGCAAGCGGTAGAACGCGCGATTACTACGATGTGGGAACGCTATAGCGAACCGTTGTCGTTGGATGAGATCGCAGACACCGCCATACTCAGCAAGTTTTACTTCTCTCGAGTCTTCAGGTCCATCACCGGCACGTCACCGGGGCGTTTCTTGACTGCGATCCGGCTGTACCGGGCGAAGAACCTTCTACAAAAAACTTCACTGAGCGTCACCGACATCGCATACATGGTCGGCTACAACAGCCTGGGCACCTTCACGACCCGCTTCACCAAGAGCGTCGGGATGTCGCCGGCCCGGTTCCGGGTGCTGTCGCACAGCGGCCTTCCCGCGTTGCCGCGCCCCGAGACCGACTCCTACCCGGGATCCGGCGAGCTGCACGGCACGGTGGTGCTGCCGCCGAACACCATGCCGCTGCGGGTCTATGTCGGCGCCTTCGGCAGCCCCATCGTCGAGGGAATGCCGGTCTCCTGCGACATCCTCGACACCTACGCCAATGCCGAGGGCTGCCAGGTGCACGAGTACCGGCTCAGCGAGGTGCCGGTCGGCAAGTGGTACGTGCGCGCCGCCGCCGTAGCGGTGCGCTGGGCCGACTCCGACATCCGGCCCTGGGCCCGCCGGCCGCTGTTCCTGGGGTCGGGAAAGTCCATCGTCATGCTTCCCGACCACACGGTGGAACTTCACATTCCGATGCGCGCGGTGGACAGCACCGATCTGCCGATCCTGCTGGCGCTGCCAGAGTTGGACAATCGTTTCTTTCCGGAGCCGATGTTGAGCGCTTAATGGTGGAATTTTTGAACCAAATAACGGTCGGGGCCGGGCGCCCACAGGCGGCCAGGAGTAGGCCGGTCGAGTAATGCGTTGCCACGATCCAGCATATTCAGGGACATTCGAGCGATCGGCCGATAGGAGAAAACAATGGCAAGTGGTTGGCGAGCGCTCAGGCGCCGGGTTCTGACACCGAGTAAGTCGGAAGCCAACCTCGATGTCCGCGGTTTCCATGCCAAGAGCCCAGCGGCACGACAGCTGCTGGAAACCGTCGGTGAAACCTTTTTGACGGGATATGCATATGCCGTCGAGGCGCGGGTGCCGGCAGAGGCCGAGGAGCGACTCGAACAGATACCGCGGCAGTTCCGCGGCTTTGCCTACGAAGGTGCCGGCATGGGCTTTGCGATCCTCGACGCCCTGCCGTTCGGTGGCACCCACCTGAGCCGGTTCCTGCAGGGCAGGGCCAGCGAACACATCTACATGGTCTACGTCGGGGTGGGCTGGGCCCTGGCCCGGCTGCCGCGGTTCCGCTGGGCCAAGGCGTCCGCCGGCGCCGTGGATCCGGTGCTGCGCTGGCTGGTCCTGGACGGCTACGGCTTCCACCAGGCCTACTTCCATACCGACCGGTACGTTCGGCAACAGTACCGGGAACCGAGCTTCCCGTGGCCGGCCGGCGGCCCGGCCTCGTACGCGAACCGGGTGATCGACCAGGGCATCGGGCGGGCGACCTGGTTTGTCAGCGGGACCGACCCGCAACGGGCCGCCGATCTGATCGACGCGTTCGACGAGAGCCGGCGGGCCGACCTCTACGCCGGTGCGGGCCTTGCTGCGACCTACGCCGGCGGGGTGGGCGAGGACGAGCTGCAGGCCTTCGTACAGCGAGCAGGCCAGTACCTGCCGGAGGTCGCCCAGGGCTCGGTGTTCGGCGCGGCCGCCCGGTTCCAGACCGGTCTCGTGCTGCCGCACACCACGCTGGCCGCCGCCACCCTCACCGGCCTCACGCCGGCAGCGGCGTCCGAGCTGGCCGACCGGGCCCGGACCGGCCTGCTCGGCGCCTCTGACCTCCCGTTGTACGAACTGTGGCGGCGCCGCATCACCACAGAGCTCAGGGAACTGCGCCGGGCCGCGCCGTGACGGCAACGGATTCGCCGGCCACCGACACTGCGGCCCGGCGGCCCGGCCGGCAGATCCCGGGGCCGGGGCGGGCGGCCACGCTTCCCGTCCTTGCCAGGATGGTGCGCAGCCGGCTGGACGCCATGGTGTGGGCCGTCGACAAGTACGGTGACGCGGTTCGCCTGCCGCTGGGCCCCAAGACGCTCTACTTCTTCAACCACCCAGACCATGCCAAGCACGTGCTGGCCGACAATGCCGACAACTACACCAAGGGCCTCGGCATGATCCACGCCAAGCGCGCCCTCGGAGACGGCCTGCTCACCAGCGAGGGCGAGGTCTGGCGCCGGCAGCGCAAGACGATCCAGCCGGTCTTCCAGGCCAAACGGATCGCCGCTCAGCTCGGCGTCATCAGCGACGAGGCCGAGCGGCTGGTCGCCCGGCTCCGCTCCCACAGCTCGGCAGGTCCCGTGGACGTCCGCGAGGAGATGACCGAGTTCACCCTGAACGTGCTGGGGCGAGCGCTGATCGATGCCGACCTCGGCGAGTTCGACTCGCTCGGGGAGTCTTTCGAGGCGGTGCAGAACCAGGCGATGTTCGACGCCATCACGCTGGGCCGGGTGCCGCTCTGGCTTCCGCTGCCCCTGCAGACCGGCTTCCGCCGGGCCAGGCAGGACCTGCAGCGGATCGTCGACAAGCTGGCCGCCGACCGCGGCAGCAGGCCGGCCGGCGACGACGTCGTCTCCCGGCTGATCTCCTCGGTCAGCCGGGAGCCCGACCAGCGCGCGGGACGGGCCCGGATGCGCGACGAGCTGGTCACCCTGCTGCTCGCCGGGCACGAAACCACGGCCAGCACGCTGAGCTGGACCTTCCACCTGGTCGACGAGCACCCAGACGTGTGGGAGCGACTGCACGCCGAAGCCGTCGCGGTGCTCGGGCAGGGGCCGCTGAGCGTCGAGAGCCTGCACCAGCTCACCTACACCACGCAGGTCCTGCAGGAGGTCCTTCGGCTGTACCCACCGGTCTGGCTGCTCCCCCGCATTGCCCGGGCAGCCGACGAGATCGGCGGATACCCGATCGGCGCCGGCGCCGACGTGCTGCTGTGTCCCTACCTGCTGCACCGGCACCCGGCGTTCTGGCCGGCACCGGCCCGCTTCGACCCGGAGCGGTTCACCCCCGCGGCCTCGGCTGGCCGGAACCGCTACTCCTACATCCCGTTCGGAGCGGGTCCGCGGTTCTGCGTCGGCAACAGCCTCGGGATGATGGAGGCCACTGTCGTACTCGCTACCATCGCGCGCGATCTGTACCTGACCAAGGCACCGGGATACCAGGTGACCGGCGAGGCGATGCTCACCCTGCGAATCCGGGGTGGGCTGCCGATGACGGTGCGCCCGGTGTCCTGATCGGGCTTCCTACAAAGAGAACCGGCTGGAGCGGATCATCCGCTCCAGCCGGGTCTCTCTGCTCGTCCGGGCTACTCGCGCAGCCAGTCGGCGCTCCGCTCGCCGATCATGATGGAGGTCAGGTTCGTGTTCGCGCGAACCGTGCTGGGCATGATGGCGGCGTCGCACACGTAGAGGCCCTCGAGCCCGTGCACCGCGCAGCGCTCGTCCACCACGGTGGAAGGATCCGACGCCGGCCCCATCCGCACCGTGCCGACCGGGTGGTAGGCGCTGTCCACGCTGGTCCTGACGTACTGCCGGATCATCTCCTCGTCCTCGATCACCGCCTCGCGCAGCACCACGAAGCCCTGTCCCAGCCCGCGGATGCCCGGATGGTTGGCCAGCTGCCAGGAGGTGCGCACGCCCTCCACCAGGAGGTCGAGCTCCCGGCCGTCGTCGCCCAGGAAGTTCAGCTCGACGTGCGGCGAGGCAAGCGGATCTGCCGACGTCAGCAGCAACCGGCCGCGGGAGCGCGGCCGCTGCGAGACCACCATGACGCCGAGGATCATCGTCGTTCCGGACAGCATCTGCAGTTCGGGGAAGGCCTTCAGGTCGAAGTGGTTCACCATGTAGTACTGCAGGTCGTTCGTCTCGCCCGATCCGCGAGCGGTGGTGCGCAGGATCTGCTGGAGGAACGGCTCGGCCGGGTCGCAGGCACCGGGCTGCGGTGACAGGAACACGCCGGTCCGCTGGTGGTCGACGAGGTTCGCGCCGACTCCCGGCAGGTCGGCGCGGCAGTCGATGCCGAGCCGGCGCAGGTCCTCGGCCGCGCCGATGCCCGAACGCAGCAGGATCATCGGCGATGCCACCGCGCCGGCCGCCAGAATCACGCGCCGGGCGGTGATCGTCTCGAACCCGCCGCCGGCGGCCGACGCCGTGACGCCGACCGCGCGGTCGCCTTCGAAGAGCACCCGGTCGACGACGGTGTGCGCCCTGATCTCGAGGTTGGGACGGTCCCGCACCGGGTTCAGGTAGGCCATCGAGGTGGTGACCCGGAGCAGGTCGTCGCGCCGGTTCGACGGGATCGGTCCCACGCCGGTCGCGTCCGGGTGGTTGTGGTCCTTGACCTCGGGATAGCCGGCCTCCAGGCAGGCTTCGGTGAAGGCGAGCTGCCCCGGCACCAGCTCGTCCGGCCGCCAGCGCCGGATGGGATACGGGCCGTCCTGGCCGTGGTACTCGCTGCCGCCGAAGTCCAGGTCGTCCTCCAGGCGCCGGAAGTACGGCAGCACCTGATTCCAGGACCAGGACGGGTTACCGGCACTGGCCCAGTCGTCGTAGTCCTGCGGAATGCCGCGCAGCGCGACCGTGGCACCGACGGCCGACGAGCCGCCGGTCACCTTCCCCCGGGGATAGCGAATTCGGCGCCCGTCGGAGATGTCGGCCTTGAACTGCCAGTCGTGGTCGAGAAAGGACATCGCGTTGCCGGAGCGGATGTCGCCAGGGGTCTCCTGCGACGTCAGGTAGTCCGGCCCGGCTTCCAGGACAAGGACCCGGCGCGATGCGTCTTCAGACAGTCGGGCGGCGAGCACTGCGCCGGCCGATCCGGCACCGACGATAATGTCGTCGTAGTGAGGC
Source organism: Jatrophihabitans sp. (assembly GCF_035474675.1). Classification (GTDB taxonomy): domain Bacteria; phylum Actinomycetota; class Actinomycetes; order Mycobacteriales; family Jatrophihabitantaceae; genus Jatrophihabitans_A. The sequence continues at coordinate 58,301 of NZ_DATINC010000075.1, read as the reverse complement.
ATCATCCATCATCCTCGCTGAGATAGGGCTGCGGAAGGAGCGACGCGAACAGGCGCGCGCGTCACCAGAGACGCACGAACTATGAGTCCCTCCGGGCAAGCGTCACACATCGGCCGGTACGGCCGACTACTCCTGCATTGCCTCTGCACTGCCTCTGCCGGTCGCGTGCGGTGCTGTCGCGCGCGGGGCAACGCCAGAGAAGCCGCGGGCGCACCAGCAGCGCCACGCTGAGGCCACATTAGCCGCGCTACGGCGCTACGGCGGACAACAGGAGGCTGGAGTATGCCTGACAATCTCCCGACCACGACGCTGGAAGAGGCGCCGGTCGGAGTGAACGCCATGATTCCCAACTCGGCGCGGATCATGGACTACCTGCTCGGCGGGAGCGCGAACTTCGCCTCCGACCGGGCCGTCGCCGACAACGCGTTCGTCAACTGGCCGGGCGACCCGGGCGGCGTCGAGGGGGTGAAGGTCGACCTGCACGCAGCGCGCGACGTCCTGGGACGCATCGTCGGGTACCTGGCGGGCGAGTGCGGGATCCGGCAGTTCCTCGACCTCGCCAGCGGGGTGCCGACGATGGGCAACACCCACGAGGCCGCCCGGGCGGTCGCCGCCGGCTGCCGGGTCGTGTACGCCGACAACGAGCCCTCGGTGGCGGCGCACGGGCAGTACCTGCTCGACTCCGACCCCGACACGGTCTTCCTGGACGGGGACTTCCGCAACCCGGCGGACATCCTTCGCCGCGCCTCGGCGACTCTGGACTTCTCCCAGCCGGTCGGCCTCATCCTGTTCGGGGTGCTGCACTTCGTCGAGGACGACGCCGACCCCGGGCCCGAGCAGATCGTGGCCCAGTTGCTGGACGCCGTGCCGTCCGGCAGCTACCTGGCGCTGTCCCACTTCGCCAAGGACGACACCGACACGGCGCTGAACGAGATGCTCACCGAGATGGACAAGCAGACCGGCGACTCGGTGGTGCGCCGCACCCGCTCCGAGGTCGAGCGGTTCTTCGACGGCATGGACATCGTGCCGCCCGGCGTGGTGGAGACCGAGCTCTGGCGGCCGGCGCAGGGCGCCGCGGGACCGAAGCCGTTGCCCATGTGGTGCGGGCTCGCCCGCAAGCGGTGAGAGGCGCGCATGTCGATACCGCAGATCTATGACGACATCATCGTGGGGGCGGGCAGCGCCGGCGCCGTGCTGGCCGCCCGGCTGACCGAGGACCCGGCCCGGCGGGTGCTGCTGGTCGAGGCCGGCCGGCACTACCCCACCGAGGCGGCGACCCCGCACGACCTGCTGGATGCCAACGCGATGTCGTTGGTGAAGCACAGCTGGGGCTTCACCAGCCAGCTCACCCGCGACCGCCGCGTGATGTTCCCGCTCGGCAAGGTGACCGGCGGCTCGTCGGCCGTCGGCAACACGGTCGTTATCCGGGGAACGCCCGAGGACTACGACGAGTGGGCGGCCGCCGGCAACCCGCTGTGGTCCTGGCAGCACGTGCTGCCGGTCTTCCGCGCCCTCGAGGACGACCTGGACTACGGCGACAGCGACGTCCACGGCAGCGGTGGCCCGGTGCCGGTGCGGCGCTGGCGTCCGGAGGAGTTGACCGACGTTCAGCAGTCCTTCCTCGATGTCTGCCTCGACGTCGGACATCCGTGGGCCGATGACCACAATCATCCCGAGTCGACCGGCGTCGGACCGATCCCGTCGAACCGGCGGGATCCCCGGATCCGGGTGTCGACGACCGGGTCCTACCTCTGGCCGGCGAGCACCCGGGACAACCTCACCATCCTGCCGCACGCGCTCGTCGACCGGGTGGTGTTCGAGGGGGACCGGGCAACCGGCGTGGTGCTGTCGGTGGACGGCGGCCCGTACGGCGAGGTCCGCGGCAGGCGGGTGATCCTGTCGGCCGGAGCGGTCGCCACGCCGGCGATCCTGCTCCGCTCGGGCATCGGGCCCGCGGAGGACCTGCGCGCGCTGGGCATTGCGGTGCGGGCGGACCTGGCCGGCGTGGGCGCGGGGCTGACCGACCAGCCGCGCATCGGCGTGTTCATGACGCCCAGGCCGGGGTACGAGAACGAGGGCAAGTCGACCGGGCAGATCGTGACCCGGACCAGCGACAGCCGGTTCAACGACCAGTACTTCGCCATGGTCAACCGCTTCGACCTCACCCTGCACTTCCCCGAGCTGCGCAAGGTCGCCGGGGCGAAGGCGGTGTTCGGCGTGATGGTCGTGCTCCGCCGGCAGCACTCCCGCGGCCGGGTCACGCTCGCGGCGGTCAACCCGTACGCCGCTCCCCGGGTCGACCTCGGCTACCTGTCCGACGAGCGCGACTACCGGCTGCTCGCCGACGGCGTCCGGGGCTGCTGGGAACTGGCCAGCTCGCCGAAGATCTTCGACAAGGGCGATCAGCTGGTTGCCTTGGACGAACGCACCATCAACGACGACGCGGCGTTGCGCGACTACATCGAACGGGCCGTCGACAGTGCCTACAACCCGGTGGGCACCGCGCGGATGGGGCCGGCCGAGGACCCGTGGACGGTGGTCGACCAGCACTGCGCGGTGCACGGCGTCGACAACCTTCATGTCGTGGACGCGTCCGTCATGCCCAGTATGGTGTGTGCCAATACGCACCTGAGCGTCGTGATGATCGGCGAACGGGCGGCCGCGCTGTTGCGCGAGCGCTCCTGAAGGAAATCCAACCAGAACTCTTCGATCAGCACTGGAGGCGGGCAGATGTGCGGAATCACCGGATGGGTCTCATTCGGTCGCGATCTCAGGCATGAGGCCAGAACCCTCGATGCCATGACCGAGACCATGGCGTGCCGGGGGCCGGACGCACGCGGCACCTGGATCGACCAGCACGCCGCTCTGGGCCACCGGCGGCTGGCCGTCATCGACCTGGTCGGCGGTGCACAGCCGATGACCGTGCACACCGACCGCGGCGACGTGACGCTCACCTACAGCGGCGAGGTCTACAACTACGTCGAGCTGCGCGAGGAGCTGGCCGGGCAGGGCGAGCGCTTCACGACCGCCAGCGACACCGAGGTGGTGCTGCGCGGGTACCTGCGCTGGGGGCCGCAGGTCGCCGAACGGCTCAACGGCATGTACGCATTCGCCATCTGGGACGCCCGGGAGCAGAAGCTGGTGATGATCCGCGACCGGATGGGGATCAAGCCGCTGTTCTTCCACCGGACCTCGGACGGCGTGCTCTTCGGTTCGGAACAGAAAGCCATCCTGGCCAACCCGATCGCCCCGCGGGTGGTGGACACCGACGGGCTGCGCGAGATCCTCTCCTACGCCTTCACGCCGGGACACGCGATCTGGGCAGGCATCCAGCAGGTCGAGCCCGGCACGGTGGTCACCGTCGATGCCGCCGGCGTGCGCGAGCGTACCTACTGGCGGCTGGAGACCCGGCCGCACACCGACGACGTGGACACCACGGTCGGGCGGGTTCGCGAGCTGCTCAGCGACATCGTGGGCAGGCAGCTCGTCGCCGACGTGCCGCGCTGCCTGCTGCTGTCCGGCGGCCTGGACTCCGGAGCGCTGACCGCGCTGGCCGCGGCCCACCTCGGCAGCGAGCCGGTACCGACGTTCGCGGTCGACTTCACCGGCCAGACGGAGAACTTCAGGCCCGACGAGCTGCGCGACGCACCGGACGGCCCGTTCATCCATGACGTCGCCGAGCACGTCGGCGCCGATCACACCGACATCGTGCTCGACTCCAAGACGCTGGCCGATCCCGAGGTCCGCCGGGCCTCGCTCATCGCCCGGGACGCCCCGATGGGGGCCGGCGACATGGACTTCTCGCTGTACCTGCTGTGCAAGGCGATCCGCGAGAAGTCGACGGTCGCCCTGTCGGGCGAGTCGGCCGACGAGCTGTTCGGCGGGTACCGGCACATGCACATTCCCGCCATCCAGCAGGCACCCACCTTTCCGTGGATCGCCGTCAGCGTGGGCCCGTTCGACAAGGACGCCACCGGGCTGAACCCACAACTGCTGTCGGAGCTGAAGCTCGAGGAGTACCGGCGGGACGGCTACGACAGCGCTGTCGGGGAGGTCCAGCGGCTCGACTCCGAGGACGACTTCGAGTACCGCATGCGGGTCATGGTCTACCTGCACCTCACCCGCTTCATGCGGTACCTGCTCGACCGCAAGGACCGGGTCAGCATGGCGCTCGGGCTGGAGGTCCGGGTGCCGTTCTGCGACCACCGGCTGATGGAGTACGTCTACAACGTGCCGTGGTCGATGAAGACCTACGACGGCAGGGAGAAGAGCCTGCTGCGCGGGGCGGTGAAGGACATGCTTCCCGAGTCCGTCGCCTGGCGGCCGAAGAGCCCCTACCCCTCGACCCAGGACCCCTACTACCTGCAGGAGCTGCAGAACCAGGGCAAGGAACTGCTGGCCCGGGGCGAGCACCAGTTGTTCGAGCTGATCGACCGGGACTGGCTCACGGCCGCAACCCGGTGCGAGCCGGCCGGGATGGAGAGGCTCACCCGGTTGGGCCTGGAGCGAACCCTGGATCTCGGTGTGTGGCTCGACGTGTACTCTCCGGAGCTTCGGCTGCCCTGAGGCCGGACGGCAGGAGCGGCTATCGCGGCCGCACGAAGGCGCTGGGGGCGGTGGCTACGGCCACCGCCCCCAGCCGCGTCCAGGAGGCCCGTGCGCCCGTCTCCGGTATCCAGTGCCAGAGGCGGCGATCGGGCGGCCCTGTCGCCCTTCCAGCCGGCGCGGCACCACCTTCGGTGTCCATAAGGGAAGCCCGAGGCCGTTGAACTTTCCGACGACCGGGCCTGGCCAGCCTTGGCGGCCGGCTACCGGCCACCGGCCGAGAAGTTCCTCCCCCTTCGCAGCGGTGCTCCGAACCCGGCACCGCACATACAAGTGCCCCGTTCCGCAGGGCGGAACGGGGCACTCGGGGGGATTGCTAGGTCAGATCACTGGCCAGGGCGGGGCGCGGTGGTGGGGCTGTTGCAGTAGGCCCCGATCAGCCACTTGCCGTCCTGCCGGGTGAGCACCCAGGTCGCGTACGCGGTCCGCTCCGGCGGGGCCGCGTCCTCGCCGGGAATCAGCACCCCGGTCTCGGTGATGACCACGGCGGTGTCATCGTTGAGGAATCTGACGTCCAGCACCTTGTCGGACGCCCGGGTGCCCTTGAACGGGCCGTTGAACAAGAACGTCATCGAGCCGTGGATGTCCTGGCGCGACTTCATGTACGAGCCGGGCAGGGTTGCGCTGGCGTTCTCGGCGTACTCGGAGACGAACGCGTCGGCGTCCCCCTTGTCCCACGCCTGGTGGACGCCATGGACGACGGCGACTACGGCCTCTTCCTGATTCTGGCTAGTCAAGATCCTTACCTCATCTCGTTCGTGTGCTTACAGATCACCGCGGTTGTCGGCCCCGAATAGGCCGAGCGCGATTGCACTGACGCTGGACTGGATCGTGCTCACCCGCGATCGCGAGGCGGTGACTCGGGTCGGCAGGTGTCGAACGCGCAGGTAGCCTGGTCTCCTTTCTCCGTGAATCAGTCGCTGGCCACTGGGGCTGCGGCGGCATTCATGGGCTCGTGCACGGCGGGGGCAGGAGCTGGAATGACAGCGCGGTGCCGCGGGTAGGCCAGTGACACGAGGATACCGACCGCTGAGAGCGCCGCGCACAGCCAGAGTGCATGGCTGAAGTTGGTGACGAAGGTCTGGTGGGAGGTGTAGTTGCCCGGGTGGGAGAAGACGCTGGCGGTGAGGGCGACCCCGAAGACCGCGCCCACCTCGCGCAACGTGGAGCTGGTACCCGAGGCGATGCCGATCTCGTGAGGCCGCACCGCGGTCATCACGCCGTTGGCGACGGTCGGGAAGACGATGCCGATGCCGATGCCGGCGACCAGCAGCGGGCCGAGGAGCTTGATGAAGCTCATGTCCGGCTCGGCGATCAGGGCCACCCAGCCGAATCCGAGTGCCTGCAGGGTCATCCCCAGGGCCATGAACGGCCGGTTGCCGTACTTGTCGGCCATCGGGCCGACCACCGGGGCGATGAACATGGACACGCCCGTCCAGGCAAGCAGGTGCAGACCCGCCCGGATCGGGCTGTCCCCGAGCCCGGACTGCAGGAACTGCGACATCAGGAAGAGCGCGCCGAACAACGGCGCGTACATGAAGAAGGTGACCCAGCTCGCCGCGTTGAAAGCCTTGTTGCGGAACAGGTCCAGGCGCACCATCGGCGTGCTCCGGCGGGCTTCGACCGCCAGGAACACCGCCACGATGGCCGTGCCGACGATCAGCGCGGTGATGACCTGCGCGCTCCCCCAGCCCTCGTCGCTGACCCGCACCAGACCCCAGACCAGCACGAACAGGCCGACGCACGCCAGCACCAGCCCGTAGAAGTCCAGCGGCTGCTTCGGGCCGTAGCTCTCGGTCAACCGCGACAGCGAGAGCAGGCCGGCGATGATGCCGATCGGGACGTTCACCCAGAAGATCCAGTGCCAGTTGAGGCCGTCGACGACCGCGCCGCCGAAGACCGGCCCGATCGCGACCGCGACGCCGGAGACCGCGCCCCACATGCCGATGGCCGCGCCGCGCTTCTCGACCGGGAAGGCGTCACTGATGAGCGTGAGCGACACCGGCATGATGACGGCGGCGCCCAACCCTTCGCCGGCCCGGGCCGCGATCAGCACGCCGACGTTCGGCGACAGCGCCGCCACCGCCGAGGCCACCGCGAAGATGATGAGGCCGATCGCGAACAGCCGGCGACGCCCGAAGCGATCAGCCAGTGCGGACGCGGTCAGCAGGAAGCACGCGAAGGTGAGGACGTAGGCGTTGATGGTCCATTCGAGGGCGCCGAGGTCGGCGTTGAGACTGGTGCGCAGGACCGGCAGCGCGGTGGTGACTACCAGGGCGTCCAGGGCGGCCATGAAAACGCCTACCGAGGCAAGCGCCAGCGTCCAACCCTTGTGGGGAGCGACTGTCCCCGAATCGACGGATTGCATGGGTGTGGCCCACTCCTTTTCGAGGCGTTACGGCTTGCGACGACAGCCAGAAACCATTCGCACTACCAGCAGTTGGTTCAATTTTTGCACTATCACCGGAGCCTACGGCGACCTTCAAGGACCGCGCAAGTCTCGCGCACCTCTAGGGCGAGAAATACGACACTCTGTCGGGGGTGCCGTGCCGAACTGCCGAGATCGCGGCGATGCTACTTGATCAGTGACCTGATCAGACGCTCATCGCCACCGAGCTTCGCGCGTCCTTCGTCGACGGCGTCGTCGAGGGTGTCGTCACCGGTGAGCAGCTTCTGCAGGGTGCGGGACTCGATGTCGACGACCGCGTCCGGCTGGGCGGCGCTGGCCCGGGTGACCTCGAGCCCGGTCTCGCCGAAGCGCAGGACGAAGGACTCGCTGTCGTCCACCCGCAGCTGGCAGGTACCGGCCACCGGCGCCCCGGCCAGGAAGACGAACTCGGCCTGGGCTCGCAGTGCCAGCACCAGCGAGTCCACCGTCGATGGGGCCTGGCGGTCCCAGAAGGGCGAAGACGTTCCCCAGGTGCCGAGCGCGAACAGCACCGGCTCCAGGGCACGGCCCCAGTCGGTCAGCTCGTACACCGGGCCGCCGCCCGGGCCGTCCGCGAGCCGCTTGCGCAGCACACCGATCTCGGCGAGGTCGCGAAGCCGGGTGGACAGGATGTTCGAACTGGCGCCGCAGAGGGCGTTGCGCAGGTCGGCGAAGCGCTTCGGTCCGAGCAGCAGCTCGCGCACCACCAGCAGGCCCCAGCGCTCTCCCACCAGGTCCAAAGCGTGAGAAACCGGACAGCCCTCGTTGTAGCTGCGCTTCCTGCTCATCCTTTTACGGTATCCCCGTGACTGCGCTTTTACGATATCTGCACAAAAATTCTTATCAGCACTTCCGGCCGGCGGCAACAGCTCCGGTGGTCGCGGCTGCCGCCGCCGGCATCCGGTAGCGCCTCGTTACGGGTGGGCCGACCCGACCGGCGGCGCGCCGACGACCTGGCCGAGGTAGGCGGCGGCCTTGTCCGGGTCCATGAACCACTCGTCGAAGTCGTTGGGGTCGTCGAAGGCCTCGATGTAGCGGTTGCCGATCGCGGGGAACTGGCTCGCGGCCCCGAGGATCTCCAGGACGTGCGGGGGCGGCGGCACCAGCATCATGTTCGACCACTGGGTGGTGGCGCGGCCGTGCTGGGTCCAGAACTTCTCGAAGACGCGCTCCATGAAGGCCCGGTCGAACGGCCGGTCGGCGTGCTCGAGGATGCTGTCGAGGTAGATGGCCGCGCACTTGGCGGCCATGTTCGACCCCTGGCCGGTGATCGGGTCGTTGGTCACCACGGCGTCCCCCAGGCCCAGTGCGAGGCCGCCGGAGGGCAGCGTCGCAACCGGGCGCCGGACGATCGGGGTGACCGCACCCCGCAGCGTCGCGCCCTGGTCGGTGAGCTCGAGCTTGGTGTAGCGGTCGCGGACCCACGGCACGTGCAGCTGGAGCAGCTCGGTGAACCGCTCCAGGTGCTCGGCCGGCGAGCGGACGTCGTCGAACACGTCCAGCGGCCCGCCCGGGATGGCCTCGAAGAACAGGATGTGGCAGGGGCCGGAGACGGTGAGCGCCGGCATCACGATCATCTCGCCCCGGCCCGGCAACAGGTGGAAGTCCACCGAGTGCTCGCCGGGACCGGCCGGGTCGGGCAGGTAGCCGTTGACGTAGACCAGCGCGAGCGTCCGCTGCGGCGTGGTGAAGGGCGAGCGGAACTCGTCGCGCTCGAACACCCCGGCAAGCTCCCCCTTGCCGGCGGCGACCAGCACCAGGTCGTACCGGTCGGCCCACGCGTCGAGGTCGGCGACGGTGGCCGGGGTGATGATCACCGTGCCGCCGTTCTCCTCGAACAGCCGCAGCCAGCGCGACATCTTGACCCGCTGGTCGACGTCGCTGCCGGGCTTCTTCAGCGGGGCGCCCCACTCGAGGATCGGCGTGGGCCCGTCGCCGCCCAGCGCGAAGGTGGTGTTCGGGGTGTAGGGCGCCTGCTCCTCCCAGAGGGAGATCCCGAGCTCGCGCTCGTACTTGAGCGTGCTGTCGAACTGGAACTGCGAGGACATGACGTTGCCGGACTCGATCTCGTCGGCGGTTCGGGCTGACACCACGGTCACGTCATAGCCGTGCTGTTGCAGCCCGAGCGCCAGGTGCAACCCGGCCTGCCCGGCGCCCACGATCAGTATCTTGCGCATCTAGCCACCCTCTCCTCGTGCGGTGCCGCCAGGTTGGATTGACGGCCCGACAGTGCCTCACGTGTTTTCTGGTCCCAGCGCCGCGGCATTCCCCTGCTTACCGACAAAGGCTGCCAGGCGTCAATGAAATGGATAATTTTAATTTTGAACTAACTCAGCTACGGGGTCGGGAAGAATGTGCGGATGAATTTCTCCCAGGCCCGCTCCCCGAAGATCACCCGCTGCGGGCGCAGCAGCCGCACCGGTATGCCGATGCGGTAGCGGATCCGCGGGTTCGGCTCGGTGATCGCCTTCTCGACGACCTCGGCCACCTGGCCCGAGCGCAGCGACAGCCGGCCGCGGCCCTTCGGATGCTCGACCTCCCGGTAGGCGCCGTGCCAGGTGACGAAGCGCTCCCAGAAATCGCCGTACGGATCGTTGTCGGTAGAGCCCGGAGCCAGCCCGAGATCGCCCACCGTGGTGGGAACGAAGGCACCGAGGATGGGCGAGGGCTCGATGATGACGACCTCGATCCCGAAGCGGCTCACCTCCAGCCGCAGCGAGTCGCCGATCGCCTCCAGCGCGTGCTTGGTGGCCTCGTAGTAGCCACGCCCCGGGGTCGCGAAGAGCCCGAAGATCGAGGACATGATGACGATCCGGCCCGAGCGCTGCTCCCGCATGCCCGGCAGCACCAGCTGGGTCATCCGGGACAGCCCGTAGACGTTGGTCTCGAACTGGCGGCGGACCTCCTCCATCGGCGTCTGCTCGATCGTGCCGTTGAGGCTGTAGGCGGCATTGTTGACCAGCACGCCGACCGCGCCGTGCTCGGCGGTGATCCGCTCCACCGCCGCGACCATCGACTCCTCGTCCGTCACGTCGACGCGCAGGGTGGTGATGCCCTCCTCCGCCAGGTCCTTGAGGCCGTCCAGGCTCCGGCCGCTGGCATAGACCGGCCATCCTGCCCGGTGCAGCCGCCGGGCGAGCGCCCTGCCGGTACCGGAGGAAAGCCCGCTCACCGAGGAGACCCCGGTGATGAGAACCGCGCGGGAGGAATTCATGGTCAGGCTCCGTCTCACACGGCCGGAGCGGCCTCAGCCGGCTCCGCGGCATCGGGCAGCTCCTGCTGGGAGATCCGGCTCCGGGTCACCGTGGTGCCGAGCCCGAGGCCGTCCACCAGGCGGGTGATGAAGTTGAACAGCGCCGCGCAGAAGAACGCCTCGAGCAGGTCGTCGGCGGTCCAGCCGGCATCCAGTGCCAGCTGCCAGTCGCTGTCGGTGATCCGGTAGGCGCTGTGGCTGAGCTTGGTCAGCAGGCGCAGCAGCACCTTGGTGCGCTCGTCCACCGGGAGGTCGTCGGGCGAGTTGGCGGCCGAGATCGCCTCGGCCAGTTCCGCGCTGCCGCCGAAGACCTGCAGGAAGAAGCTGTGCGTCCCGACGCAGTACGGGCACTGGTTCACCTTCGACGTCCAGGCCGAGATCAGCTCCCGGGTCTGGCGGGGCAGCTTGCCGTGGTTGAAGACGCCGTTGAAGCCGGCGAGCATGGTTTCGAGCAGCTCCGGCCGCGACGACACCAGCCGGAACATGTCGGGTACGAACTCCAGGCCGGTCACCTGCTTGGCACGCGCGTAGAGCTCTGCCAGCTGTCCGGTCGCGTCCGCCTCGTCTACCAGCGGAACCCGGACCCCTGAATTTCCATCCATCTGTACACCATTTCCTCTCGTTAGCCGACCGAAGCGCGTGGCATGTTCCTTCGGCGGAGTACGGGTATCGCCTCTGCCTGGAAATCCAGTTCGGGATTGAGTCCTTGCACGATTCCCTCGACCACCAGCAGTGACAGCAGCGGGAACGCGAACTCCGGAACCGGGAAAAGACCGTAGGTTCGCTGGAGCAGGAAGAGCCGCCCGGCGAACTTCGCCAGGTTGAACTCACCGGAACGGGCCCCGGCCGCCTCCTTGACCAGAGCGGTCAGGTCCGCACGGAACCCGTCGAGATCGCAGCCCGGCGCGATGCTCGCCGCGCTCTCGATCATGATGTGGGCACACAGCGGGCCGTTGCCCATGGCCAGGTTGATGAAGAAGTCGGCGAAGGATGCCCGCACCTTGTCCGGAAGCTGGATCACGAAGCCGGCGTCGAGGATGACCAGGGAACCGTCCGGATTGATGTAGAGGTTGCCCGGGTGCAGGTCGCAGTGCACCAGCCCGTCGACGAAGAGCATCTCGTAGACCACCGACATCACCTGGCGGGCCGCGATGTCGCGCGCGTCCTTCGACAGGGCCTGCGGTGCGAGCCGGACCAGCCCGTCCAGGTACTCCATGACCAGCACGTCGTCGCAGGAGAGCTCGGGAAGCGCCGCCGGAATCCGGATCCAGTCGAACTCCGCCAGGTTCGCGCGCAGCTGCTCGAGTGCGGCGCCCTCCGCCTGGAGATCCAGCTGGTGCAGGATCGCCCCACCCACCTGGGCGTGCATCACCCCGACGGGCATGGACCGCAGCTGCGGCAGCCATGCCACGGCGCCGACGGCCAGCGAGGTCAGCCGGAAGTCCTGGCGCATGATGCGCTCGATGCCCGGCCTGCGTACCTTCACCGCCACCTGCCGCCCGTCGCGGGTCCGGGCGCGATGGACGGTCGCGATGCTGCCGGCGGCGACCGGTGTCCAGTCGAATTCGGCGTAGGGCCACTCCCGTCCCCGGTACGCACTCCGGACCGCCTCTTGCAGGGCGGCCCGCGGCGGCGGAGGCGTCGAGTCCCCCAGCCGGCCCAGCGCCGTGCACACCCGCTCCGGCAGCAGATCGCGCCGGGTACTGAGCAACTGGCCAATCTTGATGTACGACGGGCCGAGCGCGACCAGCAACGCCGAGAGCCGCTCGCCGCCGCCCGCCCACCGCCGGCGCAGCAGCCGCGCCCCGAGCGCGACCGGCCCGAAGACCAGGCCGTGGCCGAGCAGAATGCCGCCGACCCGCACGGCGCGCAGTGCCGTGGCAGGCATTTCCGTGCCGAGCCCAGCGGTCGCTCGAGCCAACGCCGTCTCCTCACCGATTCGATAGGTTGCGCAAGCAGCATGGGCGAGCACGGGTTATTCCTATCCTTGACGCAGGAAATCGTCGGCGGGAAAGTCGGCAAGCGACTACTTCGAACGTGCCCTGCCACAGCGTTTATCGAAGGCGAAATCCGCCCGTGCGATCAATCCCGCACGACTGCTCCGGCCGGCCGTATTGCAAGCAACGCCACAGCACGACAAAAGAACTTCCGCTCCTACGCCGAGCCACACTGGACTCGCAAATCGCCCGGGTTTCCATCCGCGGCTGGAGAGGTTGGCGATGACCGAAACGCGGTATCAACCCTACCGAGCAAGGAACATAACACTGGAGAAATGGCAGGCAGCACGCGCCGCGGTGCAAGACACCGTCGACCGTTTCAGCACCCTGGTCGAATCCGCCGACCCGCGGGCCATGGCGACGGCTGACTGGACGGTGACCGACACCGCGGCCCATGTCGCGGCCATCGCCTGGCTCAACACCGCTCTGGTGGGATCGCAGCGCACGCCATTCCCGCTGTCGAACATCTCCCAGCGCATCGCCGCGACCACGGTCGACAACATCCATGCCGGGCTGAACTCGGCGATGCTGCGCTCCTACCCCGAGCGGAACCCCGGCACGATCGTGCACGGGCTGCGGTCCTCCGTCGAGGAGATCCTGCGCCTCACCGACACCGCCGACCCGGCCAGGACCGTGGACTGGCTCGGTGCCTCGACGCTCCCGCTGGCCGGCCTGCTGGCCCACCTGACCAACGAGCTGCTCCTGCACGGCCGTGACATCGCCCGCGCGGTCGGCCGGCCGTGGCAGGTACCGCATGCGTACGCCGCGCAGTTCTTCGAGCTTTTCCTGGTGGAGATCGCCCGCACCGGCGCGGGCCACCTGCTCGACGACGACCGGCCGGTACGGCCCGGCCGGATCGCGGTGCAGTTCCGCTCCGACTACACCGCTGCCGTCACCATGGTTCTCGACACCGGCCGGTCCTGGGTCGAGGAGCCCAGCCGCGACAACGATGTCCGGGTGTACTTCAGGCCCGCTGCCCTGAGCCTGGCACTCTTCCACCGGATCTCCTGGGCCAGGGCGGCGATGACCGGTTCGGTGCGGGTCCGGGGACCGCGGCCCTGGCTGCTCGCCCCGTTCCTCCGCAAGATCCGCTTTCCCTGAGGCCCGTCGCCGAGCTCGGCAGGGCGGCGCCGCTCCCGGATGCCGCGCGGGACGTGCCGTCGTCAGAGGAAACCCGGCCGGCTCGCCGCCGGCTATTCGAGCGTGCTCCGGCCCGTATTCGAGCGTGCTCTGGGCCGTATTCGAGCGTGCTCCGGCCGGCTTCGGGGCCGTGGCGTAGCCAGAATTGCACACCGCCACTTTGAGATTGCGGTCGGCAACGCAAGAGAAGCCCGGACGCTGGTACGGGCACCATGCTGGTCACGGCCGACCGGCGCTGGCACGAATACCCGCCATGACCAATCACAAATCTTTGAGGAAAATATGGATACCCAGCGATATGAAGTGGCGATTCTCGGTTCGGGAATCGGCGGCTCAATGCTCGCGTGCATCCTTGCCCGGCACGGGGTATCGACCCTGCTACTGGAGGGGGCCAGCCACCCGAGATTCACCATCGGTGAATCGCTGATTCCCGAGACCGGCCTGCGCCTGCGCATTGTCGCCGAGAAATACGGCGTGCCCGAGATCGGGTGGATCGGCACCTTCCACAAGCTGCGCAGGCATGTCAGCAGCAATTGCGGCGTGAAGCGCTCCTTCGGCTTCATGTACCACCGTTTCGGTGAGGAGAACCGGCCCGAGGAGATCAACCAGTTCGGCACGCTGGCACCGCCCGTCGGCCCCGACTCGCACCTGTTCCGCCAGGACACCGACGCCTACCTGGCAGAGCTCGCCGTCAAGTACGGCGCGACGTTCCTGTCCCAGACCCGCATCGCCGACATCGCCTTCGGCGACGACGAGGTCGAGCTGCACGCGGTCTCCGGCGAGACCTACCGCGCCAAGCTGCTGATCGACGCCTCGGGCATGCGGTCGATGGTCTCCGACCAGCTCGGCATGCGCGACGAGGTACCGCGCTTCCGTACCGACACCCGAGCCATCTACACCCACATGATGGGCGTCCGCAGCGCCGACCTGCTGCTGGGTCCCAACGACCGGGACGGCCTGCTCTCCCCGCTCGGCCAGTCCACCATGCACCACGTCTTCGACGGCGGCTGGATGTGGGTCATTCCGTTCAGCAACCACCGCGACGCCACCAACCCGCTGACCAGCGTGGGGCTGATGCTCGACCGGCGCAAGTACCCCGAGCCGCACGGCACTCCCGAGCAGGAGTTCCACCGGATCATCTCCGCCTACCCGACCATCGCACGGCACTTCGCCGACGCGCGCCCCGCGCGGCCCTGGATCAGGTCGGGCCGCATCCAGTACTCCTCGCCGCACCTGATCGCGCCGCGGCTGATCCAGCTCCCGCACGCGGCGGCCTTCATCGACCCGCTGTACTCCAGCGGCATGTCGGTCCTCATCATCGCGGTCGACCTCATCGCCGACGAGCTGCTCAAGGCCGTCGCGCAGAACGACTACGCCGTCGAGCGGTTCAAGTTCATGGAGGACGTGGTCAACCGCGGCTTCGACCACTACGACTCGGTGGTGTCGGGATCGATCGACTCGTTCGCCAGCTACGAGACCTGGAACGCGTGGAACCGCAACTGGGTGATGGGCAGCCTGCTCGGCACCTTCGGCCCGCTGTCGCTGCTGATGCGCTACCAGAAGACCAAGGACCGCTCCTACCTGGAGAAGACCACCGAGCCGAGCAGGATGGGCGTGCTCGCCAGCCACCTGCCGGGCGTGGTCGAGCTCGTCCAGGCCTCGCGCGCCGACATGGACGCGGCCCTCGCGGGGCGGCTGAGCTACCAGGAGGTGAGCGACCGCATCTTCGCCCGGTTCCGCACCGCCGACTTCCTGCCGCCCTACATGGGCTTCGGTGATCCCAGGAAGACCGCGACGGCGACCTTCACGCTGCTTCCCGGTGCCCGGCACGTGCTCTGGTACCGCAGGCACGGCGACGCGGTGTACCGGGACAACTGCACCTTCCCGCTGACCACCTACACCCGCAGCGGTGCGGACTTCGTGCTCGACGAGGTCCGCCAGGCCGTGCGGAACAGCGTCTCGGCGGTACGCGACGTCTTCTTCGCCGACAACCGCGACTGGCAGCACACCGCGCCGGCACTCGAGGCGCACCAGGAACTCGTGACACCGGTGCCGGCTGCCGTGCCGTCGGCGAACGAGCCGGGCGCCTTCGAATTCGTAGACGACGTGCCGGCCACCGCCTCGCCGAGCGCGGTCGGCTGAGCTTTCCCCCTATCCCTCTGCTGTGCGGCAAGCGGGTGCCGGCTCCGGCACCCGCTGCGGCAGAGCCTGCCCTTTGACCGTTTCTCGAAAGGAGACCGCAGTGCGCTTGAACACACGTCTGCGCCGGCTGCTCCCCGGAGTACTTGCAATAGTGGTCGGCGCGGCGCTGTACGTCGGCGCTAACTCCGCGGTCGCCGTGTCCGGCGCTTCGCAGACTGCCGCCCACTACAAGTTCCGGGAACTGCCCATCGCGCTGCCGCCCGGCTACAACGACCAGCACATGAACACGATCCGGGAGGTGAACCCGGCGTTCCAGAAGATCCGCTCCTGGATCTCCGCGGTCGGGGCCAGCATCGCGATCAACGACTTCACCGGCCACGGCCGCTCCGACGGGATGTGCATCGTCGACCCGCGCACCAACGGGATCATCGTGACCTACACCCCGACCGCGCCGCTCGCCGACCGGTTCACCCCGTTCACCCTGAACCCGGCACCGCTGCCCTACGACAACACGATGGCGCCGACCGGCTGCGCGGCCGGCGACTTCACCGGCGACGGCCGGATCGGCTTCCTGGTGACGTACTGGGGCCGCACCCCGATCCTGTTCCTGCCGAAGTCCGATGCCACCACCCCATCGGCCAGTGCCTACCTGCCACAGGAGCTGCTGCCCTCGCAGTCGGCCGACGGCAGGTACCACGGACCCCGGTGGAACACCGATGCCGCCTACATCGCCGACCTGGACGGCAGCGGGCACCCGTCGATCATGATCGGCAACTACTTCCCCGAGTCCGACGTGCTCGACCCGAACGGGTTGAAGAACGTCTCGATGACCAACAGCCTGTCCACCGGCAACAACGCCGGCGGCGACCGGGTGCTGCGCTGGCACAGCGCGACCTCGGGAACCCACCCGAGCGTGCAGTACGTCGAAGAGCGGGAAGCACTTCCGTTCCAGGTCTCCTCCGGCTGGACGCTGGCGATCTCCGGAGCCGACCTCACCGGTGACGGACTGCCCGAGGTCTACATCGCCAACGACTTCGGCCACGGCCACCTGCTGTACAACCGCTCGACCAAGGGCACCATCCGGTTCACCGAGGCCAAGGGCGAGCGCGGCCCGACGACTCCCAAGTCCTTCGTGGTCGGCAACGGTTCCTTCAAGGGGATGGGCGTCGACTTCGCCGACCTGAACAGCCGCGGCAAATTCGACTTCCTGATCAGCAACATCAACGTCGCCTGGGGCCTGGAGGAAAGCAACCTGGTCTTCGTCAACGACGCCAAGGACGAAGCCGACATGGCCCGGCAGCTGGCCAAGGGCGTCGCCCCGTTCACCCAGAAAGCCCAGCAGTACGGCCTGGCCTGGACCGGCTGGTGCTGGGACGTCAAGACCGGCGACTTCCTCAACAACGGCCAGCAGGAAGTGATCCAGACCGACGGCTTCATCAAGGGCAAGATCAACCGCTGGAACTGGCTGCAGGAGGCGGCCACCGCCAACGACGACCTGCTGGTCAACCCGGCGATGTGGCCCAACTTCCAGCCCGGTGACGACATGTCGGGCAACGAGTCGCTGGCCTTCTACGCCAGGAACTCCGAAGGCACCTACGTCAACATCAACTCCGAGCTGGGCCTCGCGGTGCCGATCCCCACCCGGGCCATCGCGACCGGCGACACGACCGGCACCGGCACCCTGGACTTCGCGGTCGCACGGCAATGGGGACCGCCGGCCTTCTACACCAACGAGTCGCCGGACCGCGGCAACGCCCTCGAGCTCCAGCTCTACCGCCCGGCCACCGACCCGGCCGGGGCCGGCAAGGGACTCCAGGCGCTCGGCACGCCGGCCTACGGCGCCACCGTCCGGATCACCACCCCGCAGGGCAGCCAGATCTCGCAGGTCGACGGCGGCGGCGGGCACGTGGGATTCCGCAGCTTCGACGTCCACTTCGGGATCGGTTCCTACACCGGCCCGGTATCCGTTCAGATCCAGTGGCATGACACCGAGGGCGGCCTGCACCAGCAGACCCTCTCGCTCAAGCCCGGCGTCCACACCCTCATGCTCACCAGCTCCGCCCAGGAGGTTGCACACCGATGACCGCCGTCGCCCACCGCCCCCAGGCGGACGCCGCTCCCCCGAGCCCAGCAGTGGCCCAGCCTGCCAAGCCCAAGCCCGATCCACGCTATCTCGCACTGCGTAACTTCGCCCTGTCGATGTCGGTCTTCAACGTCTTCGGCTACGTCGTGCTCGGCTTCGAACAGCCCTGGTTGTGGCCGTTCATCGCCCTGCTGACCGGCTACACCGCCGAGATCGTCTTCGAGGTGATCAGTGCGTGGGCCTACCAGCGGCGGCCCCGCTTCCTCGGCGGCGGCGTGCGCGGCGTGTACGAGTTCATGCTGCCCTCGCACATCACCGCCCTGGCCGTGAACATGCTGCTCTACGCCAACAACCAGATCCTCCCGGTCATCTTCGGGGTGTTCGTGGGCGTGGCCGGCAAGCACGTGTTCCAGGCGCCCATCAACGGGCGGATGCGGCACTTCATGAACCCGTCCAACTTCGGCATCGCGATGTCGCTGGTCTGCTTCGGCAGCTGGGTCAGCATCGCGCCGCCCTACCAGTTCACCGAGAACGCCAACACGTTCTTCCGGATCATGATCCCGCTCATCATCATCACGGCCGGCACCGTGCTCAACGCGATGCTCACCCGCAAGGTGCCGCTGATCGTCGGCTGGTTCGGCGGGTTCGCCATCCAGGCCTTCGTCCGGGCCGGCATCTGGGACGTGGCGCTCTTCTCCGCGCTGAGCGCCATGACCGGGGTCGCGTTCGTGCTCTTCACCAACTACATGATCACCGACCCGGGCACCACGCCGTCCAAGCCCCTCCCCCAGTTCATGTTCGGCAGCGGCGTCGCGGTCGTCTACGGAGTCCTGATGGAGTTCAACATCACCTACACCCTGTTCTTCGCACTCGTGATCGTGTGCGCCATCCGGGGCATCGGCTGGTGGCTGGTGCCGACGGCACAGCGCATGCGGTCCCGGCGCGCGGCTGATGCCGCCGAGCCGAGCGGCGAGATCGGCGCCCGGGCGCTGGTGCCGGGCGACCTGGAAACGGCGGTACGGCTATGAGCGACCATCGGATCGCCGTGGTCGGCATCGCCTGCCGCTACCCGGACGCGGACTCAGCAGACCAGCTGTGGCAGAACGTGCTGGCCGGCCGGCGGGCCTTCCGCCGGCTGCCGGACGAGCGGATGAACCTCGACGACTACTACTCCCCCGACCCGACCGCACCTGACCGCTTCTACACCCGCAAGGCCGCGGTGCTGGAGGGCTTCGAGTTCGACCGGGTCGCCTACCGGGTGGCCGGCAGCACCTTCCGGTCCACCGACATGACCCACTGGCTGGCCCTGGACACCGTGGCGCGTGCCCTGCAGGACGCGGGTTTCCCCAGCGGCGAGGGGCTGCCGCGGCAGGCCACCGGGGTGGTGCTCGGCAACACCCTGACCGGTGAGTTCAGCCGCGCCAACGTCATGCGGCTGCGCTGGCCCTACGTGCGCCGCACGGTCACCGCCGCGCTGCGTGAGCTGGGCTGGGACGACACCGCGCTGGCAGGGTTCCTGGCCGGGCTGGAGACGCGCTACAAGAGCGCCTTCCCCGCCATCGACGAGGACACCCTGGCCGGCGGGCTGGCCAACACCATCGCGGGGCGCATCTGCAACTACTTCGACCTGCACGGCGGGGGCTTCACGGTCGACGGTGCCTGCTCGTCCTCGCTGTTGTCGGTGACCACCGCGGCCAATGCGCTGGCAACCGGCCAGCTCGACGTGGCCATCGCCGGCGGCGTGGATCTCAGCATCGACCCGTTCGAGGTCATCGGCTTCGCCAAGACCTCCGCGCTCGCCTCCGGCGACATGCGGGTGTATGACCGCAACTCCAACGGGTTCTGGCCCGGCGAGGGCTGCGGTGTGCTGGTGCTGATGCGCGACCAGGACGCCGTCGCGCGCGGCCTGCGCCGCTACGCGGTGCTGGAGGGCTGGGGCTACTCCTCCGACGGCAAGGGCGGCATCACCCGGCCGGAGGCGGCCGGGCACCAGCTCGCGCTGCAACGTGCCTACGCGGCCGCGGGATTCGGCATCGAGACCGTCAGCTACCTCGAGGGCCACGGCACCGGCACCGCCGTCGGCGACGCGACCGAGCTGCGGGCATTCTCCGCGGCGCGCCGCGCGGCCGACCCGCAGGCGCCGCCGGCTGCCATCAGCACCGTCAAGGGGAACATCGGCCACACCAAGGCCGCCGCCGGGGTTGCCGGCCTGCTCAAGGCGATCCTGGCCGTCTACCACGAGGTCATCCCGCCGGCGACCGGCCATCACAACCCCCATCCCGAGCTGGCCGGCGACCGGCCCGCGCTGCGGGTGCCGCTCGACCCGGAACCGTGGCCGGCCGGTTACCCGGTCCGCGCCGGGGTCTCCTCGATGGGCTTCGGGGGCATCAACGCCCATGTCGTGCTCGAGCACGCCGACCGGGCTCCGGACGCCGGGCTCGGGCCGGCGGTCGAGGCACTGGCCCGGTCCCGCCAGGACGTCGAGCTGCTGCTGGTGGACGCGGAGAGCTTCGCGGCCCTGCGCGGCCGGATCGGGCAGCTGGCCGGGCTCTGCGAGCGGCTCTCCTTCGCCGAGCTCGGCGACCTCGCGGCCACCCTGGAAGGCGAGCTGGACGGCCGGCCGCTGCGTGCGGCCGTGGTGGCCGGCGATCCCGAAGAGGCCGCGCAGCGCTTCGCCATGCTGCTGACGATGCTGGACAACGGCGCCCGATCGGTGCTCGACGTCGCGCGCGGGGTCTTCCTGGGCACCGCCGGACGGCCGCCCCGGGTCGGATTCCTCTTTCCCGGCCAGGGCGCCGGCCGGCGCGCGGACGGCGGAGCGCTGCGGCGCCGGTTCGCCGGCGTCGACGAGCTCTACCGCACCCTGCCGATGCCGGCGGACGCCGACCTGGTCGCCACCGAGAATGCCCAGCCCCGGATCGTCACCTCCTCCGTCGCCGGCCTGCGGGTGCTGGACCTGCTCGGCATCGACGCCGTCAGCGCCGCCGGCCACAGCCTCGGCGAGCTGACCGCGCTGCACTGGGCGGGTGCGATGGACGAAGCCGGCCTGCTCGGCGCGGCGGCGGCACGCGGGCGCATCATGGCCCAGGCCAGCGCCGGCAACGGGGCCATGGCGGGCATCATGGCGGCGCCGGAGGCCGTCGTCCCGCTGCTCGCCGGCGAACCGGTGGTGATCGCCGGGTACAACAGTCCCCTGCAAACGGTGATCAGCGGACCGTCGGACGCCGTCCAGCGGGTCTGCGAGCGGGCCGGCAGCCAGGGCCTGCCGTCGAACGGGATCCCGGTCTCGCACGCCTTCCACTCCCAGGCCGTCGCCCCGGCGGCCACCGCGTTCGGCAATCACCTGCAGAAGGAACGGTTCCGGCCGCTCACCCGGCCGGTGGTCTCCACGGTCACCGGCGGCATCCTGCCGGTCGACACCGACGTGCCCAGCCTGCTGACCCGTCAGGTGCTCGACCCGGTGCGCTTCACCGAGGCGGTCCAGACGATGGCCGACGAGGTGGACCTCTTCCTCGAGGTCGGGCCCGGCAAGATCCTTGCCAAGCTGGTCGAGGACATCGTGCCCGGAGTTCCCGCGGTGTCGCTGGAGGCCGACAGCATGTCGCTGTCCGGCCTGCTGCACGCGGTGGGCGCGGCGTACGCGCTCGGTGCGCCGGTCCGGCACAGCGAGCTCTTCGCCGACCGGTTCACCCGCCCGTTCCCGCTGCACAAGGAGCTGCGCTTCCTGGCCAGCCCGTGCGAGTCGGCACCCGTGCACGACCTGCCGGCCCTGCCGGCGCCGGAGCTGGCGGCCGTCGAGTCCGCCGCCCCCGCGACGCACGAGGCAGCTCCGGCGGAAGCGACGGACGGCATCTCGACGCTGGACCTGCTGCGGCAACTGGCGGCCGAACGCGCCGAGCTGCCGCTGGAAGCGGTGAGCGCGCAGAGCAACCCGATCGACGAGCTGCACCTCAGCTCGATCACCGTCGGGCAGATCGTCACCCAGGCCTCCCGGCAGCTCGGCCTGCTCGCACCGCTGGTGACGTCGGCCTTCGCGACCTCGACCCTGTCGGAACTGGCCGAGATGCTCGACGAGCTGGGCGAGACCGCGCTCGGCGAGGACGAGGCCGCCCCGGTGGAGATCGCCGGCGCGGGCCCCTGGGTGCGCGCGTTCTCCGTCGAGCTGATACCGGCCGGGCGCGGTCCGGTGGCTGCTCCGCCGGCTGACGGCGACTGGCAGCTGTTCGCCAGTGACGGGCATCCGCTCGCCTCGGCGCTGCGCATGGCGCTGCGCCGGGCCAGGCTCGGCGACGGGGTGCTGCTCTGCCTGCCGCGCGAGTGCGACCAGAGCCACGCCGGGCTGATGCTGGACGCCGCCCGCGCCGCGCTCTCCTCCGGCGCGCCGGGACGCTTCGTCGTCGTCGGTGACCGGCGAGGCGCGGCCGGCCTTGCCAAGACACTCCACCTGGAGGCCCCGGCGGTCAGCACCACGCTGGTGACCCTGCCGCTGCCGGAGTCGATGCCGGCAGACCGGGTGGCCGGGATCGTGCCGGAGATCGTCGCCGACGTCGCCGCGACCGCAGGCTTCAGCGAGACCGTCTACGACGAGGCCGGCACCCGGCACGTCCCGCTGCTGCGCCCGCAGCCGGCCCGGCGCGCAGCCGACGGACCGGCAGCGCTCGGGGCGCAGGACGTGCTGCTGGTGACCGGCGGCGGCAAGGGCATCACCGCCGAGTGCGCGCTCGACCTGGCGCGTACCACCGGCGCGGCGATAGCGCTCCTGGGACGGTCTGACCCGGACTCCGACCAGGAGCTCGCGGCGAACCTGGCGCGGATGGCCGCGGCGAACGTGCACTACCGCTACGTCCGCGCCGACATCACCTCCGCGGCGGAGGTCGGGGCGGCGGTCGAGGAGGTCCGCACCACGCTGGGGCCGGTGACGGCGATCCTGCACGGCGCCGGCCACAACGTGCCCGCCGCGCTGACCAGCCTCAGCGAGTCCTCCTTCCAGCACACCCTGGCGACGAAGATCACCGGCCTGGAGACCGTGCTCGCCGCCACGGACCCGGCAAGGCTGCGGCTGCTGATCACCTTCGGCAGCATCATCGGCCGGGCCGGGCTGCGTGGTGAGGCGGACTACGCCACCGCCAACGACTGGCTCACCGACCTCACCTACCGATTCCAGGAGGAGTACCCGGACTGCCGGTGCCTGGCCCTGGAGTGGTCGGTGTGGGCCGGTACCGGAATGGGCGAGCGGCTCGGCGTGCTGGAGTCGCTGATGCGCGAGGGCATCGCGCCGATCCCGCTGGACGAGGGCGTCGGCATGCTGCGCCGGTTGCTCGCCGATCCGGACGCACCCACCTCGGTCGTGGTGATGGGCCGGGCCGGCGGCCTGCCCACCATCACCCTCGAGCCCGGCGAGCTACCGCTGTTGCGCTTCCTCGACCGGCCCCGCGTGCACTACCCGGGCGTCGAGCTGGTCGTCGACGCCGACCTGTCGGCCGACGACGACCTCTACCTCGCCGACCACGAGCTCGACGGCGACCTGCTCTTCCCAGCGGTGTTCGGCATGGAGGCGATGGCCGAGGTGGCCAGGGCGCTGACCGGGCAGTCCGGCCCGCCGGTGCTCGAGGATGTCGAGTTCCTGCGCCCGATCGTGGTTCCGCTCGCCGGGACCACCACGATCAGGGTCGCGGTGCTCGCCACCGGGGAGGACAGCGTGCGGGCGGTGATCCGCAGCAGCGACACCGCCTTCCAGGCCGATCACTTCCGGGCGACGCTGCGCTTCGACGTGTCGCTTCCGGAGGATCCGACCGGCCCGGCGGTTGCGGAGGTGCGAGTGCCGCTGGCACCGATGGAGGAGCTCTACGGACCGGTGCTCTTCCAGGGCGCCCGGTTCCAGCGGCTGCTCGGCTACCGCGACCTGGCCGCCAAGCGGTGCGTGGCCGACATCTCCAACACCATGCCCAAGCCGTGGTTCGGCGGGTTCCTGCCGTCCGAGCTGGTGCTGGCCGACCCGGGCACCCGGGACGCCGTCATGCACTCGATCCAGTGCTGCGTTCCCGACGCGACCCTGCTGCCCTCGGCGATCGAGCGCCTCTACCTCGCCGATCCGGCCCGCGTGCAGGCACTCGACTGGGTCACGCTGCATGCCGCCGAGCGGTTGCGCGACGGCGACACCTACCTCTACGACGTCGACGTCCGCGATCCCGGAGGTGCGCTCGTCGAACGCTGGGAGGGGCTGCGGCTGCAGGCCGTCCGCAAGCAGGACGGCACCGGGCCGTGGACGCCGGCACTGCTCGGCCCGTACCTGGAGCGGCGGACGGAGACGGTGCTGTCGAGCCCGCTCCGCACGGTGGTCTGGCCGGACGACGGCACGTCCGCCGGCGGGATCGCCGGCCGGCGCGAGCAGACCGCCCGGGCACTCGGGCTCGCACTGGGCCGGCAACCGCGCCTGGCCTACCGGCCGGACGGCAAGCCGGAGGCCGACGGCGGCATCGAGGTGTCCGCCGCGCACGGTGCAGGGGTGACCTTCGCGGTGGCTGACGAGCACACCGTCAGCTGCGACGTGGAACCGGCGGTGACCCGGTCGCCGCAGGAGTGGACCGGCCTGCTCGGGGCGGTGGGGTACGCCCTGGCCTCGCTGATCGCCAGCGAGTCCGGCGAGGACCTGTCGGTCGCCGCGACCCGGGTCTGGTGCGCGCAGGAATGCCTGCGCAAGGCCGGCCACGCCCGCGCCGAACTGGTCGAGGTGTCGGGGCCCCGGGCCGACCAGTGGGTCGTGCTGAGTTCGGGAACCCTGCGGATCGCGACGTTCCGCACCAGCCTGCGCGGGCTCGCCGAGCCCGTGGTTTTCGCGATGCTGACCGATCGAAACAAGAGCGGAGAATAATCATGCGGCCGTACTACGAGTACCGGCATCTCGTCGGGTTCGAGGAGACCAACCTCGTCGGCAACGTCTACTACGCCAACTACCTGCGCTGGCAGGGTCGCTGCCGCGAGATGTTCCTGCGCGAGCACGTCCCTGACCTGCTCGACGACATCCGCAGCGATCTCAAGCTGTTCACGCTCAAGTGCGAATGCGAGTACCTGGCAGAGATCTCGGCCTTCGACGAGCTGTCCATCCGGATGCGCCTGGAGGACCTGACGCAGACCCAGATCGGGTTCAGCTTCGAGTACGTGCGATTGCGCGAGGGGTTCGAGGACCTGGTCGCACGGGGGCGGCAGCGGATCGCCTGCATGCGCGGGCCCAACACCGACACCCGTCCGGCCCAGGTACCGCCCGCGCTGCGCAAGGCGCTGGAGGCCTACAGCCGGACCGTGCCCGCGACCCGGCTGCGGGTGCTGGCCACCGCCGCGAACGGTGAGTGACCGATGGCGCTTCCCGACAGCATGTACGACACGGGACTCACCCCACCGGCCGGTGAGCCGCCGGTGCGCAACCCGCAGCTGGACCGGACCGGCCTGCGCCGCGTCTTCGGCCGGTTCACCACCGGCGTCACCGTCGTGACGACCGGCGGGTCCGCACCGCACGGCATGACCGCGAACTCGTTCACGTCGGTGTCGCTGAGCCCGCCGCTGGTGTTGATCTGCGTGCTGCGGGAGGCAGCCATGCACGAGGCCGTCCTGGAGCACAAGTACTTCGCGGTATCGGTGCTCTCGGCCGACCAGGAGGACCTGGCCCGCTACTTCGCTGACCGCCACCGGCCGCGCGGCATCCAGCAGTTCGACCTCGTCGACTGGTTCCCCGGCCGGTGCAGCGGATCCCCGCTGGTGGCAGGCGCCCTTGCCTGGCTGGAGTGTTCGCTGACCGCCACCTACGACGGCGGCGATCACTCCATCTTCCTGGGCGAAGTCCTCGACGTGGGACTGCGGGACACCGAGGACGCCCTGCTGTTCTACAACGGGGTCTTCCACGGCTTGCATCCCACCGGGGTGTGAGCGAGCGACGGGCCGAGGGCCTCGGGAGCTAGGGATGCCGCTCAGGGCACCAGGGCGAGTTTGCCGATGGTGGACCGATTCGCCAGCTCCGCCAAGGCCTTCGGCCCGTCGTCGAGCGGGTAGACGGTGGGGTTGCCGGGACCGAGCACGCCGGCGGTGACGAGCGCGGACAGCTCGCCCATCACCTCGCCGAAGACCTGCGGCGCGGACTGGATCAGCACTCCGAGGTTCAGGCCCACGACGCAGACCTGGTTGCGGTAGACCAGATCCCAGTTGGTCAGCTGGGCCTTTCCGGCGGACATGCCGATCACCACCACCCGGCCGGTGACCCGCTTGGCCGCGGCGAGGCTGGCCTCGAGGGTGGCACCGCCGACCGACTCGAGCACCAGGTCCACGCCGGTGCCGCCGGTCAGTGCCAGCACCTCGGAGACGAGGTCGGAACTGCGTGAGTCGAGGACGTGGTCGGCACCCAGGCCGCGCACCGTCTCGTGCTTGCCGGCGGACGCGGTGCCGATCACCACGGCGCCGTAGTGCTTGGCCATCTTCACCGCGACCTGGCCGGTGCCACCGGCCGCGGCATGGATCAGCACGGTCTGCCCGGCGGCGAGGCCGCCCAGCGGCCGGAGCGCGGCGAGGGCGGCCGGCCAGTTCACCACCATCCCCAGCGCCTGCGCGTCGGCCCAGCCGGCCGGTACCGGTGCCGCGGTGTACGCGCCCAGCAGCACGTACTCGGCGAAGGCGCCGAACCCGGCGCCCACCACGTGCGCGCCCGGCTCCCAGTTGGTCACCGACCCACCCACCGCGACGATCTCGCCGGCGGCTTCGAACCCCGCGAGGTACGGCGGCTGCGGGCCGTTGTGAAACACGCCGGAAGCCTGGTCGAGGTCGGCGAAATTGACTCCGGCGGCGGTGACCCGGACCAGGAGCTCGTCCGGTCCGGGCGAGGGCACCGGCGCGTCGGTGATCAGCCGGAGGCCTTGCGGACCGGTGAGCGCCGTTTGCTGCAGGGCTCGCATGGTCCTCGGAACGCTCATCGAATCGGCTTCCCTACCGGTCGTGGCTGCCAACGCTGGCCGCGTCGTCCCCTTTTCTATAGTTCGGCGCATCGTCCCCGCAACTTTGCGGTACCCGGCGGCACTGCCTGCGGCCGGCGGCACCCACCACCCCATCGGAGCGGCCGCGAGCGCAGCTGCGGCGTGCCGGTTTCGCCCGGCGAGCGGTCCGCAGGTGGCAGAACGGCCCTCAGAAAGGCCTACTCGGTGGCCAACGCCACCGCTGCGATCAGGGCAGCCAGCGTTCCCAGGACGGCAAGGGGCAACAGGCCGTTCAGTGCCAGCCCCAGGTCGAAGGCGACCGCCACCGGCGCCCAGACCCCCAGCAGGTCCGGACGTCCCTCGGGCGTCCGGGGTCGCGCCGGGTGGGTGGGCACGGCCATCGGCAGCGCCGCACCCGGAATGCCCACGGTGGTGGCGAGCCAGAACACCGTCGCGGAACTGCATCGCGTGGGCTCATCCCGGTGCCGGAAGGGTTGGGACACGGGAATCTCCCTTTGTCGATCGCACGAAACGGCTGGCGGCACCGGCTGGCGGGCCGCGAACGGAAGGCCTGCCGGGCCCGGTGGCCGGCTAGCGGATGGAGCGGCGGGCTGGTCGGGTATCAGCATGCGGCAGCTGCCGGACCCCGAGTTCTTGGACATTGCTTGCTTGCTGCCGGGCCTGGCGAGCCGCTGACCGCTCCTGCCGGTCCAACACCGCCAGCAGCGGTCCGGTGCTGGCGGTGGTGATCAGGGTGGTGGCGACCAGCAGGGTGTACAGCGCACCGCTGAGCAGCCCGGCGTCCCGGCCGATCGCCAGCACCACCAGCTCGGTGACCCCCTTGGTGCCGAGCAGCACGCCCACCCGGCCGGCGTCGCGCCAGGACAGGCCCAGCAGCCTGGCCGGCAGGCCGGCCCCGGCCAGCTTGCCGAGGCTGGCCACCGCGACCGTGCCGATCAGGAACAGCGGCAGCGCGCCGGCATGGCCGAGCCGGGTGAGGTCCACGCCGAGGCCGGACGTCACGAAGAACACCGGGAGCACGAAACCCGAGGTGGCCGGCTCGATCTGCTGGTGCAGGGCGGCCAGCCGGACCTGGTCGCGCGGCAGCAGCAGGCCGACCAGGAACGCGCCGAGGGCGGCGTGCAGGCCGACCCAGCTGGTGAGCGCGGCGGCCGCGGTGGCCGTCACCACCACCGCGGTCAGGTAGCCGCCGGCCGGCATCCGGTCGAGCACGGCGCTCCGGGCCAGCAGCGGACGCAGCACCCCAAGGGCCAGGACGATGATGCCGGCCGCCCAGGCCGCGGTGACCAGGCCGCGGCTGCCGCCGCGGTAGAGAGACAGGTCGACGGCGACCAGGACCCAGCCCACCACGTCGGTGGTGCCGGCCGCGGCGAGGGCGAGCAGGCCGACCGCGGAAGCGATCATCCGGCGTTCCCGCAGGATCCCGGCCAGCACCGGCAGCGCGGTGATGGTGAGCGCGGTGGCCGTGAACAGCACGAAGGCGGTGGTCGAGACGTCCGCCGGCCGCAGATCGGGCCGGGTCGCCATCCCGATGCCTACCAGCAGGCCCAGGCCGAACGCACCAGCAGCGATCCGGCGCTCACCCCCACCAGCAGCCGATTGGCCCGGCTGAGCGGTACCACCCTGATCTCGCTGCCGACCAGCAGCATGTACAGCACCAGGCCCAGCTGGGCGATCAGCGCCAGGAACGGTGTGACGGCCGGGGAGAACAGCTGGCCGCTCACCCCCGGCGCCACGCTGCCGAAGACGGTGGGCCCGAGCGCGATGCCGGACAGCACCTCGCCGACCACGGTCGGTTGTCCGAGGAACCGGAACAGGTATCCGCCGAGCTTGGCGGCGGCCACCACCACGGCCAGCGTCACCAGGATGGAGGTCAGTTGCGAGGCAGGCACGCCGGCCTCACCCGGCCGGTCGCCGCGAGGCGGCACGGCCGGGGTCGGCAGGCCCGCCGGCAGCCGGCAGCAACCGGCCCCGGAGGTCGTTCTCCAGCTCTGTACACCCCAACCGGACCGCCTCCAGAATCGCGGACCTCAGATCGCCCGGAAGCCCGGTTTTCGCCAGGGAGTTATGCGTCCGCCTATGCCGAAACGGTAATGAGACGGGCGCGGCCGGAGTTCTTCGGCGTTGCCAGATGGCAGGCAGGAAGTGGCGGCGCGACGGACGCGATGACGCCGGGCACGTCCGGGCCGGACGCGAGCGTGTTCCCGCTCTGCACGCGTGCTGGCCGCCCGGACGATGCCGGCGGCCCGCACGGGTGCAGCTGGGTCAGACGTCAGACGAGGCTGCGGACCAGCTTGATGGCCGGGCCGAGCAGGTCCATGTGCGGACGCTGCACGGTGAAGTAGCTGAAGCCGTACCGTTCCCGGCTCTCGATGACCTGCCGGGCGATCTCCTCCTCGGTGCCCATGAAGAGGAACGGGCACTCCAGCATCTCCTCCATGGTGAGGTAGGCGCCGAAGTCCTCCATGGCCTGCTCGGCGGCCTTGCGCCGGTCGTCGGTGATGTAGACGCCCAGGATGAAGGCGTTGCGCTCGATCTCGTCGACCCGGTCGCCGGCGACCGAGCAGAAGAACTTCACCCGCTCGTCGGTCTCGGCAGCGGTCTTGAGGCGGAGCGTGGCCGGCGGCTGGCCGGCCACCTGCAGCCGGCCGCCGAGGCTGAAGATGTCGGCACGCTCGGCGGCCAGCCGGATCATCCGCTCGCCACCGGAGCCGATCAGCAGCGGCGGCATGCTCACGCCCGGCTCCACGGCCAGCAACTCAGCGACCTTGTCGATGGTCTCGGCGACCCGCTCGTGGCGCTGCTGGAAGGACTGGAACTCGAAGCCGGCGTCGTCGAACTGGTACTTGAGCAGGCCGGTGCCGAGCCCGAGCTCCAGCCGGCCGTCGGTCAACCGCATCAGGGTCGCCACGTCGCGCGCCAGCACCGAGGGATTCCAGAAGCCGACGTTGAGCACGTAGCTGCCGACCCGCAGGTGCTCGCAGGCGTAGGCGGCCGCCATCGCCGCCAGCAGCGGCGAGGTGCGGTTGGGCCCGAGGTGGTCCACGCCGCCCGCCGCGTCGAAGCCGTAGGCCTCCGCGCGCCGGCAGGTGTCGACCAGATCCTGCCGGGAGTGGTGGGTGCCCAGGGTGAACCCGAACCGGAAGTCCCGCTCGTGTGCCTTCATCGCCGTCATGCCCGCGTCAACTCCATAATCCAGTTGGTTTCCCACGTCTGTTCCTGATCGACCGAGAACGCCTGCTCCCACCGGGCCGAGTTCGGCGTGATCCCCGACCAGATGTAACGCACCCGGACCGGCGTGCCCTCGTGGCTGTCGTCGCCGTAGAACAGCCCTACTCCGTCGGAGAAAGCTCCGATGACCGGCGGGAACAGCACACCCTCGGTGCTGGTCGCCCAGTTGAGCGACCACTGCGCCCGCTCGGGCTCGTACAGCCGCAGGGTGAGTGCGGTGTTCCCGTCGGGAAAGGTGAACTGGTCGATATTGGCGTTGCCGCCCAGCAGGCTCCAGGCAACCGAGGTGGACTCGAACTCCTCCCAGTCGGTGCAGCCGGCCAGCCGCTGCTTGAGCCGGCGATTGGCCACCTTCCAGTTACCGATCAGAAAGTCGAAGTCACCCAATTACAATGCACCCCGTCACGAGTCGAAGTAACGAACCGAGTTCGGATTTCCCGGCCGGCTCGCGGCCGGATCGGGCAACGCCTGCCGGCCCGGTCCACCGCTCGCCTGCCCCGCCGGCAGGCGAGGGGCTTAGGTTACCGCGTCACATCCCGCTGTCTACGGCCATTGAGAATAAACATGCCCATTGGTGACTGCAGGGGTTGCCCGCACCGGAGCAGGGCCGCCGGACGGGCACGCGGAAGGGCCCCGCCGGATAACTCCGGCGGGGCCCTCCGCTGTGCGATCTAGCTGGATGTGCTCACTTGTTACGGGGTGACGCTCTGCACCACCACGTCACCGGTACCGACCAGCACGTTGGCGTCGGTCGCGACCCGGACGTTGCCGAGCAGCACCCGGCCCGCTGCCGGAGCCGAGTTCGCGGTCACCGTCGCCGGCACCGTCCACTGGCTGTTGGCCGGCCGCAGCGCGTTCGCGTCAGTCACCGCGATCGAGCCGAACGCCGAGTTGGTGAACACGTCCACGTACTTGAACGTGGTGGTGCCCGCCGGCACCGCGAAGCCGTCCACCAGGGTGACCCACGGACCCGCTGCCGGGTTCGCGATGGTCACCGACTCCTCGGAGTCACCGTCCGCCGACTGACCGGCCAGCACGCAGGTGCCGGTGGTGCAGTTGTAGACGAACAGGTCCAGGTCGGCACCCGGGTCGCTCGTGCTGCCGATGGTGGCCCGCAGCGAGGTGGAGCCGGCCGCCACGTTCACCACCCGCTGCTGCTGGGCGAGCGCGGCGATCGACGGGGTGTCGATCTTGGCGCTGCCGAAGGTGGAACCGACCGCCCGGCCGGTGAAGTCACCGAACAGGTTGGTCAGGGTGTAGCTCCGTGCGATCGGCGAACCCACCGTCGCCGAGGCGATGGTGTCCGGGTTCGGCGAGACCGACGCACCCAGGATCGAGGTGGTCAGGCTGTACGGCGCGTTCTCCACGTCGGAGGTACGCCGGGCTTCGACGGTGACCTCCCAGACGCCGGCCTGCGGGTTGCTCTGGGTGCGGCTGGTGGGTGAACCGGCCGCGCAGGAGCCCGAGGTCGGGTTGTAGCAGCTCAGCGAGGAGTTGTCCTCCAGGCCGACACCGTACGGGTGGAACCGCAGGAACCGGATTTGGCCGGCACCCGGGGTGTTGCCGCCACCCACCAGGTCCACCTTCAGTGCGGGAGCACCGGCGGGGACGTTGAAGTAGTAGGTGGTGTACTGGTTGCGCCCGATGGTGCCCGAGTGCGTGATCGAGTAGTTGTTGGCCGCGGCGAACTGCTCGGCCGCCACCACCGTGTTCAGCGTCTGCTTGTCGATGCCGGTGGTCGCCGGGTCATCAAGGTTCAGGATCGCCGAGTGGGTGCCCGCGCTGGTCGGGTGCACGGTGACGGTGAGGGTCTTCGGGCTGTTCAGCGGCAGCGCGATGGAGCCGGCCGAGGAGAACGTCCCGTCGTTGCCCACCCAGTTCAGGTTGTAGGTGATGGTGCCGCCGCCACCCGAGGTGCGGGTGAAGGTGTAGGTGCGGGTGTAGCTGGCACCGGCGGTGACACCCTCGCGGTCGTAGATGCCCTCACCCTTGCCCGGCGTGGCCAGGAAGCCCGACAGGATGGTGTGGACGTCCACCGAGGAGGTGATCTCCACCGTCTTGATGTTGGTCTTGAGCTGGTTCCAGGCGGCGTTGACGTCGATCAGGCCGTTGCCCTGCTCGTAGGCGCCGTAGCGCGGGAGGAACCGGGCGGTGGACTTCAGCGCCTGCCGGATCTGGGCCGGCTGGCTCTGCACGCCGGCCTGCTTGGCGGCACTCACCAGCAGCGCACCGACGCCGGCGGCCTGCGGCGAGGCCATCGAGGTGCCCTGCAGCATCGAGTAACCGGCCGGCAGGGTGTAGGTGCCGGCGACCGGGCTGGACGCCTCCCACATCGGGGTGGTGGAGATGGCCGAACCCGGCGCGACGATCTCGGGCTTGAAGCCGCCGTCCTCACGCGGGCCCCGCGAGGAGAACGGGTGCAGGTTGTCGGCGTAGGTGGAGTCCGAACCGTAGTTCTTCTGCCAGCTGTCCTTGCTGATGTAGGAACCGACGGCCAGCACGTGCGAGGCCACCGCCGGGTCACCGATGGTGTTCAGGCCCGGGCCGTTGTTGCCGGCCGAGATGAAGATCTGCACGTTGTACTGGTCGACCAGTCGGGTGTAGAGGACCGACCGGGTGTTGTTGCCGTCGTTGAGCGCCGGCAGGCCGCCGATCGACATGTTGATCACGTCGACGTTGCCCTGCTTGGCCAGGAAGGTCATGCCCTCGATCAGGGCGTGCGAGGTGCAGCCGGTGATGAACATGCAGACCCGGACCGCCTTGAGCTTGGCACCGGGGGCAGCGCCGGACATGGCGCCGCCGAACATGCCGTTGGCCGCGGTGATGCCGGCCACGTGGGTGCCGTGCTCACCGGAGACGATGCCGATGTTGACGACCTTGTTCTTGCCGTCGGTCTGCACGACGAACGGCAGCGTCTCCTGGGCCTGGGTGGCCGGGTTGTCGGTGCCGAAGTGGCCGATGTCGAACTTCTTGGCGTAGTCGGTCATCGCCGCGTCGTCGCTGAAGTCGCGGTTGGAGTTGGTGTCGACGCGCACGGTGTTGGCGGTGGTGTCCCACAGCACGCCCCAGCTGTCGGTGCTGTCGCCGTCGCGGTTGATGTCGCTGCCCAGCTCGCCGCCGAGGCGCGGGTCGTTCTCGGTGAAGACGGCGAACCGGTAGGTGCCGGCCGGAGCGGTGTAGCTGACGTTGGCGTAGCTGAAGCTCGGGCCGCTGACCTGGGTCTTCATGTCGAGCCAGGTCGGGTCGTCGTCGGTGAACGGATCGGTCGCGGTCACCCAGTCGGTGATCTTGCGCTCACCGGTGGTGGTGGTGGCCAGCGCCGGGTGGTCCAGGTCGATGCCGGAGTCCATGATGCCGATGGTGACGCCCCGGCCGTCCCAGGTCGGGTGCGCCGCGGTGAAGGCGGCGGCACCGGTCTCGCCGACCGGCATGTAGGGGTTGTCACGCGGGGTGCTGGCACCCGGCGGGGTCTGCGGGGTGGGGGCCTGGGTGCCAGCCGGCTCCGGCTGGTCGAGCTCGACGACCTCGTCGAGGTCGGCGGCCACGATGCCGGCCAGGTTGGCAGCGGCCTCGACCTTGCCGGTCGGTACCACGGCGCGGATGTAGCTGATGTCGCTGTCGGCCTTGGCGACGGTCGCGCCCAGGGCCTGCAGGGCGCTGATCACCGTGCTGTTCTGGCCGGGAGCGGCCGCGATCAGCAGCGTGACGGTCGGCTTGCCGCTGGCGATGGCGGTGGCCAGCAGTTCCCGGTCGTGCTTGCCGATCTGGGACTGCTTGGCGGTGCCGGCCTTGGCGCTCGTTGCGGCGAAGGCCGACGGTGCGGAGACGGCGGACGCCGCGGACAGAACCATGGCGCCGAGCGCCGTGAGAGCCACCGTGCCACGGCGAGCCCTCGAACTGCGCAATTTATGCATCAATCCACCTGTAGGGGTTGGGTGAAGGAGAACGACGGCGCCATTCATTCATGGGAAATCCCTAAGGTCAAGATGTGGCGGCATAGATCCCACAGGTCCGCTATGCGCGCACGGAAGCCTTTACAGACCTGGTGCCACTCATCGGTGGCAGCAGAATTTCCCAGCGACGCTGAGATGATCATGATCGTTGACCGGAGCCGGCCCGGACGACGCAGTTACACACCTCGGTCATACCGCAGGTACATCGTTGTACAAGCAGGTTGAAAACGATCTTCCTCCCGCCCGGCTCTTCCGGCGTGCCCTCGGGCCGGCCGGCAACCAGCTCACGACGGCCTCGAGGCACCGCTGTGGTTCGTTCGCAACCGAAACGGCAGAACGTGTCCGACATCACAGCTGGAAGGCATCCGGGCGGCTGCGGAACGGGACGGCGTGCGGGGTCAGCAGGTCACGCTCAGCCGCGGCCCCAGCGTCGCCGACCCCTCCCTGGAGTAGTACCGGGCGGCGTCCCCGCTGGTGGTGGAGATGCGGACGGTGAACGGCGCGGTGACGTCGACCCGGCCGGTCAGGTCGACGGTCACGGTCTGGCCGAGCGCCACCGCGCCCTGGCTGAACACTGCCGTCCCGACCGGCTTCGGGGCGATGTTCCAGCTGATCGCGGTCTGGCTCCAGGCGGCGTTGTCGGTGAGGAAGAAGTCGCCGCCCCGGACCGAGTTGTCGTCTGTGTTGGTGCCGACCGTGAGGCTCAGCGTCACCCGGGTCACCGTGGCGCAGCCGGCCGGCAGCGCCGGCTTGAACTGGATCAGCGCATTGTTCACCGGGCTGCCGTCGGTGACGACCCGGGAGGCGGTGGCGGAGGGCTGGGCGTCCGGGACGGCCTGGTCCACGGTGACGTCGTCGCTGGCGAAGATGGTCGTGCCGGTGCCGGCCGGCGTGGTCACCGACGCGGCGTTGCTGGCGGTGGAGTTCCCGGCCGCGTCCCTGGCCCTGACCGTGTAGCTGTAGGTGGTGGCGGGCGCCACGGTGTTGTCGAGGTAGCTGGTCACGGTGCCGGCCACGGTGGCCAGCGGCGTGCCGGCGGAGTTGCGGTAGATCTCGTAGCCGGTGACGCCGACGTTGTCGGTGCTGGCGGTCCAGCTCAGCTGCACCGAGGTGGGGCCGGCAGCGGCGGCGGTCAGGTTGCCCGGCGCGCTCGGCGGCGTGCTGTCGGTGCCGCTGCCGACGCCGGCCGGTGCGCTGTCGCCGGACTGGTTGCCGACCAGGTCGTGCGCCCGGACGGTGTAGCTGGCCCCGGCCAGCGGCGCCGCGTCGAGGTAGGAGCTCACCGCGGGTCCGACGGTGGCCAGCCACCGGCCGTTGCGGTAGACGTCCTGCGCGCTGGAGTCGCTGCTGGGACTGGCGGTCCAGCTGAGCTTGACGGTGCTGCCGACGGCGGTGGCCAGCAGGCCGGTGGGGGCGGCCGGCGGCACGCTGTTCTGCGCGAAGTCGTAGGTGACCGCGTCGAAGGTCGCTCCGGTCGAGTCGGTGGGGGTCACCGTGACCGTGCTGCCGCTGACGGCCACCTTGAGGAAGTGGAAGACCCGGGCGTCCGAGCCGGGCGTCGGCGCCGCCCCGCACGCGCTGCCCGACGCGCTGGAGTAGGACCATCCGACGGCGTAGGCGTCGGTGGTGGCGCACCGGCTCCGGCTCACCGGCTCGACCTTCGCCCCGCCGCCGCCGGTGACGTAGCTGGTGACCGCGCCGGGCGGGGCGAGGTTGCGCTGGTAGAGGTGGGCGTGGCCGTTGAACGCCAGGTCCACCCCGTTGTTGGCCAGCAGTCCCTCCAGGCTGGCGGTGGACGAGGGGTTGTTCGGGTCGCCCTGCAGATAGGTATCGCTGCTCTCGGTGGCGTTGTCCGACCGCAGTGGGTAGTGGAAGAAGGCCAGCTTCAGGCTGTTGGCGTGGCTCTCCAGGTCGGCCTTGAGCCACTGGTACTCGGGACTGGTGGGCTGCCAGTGGTAGTCGCGGTCCACCTGGTAGGCACCGCCGGGCGCGGTGCCGGTGTTGCTGTCGCTCCAGTCGGCGTCGAGGACGTAGAACCGGGCGCCGCCGGCGTCGAAGGCGTACCAGACCGAGGGGTAGCTCGCCGCGGTGGTGCCGTCGAGGCCGGAGTAGCTCTCCATGACGTACTTGCCGCCGGACGCGGCGACGGTCGCGGCCTGCTTCCAGTTCTGCAGGAAGGTGGTGCTGCGACCGTGGTTGCCGGCGCTGGCGAACAGCGGGACCGAGGCGCCGGGCGCCTTCCAGTAGCCCGGGCCGAACACCTCGCTGACCGCGGTGCCGGTGGCGACCAGGTTGCCGTAGTTGGTCTGGCTGCCGCTGGGGTAGGCGATGTCGCCGGTGGAGACGGCGAACTGCGCCCCGCTGGCGGCGATCAGGGCGTCGATGTTCCTCTGGTTCTGGCCGGCGGCGATGCTGTCGTCGCCCCAGTCGCCGAGCACGTCGAAGGTGACCGCGCCGCTGGTGGGCAGCGTGGCAAACCGCGGGGCGACGTCGCTGCCGAGCAGGTCGGTCGGTGCCGTGCCGCCGGTGTAGACGCGGTAGCAGTAGCTGGTGCCGGCGGCCAGCCCGGAGATCCGGATCGAGGTCTGGTACTCGGTGACGCCGGCGACGGTGATCGGCGCGTTGACCGAGTTGGCGGTGCTGCTGGCCGACGTGCCGGTCAGGGTGCAGCCGGTGCTGCCGCTGGGCGTACCCCACCGCACCGCCCCGGACGCGCTGGTCACCTTAGTGGTGGTGTCGAAGGTGACCTGCACCGAGGTGGTGGTGACATCGGTGAGGTACGGATAGCGGACCAGGAGGGAACTGGCAGCGCTCGCGGCCGGTGCGGCGGCCAGCAGGCCGGAGCCGACCAGCGAGGCGACGCCGGCCAGTCCGAGCCAGCGGCGGGCGCGCCGGCCGGCCGGCACGGCAGCACAAAGAAGAGTGGTCATGACCCAAGCCCCCGTACTCGGCACGCACGCCGAGGTCTCCGGCGCTGCGTGCCTGCGCTCCGCACGGGGCACACCCCGCACGAAGTCAGCCGATCGTCCGTCGCGGTCCGGGCACTGTCAAGGGAGGGTTTCGTCCGGCCGGGTGCCCACCACCACGGTGCACAGCGCGTCCTCGGACTCGACCAGCAACGGGACCAGGCCGGCCCCGGCGAGCGCCGCCGCGGTCTGGCCGGCCTGCGACCGGCCGGTCTCGATCAGCAGGCTGCCGCCGGGCGCCAGCCAGTCCGGTGCCCCGGCGGCCACCCGGCGGTGCACGTCCACGCCGTCCGGCCCGCCGTCCAGGGCCAGCCGCGGCTCGTGCTCGCGGGCCTCGGGCGGCATCAGCGAGATGGCCTCGGTGGGCACGTAGGGCGCATTGGCCACGATGACCTCGACCCGGCCCCGCAGCGCCGCCGGCAGCGGGTCGTACAGGTCCCCGGCGTACACCCGGCCGCCGACCGGGGCGAGGTTGCCCTCGGCGCACCGGACCGCCACCGGGTCCAGCTCGACGGCGTGCAGGTCCAGCCCGCCCAGCGCGGCCGCCATCGCCAGCCCCAGCGCCCCGCTGCCGCAGCACAGGTCGAGCACGACCGCTCCGGGCCGGGCCCGGACCACCGCCTGCTCGACCAGGAACGCGCTGCGTTGCCGGGGCACGAACACGCCGGCCCGCACGGCGACCCGCACCCCGCAGAAGTCCGCCCAGCCGAGCAGCACCTCCAGCGGCTGGCCGGCGGCGCGCCGGCGTACCAGCTCGGCCAGCTCGTCCGGGCCGCTCGCGGCGGCCAGCAGCAGCCGCGCCTCGTCCTCGGCGAACACGCAGCCGGCAGCCCGCAACGCCCGGACGGTCTCGTCCAGCGGGGCCTGCGGGGAGTGGGGCATGCGGCCGATTCTTCTCCCCCGCCGCGGCGGGAGCGGTGCGCGGTAGGCCTATCCTGCTTTCCGGCAGCCGCGCCACCCGCCATCCGGACCGCCAGGAGGTACTGACCTGTCCCCGCTGCCGGAGCCGCCGGAGAACGGCGCGGAACCGATCGTCGATCCCGATGTCGACCTGCACGATCCGGCGCAGCGCGCTCAGGCCGGGCCGGCCGGGCACGCGGTGCTCGCGGCCGTCGCGCTGGGCGGCATCCTGGGCGCCGAGGCCCGCTACGGGCTGAGCCGGGCGTGGGTGCACCGGCCGGACGGGTTTCCGTGGTCCACGCTGCTGGTCAACCTCACCGGCTGCCTGCTGATCGGCGTCCTGATGGCCACCTTGCCGCAGTTGCCGAGGCCGCACCGGCTGGCCCGGCCGTTCCTGGGCACCGGGATGCTGGGCGGCTACACCACCTACTCCACCTTCGCCGTCGAGGTGCAGCAGCTGGTGCGCCAGCACCGGCCGGGGACGGCGGCTGGCTACCTGGCCGCGACCGTGCTCGGCTGCGCCGTCGCAGTGTGGCTGGCGGCGGGCCTGGCCGGCCGGGTCTGGCAGGCCCGCCGGAGCGTCGCCCCGGAGCCGGCGGCATGAGCTGGCTGCTGGTGGCGCTGGGCGCCGGGGTCGGCGCACCGGCCCGGTACCTGCTGGACCGGGCGATCCAGTCCTGGCATCGCACGCTGTTCCCGTGGGGAACCGTCACGGTCAACGTGCTGGCCTCGCTGGTGCTCGGCCTGCTGACCGGAGCGGCCGGCACGGTGAGCGGGAACCTCGCGCTGCTGGCCGGTGCCGGCTTCTGCGGCGCGCTGTCGACCTATTCGGCGTTCAGCTACGAGACCCTGCGCCTGGCCGGGCTCGGCGCCCGGTGGCAGGCGGTGGGCAACGTCGCGCTCACCCTGGTGGCGGGCCTGGGCGCCGGCGCCCTGGGCTGGTGGCTGGCGCTGTCGCTGCGCTGAGCCGCTCACATCGCAATCCAAGGCTCTGGCTGCAGACTCGCGGTAAATGGACACGATGATTGCCTGGCTGGCCGACTACCTGCTGTTCGCGATGGCCGCGCTGGCCCTGCTCGTCTGGGCGGTCGGGATAGACCGGCAGGCCCGGACGAGAACCGCGGTCGCCGCCGTGCTCGGTGCCGCCTTCGCGGTGCTGCTGCTGACCATCGCCGCCGGGTTGCACACCGATCCCCGCCCGTTCGTGCAGAATCCGTCGCTGCATCCGCTGATCAAGCACAGTGCCGACAACGGCTTCCCCTCCGACCACTGCATCGCGGCCGGGTTGCTCACCAGCCTGCTGGCCTTCCGGCACCGGCGGACCGGCGTGGTGCTGGCTGCCGCTGCCGTGCTGCTGGCCGCCGCCCGGGTCGCCGCGCACGTCCATCACCTGCAGGACGTGGTGGCGGGCCTGGCGCTGGGCGCGCTGGCCGGCTGGCTTGCCACCGTCGTGGTCGACCAGGTCGCCGGCCGGTGGGCCGAGCGGGCCATCGGCCGGTTCCCCGCCGACCGGTCCGCCGCCGACCGGTCGTCTGTCGGCTGACCTGGCGGCTGACCTCTGCCGGCTGCCTGGCCCGGCCGATCGGGCGGTGGTGCCTGGTTGCGGCGGCCGGTGCCAGGTACTTGACTCCACAGCATGGCCTCCGACCCGCCGGCCACCGAGAAGCTTGCCCCGTACCGGCGCAAGCGGAACTTCAGCCGTACCTCCGAGCCGGAAGGCGAGGTAGGTGACACGGAGCCGGCGGCGCCTGCCCCGGCCGGCCGCCGGTTCGTGGTGCAGCGGCACCGGGCCCGGCGGCTGCACTATGACGTGCGCTTCGAGATCGACGGGGTGCTGGTGAGCTGGGCCGTTCCGAAGGGCCCCACGCTGGACCCGGCCGCCCGGCACGCGGCCTTCCACGTCGAGGACCACCCGATCGAATACATCGATTTCGAAGGGGTGATCCCGGCCGGCGAGTACGGCGGGGGCGACGTCATCGTCTGGGACGCCGGCACCTGGGAACCGGTCAAGACCCGCCTGGACCCGGCCACCGCGGTGGCCCGCGGCGAGCTGCAGGCCGAGCTGTACGGCAGCAAGCTGCGCGGCCGGTTCGTGCTGGTGCGCACCGGGGCCGATTCCGGTGGCAAGGAACACTGGCTGATGCTGCACAAGCGCGACGATTTCGCCGTGCCCGGCTGGGATCCGGAGCAGCATCCGCGCTCGGTGCTGAGCGGGCGCACCAACGACGAGGTGCTGGCCGACCCCGACCGGATGTGGCGCTCGGACCTGCCGGCCGCCGAGGCCTCCATCGCCCTGAAGGACCCGGCGTCCGGGCGGCCCAGCGCGGACGAGCTGGCGGCGCTGGAGGAGTTGCCGGCGTCCGGCGGGCACTGGGAGGTCTTCGGCCGCGAGCTCAAGGTCACCAATCTCGACAAGGTGCTCTTTCCCGGCTCGGCCGAGCACCAGCCGGTCACCAAACGAGAATTCCTGCGCTACACCGCGCAGATCGCGCCGGTGGCGCTGCCCTACCTGGCCGGCCGCGCGCTGAACATGCACCGCTATCCGCAGGGGGCGGGCAGCAAGGGCTTCTGGCACAAGGAACTTCCGGACTGGGCACCGGACTGGCTCACCCGGTGGCAGAACCCGGACGCCGACCCGGGCGAGACGCGCACCTACCTGGTGGTCAACGAGCCGGCCGCCCTGGTCTGGGCGGCGAACTTCGGCGCGCTGGAATGGCACGCCTGGACCTCGATGGTCGACCGGCCGCAGCAGCCGAGCTACGCCCTGATCGACATCGACCCGGGCGGGAGCACCTCTTGGCAGGACGTGCTGGTGCTGGCCCGGCTGCACCGCACCGCCTTCGAGCACCTGGGCATGCTGGCCCGGCCCAAGGTGACCGGCCGGCGTGGCATCCAGATCTGGGTGCCGATCACCCGCGGTCCCAGCTTCGCCGAGACCCGGCGCTGGGTGGAGCAGCTGTCCAAGACGGTCGGGGCGGTGGTGCCGGAGCTGCTGAGCTGGAAGTGGGAGGTGCGCGACCGGGCCGGCAAGGCCCGGCTGGACTACACCCAGAACGCCATCAACAAGACGCTGGTCGCGCCGTACAGCGCCCGGCCGGCACCCGGGGCGCCGGTGTCGATGCCGATCGGCTGGGAGGAGCTCGACGATCCGGAACTGCGGCCGGACGGCTTTGCGCTGCGCACCGTGCCACAGCGGATCGCCGAGAAGGGCGACCTCTTCCGGCCGCTGCTGGGTACGGACCAGACACTGCCCCGGTTGGGGTAGCGCGGCGATAGGTTTTGCCCGCCCGGCATGAGCAAGTCGTGAGGAAACCACTGCCGGCGGCCGCTCCGGCATGTACTGGACGGTGTGACCGACGTCCTGCCCGAAGCCGCTTCCTTCCCCGACCTGCCCGAAGCAGCCGGCTACCGGCTCAAGCGCCTGCTGCTGGGCCCGGCACTGGTCACCGAGCGGTTGCACGAGGAGAAACTGTCGCGCACCGCGGCGCTCGGGGTGCTGTCCAGCGACTGCATCTCGTCCTCGGCCTACGGCAGCGAGGAGATGCTGATCGTGCTGCTGGCCGCCTTCGGGCTGGCCGGCTACCAGTTGCTGATGCCGCTCACCGCCGTGGTGCTGGTGGTGCTGGCCCTGATGACCCTGCTGTACCGGGAAGTCGTGATGGTCTACACCAAGGCCGGCGGCTCCTATGTGGTGGCCAGGGAGAACTTCGGCCCCCGGACCGCCCAGATCGCCGCCGTCGCGCTGCTGATCGACTACGTGGTCACGGTGGCGGTCCAGACCGCCGCCGGCACGGCCGCGATCACCTCGCTGGTGCCCGCGCTCGGCGGCTACACCGACGAGGTCACCGTCGGTGTGGTGCTGCTGCTCGGGTACGGGAACCTGCGGGGCGTCCGGGAGGCGGCGCGGGCATTCGCCTTTCCCACCTACTTCTTTGTCGCGATGGCGGGCATGGTCATCGCGGTGGGAGTGGTTCGCGAGCTGGCCGGCGACCTGCCGCGCTACCAGCACGCCGCCGGGATGATCGAGGTGACCGACCAGCACCACGCGCTGCTGTCCGGGATGGCGGTCTTCGTGCTGCTCAAGGCGTTCGCCAACGGTGGCTCGTCGCTGACCGGCCTGGAGGCGATCTCCAACAGCGTCAGCGCATTCCGCCCGCCCGAGGGCCCGCATGCCCGGTCGAACCTGTCGATCCTGAGCGTGCTGCTCGGTTCGCTGGTGTTGGGAATCTCCTTCCTGGCCTGGCAGACGCACGCCACGCCGTATGCCAGCGGCAGCCCCACCGTGATCAGCCAGGTGGCCCGGGCCGCGTTCGGGGACGGGACGCTGGGCCACCTGGGCTTCGTGCTCGTGCAGCTGGCCACCGCGCTGATCCTCTACACCGGGGCGAACACGCCGTTCACCGGCTTTCCGTTCCTGGCCAGCTTCATCGCCGAGGACTCGTTCCTGCCGCGCCAGATGACCCGGCGCGGGCACCGGCTGGCGCACAGCAACGGCATTGTCGTGCTCACTGCGACCGCGCTGGCGCTCCTGCTCGGCGTCGGTGCGCACGTCGACAAGCTGGTTCCGTTCTACGCGATCGGGGTGTTCACCGGCTTCGCCATGGCGGGGTTCGGGATGGCCCGGCATCACTGGCTCGCGCCGCCGCCCCGGCACCGGGTGCGGCTGGTGACCGACCTGGTGTGCGGTTGCACGGCCACGCTGGTGGTGCTGATCTTCGCCGTGGTGAAGTTCAGCGAGGGGGCCTGGCTGATCGTGGTGCTCTTTCCGCTGATGTGGCTGGGACTGGTGCGGTTGAACTCCCGCTACCGGGCCGAGGCACGCTCGCTGGACCTGGTCACCGCCAGAGTCACCGGCGGGCCTTCGATGCTCCGGTACTACCCGCGCTCGGTGGTGCTGGTGCTGGTCGACCGGCTGGACGTCGCGGTGATCCGTGCGCTGCGCTACGCGGGCAGCTTGCACCCCACCGAGCTGCGGGCGGTGCACCTGGTCCTCGACTCGCACGACGCCGAGGTGCTGCAGCGGGAGTGGATCGTGCGTGGCCTGGGTGACCGGGTGCCGCTGGAGCTGGTCGGCTGTCCCGATCGGCGGCTGCCCCGTGCGGCGAGCCGGCTGGCGCTGCGGGAGGTGATCTCGGAGCGGGCGGAGGTGACGGTGCTGCTGCCGCGGCGGACCTTCCGCCGGCTCTCCCAGCGGTTGCTGCACGACCGCACCGCTGACCGGATCGCCGCCGCGGTGAGCAGGATCGCGCATGTCTCGGCAACCATCGTGCCGTTCGACACCACCCTGAGCCGGGAGGTCGTGGACCGGCTGGAGTACCGGCGGGCCGAAGCCGCCCGGATGGCGGCACTGTCCCCGACAACCGGCACCGTGCTGCCCGCCGGCGCTGCGGTACCGGTCGGTGCCACAGGGCCCGCCGGCGCTGCGGTGCCGGCCGGCAAGCACGCCGTGCCGTCCGGCCGGACCCCGATCGGCTCCGTGGTGCCGAGGCAGCAGGTGGCCATCGAGGGCGAGGTGCGGGTGGTCCGGGCCGGCACCGTCGCCGGCCGGTCACTCGAGGCCCAGGTCTTCGACGAGACCGGAGGAATCCGGCTGCTGTTCTTCGGCCGCACCGCCATCGCCGGGATCACGCCGGGCGCCCGGATCCGAGCCTGGGGGCGGGCCGGTGAGTACAAGGGGCACCTGGCGCTGGCCAACCCCCGCTACGAGCTGGCCGCCCCGCGGGACGGCTTGCCGGCTGGGAGACACTGAACGGCATGCACCGCGGGACCCTGCGGATCTATCTCGGCGTCGCACCCGGCGCCGGCACGACGCACGCCATGCTGACCGAGGGAATCCGTCGCCGGCGCCGGGGCGCCGACGTGCTGCTGGCGGTGGTGGCCAGCCGGGGCCGGCGCCCGATCGAGGACCTGGCGGCGCTGCTGCCGGCGCTGCCGGGCGCGGCCGGGACCCT
The DNA here is from genome assembly GCF_035474675.1 of Jatrophihabitans sp. Taxonomy (GTDB): domain Bacteria; phylum Actinomycetota; class Actinomycetes; order Mycobacteriales; family Jatrophihabitantaceae; genus Jatrophihabitans_A. The sequence continues at coordinate 14,677 of NZ_DATINC010000075.1, read as the reverse complement.
GGACGTGCCCGCGGTGCTGGCGCGCCGGCCGGGTGTGGTGCTGGTCGACGAGTACGCCTTCGTCAACCCCGCGGGCACCACCCGGGAGCATCGCTGGCAGGACGTCGAGCAGTTGCTGAGCGCCGGCCTGGATGTCGTCTCGACGCTGGACATCGCCGAGGTGGCCGGCCTGAGCGGCATCGTCGAGCAGATCACCGGGGCCCGGCCGGTCCGGACGGTGCCGGACCCGGTGGCCCGCGCGGCGGACGAGATCCAGCTGGTGGACCAGACCCCCGAGGCGCTGCGCCGGCGGATGGCGCACGGCAACATCTACCCAGCCGTTCGGGTCGATGCCGCGCTGGCGGACTACTTCCGTCCCGGCAACCTCGCCGCATTGCGCGAGCTGGCCCTGCTGTGGGTGGCCGACCGGGTGGCGGAGGGGCTGCAGCGCTACCGTGCCGAGCACCGGATCGCGGTGCCCTGGCAGACCCGGCCCCGGATCGTGGTCGGCCTCAGCGGAGGCCGGCACGACGCGGCACTGGTCCGGCACGCGGTCCGGCTGACGGCCGGCAGCGGAGCCGAGTTGCTCGCCGTCCACGTGGTCACCGGCTCCCAGCGCGAGGTGGACCCCATCGTGCTGACCACCCAGCGAGCGCTCAGCACGGCGGCCGGGGGCAGTTACCACCTGCTGCGCGCCGACGACCCGGCCGCGGCACTGGTCGAGTTCGCCGAGGCGAGCAACGCCGGCCAGCTGGTTCTCGGCACCGGCCGGCGCCGGTGGCATTCTGACCGGATACCCGGCTCGGGCATCGCGGCCCGGGCAGTGCGCAGGTCACCGGCCGTCGCGGTCACCCTCGTCGACCAGCACCCCGGCTCCGGCTGGTCCGGTGCCCCTCGCCGGCCGGGCTTCGGCTGGCCGTCCTGGCGGCGCGCCGGCCTGGGCGCTGCCCTGTCGGTCGCCCTGCTGAGCCTGGCCACGCTGTCGCTGGCCGCCACCCGCCAGCAGCTGAACCTGCTCAGCGCGGTGCTGGTCTACCTGCTGGTGACGGTGCTGGTCGCCTGGATGGGCGGCGTGCTGGTCGCCATCGCCACCGCCCTGGCCGCCACCGCGCTGCTCAACTACTACTTCACCCCGCCGCTGCACCGGTTCACCATCGGCGATGCCAACAACGCGCTCGCCCTGGCGGTGTTCGTGCTGGTCTCGGTGCTGATCGCGGGGCTGCTGGACCGGGCCGAGCGGCGGCGCCGGCAGGCGGTCCGGGCCTCCTCGGAGGCCCAGTTCCTGGCCACCATCGCCGGCAGCGCGGCGCGGGGTGGCTCGGCACTGGCCGAGCTGATGGAACAGGTACGCCACACCTTCGGTATGCGGGCGGTCACCCTGCTGGAACGGGAAGGTGCCGGCTGGCAGGTGGCGGCCGAGATCGGCGCGGACCCGCCCCGCAGTCCGGAGCAGGCCGACGTGGTGGTGGCCGCCGACGAGCAGACGACCCTGCTGCTCAGCGGCGGCGTGCCCGAAGCCGGCGACCAGCGGGTGCTGCGCGCGGTCGCGGTCCAGGCCGCTGCCGCGCTGCGTACCGAACGGTTGGAAGCCGAGGCCGAGCGGTCCCAGCCGCTGCAGGAGGTGGACCGGACCCGCACCGCACTGCTGGCAGCCGTCAGCCACGACCTGCGTACCCCGCTGGCCGGGGCGAAGGCGGCGGTGAGCAGCTTGCGCGATCCCCAGGTGCACTTCACCCCCGGCGACCAGGCGGAGTTGCTGGCCACCGCGGACGAGTCGCTGGACCGGCTGGCCAAGCTGGTCGCCAACCTGCTGGACATGAGCCGGCTGCAGGCGGGCGCGATGGCGGTGCACCGCCAGGTCGTCGCGGTCGAGGACGTGGTGGCCCGGGCGCTGGACTCCCTCGGCCCGGACGCCGACCGGGTCTCGGTCCGGGTGCCGGCCGAACTGCCGGCGGTGAGCGCGGACCCGGGCCTGCTGGAGCGGGTGATCGGCAACCTTCTGGAGAACGCCCTGCGGGTCTCGCCCGCCGGCCGGCCGCCGCTGGTCACCGCCAGCTCGCACCACTCCCGGGTGCAGGTGCGGATCGTCGACTACGGCCCGGGCCTGGCGCACGCCGCCCGGCAACGGGTGTTCCTGCCGTTCCAGCGCCTCGGCGACACCTCCAACACCACCGGGGTCGGGCTCGGCCTGGCGCTGGCCCGCGGGCTGGCCGAGGCGATGAGCGGCTCGCTGGTGCCCGAGGACACCCCCGGCGGCGGGTTGACGATGGTGCTCACCCTCGCCGGCGTCAGGGACGAGCACCCGAGTCCGCAGGTGGTCTGATGCGGGTACTGGTGGTCGACGACGAGCCGCAGATCGTGCGGGCCTTGACGATCAACCTGAAAGCACGGCAGTACGAGGTGCACGCCGCCGCCACCGGCACGGCGGCCCTGAGCCTGGCCGCCAAGCTGCCGCCCGACCTGGTCCTGCTCGACCTCGGACTGCCCGACCTGGACGGCGGCGAGGTGATCGCCGGCCTGCGCGGCTGGACCAGCGCCCCGATCATCGTGCTGTCGGGCCGCAGCGGCGGCGCGGACAAGGTGGCTGCGCTGGAGGCAGGCGCCGATGACTACGTGACCAAGCCGTTCGGCATGGAGGAGCTGATCGCCAGGATGCGCGCGGTCTCCCGCCGGGCCGGCAGCGACGCCGGCGCCGCGCGGGCCAGCGTCCGGATCGGTGCGCACCTGATCGACCTGGCGGCGCATACGGTCACCGGCCAGCAGGGCGAACCGGTGCGACTGACCCGTACGGAGTGGGAACTGCTCGAACAGCTGGTGCGCCACCCCGGGCAGCTGGTCACCCAGCGCCAGCTGCTCACCCAGGTGTGGGGGCCGGCCTTCGTCGAGGAGTCCGGCTACCTGCGCTTCCACTTCGGCAAGCTGCGCCGCAAGCTGGAGACCGATCCGGCCCGGCCGCAGCACCTGATCACCGAACCGGGCATCGGTTACCGGTTCACCGAGTAGCCAGCGGCCGCGGGCTCAGCTGCCGGCGGTGGTCGGGTCGCTCGCGCCGGCGGTGGTCGGGTCGCCCGCGATGTCGGCGACGTCGGGAACCGGCTGGATCACCGGCTGCGGCGCCAGGGCCGGCGCGCTCCGCTCCCCCGCGGCCATGGTCAGCGCCGCCGCCCCGACGCCGGTGGCCAGCGAGAACAGGGCCCAGTGGATTCCCTTGCGTTCCCTGCCACGGAGGTAGTCCAGCGACAACCGGCCGGGGCCGGTCTCGGCCAGCGAGGTCACCGCGGCGATCAGCACCGCGTTGTACTCCCAGCCACCGTTGGCGGCCCACGGCCCGTTGGGCAGGTGGACCTTGCGGATCGCGGTGGTCATCACCCCGGTCAGGCCGGCGGTGGCCAGCGGGGTGCCCAGGCCCAGCACCAGCATGCCGCCGCAGGCGGTCTCGGTGACGCCGGCGAGCGCGGCGTGCACCTTCGCCGGGCGCATTTGCAGGCTCTCCATCATGCCTTCGGTGCCGGCCCGGCCGGGGCCGCCGAACCAGCCGAACAGTTTCTGGGTGCCATGGCCGACGAACAGCCCACCGATGACGGCTCGTGCCGCCAGTCGTCCCACGCTCATGTACGCCTCCGGGTGTCTGGGTTTGGAGAAGGGCCCGGTGTCTGGGCGTCGTCAAGGCCCGCCGCTGTCGGGCCGGCGGTTTGGCTCACCGCTCGCCGTACCGCCACGCTACGCCTGATCCACCCCATCGGGTGCCGCGCCTGCCGGGCGCCGGATCGGCCGTGCCGGGGCCGGTCGGCAAGGGGCTACGGTGGGATCACGGGCCGCTGGTCCGCGCGGATCAACAGCGATCCGGCGTGCGCCGCTAGGTGCGCAATCGCTTCTCCTCCCAGGAGTTTTCCGTGCTCTTCAACACTGTGTCCCGCTCACTGCACGATGTCGGCCTGGCCGCCTGGTTCGGCGGCACGCTGGCCAACGCGGTGGCCCTCAACCCGGCTGCCGCGCAGGCGGGAAGTCCCAGCGCGACCGGCGCGGTCGCCAACGCCGGATGGGACCGCTGGACGCCGGTGAACGCCGCCGCGATCGGCGCGCACCTGATCGGCAGCGTCGGCCAGTTGCTGGACAACACCGACCGGCTGGCCGCCCAGCAAGGCGTGGCCACCATGTCGATGGTCAAGACCGGCGTGACCGCCGCCGCGCTGGCCGCCACCGGCTACTCCCGGATGCTGGGCCGCAAGATCTCCCAGCACCACGCGGTGCCCGCCTCGGACGGCACCACGCCGGCCGCCTCGACCCCGCCGGAACTGGCCACGGCCCAGAAGCAGCTGGCCGCGTTGCAGTGGGCCATCCCGGCGCTGACCGGCGCGCTGGTCGTGATCAGCGCCTTCGCCGGCGAGCAGCAGCGGCCCGGCAACGTGCTGTCCGGCATCACCCGCAGGCTGGCCGGGTAGCCGTCCGACCAGTCACCAGTCAGCCACCAGCCAGGCTGGCGGCTGGGACTCTCTTGGCTGTGGAATACCCACCGGTCGCTGGGACAACCGGTGGGTATTCCACATGCGGGACTGCCGAGCAGGAGTTTGTCCAACCTGACGTGCTTGGCCGCCCGGGCCGGTTACCCTCGTGGCCACCGGCCCGGGCCCGCGGCCGCGCTCCTGCTGTCGATTCAGGTCCGGACCCGGTCAGCCGATGGGTGCCCTGAGCAGCTCGCCGACACGACAGAAGGCCGCGGAAACGGTTCATGACACATTCCTCGCAGGGTCCGGACCAGCCCGGGGATCCGGCCTCCGGCACGCCCGAGCCGGAATCCACGGCACCGCTGCCCGACTACTGGGAGCAGCGCTTCGGCGGCCAGCCCCGCCCCGCACAAGCCGATCCGGCACAACCCGGTCCGGCGCCGACTGAGCCGTACCAGCCGGGATATGCGCCGCCCGGCCCGTACCAGGTGGGTGACCAACCGCCCGGCCCGTACCAGCCCGGGTACGCCCCGGCCGGGGAATACCAGCCCGGCTACCAGCCGCCGGCGCCGTACCAGCCGGGTGGCCAACCGCCCCCCGGGCCCTACCAGCCGGGGTACCAAGCGGGCTACCAGGCGCCCTACCCGCCGCAGGGTCCCGGGTCGGACATCTACCTGTCCAACCCGTACCTGCTTGCTCCGCCGCCCCGCAAGACCGGCCCCGGCCGCAAGCTGATCGCCGGCGGCGCGGTGCTGGCGGTGCTGGCCGCGGGTGCGGTCGCCGCCTACGCCTACAACACGCTGTCCGGCGGCGGGACCCAGCCGGAGAAGGTGCTGCCGGCCACCACGGTCGCGTTCGCCAAGCTCGACCTGGACCCGGCCGCCGGCCAGAAGATCGCCGCCTACCGGCTGTCGAAGAAGTTCCCGAAGGTCGTCAAGGGCGCGGGCAACCTCGACGAGGAGAAGCACTCCCTGCTGTCGTCGTTCTTCGACGACGAGAGCGAACTGGACTACCCCACCGACATCAAGCCGTGGCTGGGCGACCGGATCGCGGTCGCGGCGGTTCCGGACCGCACCAGCCCGACCGGGATCGATCCGGTGCTCGCGGTGGCCTACACCGACGAGGCCAAGATGAAGGCGGCGATGGGCAAGGCCGCGCGCACCGAGCGCGACTTCGGCTACGTCACCGTCGACGGCTACGTGCTGGTCAGCAACAGCCAGCCGCACGCCGAGGCGGTGCTGGCCGGTGTCCGGCAGGGCACGCTGGCCAAGTCCGGGCAGTTCCACTCGGACCTGAAGTCGCTGCACGGCGACCAGATCGCGATCGCCTGGACCGACGTCGCCGGGGCGCTGGCCGCGGTCCGGGCCGGCACCAGCGGTACCCCCAGCTCCCGGATCGAGAACCTGCGCCGGCTGAACAGCCTGGCCGCCCGGGGCCGGATGATCGTCGGGGTGCACGCCGGCTCGGACTACCTGGAGGTGTCGGCCGTCTCGCGTGGGGCCGAAACCGGCAAGCGCGCGGCCAGCACTCCGGTGAACGGCACCCTGGCCAAGCTCTCCGCCGCCGACACCAGCGGGGCGCTGGAGGTCACCGGCCTCGGCGAATCGCTCAGACAGGCCTGGAACGGCGCCTCCGCCGCCCTGGGGCTGGGCACCGAGTTCGAAGACTTCATCGACCAGACCGGCCTGCAGCTTCCCGGCGACCTGGCCGCGTTGTTCGGCACCGACACCACGTTCTCGTTCCGGCTGCGGTCCGGCGGAACCGGGGATCCGGAGATCGCCGCCCAGGTCAGCACCGCTCAGGCAGACCGGGCCATGCAGTTGCTCGACACGCTGGGCGAGCCGTTCGGCTTTCCCTCCGAGAGCCTGCACGCCCGCAAGATCCCCGGCGGCTACCAGGTCAGCACCAGCCCCGACTACGACCCGCGGCCGGGCCCCGGCGTCCGGACGCTGGGCAACGACCCGACCTTCCAGAAGGCGGTCCCCGACCGCGCCAACGCGACCCTGATCGGCTACCTCAACCTCGGCCAGATCCTCGATGCCGACCCGTCCACCTCGCCCCAGGAAAAGGCCGACTGGAAGCACGTCGGCGCGCTCGGGCTGAGCATGGTGGCCACCTCGGACGGCAGCCGGATGACCTTCCGGTTCACCACCCGGTAATCCGGTGCCGACCGTCTGGTACCCGGCGGACGCCGGCCCGCCGCGATAGGTTGCCGCGGTGCGCCACGGGCTGTCGGTCCCCTGCTTCGGAACCGGTGTCGATGCCGAGCTGGTGGCCGCCTGGGCCGCCGCCGCCGAGTCGGCCGGGTGGGACGGCTTCTTCCTGTGGGACCACCTGTTCGCCTTCGCCGCCGGGCCGGTCGACGCGGTCGACCCGTGGATCGCGCTGGCCGCGGCGGCGTGCGCCACCGAGCGGATCCGGCTGGGCATCCTGGTGACGCCGCTGCCCCGGCGCCGGCCGCTGGTGGTGGCCCGGCAGAGCGTCACCCTGGACCGGCTCAGCCACGGCCGGCTGGTGCTGGGGGTGGGCACCGGCGCCGGCCCGTACGAATGGGACTACTGCGGTGAGCAGGCCGACCCGGCGGTCCGCGGGGACATGCTCGACGAGCACCTGGAGGTGCTGGCCCGGCTGTGGACCGGGGAACCGGTCCGCCACCAGGGCAGGCACTACCGCGCCGCCGGGCCGGACTGGTCGGCGGTGTGCTACCCGCCGCCGGTCCAGCAACCGCGGATCCCGGTCTGGGTGGGTGGCAGCTGGCCCGGCACCAGGCCGTTCCGCCGGGCGGCCCGCTGGGACGGCGTGGTGCCGATGCGCCCGGACGGGCGGTGGGAGGTCGCCGACACGGCGGCGGTCGCGGCCCGGATGGCCGAGCTGCGGGCACCGGACGCGCCGCCCTTCGACCTGGCCGTTCCGGGTGAGACCGCGGGCGGCGACCCGGCGCGGCAGCAGCGCTACGCCGAGCACGCCGCCGCCGGGGCCACCTGGTGGGTGGAGGCCGTCCACCCGTGGCGGTACGGCTGGACCGACGACTGGACCAGCGCCGGCGAGCCCCGTACCGGGTGGCCGTTGGCCGCCATGCGCGAGCGCATCGAGGCCGGCCCGTGACCGGCGGCTGCAGAGGTTGGAATTCGAGGCGAGTCTCCGCATATTCTGGTTGCCAGCACAACTGCCGTCCGGACCGGACCGGAGTTTGACCCCCATAGGAAGGAAGCATGTCGGAACTGCTTGATCCTGCCGAGGCGGCTGACCCGCAGGGCGAACCTTGGCGAGTGCCCGGCTCCGCCACGCTGCCCGACAGCGGGGGCGAGTCCACCACCGTCTTCGCCGCGGCGCTGACCGAGCTGGCCATGGCCGTCCAGGCCGGCAAGCTCGACCCGCTGGTAGTACTCGCCGAGGGCGCGACCGACGTCATTCCCGGCACCGAGTTCTCGATCCTGGTCACTCCGGCCGGGCCGGGACGGCTGGCAGCCCAGGCCACGTCCGGAACGGAGACCCTGCAGGTGGTCGACCTGCAGAACGAGGTGGGCGAAGGCCCCGGCCTGGACGCGGTCAGCCAGCCCGAGCCGGTCTGGGTGCCGGACCTGGCGACCGAGGACCGCTGGCCGCTGTTCACTCCGGCAGCCCGCGAGCTGGGAGTGGCCAGCATGCTGTGCACCCCGCTGGTGACCGGCGACCGGGTACTGGGAGCGCTGAACCTGGCGGCATCCCGGCCGCACGCCTTCAATGAGGAGTCCCAGGCGATGGCCAGCCTGTTCGCCGCGCACGCCACGATCGCGCTGGCCGGCCAGGAATGGCACCGCAACCTGACCACCGCGCTGGACAGCCGGGACGTGATCGGGCAGGCCAAGGGCATCCTGATGGAGCGCTTCCGGGTGACGCCGGACGCCGCTTTCGCGTTGCTGGTCAAGGCATCCCAGCGCACCCACACCAAGCTGCGCACCATCAGCGAGGAGCTGTGCCGTACCGGGGTGCTGCGCAACAAGTGAGCCGGCGGCAGACCCGGTGGTGACGTCTGATAGCGGTGCACGTTAACGTCTGGTCAACCAGAAGGGACGTGCCTTATGAAAACGCTCGTCATCGTCATCATCGTGATTCTTGTGGTGCTCGCCCTGCTCGCGCTGTTCGTGCTGCCGCGGATGCGGGAGCGGACGGCCGAGCGCAAGCGGGTCCAGGCGCAGCAGCACCTGCAGGAGGCAAGCGAGCGCTCGGCCCGGGCCGAGTCCGCGCAGGCTGCCGCCGAGGAGCAGGTCGCCCGGGCCCGGCGGGAACGCGCCGAGGCCGAGCTGCGGGCCGCCGACACCGAGCGGGAGGCCCAGCAGCGGCTGGCCGAGGCCGAGCGGGAGCGGGCCGAGGCGCAGCGGCTGCAGGAGCGCGCCGGCACGCTCGACCCCACCCTGCGGGACGGCGAGGCCACCGCCGAGCCGCACTACCGGACCGACGACGCCGTGGCGGACTCGGACTACCCCGCCGGCGGGACCACCGCCGACCCCCGCTACCGGGACGGCGACGGCGACCCGCTGCGCTGACTAGCCGGGCCGGTGCTGGCCCAGCTGGTCGTAGACCAGCCGGGCCAGCCGGTCCAGGCCGGCCTCGATCTGCTCCGGGGTCACCGTGCTGCAGCTGAGCCGCAGCGCGTGCACCGGCACGCCCGGCTCGTAGAAGTGGTGCATGGCCGTCCACAGCACCCCGTAGTCGGCCGCCGAGCGCTCCAGCAGCGCGTCGTCCACCTCGAACGGCACGGTGACCACCACGAAGAAGCCACCGACCGGGACGTTGTAGCTCACCCCCAGGCCGGGATCCGGGAAGCGGGCCGCCAGCCCCGCCACCATCTGGCGCATGTTGGCGGTGTAGACCGCGCGCTCGCGCTCGTTGGCGCGCAGCAGGCTGTGGTCGTTCTCCAGCAGCTTGCCGCCCACGATGGCCTGGGTGATCGGTGAGGTGTTCACCGTCAGCATGCTCTTGATCTTCGACAGCTGGTCGGCGAGCAGGCCCCGGTTGCCGGCCGCGTCGGTCACCGGCTGGTCGGCGACCAGGTAACCGGTGCGCACGCCCGGCATCGCGGTCTTGGCGAAGGAGCCGAGGTAGACCACCGTCCGCTGCTCGTCGAGCGCCTTGAGGGTGGGCCGGCGCTGCTCGTCGGCGTGCGGGAACAGCCCGTACGGGTTGTCCTCGAGCAGCAGGATCCCCTCGGCGGCGGCCATCGCCAGCAGCCGCCGCCGGTCGGCGAGGTCCATGCTGACCCCGGACGGGTTGGCGAAGTCGGGCATCACGTAGCAGGCCCGCGGGCGCAGCCCGGCCGCCCGCGCCGCCCGGATCCGGCGCTCCAGGTCGTCGAGGTCGACGCCGCCCGGGCCGGCGGCCACCGGCAGCACCGGCATCTCGACCAGCCGGGCAGCACCGGTCAGCCCGACGTAGGTCGGGGTGACGGCCAGCAGCACGTCGGACGGCCCGGTGCGCAGCGCCCGCAGCACCAGGAACATCGCCTCCTGGCAGCCGACGGTGACCACGATCGCCTCCGGGTCGACCGAGATCCCCTCGTCCCGGGCCAGGTTGGCCGCGATCAGCCCGTGCAGCACGCCCTTGGTGCGGCCGTACTGGAACAGGGTGCGCCGCACCTCGGCCGGCGAGTAGCCCAGGTCCTCTTCCAGGTGCCGGCAGAACCGGCGCAGGTAGCGGTCCAGGGAGTCGATTTCGAAGAACTGCTCGACCGGCCGGCCGGCCGCCAGCGAGATCGCGTCCGGGTACCGGGAGGAGATCTCGTTGAGGAAGTTCATCGAGTTCAGCGCCGGGTCCTCCAGCGCCCCGAACAGCTCGGCGGTGTCCAGCTCACCGGCGTGCAGCCGGTCGGCGGTGGCGCTCATCGGCAACTCTCCTGGGTGGTGCGCAGGTCCCGGACCGCAGCCAGATCGGGGCAGCCGGCCAGGATCAGCGATTCCTGGATCTCGGTGTTCAGCAACGCCAACGCGCTCTCCGCCCCGGCGGCCCCGTCGACGGCCAGCGCCCACAGCAGCGGCCGGCCGACCAGCACGCCGGCCGCGCCCAGGGCGAGCGCTCGCAGCACGTCCGTCCCGCTGCGGATGCCGCTGTCCAGCAGCACCTGGCACTGCTGCCCGACCTCGGACACCACGGCAGGCAGCGCCGCGACGCTGGCCGGTGCCGCGTCCAGCTGGCGGCCGCCGTGATTGGACACCACGATCGCGTCCGCGCCGAGGTCGACCGCCCGCCGAGCGTCCCGCGGGTCGAGGATGCCCTTGAGCGCCAGCGGCAGGCTGGTCCGGTCCCGCAGCCATTCCAGGTCGGCCCAGCCCAGCGCCGAGCCGAACAGCGAGCTGGTGTGCGCGGCCAGCGCCGACTCGCCGCGGTGCGCCACGTGCGCCCGGCTGCCCGACCCGTCGGTGAGGTTGGCGGCCACCACTTCGGCCGGCAGCGCGAACTCGTTGCGGACGTCGCGCAGCCGCCGGCCCAGCACCGGCACGTCCAGGGTCACCACGAGGGCGGCGATGCCGGCGTCCTCGGCGCGCTCGATCAGTCGTTCGAGTGCGTGCCGTTCGGCCAGCCAGTACAGCTGGAACCAGAGCGCGACCCCGGTACCGGCGACCTCCTCGACCGGGCAGCTGCTCAGCGCGCTGAGCATCATCGGCACCCCCGCCCGGCGGGCGGCCTCGGCCATCGCCACCTCGCCGGCCGGGTGCATCAGCCGCTGGTAGGCCATCGGCGCCACCGCGACCGGCAGCGCGGCGGGGGTACCGAGCAGGCTCGTGGCGGTGTCGGTGCGACCGCCGCCGGCCAGCACCCGGGGATAGACCACCACCGCGTCCAGCGCCTGCCGGTTGGCCCGCAGCGCGGTCTCGGCGCCGGCACCGCCGGCGGCGAAGTCCCACACCTGCGGCGGCAGCAGCGCCTGGGCGCGGGCCTCGTAGTCGGCCAGCGACACCACCGCCGGCCCCGGTGCCGGCCCGGTGCCGAGCCTGGCGCGCAGGAAGGCCACCGCCTGCCGCACCGCCCGCCGGCCGCCGTCGAGCATCGACGACATCAGGAAGAAGCCGTGCATCATGCCCTCGTAGCGGGTGCACTCGGTGGGCACCCCGGCGGCCCGCAGCTTCTCGGCGTACTGCTCGCCCTCGTCGCGCAACGGGTCGTACTCGGCGGTGATCACCAGGGCCGGCGGCAGCCCGCTGTGGTCGCCGGCCAGCAGCGGCGAGGCCAGCGGGTCCGCACCGTCGGCGGGGTTGGCCAGGTAGTGGCCCCAGTACCAGTCCACCGACCGGCGGTTGAACATGCTCTCGTCGTCGTTCTCGGCCAGCGACGGGGTGCCGGCGCGGTAGCAGGTGTTGGGGTAGACCAGCAGCTGGGCGGCCAGCGCCGGCCCGCCGCGCTGCCGGGCCAGCAGGGTGACGGCCGCGGCCAGGTTGCCGCCGGCGCTGTCGCCGCCGACCGCCAGCCGGCCCGGGTCCAGGCCCAGTTGCCCGGCGTGCTCGACGACCCAGCCGAGCGCGTCGTAGCAGTCGTGCACCGCGACCGGGAACCGGTGCTCGGGCGCCAGCCGGTAGCCGACCGCGATCACCGCGCAGCCGGCGGCGTTGGCCAGCGTCCGGCAGATCCCGTCGCAGGTCTCGATCTGGCCCAGCGTCCAGCCGCCGCCGAAGTAGTACACCAGCGCCGGCAGCGGGCTGGCCTCGGTGGGCCGGTACAGCCGCAGCGGCAGCGTCGCGCCGGCAACCCGGACGCTCAGCTCCAGCACCTGGAAAACCGGCTCCGGCGTGCCGGTGCCGGCCTGGATCTCGGCGAGGTCGGCGGCCCGGGCCTCGGCCAGTGTCTGGGTGTACAGCGGGCGCACCTGCTCGGCGATCCGGCGCTCCCGCCAGCGCGCCACCTGCGGGTCCAGGGGCATGTCGTGCGACCTCAGTTCAGGGTGACGGGCACGGACGTCAGGCCGCGCAGGAACAGGCTGTGGCTGCCGACCGGTTCGCCGGCCAGCGCCAGCCGGGGGAACCGCTCGAACAGCCGGGGCAGGGCGATCTGCGCCTCGGCCCGGGCGACGGCGGCGCCGATGCAGTAGTGCGCGCCGGCACCGAAGCCCAGCGAGGGAAGCTGCTCCCGGCCCGGGTCGAAGGTGTCCGGATCGGCGAACCGGTCCGGGTCGCGGTTGCCGGCCCCCACCAGCAACAGCACCACCTCCCCCTGAGCCAGCGGCACCCCGGCCAGCTCCAGGTCGGCCGGTGCCGACCGGGCCAGGAACTGAACCGGGCTCTCGCAGCGCAGGATCTCGGAGAAGCAGTCCGATGCCAGTTCGGGGTTGCCGGGCAACGCGGCGGTGACGTCCGGGCGGGACAGCAGCAGCGGCAGGCCGCTGCCGATCAGGAAGACGGTGGTCACGAAGCTGGCGTTGAACAGCACGATGAGGTTGCTGATCAGCTCGGCCTCGGTCAGCTGGTGCTCCCCGGCGTCCACCGAGGCGACCAGCGCGCTGAGCAGGTCCGGCTGCGGGTCCCGGCGGCGCTGGTCGAGCAGCCTGGTGTAGTAGCCGCGCAGCTCCTCGGTCGCGTCGTCGGCCCGCTGCAGGGCCTCGGGTGTCTTGCCGTCCAGGTCCATGAAGGCGTCGATCGGGCGGACCCTGGCCCGGTACCAGTCCAGGTCCTCGACCGGAATGCCGATGAAGGCCGCCATCACCAGCGCCGGCATCTGCGCGGCGAACTCCTCGACGTAGTCCAGCACGGCACCCCCGGCGCCGGCCTGTTCCATCCGGTCGAGCCGGTCGTCCACCACGGCGGAGATGATCGGGTCCATGGCGGCCAGCCGGCGGGGCGTGAAGGTCTTGGCGAACAGGCCCCGCATCCGGGTGTGCTCGGGCGGGTTGGTGAACATCATCGAGGTGTCGAAGGTGCTCAGCAGTGGGTGCTGGCGGGCGCCGGGGGTGGCCTGCTTGTAGAAGCTGACGTCCCGCAACACCGAGTCGATGAGGTCGTAGCCGGTGGCCACCGCCGCGAACCGGCTGACCCCGGCCATCTCCTGGGTCAGCGGCGCGATCGGCCCCAGCCGGCGCAGCTGCCGGTAGATCGGGTACGGGTCGGCACGCGCGGAGTCGGTCAGCAGCTGCGCGAGGATCTCATCGGCGGTCACGGTCGGGATGAGTCCTCTCAGATCGCCTCGGCTTCTCACCCGCGCCATCCCTGCCCTGCCCGGGCCAGCCGGGCAGGGCAGGGATGCGGTTTGTCCGGTCGGGTCAGGATACCGAATCCGGGCCCTTCAGCAGCGCCTGCAACGAGATCGCGTCGGCCATCGCCTGGTTGCCCAGGTCGTTGGGGTGGATGTGGTCGCCGGAGTCGTAGGCCGGCCGCAGCTGGGCGGGGTCGGCCGGGTCGCGCAGGACCGCGTCGAAGTCGATCAGGCCGTCGAACTCGTCGCTGCCGCGCAGGTAGGCGTTGACGGCCTGCCGGGTGGCGTCCTTCTCCGGCGTCCAGACGCCGGGCCCGCCGTTGCCCTTGTACGGCGCCAGGGTGGCGACCAGGCTGACCGCGCCGTGCTCCTTGACCTGCTGGTTGATCTGGCGCAGGGAGGCGATGATCGCGTCCGCCGAGTCGTTCGACATCCAGATGTCGTTGATGCCGAGGTCGGTGATGACGGTCCGGGTGCCGATCTGGTCGAAGACGTCGTCGTCCAGCCGGGCCAGCGCGTTGGTGCCGAGCTGCGCGAAGCCGGGGAAGTCGCCGGCACCGGGCTCGGTGCCCTCGTGGTTGAGCCGGTTGCCGGCCAGGCTGGCGTTCAGCACGGCCGGTGCGTCGTTGCCGCGGGCGGCCAGCAGCCGGCTGTACAGCAGGTTCGCCCAGCGGGTGTTGGCGTCCAGGGTGCTGCCGTTGGCGTCGCCCAGCGAGTCGCTGAACACCACCACCGGGCCGTAGTTGGTGTGCCGCAGCACGTCCACGCCGGACAGGAAGAACCAGCAGCAGGTCCGCTCGGTGGTGTAGCCCGCGCCGTCCGGCGCGGCGGCCAGGTCACCGACGCCGACGTAGTTGTTCTGCCGGGTCGTCGAGTGGAACGTGGTGAGCCCGGTCGGAGTCGGGAAGAAGACGCTGACCACGAGGTCCTGGTCGTCGGCGAGACGCATGTCGACCGGGTCGCTGAGTAACTCGGCGCCCCGGTTGATCACGGTGGTCGGCGAGCCGTTGAACCGCAGCTCGGTGATCGTCGCGGGGTCGACGTCGGACAGCGCCGGCGTCGCGGTGTTCGGCTTCGCGACCGTCGCACGGCCGACG
>NZ_DATINC010000074.1:0-12067 GCF_035474675.1 Jatrophihabitans sp. | reverse complement strand
TTCGTCAACCAGAACGTGCGGCCGTACTACGCCGAGGGCTCCAAGACGATGGGCTACGAGCTGGCCGAGCAGCTCGGCTGGCGTATCCCTGCCCAGGTCGTCATCCCCATGGCGTCGGGGTCGCTGCTGACGAAGGTGGACAAGGCCTTCCGGGAGCTCACCGCCGCCGGGATCGTCGAGGCCACCGAGTGGACCATCTTCGGCGCGCAGTCGGCCGGCTGCGACCCGATCGCGACGGCCTTCGACAACGGCTGGGACGTCGTCAAGCCGGTGAAGCCCTTCGGCATCGCCAAGTCGCTCAACATCGGCAACCCGGCCGACGGCCCGTACGCCCTGGACGCGGTCCGCGGCACCGGCGGGGCGATGGCCCAGGTCGATGACGACGAGATCCGGGCCGGCATCGAGCTGCTGGCCCGCACCACCGGGGTGTTCGCCGAGACCGCCGGCGGGGTCACCACCGCCGTGTGCAAGAAGCTGGTGGAGACCGGGGTGCTCGACACCAGCCGCGAGACGGTGCTCTACAACACCGGCGACGGCCTCAAGACCCTGGACGCGGTGGCCGGCCGGGTCGCGCCGACCGCGGTGATCGCACCGACGCTGAAGGGAATGCGGGCCGCCGGCCTGCTCTGACACTGCCGGGACCGGCCTGAAACCGACATTCCAGGACGGAGCGCGACGCGCCGAAGGCAGTAAATACGCCGATCCGGTGGCGGGGTGCCTCGACACCCGGTAACTTGCCGCTTGGTCGAGTGACGGACGTTTCGCCAACGAAGGACCACGGTGGCTTGAGCCAGCGTGTGCACCGAGCTGCCGGGACCGTGGAACGAAGACCCCGGCGTCACGAGGTGTGGCGGCCCGGTCGAGCCAGCAAGGAGTGCAGTGTGGCACAAGGCACCGTGAAGTGGTTCAACAACGAGAAGGGCTACGGCTTCATCGCCGTGGACGGCGGCCAGGACGTTTTCGTCCACTACAGCGCCATCCAGGTCGACGGCTACCGCTCTCTGGAAGAGGGCCAGCGGGTCGAGTTCGAGGTCGCTCAGGGCCCCAAGGGCCCGCAGGCCGACGCCGTCAGGGTCGTCCCGCAGTCGCAGCACAGCTGAACCAGCGGTTCTGGCCGCGGCTCGTCCCGACCACCTGAGAGGCAGTCGGGACGGGTCGCGGCACTGCCATGCCCGCACGGCCGCCGGCTAGTCGAGGGCCCTCCCGCCGGTGAGCTGAGCGCCGCCCCGTGCGCCCTCGGAGTCCGGGGTGTCGAAATCCAGGCCGGTGTGGTGGCCGATGAAGGCCAGCAGGTCGGTGCGCTCGGCGATCTGGGTCGAGCGGGACTTGCCCTGGCCGTGCCCGGCGCTGTACTGCACCCGCAGGTAGGCCACCGAGCCGGGTGGGCTGACCGCCTGCAGCCGGGCGGCGAACTTGAAGCTGTGTGCCGGCACCACCCGGTCGTCGTGGTCGGCGGTCATCACCAGGGTCGCCGGGTAGCGCACCTCCGGCCGTAGCCGATGGTAGGGCGAGTAGGCGTGCAGCACGTCGAACTCGGCCTTGCTGCGGCTGGCCTGGCCGTAGTCGGCGACCCAGGCCCAGCCGATGGTGAACCGGTCGAAGCGCAGCATGTCCATCACTCCGACCTGCGGAACGGCCGCCGCGAACAGCTCCGGACGCTGGGTCATCACCGCGCCGACCAGCAGCCCGCCGTTCGACCCGCCGTTGAGGGCCAGCCGGTCCGGGGTCGTCCAGCCGGCGGCGATCAGCTCCTCGGCGGTGGCGATCGCGTCGTCGAAGACGTTCTGCTTGCGGTCGCGCCGGCCGGCATCGTGCCACTGCGCGCCGTACTCACCACCACCCCGCAGGGTCGCCACCACCCACACCCCGCCGGCCTCGACGAAGGCGGCGATGCCGGGTGAGAACTCCGGGGTCACGCTGACGTAGAAGCCGCCGTAGCCGTACAGCGTGCACGGGTGCGGACCGTTGCCGGCCGTGACGTCGGCCCGGTGCACCACGAAGGCCGGCAGCCTGGTCCCGTCGGCGCTGGTGACCCAGATCTGGTCGGTGACGATCGCCGGCAGCTCGAGGCCGGCCGCCGCGTCGAAGACCACCGAGGTGCGCCCGGTGCTGAGCTCGTGCCGCAGCACCACCGGCGGGGCCTGGAAGGAGGAGAAGACCAGGTGCATCAGGTCGGAGTCCTCGTCGGCGCTCAGCTCGCTCACGGTGCCCAGGCCCGGCAGCTCCACGGTGCGCAGCTCGGCGCCGGCCAGGTCGTGCACGGTCAGCAGGGACCGGGCATCGGCCAGCCAGCTCAGCACCAGCGCGCCGGCGCCGGCGGAGGCGCCGAGCAGCAGGTGTTCCCGCTCGGCGACCAGGGTGCTGATCGCGCCGGAGGAGGGATCGAGCAGCACCAGCCGGCCGCGGCCGGCTTCGAAGTCGGTGTGCAGCACCAACCCGGCCGGCAGCGCGGTGACGAACGCCCACTGGGCGCCGGACGGCTCGACGACCTGGCGCAGCTCGCTGCCCGGTCGGTCGAGGTCGCGGACCCAGACCGAGCGGGTGTCGGCGGCAGGGTCGTCGACCACGACGACCAGCCAGCGGCCCTGGTGGTCGATCCACGGCCAGGGGCTGGCGGTGGGCTGGTCGGGCAGTTCGAAGACCAGCTCGTCGTCGGCCTGGTCGGTGCCGATCCGGTGCAGCATCAGCCGCGGTGCGCCGGCAGCCGAGGAGTAGATGTCGTCGGGGTCGCTCGGCGGGAACAGCGCGTAGAGGAAGCCGCTGGAGTCGGCCAGCCAGCACGGCTGGACGAACTTGGCCCAGCGGAGGTCGTCGTCGGGCAGGTCGGCGCCCGACTCGATCGAGCGAACCCGCCAGCGGCACCAGTCGCTGCCGGCCTCCTGGTAGGACCAGGCGAGCAGGCTGCCGGTGCGGTCGGCCACCGCGGCGGCGATCGCCGTGCTGCCGTCCGGGGCCGCCGGGTTGGGGTCCAGCAGCACCTGGCCCGCCCCCATCGGCTCCTCCGACATCCGCAGCACCGACTGCTGCTGGCTGCCGTCGTTGGTCAGCCGGAACCACCGGCCGCCGTGCGGCACCGGCGCGCTGGAACTGGGCAGCGCGATCAGCTCGCGCAGCCGGGCAGTCAGCCGGTCCCGTCCGGGCAGGCCCTGCAGGTAGCGCTCGGCGGTCTCGGCCTGCGCGCGTACCCAGTCGCCGACCTCGGAGCTGGTCTGGTCCTCCAGCCACCGGTACGGGTCGGGCACCGCGGTGCCGAAGAAGTCGTCGACCTGGTCCACCGTGCGGGTCTGCGGAAAGCCCGGAAGGCTGGAGGAGCTCATGCCTGGCACGGTAGGCGCTGCCTCCGACAACCACAGTCCCCGGGGTGCTCGGAGGCGCCCAGGCCACCTTGCACTCGGCCTACCAGAGTGCTAGACCTGACTTAGCACTCTGGTACTGTGAGTGCTAAGCCGATCGTGATGAGGCGCCCCGACTATGAGGGGCGTCGGCCGTCGCGGGCATCGCAGTCGGTCGAGAGCTGGTCAGTGCTGGGGTCAGCACGGAACAAGTAAAGGACGACACGCATGGCTAAGTTGATCGCGTTCAACGAGGAGGCCCGTCGCGGCCTCGAGCGCGGCATGAATATTCTTGCCGACGCGGTGAAGGTGACGCTGGGCCCGAAGGGCCGCAACGTCGTGCTGGAGAAGAAGTGGGGCGCCCCCACCATCACCAACGACGGCGTCTCGATCGCCAAGGAGATCGAGCTCGAAGACCCGTACGAGAAGATCGGCGCAGAGCTGGTCAAGGAAGTTGCCAAGAAGACCGACGACGTCGCCGGTGACGGCACCACCACGGCCACCGTGCTGGCCCAGGCGCTGGTCCGCGAGGGCCTGCGCAACGTGGCCGCCGGTGCCAACCCGATGGCCCTCAAGCGGGGCATCGAGGCCGGTGTCGCGGCGGTGACCGAGCACCTGCTCAACATCGCCAAGCCGGTCGAGACCAAGGAGCAGATCGCTGCCACCGCCTCGATCTCGGCCGCTGACACCACCGTCGGCGAGCTGATCGCCGAGGCGATGGACAAGGTCGGCAAGGAAGGCGTCATCACCGTCGAGGAGAGCAACACCTTCGGCCTCGAGCTTGAGCTGACCGAGGGCATGCGCTTCGACAAGGGCTACATCAGCGCCTACTTCGTCACCGACACCGAGCGGATGGAAGCCCAGCTCGACGACCCGTACCTGCTCATCCACGAGGGCAAGATCTCCAACGTCAAGGATCTGCTGCCGCTGCTGGAGAAGGTCATGCAGGCCGGCAAGCCGCTGGCGATCATCGCCGAGGACGTCGACGGCGAGGCGCTGTCGACCCTGGTGGTCAACAAGATCCGCGGCACCTTCAAGTCCGTCGCCGTCAAGGCCCCGGGCTTCGGCGACCGCCGCAAGGCGATGCTGCAGGACATCGCGATCCTGACCGGTGGCCAGGTCATCTCCGAGACCGTCGGCCTGAAGCTGGAGAGCGCCGGCCTGGAGCTGCTGGGCCGGGCCCGCAAGGTGGTCATCTCCAAGGACGAGACCACCATCGTCGAGGGCGCCGGTGACGCCGACCAGATCGCCGGCCGGGTCAACCAGATCCGCACCGAGATCGAGCACTCCGACTCCGACTACGACCGCGAGAAGCTGCAGGAGCGGCTGGCCAAGCTCGCCGGCGGCGTGGCGGTCATCAAGGTCGGTGCCGCGACCGAGGTCGAGCTCAAGGAGCGCAAGCACCGCATCGAGGACGCCGTCCGCAACGCCAAGGCTGCCGTCGAAGAGGGCATCCTGGCCGGTGGCGGGGTTGCCCTGCTGCAGGCCGCGGTGACCGCGTTCGAGAAGCTGGAGCTGACCGGCGACGAGGCCACCGGTGCCAACATCGTCCGGGTGGCGCTGTCGGCTCCGCTCAAGCAGATCGCGATCAACGCCGGTCTCGAGGGCGGCGTGGTAGCCGAGAAGGTCGCGGGCCTGCCGCAGGGTCACGGCCTGAACGCCGCGACCGGCGAGTACGGCGACATGCTGGCCGCCGGTGTGCCGGACCCGGCGAAGGTGGTGCGCTCTGCCCTGCAGAACGCCGCCTCCATCGCCGCGCTGTTCCTGACCACCGAGGCCGTGGTGGCCGACAAGCCGGAGAAGGCGTCGGCTCCGGCCGGTGGCGCTCCGGACATGGGTGGCATGGACTTCTAGGAGTCCGCTCCTGGATTGTCGCAATCCGAATGGGCGGTCCCGCTGCGGCGGGGCCGCCCATTCGCGTTTCGCCTTCCGTCCTCGGGGACTGCTCGATTCCGTTTCCCCTTTGGCCGTCTGGGCGATCAGAACGGATACGAAACCAGCGGATACGAAGCCGGCGGATCAGGCCAGCCGCTGGTAGGTCAGCCGGCCGGGCTGGTCCTTCCGTCATAAGGATCGACTGCTATGGCGATCGATCTTTATGACAGTCGCCGAGCAAGGCGGATCAGACGGACCAAGCTGATCAGGCGGACCAGCTGATCAGGCGGATCAGCGGGAAGACGTCAGCCCAGCTGGCGGTGGATGGCCCGCGCCGCCCGGGCTCCGGAGGCCAGCGCGCCCTGCTGCGAGGCGGTGTCGCGGTGGTCGCCGGCCACGAACAGGGTGTCGGTCAGCTGCACCGGCTGCCGCACGGCCAGCGGCGGCAGCATCGCAGGCAGCGCCCCGGCGATGGCGTCGACCCGCAGCAACTGCCAGTCCGCCGCGCTGGTGGCATACATCAACCCCAGCTGATCGCGTACCAGCCGTTCGGTATCCGCCGCCGGCAGGCCCACCATGCTGGCCGCGACCAGCGCCCGGCCGTCCGGGGAGTAGGCCGGCGCGGCGGCCGAGAGCACCGCGGCGTTGACCACCGGGCCGCGGCGCAGGCCGTCCAGGTGCAGGATCGGCCGGGGATGCGGAGAGCGCTCGGCGGCGAACCAGAAGGTGGTCAGGCTGCGCAGCTGCGGACGGGGGAGCCCGGTGAGCGCCGCCGCACCGGCCGGGTCGGCGGCCACCAGCACCGCCCGTCCGGTCACCCGCCCGCCGGCGGTGCCCACTACCGGGCCGGTCACCGACTCCACCGGCACCCCGAGCCGCAGGGTGCCGGCCGGCAGCGCGGCCGCCAGCTGCTCGGGCAACGCCTGCATGCCCCAGGCCGGCACGCCGGGGGTGCCGCGGAGAAACGTCCGGATCAGCAGCGCGACGTAGCGGGCCGACGTCTCGGCCCGGTCCTCGCCCAGCACGCCGGCCAGGAACGGTTCCAGCACCGCGGTACGCAGCGGCCCCCGGATGCCGGCCTGCTCCAGTTGCCGGCCGTACGGCTGGTCCGGCCGGGCCAGCAAGGTCGCCGGCCGGCGCACCAGGCAGCCCAGCGCCCAGCGCGCGAACCGGGCCTGCTCGACCGGCGTCCCCAGGCCCGACTTTCCCGGGCCGGACATCCCGAGACCCGGCGTCCCCAGGGCGAGCAGGGTGCTCCCGAGGTCTCGGGGGCTACGCCGCGGATCGGCCAGCACCCGGTGCCTACCGTCGAGGGCGACCCGGACGCCGGCATCGAACTGTTGCAGCCGCAGCCGGTCGGGATCGAGCACGCCGAGCGTGGTCAGCCGGCGCAGCCGGGGGTAGGCCGGGTTGATCAACTGGAAGCCGCGGTCGAGCCGGAAACCGTCGACCAGGTCGGTGACCACCCGGCCACCGGGCCGGGAAGCGGCCTCCAACAGCAGCACCCGGCGGCCCAGCCCGGTCAGCTCCAGGGCGGCCGACAGCCCGGCCAGGCCGGCACCGACGATCACCACGTCGGCGTCCGGCGATGCGCTCATCGGTCCGAGCCTAGCCGGGGGTCGCTCCGCCGGCAGGGGTCGGATCGCGGTGAACGGGCCATGTTTCCATGGGTTAAAGATCCGTCGCTCGCGACCGGTGCGCATTCTCGCGGTGGAGTCCCTCCCGGCCGCGCGGGTAGGAAAGGACGAGAGCAAGAAAGAAAAGCCGGTCCCCACACGGAGTGAACGGGCCATGACCGAGCGTGGCGGATCTCGAAGGAGCATCGATGAAATACCTAGTGACCTACCAGAGAGTGCCCGGCTCCGAGTCGTTGATAGTCGAGTACCTGCCGGCGCACCGGGACCACTTCATGAGCTACCACCAGCGCGGCGTCCTGCTGGCGATCGGCCCGCTGCGCGATCCGGCCAACGGCGAGGCGCTGGCGATCTTCACCAGCCGGGAGGCGGCGGAGGAGTTCGTGGCCGGGGATCCGTTCATGGTGCACGGCATCGCGTCCTGCACGATCCGGGCCTGGCAGGACGTCCTGCAACCCGGGGAGCCCGGTTAGCCCGCCGGTCCTCCTCAGACCGCGATCGGTGCCTTGATGGCCGGGTGCGGGTCGTAACCGATCAGCTCCACGTCGGCGATCTCGAACTCCTCGAGCTGCCGGCGGGCCGGGTTGAGCCGCAGTTCCGGCAGCGGCCGGGGTTCACGGCTCAGCTGCAGTTCGGCCTGCTCGACGTGGTTGAGGTAGAGGTGGGCGTCGCCCAGGGTGTGCACGAACTCACCCGGCGCGAGGTCGCACACCTGGGCGATCAGGTGGGTCAGCAGCGCGTAGGAGGCGATGTTGAACGGCACGCCGAGGAAGACGTCGGCCGAGCGCTGGTAGAGCTGGCAGGACAGCTTTCCGTCGGCGACGTAGAACTGGAACATCGTGTGGCACGGCGGCAGCGCCATCTGCTCGATCTCGGCGACGTTCCAGGCGTTGACGATGTGACGCCGGGAGTCGGGGTTGGTGCGGATCGAGTGCACCACGGCGGCGATCTGGTCGATCCGGCGGCCGTCCGGCGCCGGCCAGGACCGCCACTGGCTGCCGTAGACCGGTCCGAGCTCGCCGTCGGCGTCGGCCCACTCGTCCCAGATGCTGATGCCCTGCTGCTGCAACCACCGGACGTTGGTAGAGCCCTGCAGGAACCAGATCAGCTCGCCGACCACGGACTTGACGTGCAGCTTCTTGGTGGTCACCGCCGGGAAGCCGTCGGCCAGGTCGAAGCGCATCTGGTGGCCGAAGATGCTCAGCGTGCCGGTGCCGGTGCGGTCGCCCTTGCGAACGCCCTTGTGCAGGACGGTGTCGAGGAGATCGAGGTACTGCCGCACGTCGGCAACGGTAGCAGCGCCGGGCCGGACCCGGTGGCTGCGCCGGGCCGGCCCATCGGCGATGATGCCGCTATGAAACTGCGGGTCGAGACCACCTCCCGGGGCAGCGTCGAGCAGAACTTCGCCGGCCGGGTCGAGCAGCGCGTCCGGGAGCAGGCCTGCCGGGAGTCCGGCGCGCTGTCCTACGCGGTCTCGATCGAGCGCACGGCCGACGGCGGTGCCCGGGTCGAGGTCCGGCGGGTGATGCCGGCGAAGGTGCCGGACATGGTGCGCAGGTTCGTCGGCGACGACATCACCGTCGAGCAGGTCGAGCGGTGGGGCCCGCCGGGGCCGACCGGCACCCGGACCGCGACGGTGGAGGTCACGGTCAAGGGGCAGCCGGCCAGCATGACCGGCTCGATGGTGCTCTCCCCGGACGGCCCGGACGGCGCGGGATGCACCGAGCTGGTGACCGGCGAGGTCACCGTCGCGATCCCGTTCCTGGGACGGCGGATCGAGCCCGAGATCGTGAAGGTGATCGAGGCGGCGTTGCGCATCGACCACCGGGTGGGGCAGGCCTGGGTCAGCCGGCCGGATTGACGCCAGATCTGGGTTCGGGACGATGGTGCCGTGACGGCCGGCGGGTGCGACGCTGGTAGTAGCGGCCCATGAGCCCGGACCACCGCCGGGAGCAAGGCTTCGAGTTTGCCCACCTGAGAGGCACGCAGTGCGCATTTCCGAGTTAGCCCAGCAGAGCGGCCTGCCGGTCGCCACCATCAAGTTCTACCTGCGCGAGGGACTGTTGCCGGCCGGCGTCCCGATCTCGCGCACCCAGGCGGAGTACAGCGACGCCCACCTGGAGCGGCTGCGGTTGATCAGGGCACTGCGCGACATCGCCGACCTGCCGGTCGCCACGGTCGGCACGGTGCTGTCCGCCGTGGACGACGATGAGCTGCCGCTGCTGGACCTGCTCGGCGTCACCCAGACCGCGGTCGCCGCGTCCAAGGCCTCGGCGGTGCCCACCGAGTCCGGCATGAAGCTGGCCGAGCAATTGCTGACCGACCTGGGCTGGATGCTGACCGAGGACTCACCGCTGGTGGAGTCGCTGGCCCGGGTGCTGGACGTGCTCGACGGCGAGGGCGAGCCGGTGGACGCCGAGAGCCTGCGGCCGTGGGCCGAGGCGGCCTGGGCGGTCGCCGAGGTGGAGATGGACCACATCCCGGTGGAGGCGCCGCGCGCGGAGGCGGCCCACACGGTGACGGTCGGCACGGTGATCTACGGCGAGCTGCTGGCCCAGCTGCGGCTGGCCGCCCAGGAGGCGGTCAGCCTGGAGCGGTTCGGCCCGCCCCAGCCGGTGATGGCTCCCGTCGAGGGCCCGGCCGCCGGCGCGCCGGCTACCCGGAAGCATCCCCGGAGTGGTCGCCGCGCAGACGAGCGGCAGCGGTCTCAGGGGTGATGTCGTTGATCCACACCGCCGCCCCGGACTCCGAGCCCGCCAGGTACTTCAGCTTGCCCGCCGCCCGCCGGATGGTGAACACCTCCGCACCGAGATGCCAGTTGCCGGCCAGCTGACGGACCGGCGCCTGGTGCCAGCCGGCGATGTAGGGCGTCTTGCTCCCGACGAGGGGCTCGAAGAGCCGGTCGAAGCGCCGCAGCAGGTCCAGGTAGCTGCGGGCGAGGTCGTCGCGCTCGTCGCCGGTCAGCTCCGGCAGGCTGCCGACGTGCCGGTTGGCGACCAGCCGGGCCTCGTAGGGCCAGCGGGCCGCGAACGGCACCAGCGCCGTCCAGTGCTCGGTGCGGCTGATCACCCGCTCGCCGGCCTCCACCTCCCGCCGGAGCAGCTCGCAGCGCAGGCAGCTCCCGTGCTCGGCCGAGTACCCGGCGGCGGCCTGTGCGGCGCGCAGCATCCGGGGCGGTACGAACGGGTAGCCGTAGATCTGGCCGTGCGGGTGCGAGAGCGTCACGCCGATCTCCTCACCCCGGTTCTCGAAGCAGAAGACGTACTCCACGCCGGGCGTCCGGCTCAGCTCCGCGGTGCGGTCGGCCAGCGCGTCGATCACCGTCCGGGCGTGCTGGGGTGACAGCTGGGCGAAGGAGGTGTCGTGGTCGCTGGTGAAGCACACCACCTCGCACCGCCCGACGCCCGGGCCGGAGGCGAACGGAAAGTCCTCCACGACGCCGAACGTCTCGGCGGACTCGCCGGCCAAGGACGGGAACCGGTTCTCGAACACCGCCACGTCGTAGTCGGCGGCCGGGATCTCGGTCTGCCTGCCGTCCCGGCTGGGGCACAGCGGGCACAGGTCGACCGGCGGCTTGTAGGTCCGCGACTGCCGGTGCCCGGCGATCACCGACCATTCCTGGAACAGCGGATCCCAGCGGATCTGGGACGCGGTGGCGGTCTCGGGCAGCTCCCGGCGGTCGGCGGCTGACCGGTCCTGGCCCGCCCGCAGGTCGTAGTAGAACAGGTCCCGGCCGTCGGCGAGGGCGTACTGCTGCCGGTAGGTCATGGCCTGCTTCCCTCGGTGGAGCCGGTGGTGTTGGTGGTCTCGGTGGTGCCGGTGGGGGAGTCGGTGGCGGCCGGCACCACGATCAGTTCGCCGACCGCCTCTTCCAGCACCGCGCGGGCCTGCTCGGACAGGTTGTCGTCGGTGACCAGGATGTCGGCGATCGACAGCGGCCCGAAGTCGGCCAGTCCCACGGTGCCCCACTTGGAGGAGTCGGCGAGCACGATCACAGCCTGGGCGCGCTCGATCAGCGACCGGTTGGTCTCGGCCTCGGCCAGGTTCGGGGTGGTGAAACCGGCGACCGGGTCCATGGCGTGCACGCCCAAGAACAACTGGTCGAAGTGCAGCGACCGGATGGTGGCGTCGGCCACCGGGCCGACCAGCGCCGCGCTGGGGGTGCGCACCCCGCCGGTGAGGATCACGGTCTGCTTGCCGTTCTCCGCCGCGGCGATGGCGTCGGCCACCGCGGTGGAGTTGGTCACCACGGTGAGGGCGGGGATGGCGGCGACGTGCCGGGCCAGCGCCCAGGTGGTGGTGCCGGCCGAGAGGGCGATGGCGGTGCCCGGCGCGATCATCCGGGCGGCCCGGGCGGCGATGGCCTGCTTGGCGGGTTGGGCGAGGCTGGTCTTGGCCTCGAAGCCCGGCTCCTCGCTGACCCGGCTGCCCAGCACCGCGCCGCCGTGCACCTTCTGGATGGCGCCGGCGGCCGACAGCTGGTCCAGGTCGCGCCGGATGGTCATGTCCGAGACGCCGAGCAGGATGGTCAGCTCCGAGACCCGCACCCCGCCGGCCCGCCGGACCTCTTCGAGGATCCGGGCCTGGCGTTGCCGAGCGAGCATCGAAACCGTCCTGTGTCGAGCCGGTGGATCGTTGCTGCCTATAACCCGGGCCGGCTTCATCAGGAACCAACAGTAGACAACAAGCGCGGTTCAGCGGTAGGTGCGCATCCCGCCGGCAGCCCAGCCCCGGGACGGTCCTCCAGGGCGGTCGGTCTGCGGACGCGGTAGGTCTACCTAGTCGGTGCGTCCGCAGACGAGCGACGACGAGGTGCCTTACGCGCTGCTGGCTCGGTGCCACCAAAGCGGGCGAGGCGACTCGCGCTCTCGCGTTCGATCAGGGCACACAGTGCTTGGCGCAACAGCGCCCTCGTGTCCGAGGTTCCCGTCAGGCGTTGCGCCTCGGCGAGCAGGTCGTCGTCTAGTGCCACGGTCGTTCGCATGCTGGCCTCACATCCCGTAGCGGTATCTGACGGCGGGTACGCCAGGCTACAGCGGGCGGAGCAGGTCGTCGGCGTCGATGATGGTGTAGGCGTAACCCTGCTCGGCCAGGAACCGCTGGCGGTGCGCGGCGTACTCGGCGTCCAGGCTGTCGCGGCTGACCACCGTGTAGAAGTGCGCCTGCCGTCCGTCGTGCTTGGGCCGCAGCACCCGTCCCAGCCGCTGGGCCTCCTCCTGCCGGGAG
>NZ_DATINC010000073.1:0-5653 GCF_035474675.1 Jatrophihabitans sp. | reverse complement strand
CCGGCGTTCGCACGTCGGTGCCTGCTGTCAGGGTGGCCTGCTGTCAGCGACCGCTGCCGGTCAGTGACCCCGGCCGTCGGTTCCCGCGCCGAGCTGTGCCGCGGGCCGCTCGTCGTTGCCGGTTCCGGTTCCGAGCTGGGCGGCGGTCCGCTCGTCCACCTGCGGGGCGGGGTTGCCGGCCACGGCCGCGGCCGCCGCGGCTCGTTCGGCGGCCTGGGCCTGCAGGCCCGACTCCATCCGCAGCTTGACCTCCTTGAGGAAGAAGCTCAGCAGGAACGCCGGCAGCACCACGAACGCCGCGACCAGGAACACCGTGTCCATCGCCTGGGCGAAGCCGGTCAGGAACGGCTCGCGCAGCACCCGGGCGCCGTTGTTGAGGAAGCTGGTGTCGTTGAGCTGGCTGGTCGAGCCGCCGGAGATGGCCCGCAGCGCCCGGGCGATGACGCCGTTGGCCGGGTCGCGCAGGGCCGCCTGGAACTGCGGTGTCTGCGCGGCGGCGCCGACGTTGTCGCCGACGTGCCGGGCGGCGCCGGAGAAGAAGATGGTCAGGAAGATCGCCGTTCCGAAGGTGCCGCCCATCGACCGGAAGAAGGCCGCCGAGGCGGTGGCCACGCCCACCTGCGAGGCCGGCACCGCGTTCTGGGTGGCCAGCACCAGGGTCTGCATGCAGGCGCCCAGGCCGCCGCCGAGCAGCAGCATCAGCGGCGCGAGCTCCAGATAGCTGGTCTCGGCGCTGAGCCGGGACAGGCCCAGCAGCGCAACGATCAGCACCCCGGTCCCGACGATCGGGAAGATCTTGTACCGGCCGGTGCGCGAGGTGACGATGCCGCTGCCCATCGACACCGACATGACTCCGACCATCATCGGCAGCAAGGACAGGCCGGATTCGGTGGGGCTGAAGCCCTTGACGATCTGCATGTAGAGCGGCAGGCAGATGATGCCGCCGAACATCCCCATGCCGAGGATGAAGTTCATCAGCGAGGCCACGTTGAAGACCGGCGAGCGGAACAGCTTCAGCGGCAGGATCGCCTCCTCGCCCACCCGGCGCTCGATGACCAGGAAGGCGATCAGCAGCAGCGCGCCCAGCACGTAGTAGGTGATCGACTTGCCCGAGCCCCAGCCCCAGGTGCGGCCCTGCTCGGCGACCAGCAGCAGCGAGGTGACGCCCAGCACCAGGGTGACCGCACCCAGGTAGTCGACCTTGTGCTCGGTGCGCATGCTCGGCACGTTCAGGAACCGGCTGACCACCGCCAGCGCGACGATGCCGATCGGCAGGTTGACGTAGAACACCCAGCGCCAGCCGTCGAAGCCGAGCAACTGGTCCTGGCCGGCCAGCAGGCCGCCGAGCACCGGGCCGGCGATCGAGGAGATCGCGAACACCGCCATGAAGTAGCCCTGGTACCGGGCCCGCTCCCGGGGCGGGACGATGTCACCGATGATCGCGAAGGCCAGCGCCATCAGGCCGCCGGCGCCCAGGCCCTGCACCGCGCGGAAGCCGGCCAGCTCCTCCATGGAGTTGGCCATGCCGCTGAGCATCGAGCCGACCAGGAAGATCGAGATCGCGAACAGGTAGAACTTCTTGCGGCCGTACATGTCGCTCAACTTGCCGTACAGCGGGGTGGAGACGGTCGAGGTCACCAGGTAGGCGGTGGTCGCCCAGGCCTGGTTGGTCTGGCCGTTGAGCCGGTCGGCGATGGTGCGCATCGCGGCCGAGACGATGGTCTGGTCCAGCGAGGCCAGGAACATCCCCAGCATCAGCCCGGACAGGATCAGCAGGATCTGCTGGTGGGACAGGCGGCCGGCGGGCACGGCGGCGGCAGTACGTGGTTCAGCCATGGGGAGTGAGTTCCTCTTCTAGTTCGAGTGCGTTCTGTGCGCCGTACTTCTCGGTGGCCGCGTTGAGCTGGCCGAGCAACCGGCCGAGCGTGACGATGTCGTCGGGACTCCAGTCCGACAGCAGCCGTTCCATCCGGCGGCGCCGGCCGCGGGTGAGCCGGTCGAGCATCTGCTGGCCCTCGGCGGTGGCCTTGAGCAGGATGGCCCGCCGGTCCTCGGGGTCGGTGTCGCGGGCCAGCAGGCCCGCCTTCTCCAGGTCCGCGACCTGGCGGGAGACGGTGGAGGGGTCCAGCCCGGTCCGCTCGGCGATGGTGGTCAGCCGGGAGGCTCCGCAGTAGGCCAGGGTGCCCAGCACCATCAGTGCCATCCGGTCGAGCCGGTTGCCGTTGACCTGATGCTTGTACCGGATCACGTGCATCATCAGGGTGCCGAACTCGCGCTCGACGACGGCTACCGGATCCGGGTCGTGCTGGTGGTGTTGCGTATGAGACTGCGCATTAGATGTTTGCTGCACGCATCTAAATTAGCTGCAAGACGCAACTAAGTCAAACGAATAACGGTTGGGTAACCGGCCCAACGCCGCGACCCGGATAAGCCCTACTAGGCGGTGTGACCACGAGCGAGCTGGCGGCCGGGCCGGGTGCCGACTTTCCCGACCTGGTCGCGCCGCACTGGGACGTGCTGGTGCGGGTGGCCGGCCGGTTGGCCGCGCCCGGCAGCCGGGACGACGTGCTGCAGGAAGCCCTGGCGCTGGCGTGGCGGCGGCGCGGCAGCTACGACCCCGGCCGGGGCAGCGTCCGGGCGTGGCTGCTGGCGATCACGGTCGACCAGGCCCGCAGCTCCTGGCGCCGGTACCGGATCTGGCACCCGCTCGCCGACGAGCTGCCTGCCGCCTCCCCGGACTCGGCCGTCCGCGCCGACGTGGAGGCGGCCATCGCCGGCCTGCCCCGGCGGCAGCGGCTGGCGGTCCAGCTTCGCTACTACGCCGACCTGGAGGTCGACGACATCGCGGCGGTGATGCGCTGCTCGGCGGGGACCGTCAAGTCGACCCTGCACGACGCGCGCCGCGCCCTGCGCTCCCGGCTAGGAGAGGACTACCGATGACCGACGATCAGCTGGAGGACCTGCTGGTGCGGCAGGGCGAGTCCTGGCGAGCGGGCCAGCCGGCGGCGCCGTCGCTCGGCGCGATGACCCGCCTGCCCACGCCCCGGGACGCCCGGGCGTCCTGGCTGCTGCCCGCCCTGGTCGCGGCAGCTGTGCTGGTGCTGGTCGTCGGCACCGTCACCCTGCTGCGCCAGCACGACCCCCACCGGCCGGGCAACCCGGCAACCTCGACGAACCCCACCGCCTCGCCGGCAGTGCCGGTCCTGGTGCCCTGGGCGGACCTGCCGGCCCCGGCCCGACCGGCCCCGAGCTCACCTCCGGGGCTGGTCGACGACGGGGTGCCACCGGAGGGAACGAAGTCGTGCCAGGCCGGTGACTTCGCCGCCACCAGCGATGCGGTCACGCCCATCGAGGCCCCCGGCGCGGCACCGTGGAACACCGGCAGATACCTGCTCACCGTGCAGCGGGTCGGCTCCGACCCCTGCGCCATCGGCGGCCAGACGCCCACCGTGAACGTCCTCGATGCCGCCGGCAACAGCCTCGGGATCGGCAGGTCCAGCTCGCTGGTCGGCTACTCGGGCTACGAGCTGCTCTCGCCCGGTGACGTGCTGGAGGTACCCACCAAGATCTGCGGCACCGGTATCGCCTCCCTCGAACTCCGGCTGGCGGTGGTTCCCGAGGGCCCGGGCCGGATGGGCGGGGAAGACGGGGCCACGGTGGCCATCCCGTTCCCCGGGGAGTCGACCTGTACGTCCGGCTCCAGCTCGCTCTCGCATCAGCGCGTGCTACCCGCCGGCAGCCTAGATCTGCTGGTGCGGAGCTATTCCGTGCCGAGCCGGGTACGCAGCGGCCAGCGGCTGGACTACTCGGTGACGCTGACCAACCCCACGTCGACCGCAGTGCCGCTCGACCCGTGCCCGGCCTACCGGCAGGCGTTGATCAACGTCCTGAAACTCCCGGACAAGCAGGGGGTCACCCGTACCGGCGAGCTCAACTGCGCCGCGGCACCGGCCGGCGTGGCGGCCCACAGCTCGATCACGTTCCAGATGCAGCTGGGCACCACCGGGGTGCCGGCCGGGGACCGGCGGCTGGTCTGGGACTGGCTCGGCAGCGCCTGGACCGACGCCCGTGGCTACGCCGAGTTCCCCACCGTCACGGTCTACTAGCCGATGGGTTTGCCAGCCGGCACGGTTTCCTAGCCGCCCGGGCGCCGGGCCCAGTGCAGCGCCACCACCCCGCCGGTCAGGTTGCGGTAGTGCACCTCCTGCCAGCCAGAGTTGGCGATGGTCCAGGCCAGCTGCTGCTGGCCCGGCCAGCTGCGGATCGACTCGGCGAGGTAGACGTAGGCGTCCGGGTTGCTCGACACCCGGCGGGCCACCCAGGGCAGCGCGCGCATCAGGTAGTTGAGGTAGAGCTGCCGGAAGCCCGGGATCACCGGGGTGGAGAACTCGGCCACCACCAGCCGGCCGCCGGGCCGGGTGACCCGGGCGAACTCGGCCAGCGCGCCGGACACGTCGGCGATGTTGCGCAGGCCGAAGGAGATGGTGACCGCGTCGAAGGCGCCGTCGGCGAACGGCAGCCGGAGTGCGTCGGCGGCCACGAACGGCAGCTGCCGCCGGCCCGCGCGGTGGTGACCGGCCCGCAGCATGCCGAGGGAGAAGTCGCTGGCCACCGCCTGGGCACCCGAACGCGCCAGCTCGGCGGTCGACACGCCGGTGCCGGCCGCCACGTCGAGCACCCGCTCACCCGGCAGCAGGCCCAGCGCGTCCCGGGTGGCACGCCGCCAGCGGCGGTCCTGGGCGAAGGACAGCACCGTGTTGGTCAGGTCGTAGCGTTTGGCCACCCCGTCGAACATCCGGGCGACGTCGTGGGGTTCCTTGGCGAGCGTGGCTCTGGTCATCACAACTGATTGTCCCTGATCGACAGAACGCCGGTTTCAGTGCCTGCCGGTACCCGCAGATCCATACGCAGTTTAACCTGCAAGATAATGCGCAGGATACTGTGCAGATGGATGACAGGGACACCTCATGACTCACGCTGCTTCGACGCCTCGATCGAACGAGGGACCCACTTACCCACGCATAGTCGAGGAGGTCACCGACTCGGGAGTCACCCAGGCCGAGCTCGGCCAGGCCGTCGGCGCAAGCCTGCGCACGGTCCAGAACTGGGCGTCGGGCGCCACTGCCCCAGCTGGCGTCAGAGCGCAGCGGCTCCTCGACATCCAGTACATCGTGCGAGAGCTGCGGGTGACCTACACCGACGAAGGCGTACGTATCTGGCTGCACTCCCGTAACCGCAATCTCGGTCGTCGCCGGCCCATCGACCTGCTGACCGCAGGCGACGTGGAGACCGTTCTGGAAGAGGCCGAACACATCGCCAGGTCAGGTAGCCCTCAGTTGTGAAGGCCCGGCGGTCAGTGCGCCGCGACCCGGTCGGTGGTGGGCAGCAGCTTCAGCGCGGTGGAGGCGAAGTGCGAGTGCACCCGGTCGTCCACCGGGTCCTCGGCCGGGTCGGTGTGCACCAACAGGTGCCGGTAGAGGGTGTCGCGCTGGGCCGGGATCCGGCCGGCCGAGCGGATCAGCTCGATCAGCTCGGTGCGGTTGGACCGGTGCCGGGCGCCGGCCGAGGACACCACGTTCTCCTCCAGCATCACCGAGCCGAGGTCGTCGGCGCCGAAGTGCAGGGTCAGCTGGCCGATGTCCTTGCCGGTGGT
>NZ_DATINC010000072.1:0-42255 GCF_035474675.1 Jatrophihabitans sp. | reverse complement strand
GCAACGCCAGCTACGCCCTGGTGCAGTCCTGCGATTCCACCGACACCAGCATGGTGGTGCAGGTCAGCCCGGGCAGCAGCACGGTGGCGCTGACCAGCAACCGGCACATCGACTCGCTCTTCGGCGACGGGCACGGCGGGGTGTGGGCCGCCGAAGTGGCCGCCATTCCCACCGACGGCCCGATCCAGCTGGTGCAGCTGCCCGGGCCGGGCCTGGTCCGGCTGCCGGCCGGCCTGAACCCGATCGCGATCTCCGGGCACCGGTTGATCGGGCTGACGGCGGCGGCCGGTGAGCGGCGCAGCGAGTCCTCGGGCACCCTGGTCAGCTACGACCTGACCACCCGGCGGCTGGGCCGCCCGCTCGGCCGGGCCAGCTCGCTGACCGTCGACCACAACGTGCTGATGTGGCTCGACGGGCCGTGCTCGGCGACCGCGCAGTGCCTGCTGTACCGCTACGACCTGGCCTCCGGGGCGGTGTCGGCACGCGGCTACCCGCTGCCCGTCCAGACCTCGATCGTCGGTGGCGTGCTCAGCCCGGACGGCAGCCGGCTGGCCTTTCCGCTGGCCCGGGCCTACGAGGGCCCGCACATCGACGACGCGGGCTTCGGGCCGCCGCTCGACGTGGCGGTGCTGCACCTGGACAGCGGCCGGCTGGAGACCGTCGGCGGCCTGACGCTGCCGCCCACCGAGCTGCCCGGGCTGGCCTTCACCGGCAACGGCGACTGGCTGGTCATCGCCGTGAACGAGGGCCGCCGGGCCGAGCTGCTGCTCTGGCGGGAGGGGGCGGCCAGGCTGCTGCGTCCGGACGTGCGGGTCGAGGACCTGATGTTGCAGTCGCCGCCGGTGCTCGCGGTGCCCCGCTGAGCCGGCCGACAGACCAGCCGGGCTCGAAGCGCCCGGTTCAGGATTTGTGCAGGTACTCGCTGCGGTCGGAGTCGAAGGACTCCCAGAGGAACTCCTGCAGCCCCGGATGGCCGGCCAGCTGCGGGTCGGCCTCGATCAGCCGCTGCGCCTCGGCCCGGGCCGCGCTGATCAGCGGGGCGTCGGCCAGCAGCGACAGCAGCTTCAGCTGGGACTTGCGGCCGGACTGGGCGGCGCCCAGCACGTCCCCCTCGCGGCGCTGGGCAAGGTCGAGTTCGGCGAGGGCGAACCCGTCGACGGTCTTGGCGACCTCGGCCAGCCGCTGCAGCGCCGGATGGCCGAACGGCAGCTGGCTGAGCATCAGGCACAGTCCGGGGTGCTCGCCACGGCCGACCCGGCCGCGCAGCTGGTGCAGCTGGGACACCCCGAACCGGTCGGCGTCCAGGATCACCATCAGCGAGGCGTTGGGCACGTTGATGCCGACCTCGATGACGGTGGTGGCCACCAGCACGTCGACCGTGCCGGCCGCGAACGCCGCCATCACCGCGCTCTTGTCCTCCGGCGGCATCCGGCCGTGCAACTGGGCCAGCCGCAGCCCGGCGAGCCGGCCGGAGCTGAGCTCGGCGTAACTGCCCAGCACGGAGGCGGTCTGCGGCTGGCCGTCGGCCGCGGCGCCGATGTCCTCGGCGTCGGACTCGTCGCCGATCCGGGGGCAGACCACGAACACCTGGCGGCCGGCGGCCACCTCCTCAGAGACGCGCTGCCAGACCCGCTCCAGCCAGTCCGGACGCTCGGTGACCGGCACCACGGTGCTGCTCACACTGCCCCGCCCACCCGGCAGCTCGTGCAGCTCGGAGGTCTCCAGGTCGCCGAAGACGGTCATCGCCACCGTGCGCGGGATGGGCGTCGCGGTCATCACCAGCAGGTGCGGCGGGGTGGCGGCCTTGCTGCGCAGCGCGTCCCGCTGCTCGACGCCGAACCGGTGCTGCTCGTCGATCACCACCAGGCCCAGCTCGGCGAACTGCACCTGGTCCTGGATCAGGGCGTGGGTGCCGACCACGATCCCGGCAGCTCCGGAGGCCAGCTCCAGCAACGCCGCGCGCCGGGCCGGCGCCGACATCGACCCGGTCAGCAGCACCACCTGGGTGCCCTGCTCGGCGCCGCCCAGCCGGCCGGCCTGGGCCAGCGGGCCGAGCAGCTCGGTGATGCTGTGCTCGTGCTGGGCGGCCAGCACCTCGGTGGGTGCCAGCAGCGCGGCCTGGGCGCCGGCGTCGACCACCTGCAGCATGGCCCGCAGCGCCAGCACCGTCTTGCCCGAGCCCACCTCGCCCTGCAGCAGCCGATGCATCGGGTGCTCGGCGGCGAGCTCGGCCTCCAGGATCGCGGCGATCTCGCGCTGCTCGCCGGTGAAGGTGAACGGCAGCCGGGCGTCGAAGGCATCGACCAGGCCGCCGGCGATCCGCGGCCGGGCCAGCGCCGGGTTGGCGGCGTTGGCGTGCCGGCGCTGGGCCAGCACCAGCTGGACGCCCAGCGCCTCGTCGAAGGCCAGCCGGCGGCGCGCCTGCGCGTACTCGGCTCTGGTGTCCGGCCGGTGGATGCGGCGCAGCGCGGTGTCCAGCCCGATCACCCCCACCCGGTCCCGGACGGCCGCGGGCAGCGGGTCCGGCACCGGGTCGAGGCTGTCGAGGACCAGCCGGACGCAGCGCGCGATCGTCCAGGACGGCAGCCCCGCGGCGGCCGGGTAGACCGGCAGCAGGGCGCCGGCGAAGTCCTGCAGCTGCTCGGCCGCCTCCGGGTCGATGCCGGCCGTGCCGTCCTCACCGGACTCGCCCAGCAGGATGTAGTCCGGTGAGTTCAGCTGCAGCTTGTTGCGGAACCGGGTCACCTTGCCGGCGAACATGCCCTGCCGGCCGGGCCGCAGGTCGCGTTCCCGCCACGGCTGGTTGAAGAAGCTCAGGGTGGCCCGGTGCCGCCCGGACCGGATCGAGACCTCCAGGATGTTCAGCTTGCGGCCCGGTATCCGGCGGGTGCTGGTGGACTCCACCTCGGCCAGCACGGTGACCTCGTCGCCCTCGACCAGCTGGGACAGG
This sequence comes from Jatrophihabitans sp., assembly GCF_035474675.1. Taxonomy (GTDB): domain Bacteria; phylum Actinomycetota; class Actinomycetes; order Mycobacteriales; family Jatrophihabitantaceae; genus Jatrophihabitans_A. Next base: position 39,305 of record NZ_DATINC010000072.1, on the reverse strand, counting down.
TCGGTCAGCTCGCCACGCTCGTTGAACCGGCGCGGGTAGTGCCGCAGCAGCTCGCCGACCGTGCTCAGCCCGAGGGCCTTCTCCACCGCCGTGCTCGCCTTGCCACCCAGCACCTCGCGCAGCAGCGTGCCCCGGGTTGCCATGGGGTCACTGTGCCAGAAGCCGGTGACGTGGCTGCCGACCCGGACCGGGGTGGTGCGTCCGGTCGGCTACTCGACGCCGATCAGCAGCGGGTACTTCGGCTGCCCCCCGACGAACACGTTGACCTCCACCAGCGGGTGCCGGCTGCGCAGGTAGCTGTGCACCGCCTGCGCCGCGGCCGAGGCCCCCCGGTCCGAGCCGGACAGCACCGTCACCAGCTCGCCGCCGGCGGCCACCAGCCGGCGGACCAGGCTGATGCCGACCTTCGCCACGTCCAGCCCGATCTCGACCACCTCGCCGTCGATCAGGCCGAGCACGTCGCCGGCCGAGCACCGCCCGGCGTAGGTGATCGAGTCCCGGACGGCGATGGTGACCTCGGCGAACCTGGTGGCGGCGGCGGCCTCGGCCAGGGCGATCACGTTGTCCTCGAAACGCCGGCTGTCGTCGTGCACCGCCACCGCGGCCAGCCCCTGCACCGGCGACTTGGTCGGCACCACCGCGACGGTTACGCCGCGCTGGCGGGCCCGGGTGGCGGCCGCCTCGGCCACCTCGCGCACCGCCGAGGAGTTCGGCAGCAGGATCACCTGGCCGGCGGCGGTGGCGAGGATCTCGGCCAGCACGTCGGCGGTCAGCGGACCCCGGCCGCCCGGGCCGCCGTCGACCACCGCGACGCCCTCGGAGCGGAACAGGTCGGCCAGCCCATCCCCGGGCGCCACCGCGACCAGCGCGGTGCCCGTCTGGCCGGGCTCGGCGGGGTGGGCCGCCGCGCCGTCGGAGAGGTGGTCGGCGAACCGGACCACGGTGATCCGGTGCGGCCGGCCGGCCTCGATGCCGGCCTCGATGGCCGCCCCCACGTCGTTGACGTGCACGTGCACGTTGAACAGCCCGTCGCCGCCGCCGACCACCACCAGCGAGTCGCCGAGCTCGCCGAGAACCTGCTTCAACGGCCCCAGCGCGGTCTCCGGCGCGTGCAGCAGGTACTGCACCTCGTAGCCGAACTCCGGGCTGCCGGCCTCGCGCACCGCTTCCAGCGCCTGCCGGTTGCGGACCGGCAGTCGGGCCGGCGCGTGCCGGCCGCCCTGGCCGGTGACCACCGTGGCGAGCGCCTCCAGCAGCACCACCAGCCCGCAGCCACCGGCGTCGACGACCCCGGCCTCGGCCAGCACCGCCAGCTGCTCGGGGGTGTCGGCGAGCGCGGCCGCGGCGCCAGCGGCGGCCGCGGCGGCCACCGCGGACAGCTCCGGCGACTCGCCCAGCTGCGCCGCGGCGTCCGCACCGCCCCGGGCCACCGTCAGCATGGTGCCCTCGACCGGCTCGGCGACCGCGGCGTAGGCGGCCTCGCTGGCCAGCCGGAGCCCCGCGGCCAGCTGCCGCCCGTCGGCCTCCACGGCGCCCTGGCACGCCTCGGCGAGGCCGGCCAGGATCTGCGAGACGATCACCCCGGAGTTGCCCCGGGCGTTCATCAGGGCGCCCTTGGCCATCGCCGCCAGCACCCCGCCGGCGGTCGGCGAGCGGTCGGTGGCCACCGCGTCGGCGGCGCCGCGCAGGGTCAGCACCAGATTGGTGCCGGTGTCACCGTCCGGGATCGGGAAGACGTTCAGGTCGTCGATCTCGCCGCGGCGGGCCTCCAGCTCGTCCACCGCTGCGGTGCACCAGCGGCGCACCGCCGAGGCGTCGAGCAGCGTGAGCATCTGGCGCACCTTCCAGCCGGCACCCCGACGGGGCTTTCTCTGGCCGACACCATACTGTGCCGGAAGCGATACCGGCCGGTGTTCGGGCCGTGCCGGACCCAGGCTCGCCGCGTCCCTACCGGGTCCGCGGCGCCGGCGTCGGTGGCGGCCCTTCCGGCGGCCGGTTTTGCAGAGCGCCGAGGGGCCTCGCTACACTTGGCCGGTTGTCCGAATGATCCATCGAAACACTCACCCGAACTTGAGGAGGCCATAGTGGCCAGCCACTGCGATGTCTGCGGCAAGGGGCCCGGCTTCGGCATGTCCGTCTCGCACTCGCACCGCCGCACCCACCGCCGGTGGAACCCGAACGTGCAGACCGTCCGCGCACTGGTCGCTCCGGGCACCCGGCGCCGGGTCTCGGTGTGCACCTCCTGCCTGAAGGCGGGCAAGGTCACCCGCGGCTGATCCCAGCGCTTACCGGGCCGGTTCCCTCATCGAGGAGCCGGCCCGTTTCGTTTCCCCGTCCGGGCGCGGCTGTCTCCCCGGGCGCGGCCGGTCAGCGGAAGTGCTGGTGCCCGGCGTGCGCCCAGCGCAGCCCGTCCACCCGCACCCCGGAACCCTCGTTGACCATGCCGACCACCTGCCAGCTGTCGGGCAACCGGGTGTCGTTGGGGAAGGTCGCCACCAGCGCGTAGTCGTCGCCGCCGCCCAGCACCCACATCATCGGGTCGGTGTTGAGCGCGGAGGAGACGTCGCGCAGCTTGGCCACCGGCTCCAGGGCGTCGCGGCGCAGGTCGATGCGCACCCCGCTGGCCTCGGCGAGGTGGCCCAGGTCGGCGACCAGGCCGTCGGAGACGTCGGTCATCGCGGTCGCCCCCAGCTCGGCGGCCCGGATTCCCTCCCGGTAGGGGGGTTCGGGCCGGCGGTGGGCGTTGACCACCTGCACCGGCGAGCGGAAGCCGCGCGAGAGCACCGCGTAGCCGGCCGCCGCCCAGCCGAGCCGGCCGGTGACCGCGACCAGGTTGCCGGGCCGGGCGCCGGACAGCCGGACCGGCCGGCGGCCCTGCAGGTCACCGAACGCGGTCACCGCCAGCACGATCGTCTCGGCCGCGCTGACATCGCCGCCGACCACGGCGGCCCCGACCTCGGCGCACTCCTCGGCGAAGCCGGCCACCAGCGAGTCCAGCCAGCTCAGCTCCAGGTCCGGCGGGGCGGCCAGGCCCACCAGCAACGAGCTGGGCTGGGCGCCCATCGCGACGATGTCGGCGAAGTTGCGGGCCACCGCCTTGTGGCCGATGTCGTTGGCGGTCGACCAGTCGCGGCGGAAGTGCCGGTTCTCGATCAGCAGGTCGGTGGAGACCACCACGTGCCCGTCCGGGCAGGCCAGCACCGCCGCGTCGTCGCCGGGGCCCACCACGGCGGACTCGGCCGGCGGCAACGCGGCGGTGATCCGCCGGATCAGGCCGAACTCGCCCAGCTCAGCGATCGTTCTCGGCTCGGAAATCGGTACCAGCCTCCAGTGCGTGCGGCCGCTCGCCCGGCAGCGGTTCTCCCCTGCCCGGACGGTGTGCACCCCCATGATCCTCGACCGGCGGCAACCGCCGGCAGCCGGATCCGCACGGTGTGACCGGGCCGCGTTGCGCTAGGTTCTCAGGTGCTCGACGCTGACGACGAAAGGACCCTGCCGTGCCAGATTCGGTGAGCGCCTACATCCTGATCCAGACTGAGGTGGGCAAGGCCGCCTCGGTGGCGCAGGAGATCGCCAACCTGCAGGGCGTCACGATGGCCGAGGACGTCACCGGCCCGTACGACGTGATCGTGCGTGCCGAGGCGGCGAACATGGACGAGCTGGGCCGGATGGTGGTGGCCAGGGTGCAGGGCGTCTCGGGCATCACCCGGACCCTGACCTGCCCGGTGGTCCACATCTAGCGCCCGATCCAGCCACGGGACGAGCCATCGACTCCGCACGACGCCGAGCCGCGCTGATCGCCACCGCGATCGCGGCCCCGGTCACGGTCCTGCTGGCGTTCCTGCTGTCGGCCGGCCACACCGACTCGCCCGGCGGCCGGTCGCCGAGCGCGGCCCCGTCCGGCTCGGTGCTGCCGGCGGTGAGCGTGCCGGCTCCCCCACCGCCGGACGCGGCCACCCAGGCGGCCTGCGTCAAGGTGTTCGCCAAGCTGCCGGTGCAGCTGGGCGGGCTGGCGCCGCGCCGCACCGACACCGACTCCTCCTTCGTCGCCGCCTGGGGCAACCCGGCCGTGGTGGTCCGCTGCGGGGTGGCCAGGTCCAGCGTCTTCGGCACTCCGCAGGCCGCCCAACTGGTGGAGGTCGACTCGGTGCTCTGGCAGCCCGACCCGCAGCGGGACCGGACGATCTACACCACGGTGGACCGCAGTGTGGCCATCGACGTCACGGTGCCGGCCGGCGCCGACCAGCCGTTGCCGCTGCTGGCCCCGGCGGTGTCGGCACTGCCGGCGCTGTGCACCGCGACCGACGCGGCCGGCAATCCCGGCGCGGCATTGCCGATCTGCCGGCCCGGCAAGTAGGCCAGTCGACCTGGGCCGGGCGAGGGGGCCGGCGAGCCAGGCAGGCCGATCGGCCGGGCAGGCGGATCAATCGGGGCTGGCCGGGCGGGTCAGCCGTTCCGGCGGGCCAGCGCGGTGGCGATCAGCCGGTCCAGCAGCTCGGGGTAGCTGACCCCGCTGGCCTCCCACATCTTCGGGTACATCGAGATGGCGGTGAAGCCGGGCATGGTGTTCACCTCGTTGAGCACCAGCCGGCCCTCGGCCGTGAGGAAGAAGTCGACCCGGGCCAGGCCCGCGCAGTCCAGCGCCCGGAAGGCCCGGCAGGAGGCGTCCTGGATCGCCCGGACCGCCTCGGTGCCGACCTCGGCCGGCACGTCGAAGTCCGAGGCGTCCTCGAGGTACTTGGCTTCGAAGCTGTACCAGTCGTAGTCCGAGTGCAGCCGGATCTCGGCCGGCAGCGACGCCGACACCGTGCCGTCGGCGTCCTGCAGCACCCCGCACTCGATCTCCCGGCCGGCCACCGCCGCCTCCAGCAACACCTTCGAGTCGTGTTCGAAGGCCAGCTTCAGCGCGGCCGGCAGCTCGTCGGCGGTCCGCACCTTGGAGATGCCGATGCTGGAACCGGCCCGGGCGGGCTTGACGAACAGCGGCAGGCCCAGCTCGGCCACCGCCCGCTCGTCGAGTAAGTCCCCCGGCCGCAGCACCAGGTAGCGCCCCACGTCCAGCCCGGCGGCGGCCAGCATGGTCTTGGCGAACGCCTTGTCCATCGCCGCGGCGCTGGCCAGCACGCCCGAGCCGACGTAGTCCACCCCGGCCATCTCCAGCAGCCCCTGGATGGTGCCGTCCTCGCCGTAGGCGCCGTGCAGCACCGGAAAGACCAGGTCGACGCTGTCCAGCACCGCGATCGCCGAGGCGGCGTCGAACACCGCGACCTCGGCGCTGCCGGGCCGCAGCGCGAGCTCGGTGCCGGCCGGCAGCACCTCGGGCAGCGTCTGGCCGGTGATCTGCAGCTGCCGGGGCTCGACCTCGGTACGCACCCAGCCGCCGTCCCGGGTGATGCCCAGGGTGAGCACCTCGTACTTGGCGGGGTCGAGTGCCGCCAGCACGCTGCCGGCGCTGAGCACCGAGATCGGGTGTTCGGCGCTGCGGCCGCCGTAGACGACGGCGATCCGGATTCGTGGAGCCATGGCCTTCCAGGCTAGCCGAGACCTACTCGCTCTTGGTGGAACGGCTCATCAGCAGCCGGGCCGCGTCCACCGGCGCCAGGCTGCCGTAGCAGACCGAGTCCATCACCCGGGTGATCGGGACGTCGATGCCGTGCCGGCCGGCCAGTTCCAGCACCGACCGGCAGGACTTCACCCCCTCCGCCACCTGGCCGTGGGTGGCCTGCTGGGCCTGCTCCAGGCTCTCGCCCTTGCCCAGCCGCTCGCCGAAGCTGCGGTTGCGCGACAGCGGCGAGGCGCAGGTGGCCACCAGGTCGCCCAGGCCCGCGAGCCCGGCGAAGGTGACCGGGTCGGCACCGAGCGCCAGTCCCAGCCGGGACGTCTCGGCCAGCCCGCGGGTGATCAGCGAGGCGATGGTGTTGTTCCCGAAGCCCATTCCGGCAGCCATCCCGCAGGCCAGCGCGATGACGTTCTTGACCGCGCCGCCCAGCTCGGTGCCAACCACGTCGATGTTGGTGTACGGGCGGAAGTACGGGGCGTTGCAGGCCTGCTGCACGAAGGCGCCGCGGTCGGTGTCGGTGCAGGCCACCACGGTGGCGGTCGGCTGCTCCATGGCGATCTCGCGGGCCAGGTTCGGTCCCGACACCACCGCCACCCGGTCGGCCTCGGCGCCGGCCACCTCGCTGATCACCTCGCTCATCCGCTTGACGGTGCCCAGCTCGATGCCCTTCATCAGGCTGACCAGGGTCGCCTCGGGCGGGATCAGGCCGGCCCAGCCGGCCAGGTTCTCCCGCAGCGCCTGGGACGGCACCGCCAGCACCACCAGGTCGGCGCCGTCGATCGCCTCGGCGGCGTCGGCGGTCGCCCGCAGCGCCGGCGGCAGCGCCAACCCCATCAGGTAGTCCGGGTTGACGTGCTCGCGGCTGATGGTCTCGGCCAGCTCCGGGCGGCGGGCCCAGATCACCGTGTCGGTGCCGGCGTCCACCAGCACCTTGGCGAAGGTGGTGCCCCAGGAGCCGGAGCCCAGCACCGCGGCGCGGGTCACGACCGGCCCTCCCGGGCCGCCGGACGCTGGTAGAACTCGGCCGGCGGCTCTTCGCCGCGGATGCCGGCGACCAGGTCGCGGACGTCGGTCATGATCCGGTCGGTCATCTCGTGCAGCACCGCCGAGGTCGGCGCGCTGCCGGCGAAGCCGGACAGGTCCACCGGCTCGCCGGCGGCGATGGTGATCCGCTTGCGCGGCAGCGGCCGGAACCGGCGGCCGTAGACGTCGAGGAAGTGCTGGGCACCCCACTGCCCGACCGGGATCACCGGCACGCCGGGCGCCAGCAGCGCCAGCCGGGCCACCCCGGTCTTGGCCTGCATCGGCCAGAAGCCGGGATCGCGGGTCACGGTGCCCTCCGGGTAGATCAGCACCATCTCGCCGCGCCCCAGCGCCTCGACGGCGCCCTGCAGCGCCTGCCCGGCGTCGGCGGTGTCGCGGTGCACCGGGATCTGGCCGGCGCCGGCGACGATCCGGCCGAGGCCGAACGGCAGCCGGAACAGGCTGGCCTTGGCCAGGTAGCGCGGCACCCGGCCGGCGTCCCAGACGAACCGGGCGAAGATCAGCGGGTCGGCGTAGGAGATGTGGTTGACCGCCACGATGGCCGGTCCAGTGGCCGGGATCCGCTCCAGGCCGATCCAGCGGCGCCGGAACAGCAGGCTGACCAGGGGATAGACCAGCAGGACGGCGAACCGCATGTACGGTCCCACCCGCTCGGCATGCCGTACCAATCGAGTTCCCTTCCGCCTCTTGCTGTCTCGGGTTGCTGTCCCGGGCGCCGGCCCGGATGCGCTCCCCGGCGGGTGCGAGTCTGCCACCGCCGTGCCCTGGTGGCAGCATCTTGGGAGTGCAGTGGCGAGTTCTGGTACCGATCAAGCACGGCGCGCCGGCCAAGACCCGGCTGCGGGCCGCCATCCGCGAGGACGTCCAGCATGCCGACCTGGTCCGGGCCATCCAGCTCGACACTCTGGACGCGGTGCTGGCGCTGCGCACCCATCCCCTGGTGGGCGGGCTGTTCGTGGTGTCGGGACAGCCGGCCGCCGCGCTGCCGGTCGAGATCGAGATCCTGCCCGACGCCGGCGGCGGCCTGAACCCCGCGCTCGCCGCGGCCGCCGCCGAGCTCGCCCGGCGCTTCCCCGCCGACGGGGTGGTGGCGCTGGTCGGCGACCTGCCGGCGTTGCGGGCCGCCGATCTGCTGGCGGTGCTGTACATGGCGCCGGTGGACGGCCGCGGTTTCGTCCGGGACTCCGAGGGCAGCGGGACCACCCTGCTGGCCGCCGGGCCGGGCGTGCTGCTGGACCCGATGTTCGGCCCGGACTCCGCGCAGCGGCACCTGGCCTCCGGGGCGGCCGAGCTGCCCGCCGCGGCCAGCCTGCGCTGCGACGTGGACTCGGTGGCGGACCTGCGCCGGTGCCTGGAGCTGGGCGCCGGGGTGCTGACCTCGCAACTGGTGGCCGACCTGGTGTGAACGGCATTCTCCCTCCCCCGGCTCCGGCGGGCAGAATGACCCCATGACCGACACAGTTGCCTCCGCGCCGTCCCCGGCCGGTTCCGTCGTCCCGGAGCCGGAACAGTCGGCGCCGCCGGCATCCCAGCCCGAGGTCGAGCTTCCCGAGGACCGGTTCTCCAACCGGGAGATGTCCTGGCTGAACTTCAACGCCCGGGTGCTCGCGCTGGCCGAGGACCGCCGCCAGCCGCTGCTGGAGCGGATGAAGTTCCTGGCCATCTTCGCCAGCAACCTCGACGAGTTCTACATGGTGCGGGTGGCGGGGCTGAAGCGGCGGCTGGAGATGGGGCTGGCGGTGCGCGGGCCGGACGGGCTCACCACCCGCGAGACCCTGATGATGATCGGTGAACGCAGCCGTGAGCTGATGGCGCGGCACTCCCGCTGCTTCGACTCCGACATCGAGCCGGCGCTGGCCGCCGAAGGCATCCGGATCCTGAACTGGGAACACCTCGATCCCGGCCAGCAGCGGGAGCTGACTGAGTACTTCCACTCCCAGGTCTTTCCGGTGCTCACCCCGCTGGCGGTCGACCCGGCGCACCCGTTCCCCTACATCTCCGGGCTCTCGCTCAACCTCGCGGTGCTGGTCCGCGAGCCGGGTTCGGAGCTGGACAAGTTCGCCCGGGTGAAGGTGCCCAACAACGTGCCCCGGTTCGTCATGGTGGACAAGACCCCGGAGACGGCGGGCTTCCTGCCGCTGGAAGAGCTGATCGCGGCCCACCTGTCGGCGCTGTTCCCGGGGATGCACATCGTGCAGCACCACCTGTTCCGGGTCACCCGCAACACCGACTTCGAGGTGGAGGAGGACCGCGACGAGGACCTGCTGCAGGCCCTGGAGCGCGAGCTGGTGCGGCGCCGGTTCGGCCCGGCGGTCCGGCTGGAGGTGGCCGACAACATCGCCGAAGAGGTGCTGGACCTGCTGACCAGCGAGATCGACGTGCAACCGGAGGAGGTGCTGCGGGTACCGGGCCTGCTCGACCTCGGCGCGCTCTGGCAGGTCTATGACCTGGACCGGCCGTCGCTGAAGGAGAAGCCGTTCGTGCCGGCCACCCATCCGCGCTTCGTCGACGGCGAGACGCCGAAGTCGGTGTTCGCCACCCTGCGCGACGGTGACGTGCTGGTGCACCACCCCTACGAGTCGTTCGCCACCAGCGTGCAGCGCTTCATCGAGCAGGCCGCGGCCGACCCGAACGTGCTGGCGATCAAGCAGACGCTGTACCGGACCTCGGGCGATTCCCCCATCGTGGACGCCCTGATCGACGCCGCCGAGGCCGGCAAGCAGGTGATGGTGCTGGTCGAGATCAAGGCACGCTTCGACGAGCAGGCCAACATCAAGTGGGCCAAGGCGCTGGAGCGGGCCGGCTGCCACGTGGTGTACGGCCTGGTGGGCCTCAAGACCCACTGCAAGACCTCGCTGGTGGTGCGCTCCGAAGGCGGCTCGCTGCGCCGCTACGCCCACATCGGGACCGGCAACTACCACCCCAAGACCGCGCGGTTGTACGAGGACCTGGGCCTGTTCACCGCCGACGAGAAGATCTGCGCGGACCTGACGGACCTGTTCAACGTGCTCACCGGCTACTCCCGCCAGACCGAGTACCGGACGCTGCTGGTGGCACCGCAGGGTCTGCGTCCCGGGCTGCTGGCCCGCATCGAGCGCGAGATCGCCCATGCCCGGGCCGGCCGAGCCGGCCACATCCAGATCAAGTGCAACCACCTGGTGGACGAAACCCTGATCGACGCGCTGTATCAGGCCTCGCAAGCCGGTGTCCGGGTGGAGTTGATGGTGCGGACCTTCTGCACCATCAAGGCCGGCGTGCCCGGGCTGAGCGAGAACATCACGGTCCGTTCGGTGCTGGGCCGGTTCCTGGAGCATTCCCGGATCTTCTACTTCGCCAACGACGACCAGCCCGAGTACTGGATCGGTTCGGCCGACCTGATGCACCGCAACCTCGACCGGCGGGTCGAGGTGCTCACCCAGGTCACCGGCGCCAACACCGAGCAGTTGCGCACCACCCTGGACCTGGCCTTCGACCCGGAGACCACTGCCTGGGAGTTGCAGCCGGACGACCAGTGGATCCGCCGCGGCGGCAGCCGGCCGGTGGACTACCAGCAGGTGCTGCTGGCCCGGCTCGCCTCCCGCGGCGGCACGTGAGCGGCGCGACGCAGGCCCGAGCCACCCCGGCGGCCGGCGGGGTGCTGTGGCGCCAGGACGGCGACCGGGTGCTGGTGGCGGTGGTGCACCGGCCGCGCTACGACGACTGGTCGCTGCCGAAGGGCAAGCTGCATCCCGGCGAGCATCCGCTGGCCGGGGCGGCCCGCGAGGTGGCCGAGGAGACCGGCGCCCGGGTCGAGGTCGGCCGCCGGCTTGCGTCGGTGGAATACCCGTTCGGCGACGACGGCGCGATCAAGCAGGTGTCCTACTGGGCGATGCGCTACCGCGACGGTGAGCACGCCCCTGGCGACGAGGTGGACCGGCTGCGCTGGGCCACCGTGGCCGAGGCCACCCAGCAGTTGAGCTATCCGGCCGACCGCGGGGTGCTGGCCGATTTCGCCCGGCTGCCCGGCGACACCCGGACGTTGTTGCTGCTGCGGCATGCCAAGGCCGGCAAGCGCTCGGACTACTCCGGTGACGATCGGCTCCGGCCGCTGGACAAGATGGGCCGGCGGCAGGCGCGTGACTCGGTCGCGGCGCTGCTGGCCTTCGCTCCGCAGCGGGTGCTGGCCGCCGACCGGGTGCGCTGCGAGCAGAGCGTCCGGCCGGTGGCCGACCAGCTGGGCCTGCCGGTGCACAGCGCCCCCGCGCTGTCCGACGAGGCGTGGGACAAGGACCCGGACGCGGGCCTGGCGGCGGTCCGGGAGCTGCTGGCCCAGCCGGGTACCACCCTGATCTGCAGCCAGGGCGAGACGATCCCGGCACTGCTCGAGCAACTCGGGGTGCCGGGGGCGCCGCATCCGTGCCGCAAGGGTTCGGTGTGGGCGCTGTCGGTCGCCGACCGCGGCGTGGTCGCGGCGGACTACTACCCGCGCCCGTACTCCTGACCGGCGCCGAACCGCCCGGTTCGCACAGGCAATCCGGGCCGGCACCGGATGGCGGGCCGGCCGGCGCCTGATCAGCCGGAACGCTTGGCGGGCGTCCGCTTGCTCGCTGCCTTGGCCGGCTGGGCTGCCGGGGCGGCCTTCGCGGCGCCGGCCTTGGCGGCGGTCGTCCGGCCGGCGGATGCCTTGGCCGGGGCGGCCTTGGCGGATGCCTTGGCGGCCGGGGCGGCCTTGGCGCCCGCTGCCTTGGTGCTTGCGGCCTTGGTGCCCGCTGCCTTGGTGCCAGTGGTCTTGGTGCCGGTGGTCTTCGTGCCGGTTGCCTTGGCCGCGCTCGCCTTGGCCGCGCTCGCCTTGGCTGCACCCGTCTTGGCCGGCGACTCCTTGGCCGGGGCGGCCTTGGCGGTTGCCCTGCCCGCGGTTGCCTTGGCGGCACTGGCCTTGCTCGCCACCGCCTTGCCGGCAGCCTTGCCCGCCGCGGTGACCGCACCCGAGGCCGCCTTGGCGGCACCAGCCGCACCGGAGGCTGCCTTGGTGGCAGCAGCCCTGGCCGGAGCGGCCTTCGCGGCCGCCACCTTGGGCAGCTTCTTCGCGCCGCTGGTCACGGCCTTGAACTCGGCACCGGCCCGGAACGCCGGGACCGAGGTCTTCTTGACCTTGACGCTGGCGCCGGTCGCGGGGTTGCGCGCGGTCCGCGCACCCCGGTCCCGCTTCTCGAACGAGCCGAAACCGGTGATAGCCAGCTTCTCTCCCCTGACCACGACGGCGTAGATCTCATCGAGCACGGCGTCGAGTGCGGTGCCGGCCGACTTCTTGTCCGAACCGAGACGGCTCGCCAGCGCCTCGATGAACTGAGCCTTGTTCACGTGTCCTCCCAGGACGCCGGTCGGCCACCGTGGCCAACCTTCCGCAGGAACGGTAAGGCGTGGCTGCCCGAGAAACAACGCAATCGGTTGTGTCGCAAGCCCGATCCCGGCCGCGGAGCGGCGCGCGGCAGGCCAGGAGCATGCCGGGAACAGCCCTCGTCGCAGGCCGGAGCAGGCTCCGCCGCAGGCCGGAGCAGGCTCCGCCGCAGGCCCGGATCAGGCCATATAGCAGGCCTGGAGCAGATCAGGCGCAGCTCAGCGGGGTTGCGCCACCGGCAGCCACGGCTGGCGGCCCTGCTCGTAGCGGTCGATGGCGGCGGTGTCGCGCAGCGTCAACGCGATGTCGTCCAGCCCTTCCAGCAACCGCCAGCGGGTGTAGTCGTCGAGCTCGAAGCCGTGCACCTCGGCCAGCCAGCGCACCTGCCGCTGTCGCAGGTCGACGGTCACCTCGACGCCCGGGTCGTCATCGACGTCGTCGAGCAACCGCTGCACGACCGGCTCCGGCAGCACCACGGTCAGCAACCCCGCCTTGAGCGAGTTGCCCCTGAAGATGTCGCCGAAACGCGAGGAGATGACCACCCGGAATCCGTAGTCCCAGAGCGCCCATACCGCGTGCTCGCGTGACGAGCCGGTGCCGAAGTCGGGGCCGGCCACCAGCACCGACGCACCAGCATGGCGTTGCCGGTTCAGCACGAAGTCCGGTTCGTCGGCACGCCAGGCCTGGAACAGCGCGTCGGCGAAGCCGGTCCGGGTGATCCGCTTGAGGTAGACCGCCGGAATGATCTGGTCGGTGTCGACATTGCTGCGCCGCAACGGCACGGCCCGGCCGGTGTGCACGGTGAAGGTGTCCATGTCTTTCCTGCCCTACAGATCGGCCGGGCTGGTCAGGCGCCCGGTGACGGCGGTGGCCGCGGCTACCGGCGGCGAGACCAGGTGGGTCCGGCCGCCCTTGCCCTGGCGGCCTTCGAAATTGCGGTTCGAGGTCGAGGCGCTGCGCTCGCCCGGAGCGAGCTGGTCGGGGTTCATGCCCAGGCACATCGAGCAGCCGGCCTGGCGCCACTGCGCCCCGGCCGCGGTGAACACCGCGTCCAGCCCCTCCCGCTCGGCCTGCTCGCGGACCCGCATGGAGCCCGGCACCACCAGCATCCGCACCCCGTCGGCCACCGTGCGGCCACGCAGCACCGCGGCGGCGGCCCGCAGGTCCTCGATCCGTCCGTTGGTGCACGAGCCGAGGAAGACGGTGTCGATCTCGATGTCGCGCAGCGGCGTGCCGGCCGACAATCCCATGTACGACAGGGCCTTCTCGGCCGACACCCGCTCGGACTCGGTGGCGAAGCCGGCCGGATCCGGCACCCGCTCGGACAGCGGCGCGCCCTGGGCGGGGTTGGTTCCCCAGGTGACGAACGGGCTGATGTCCTCGGCCGACAGCCGCACCTCGGCGTCGAAGACCGCGTCCGGGTCGGTGACCAGGGTGCTCCAGTAGGCCACCGCGGCGTCCCACTCGGCACCGGTCGGTGCGTGCGGGCGGCCGCGCAGGTAGTCGAAGGTGGTCTGGTCCGGGGCGATCAGGCCGGCCCGGGCTCCCCACTCGATGCTCATGTTGCACACGGTCATCCGGCCTTCCATGCTCATCTGCCGGAACACCTCGCCGCGGTACTCCACCATGTAGCCCTGGCCGCCGCCGGTGCCGGTCCGCGCGATCACCGCGAGGATGACGTCCTTCGGGGTGACCCCCGGCGGCAGCTGGCCGTCGACGGTCACCGCCAAGGTCTGAGGGCGTTCCAGCGGCAGCGTCTGGGTGGCCAGCACGTGCTCCACCTGGCTAGTGCCGATGCCGAAGGCCAGCGCCCCGAACGCGCCGTGCGTGGAGGTGTGCGAGTCGCCGCAGACCAGCGTCATGCCCGGCTGGGTGATGCCCAGCTGCGGCCCGATCACGTGCACGATGCCCTGCTCGGAATGCCCCATCGGATACAGGGTGATGCCGAATTCCTCGCAGTTGCGGCGCAACGTCTCGATCTGGGTCCGGCTGACCGGGTCGGCGATCGGCGCGAGCAGGTCGGTGGTAGGGACGTTGTGGTCCTCGGTGGCCAGGGTCAGCTCCGGCCGGCGGACGGTCCGGCCGGCCAGCCGCAGGCCGTCGAAGGCCTGCGGGCTGGTCACCTCGTGGACGAGGTGCATGTCGATGTAGAGCAGGTCGGGCTCACCGGCGCCGCTGCGCACCAGGTGACTCGACCACAGTTTCTCCGCCAGCGTGCTGCCCATCGCCACTCTCCCACCTCGTGCCGGTCGCCGGTGTCGCGACCCTTGCGTCTCAATATATGAGACTCTAGTATCGCTATATGGGACAGCATAGCGGCATCGGCGTGCTTGACAAGACGGTGGCCGTGCTCAACGCGGCCGCCGCCGGGCCGGCCGGCCTCGCCGATCTGGTGGAGCGCACCGGAATCCCGCGGGCGACCGCGCACCGGCTGGCGGTGGCGCTGGAGGTGCACCGGTTGCTGGCCCGCGACCGGGACGGCCGGTTCGTGCCTGGGCCGCGACTCGCCGAGCTGGCCGCGGCCGCCTCGGATCCGTTGCTGGAACGGGCGGACGAGGTGCTCGCCTGGCTGCGCGACACCGCTGGCGAGAGTGCCCAGCTCTACCGCCGGGACGGGCTGGACCGGGTCTGCGTGGCCACCGCCGAACGGGCCAGCGGGCTGCGGACCACCGTGCCGCTGGGTGCCCGGCTGCCGATGACCGCGGGCTCGGGCGCCCAGGTGCTGTGCGCCTGGGAACCGCCGGCGACGATCGCCCTGCTGCTCGAGCAGGCCGAGTTCAGTGACCGGACGCTGGCCGAGGTGCGCCGGCGCGGCTGGGCCCAGTCGATCGGCCAGCGCGAGGCGGGCGTGGCCTCGGTGTCGGCGCCGGTGTTCGGGACCGGGCGGCAGGTGATCGCGGCCATCTCGGTGTCTGGGCCGGTCGAGCGGCTGGGCCGCTCACCGGGACAGCGGTTGGCACCGGTCCTGGCGGCCGCGGCGCAGCGCCTGCACGCCGGCGATTCCTGAGCGCGTCGGACGCCACCGGGGGTACCGCCCACTTCGGCAGCCAGCGCCGGTGTCTTACGACGGCACCGCCTCCGGACAGGCCCATGCCCTCCGGACAGGCCCATGCCCTCCGGACAGTTTCGTGCCCGGGACAGCACGAGGGGGCAGTCGCGTCGCGACTGCCCCCTCGTGGCCGTTCATCCCAGGCACGCAGGCGGCCTGGGCAGCGCCCGGGTCAGTGGAGAGCGCCCCGCTTTCCGCCGACCCGCTGCCAGATCAGCAGCGCGATGACCGCACCGATGATCGAGCCGATGATGCCGGACGGCTGGAAGAAGCCGTCGTCGCCATCCTTGTGGAAGATCAGGTAGCCGAGGAAGCCACCGATGAACGAGCCGACGATGCCGAGCAGGATCGTTGCGAGGATGCCGATGTCCTGCCGCCCGGGCACCAGCAGCCGGGCGATCGCGCCGGCGATCAGGCCGATGATGATGAGAGAGATGATCAAACCGAGCATGAGGCACACTCCTTAGATAACTGACGGGGACGGACGGGCTCACCGACGGCTGGTCCCCCGGTGAGCCCGGTGGGACGAGCCGGCCGGCGCTCAGTCCTTGAAGGCGTCCTTGACCTTCTCGCCTGCCTGCTTGAGGTTGCCCTTGACCTGGTCGGTCTGGCCCTCGGACTCCAGGCGGTCATCGCCGGTGGCCCGGCCCGCGTGCTCCTTGGCTACACCGCCGACCTCTTCGGCCTTGTTCTTGGCCTTGTCCAATGCACTCATGAATTCTCCTCCTCCAACGGGACACCGCTTCGGGCGTCGCTGGTTCTTGCACGGCCGGCATGACCCTCAGCTTGAGAGTGATTTTACCGGCCGAGCCTGGGTGACCGTCAGGACAGCGCGGTCAACTGGGTAGCTGCTGGCACCGGCTCATCGCCGATGACCAGCGAAACAAGTCGTTCGAGCCGTTCGTGCGCGAGCCGTTCGGTGAGCTCGGGCAGCGCGCCGATCGGCGATCCGCGCAGGTGCAGGCGGGATTCCCGCACCACCTCGACGATCGCGGTGAGAGACAGCCGGTCTTCGAACTCGCGGAACAGCCGCTCGACGATGTCGGCGAAGGACCGGTCGTGGTAGTGCGGTTCGTCTTCGGGTGAGATACGGGCATCGGGCAGTGTGGTCATGCGGACCTCGGATCAACCGGAGGTGTAACGCAACCGCGGCACCAGCCCATGAGCTCAGGAGTACCGAATGAGTACCGGGTGGCTCAGCGTGCCCCGCCAGCAGCGTCGACCTGCATCGAACGGAATCGTTCCCGGCTGGCTGCATAGCCGATCTGATCATTCTAGCCGGTGCTGGCCCGGTTGGGGATAGATGTCGAAACAACGCGCCCGGATTGTCGGTGTAACGGGTGATTACTTCCCGTCGCGGGCCTCCAGCGCGGCCAGGATCGCCTCGGTCACCCGGTCCGCCGGCTGGTCGGCGGCCATCTCGATCAGCAGCCGCTGGGCCCGGTAGTGCTCGATCAGCGGGCGGGTCTCGGCCTCGAAGACCCGCAACCGGTCCGCGATCACCTCGGCGGTGTCGTCGCTGCGGCCCGCCGACTCGGCACGCTCCAGCAGCCGGCGGACCAGTTCCTGCTCCGCCACGGCGAGGAAGAGCACGGACTGCAGGCCGGCCCCGGACTCGGCCAGCGCGGCATCGGCCGACACCGCCTGGGCGACCGACCGGGGGAAGCCGTCCAGGATGTAGCCGCCGGCCTCGGCCGCGCTCAGCACCGCCGGGAGCATCAGGTCGGAGATCAGCTCGTCGGGCACCAGCCGGCCCGCGTCCAGGCAGCCGGCCACCTGCCGGCCCAGGTCGGTGCCGGCCCGCACCTCGGCTCGCAGCAGGTCACCGGAGGCGATGTGCGGCACGCCGTAGTGCCGGGCCAGCCGCTGGCCCTGGGTTCCCTTGCCCGAACCCGGCCCGCCCAGCAGCATCGTCCTCATCGCGGCCGTCCCGGCCGGGCGTCCGGAGCGCACCGCGCGGCGTCGGCGGGCACGGTGTCGACGGCGTTCACCGGCTGAGCTGCTGCTCGGCCTCGGCGAGCAACCGCACCACCGACAGCCCCAGCCGCACGTCGCAGGGATGGCTCGGTGCCGGCTGGCCGGCGGCCTCGGCGAGTTCCCGGGCCGCGACGGACAGCGCCTGGGTGGGGTCACCGCGTTCCGGCAGCTCCACCCGGCCGTCCGGGCCCCACACCGTCAGGCTCACCTGCGCGGCGGCCTCCGGGGTGGCGATGCTGACCGCGCAGCTGCTGCTCACCCCGCCGGCGTGCCGCAGGATCAGGTGCACCAGGTCGCCCCGGCCGGGCCGGGCGGTGATCTCCTCGACCTCCCCGAGTGCCCCGATGAGCATCGCCAGCGCATGCGGCCCGACGTCCCACAGCCCGCCCTTGTCGTGCCGCCACGGGGTGTCGAAGGGGCTGCCGGGCGCGAAGGCCGAGCCGAGCCACAGGCCCGCCGCGCCGCACCAGTCCGAGCGCTGCGTCACCTGCTCCAACCAGCGCCGCTGGCCGGCGTCGAAGCGTCCGGTGAAGAAGACCACCGAGGCGACGCCGGCCTCGGCGACCGCGTCGGCGAGCGTCTGCGCCGCGGGCAGCGACACCGCGATCGGCTTCTCCAGCAGCAGGTGCTTGCCGGCCCGGGCGGCACGCAGCGCCAGCTCGGCCTGCACCTGGGGCGGCACCGAGAAGGCGACCGCGTCCACCGCGTCGAACAGCTCGGCCACCTCGTCGTAGCCGGTGGTGGCCAGCTCGTCGGCCAGCGCCCGGGTCTTGGCCGGATCCCGGCCCCAGATCCCGGCCAGTTCCACCGAAGGTTCGCGGTTCAGGCCGGCCGCGTGGGTGACCCGTGCCCAGTGGCCGTTGCCGACCAGTCCTACCCGCAGGCTCATCGCGTGCTCCCGTCTGCCTGGGCCCACTCTGCCATCCGCGCGACGGCGGCCGGACCGCCGGCTGCTCGATCTCGGATCCGCTCTGCCCGCCAGGGCCCTGTGCAACGGATACGAGTCCGCGCGGGACCGGCGCCGCGGACCGGCCGGACGGCGGTGCCAGACTTGGGGCCATGACCATCTCCGGCGAGCACCCGTTCCTGCCGCCGGAGTCCGACCGCAGCCCGGTCCGGCGGCTGCGCGGCCGGTTGCCCTCGCCGGTGACGCTGTGGACCGCGGGCGCGGCGGGCGAGCGGGCCGGGCTGACGGTCTCGTCGCTGCTGGTCGCCGACGGCCAGCCCGGGTACGTCGCCGGCGTGCTGGATCCGCTGTCGGAGTTGTGGGACGCGCTGCGCGCCACCGGCTCGGCAGTGGTCAGCGTGCTGAGCTGGCAGCACCGGCAGCTGGCCGACGCCTTCGGCTACGTCGCTCCCGCGCCGGGCGGCCCGTTCCGGCTGGCCGACTGGACCCAGACCGAGTGGGGCCCGGCACTGGCCGGCGCGACCGGCTGGGCGGGGTGCCGGCTCGGTGACCGGCCGCCGGTCGAGCTGGGCTGGGGCCTGCTGGTCCAGCTGGAGGTGGCACACGCCGAGTTCGGCGAGGACGCCCCGCCGCTGATCCACCGGCGGGGCCGGTACCTGACGGTGCCCGGCGAGAATCCGGGCGGCTAGCTGCCAGGCGGCGGCTAGCTCCGGGCCGGAATCGCTAGCTGCGGGGCTTGTAGGCGGCAAGCAGGGCGCGCCAGGTGCGCGCCTCGATAATGCCGTTGGCCGGCAGCCCGCGCGCCGCCTTGAACCGGTTCACCGCAGCCACCGTGGCCGCGTCGTAGCGTCCGGTGATCGGCTTGTTGAAGGCCCGCTGCACCGCCATGATCGGGCCGCCGCGCATGCCCGGGAACATGGTGGCACCGGAGTACTTCACCAGCTCCTGCATCGCCGGCGACGAGCCGCCCGGGGCGCTGACCTTGCGGTAGCGCGGGCACGGGGTGGGCCGGAAGGTGCCGTAGTCGCCGGACCAGTTCAGGTCGCTCGGGCGGCACGGCCCGTAGTCGGTGGCCGCCCAGACATGCCGGCTCCAGAACGAGGTGCGGCCGATCGCGCCGTTCCAGGACAGCGAGAAGTGCATGTGGTCGCGGTGGCAGGCGGTGTCGTACGCGGGCTGCGGGGTGCTGAAGCAGCCGTGGTACTCCTCCCACTTGCCGCTCCAGGAGCCCCAGATCTTGTTGTTCCAGATCATGTACATCAGGCCCATCCGCCGGGCGTTGGCGAACGTGTTGCCCCAGCGGTCGGTGGCCAGCAGGAACTTAACCACCATGTAGGCCTGCATGCCCTGCACCGGGTTGCGCACCGAGTTCATCCAGTCCAGGGCTCGCGAGTCGTAGTGCTCGCTCGGGTCGGCACCGCAGTCGCGCGGACCGCCGAAGCTGGTGTTGGGGTAGGTCGCCACCAGCATCCGGCCCAGTGCCAGGGTGCCGGCCCGGTAGCCCGGCTGGCAGGCGATCTGCTCGACGTAGGGGGCCAGCGGCTCGATCGGGCTCAGCAGGCCGGCCGGCGCCTTCAGGCTCGGCACCACGATCGCGGCCGGGCTGGCCGGCGCGGCCGCCACCAGCACACCCCCGCTCAGCGTGGTCGCCAGGAGCAACAGCACTGCCTTCCGGACGGGCTTGTCGAGCAGGCGGAACAGGGTGGCGCGGCGCATCGGCATCTCCAGGGACGGGCTCTCGGCACGTTTCTCGGTCCAGGCTTCGGGGGTGCCTATCGGCGAAGGAGCCGGACGCTGAAGATGAATGCAGGATTTGACCGGAATCGGTGCCGGAGCGGCCGGCCTGGGAAAGCACCCTGGAAAGCACAAGAGCCTCCAGAGGATCTGGAGGCTCTTGATCGGGTAGCCCCGAAGGGATTCGAACCCTCGCTACCGCCGTGAGAGGGCGGCGTCCTAGGCCGCTAGACGACGGGGCCCTAGGTAGAACACGCTAACCGCTGAACTTTCTGCTGCACAAACCGCTGGATGCGGCTTCCGCGCTGGGGTACCAGGACTCGAACCTAGACTAACTGAACCAGAATCAGTTGGGCTGCCAATTACCCCATACCCCATTGCCTGCCCGTCCGAACTGCTGAACAAGCCGAGACGAGACTCTACCCGACGGCCGGCGCGCTACCGAAATCGGGCGTGGCTCGGCATGTCCTCCCGCCCTGTCGGGCTGGGTTACCCGGCCGGTCACCTGGCTCGTCCTCCGACCTGGTCTCGCGGTTCGGTCCGTCGGCTCAGTCCCTCAGCTCAGCCACCCGGTTCGGTCCGTCGGCTCAGTCCCCCAGCTCAGCCGCCCGATTGGGTCAGCCGGCCTGGGCGCTGCGCATCCTGGCCAGGGTGGTCTCCCGGCCCAGCAGCTGCAGCGACTCGAACAGCGGCGGCGAGACCTGCCGGCCGGTGACGGCCACCCGCAGCGGCCCGAAGGCACTGCGCGGCTTGAGCTGCAGCCGCTCCAGCAGCTCGGCGCGCAACGCCTGCTCGATCGCCTCGACGCTCCACTCCGCCAGCCCCTCCAGCGCCGGGATGGAGGCCGCCAGCACCGCCTGCCCGTCCGCGCCGAGCTGCTTGGCCACCGCCGGCTCGTCGCGGACGAAGTCGGAGTCGGCGACGAACAGGAAGCGCAGCATGTCCGCACCCTCGCCGAGGGTCTGCACCCGCTCCTGCACCAGCGGCGCCGCGCCGGCGATCAGGTCCAGCTCGGCCTGGCTCGGCTGCTCGCCGATCAGGCCGGCCCGGGCCAGATAGCCCCGCAACCGCCGGGCGAAGTCGTCCGGGGCGAGCAGCCGGACGTGGGTGGCGTTGATGGCCAGGCACTTCTTCGGGTCGAAGCGGGCCGGGTTGGTGGAGATCCGGCCGCCGTCGAAGGCGGCGACCAGCTCGTCCGGGGAGAAGATGTCGCGGTCCTCGGCGATCGACCAGCCGAGCAGCGCGAGGTAGTTGATCATGCCTTCGGGCAGGTAGCCCTCGTCGCGGTAGAGGTAGAGCGAGGCCTGCGGATCGCGCTTGGACAGCTTCTTGTTGCCCTCGCCCATCACGTAGGGCAGGTGGCCGAACTCCGGCACCGCCTCGGCGACGCCGATGTCGATCAGCGCCCGGTACAGCGCGATCTGGCGGGGCGTGGAGGGCAGCAGGTCCTCGCCGCGGATCACATGGGTGATCCGCATCAGCGCGTCGTCCACCGGGTTGACCAGCGTGTAGAGCGGCTCGCCGTTGGCCCGGACCACCACGAAGTCCGGGACGGTGCTGGCCAGGAAGCGGATCTCGCCGCGGACCAGGTCGTGCCAGCCGATCTCCTCCTCGGGCATCCGCAGCCGCAGCACCGGCTCCCGGCCCTCGGCGCGGTAGCCGGCTCGCTGCTCGGCGGTGAGGTCCCGGTCGAAGTTGTCGTAGCCCAGCTTCGGGTCCCGGCCGGCCGCCCGGTGCCGGGCCTCGGTCTCCTCGGCGGTGCTGTAGGACTCGTACAGGTGCCCGGCGGCCAGCAGCCGGTCCACCACGTCCCGGTAGACCTCCCGGCGCTCGCTCTGCCGGTACGGGCCGTACGGGCCGCCCACCTCGGGTCCCTCGTCCCAGTCCATGCCGAACCAGCGCAGCGTGTCCAGCAGCATCTCGTAGGACTCCTGGGTGTCCCGCGCGGCGTCGGTGTCCTCGATCCGGAAGACGAAGCTGCCGCCGTGGTGGCGGGCGAAGGCCCAGTTGAACAGGCAGGTGCGGATCAGGCCGACGTGCGGCACGCCGGTCGGCGACGGGCAGAACCGCACCCGGATGTCGGAACCGGTGGCGGCGCTCACTTGGCGCGGACCGGGTTGACGAGTTCACCAAGGCCGTCGATGGCGATGGTCACGGTGTCGCCGTCGGCGATCCGGCCGACGCCGTCCGGGGTGCCGGTGAGGATGACGTCGCCCGGGACCAGGGTCATCACATGCGAGACGAAGGAGACGATGGTGGCCACGTCGAAGATCATGTCGCGGGTGTTGCCGTCCTGCTTCACCTCGCCGTTGACCAGCGCCCGGACCCGCACCCCGCTCGGGTCGAAGCTGGTGTCGATCCACGGGCCGATCGGGCAGAACGAGTCGTAGCTCTTGGCGCGGGTGAACTGGACGTCGGCGCGCTGCTGGTCGCGGGCGGTGACGTCGTTGGCGCAGGTGTAGCCGAAGACCGCGCCCAGCGCCTGCTCGCGGGGCAGGTCCTTGGCGAGCTTGCCGATCACCAGCCCCAGCTCGGCCTCGTGCTCGACCTGGTCGGAGTCGGCGGGCAGCCGGATCACGTCCCGGGTGCCGATCACCGCGGTGGACGGCTTGAGGAAGATCAGCGGCCGTTCCGGGACGTCGGTGCCCATCTCGGCGGCGTGGGCGGCGTAGTTGCGGCCGACCGCGATCACCTTGCTGGGCAGGATGGGCGCCAGCAGCCGAACGTCGCCGATCGCGAACCGCTCGCCGGTGAACTCGATGGCGCCCATCGGGTGGTCCTTGATGGCGGCCACGGTGAGGGACTCCCACGGCGGGTTGGGCCCGGCCGAGGACGGGGACTCCACCACTCCCCAGGCGATCCCGCCGGGATGAACAAATCTCGCGATGCGCACGGACCACAGGCTACCGCCGGGCGATCGGCCCGGACGGGGTGCCCGGGGCCGGCCCGGGCGCCGGGCGTGCCGGATACTGGCTGGGTGAGCGAGCAGCTGAACGCGATCCCGCCGGCCCGCCGGCGGCGGCTGGCGCTCGCGCTGGCGCCACTCGGCGGGGTGCTGCTGGTTGCCGGGATGCTGGCCTTCTCCCGGCACGGTGTTGGCTGGATGCTGGCGGGCCTGCTGGTCGGGCTGCTGGCGCTGGTGCTGCTGGGGATCGCCTGGGGGCTTCGGCGGTCGGCGGCGCTCACCGAGGCCGCGGCGGCCGAGCAGCGGCTGGACGAGGTGCTGATGGCGGCGGCCGGGCCGTGCGGCGTGCCGGCCGGGGCGAGTGGCGCTGGCGGCGGTTCGACCGGGATGAGCCGCGCTGGCGGCGTACCGGCCGGGGTGAGCGGCGGCCGCTGCGGCAGCACCGGGTTGGCCTGCCCGGCCGGCAGCACGGCCGGCGGCTGCGGCGCGAGCTGCCTGGCCCGCTAACCGGCTGCCCGCGGGCGGATGTTCAGCAGTCCACCGTGACCCGCAGGAAGGTCGCGGGAATGCAGGTGGTCGCGTCGGTGGCGTTGGTGTTCTGGCTGGTGAACAGCTCTTCCAGCTCGGCGTGCAGTTCAGCGGCGCGACCGTTCGCCTCCGCCGCCTGGTAGGCGTTCATGGTGGGGCCGTAGTAGGTCTTGAAGGTGGCCAGGAACTCCGACGGGCTCGCATCCAGTTCGAAGGTGTAGGTGTCCCTGGCGAAGGAGATGTCGTCGGCCGGGACGCCGGCACCGGTGAAGCGCTCGACGACGTCCTTGTCGATCCCCCACGTCACGGGGCTGACGAAGCCCTCCGGTGGGGGTGGCGAGTATGCGGAGCTGATCCGCAACAGTTGCGCCACCAGGGTCGGATCACCCGGAATCCAGTTGCCCATGACGATCCGGCCGCCGGGCCGGGTTACCCGCACCATCTCCTTCGCGACCTCGGACGGGCGCGGCGCGAACATTGCACCGAAGAAGCTGAGAACCAGGTCGAAGGTGGCGTCCGGGAATTCGCCGAGGTCGCTGGCGTCACCCTGCTGGAAGGTCAGGTTCGTCAGACCGTGCCGCTCCGCCCGGCGCGTCCCGGCGGCGACCAGCGGCTCGGAGATGTCGACGCCCAGTACCCGGCTGGCATACCTCGCCGCCGGCAGTGCGGTGGTTCCGTCGCCGCATCCCAGATCCAGCACCGTGAGATCGGGCGTGATCCCGAGCCTGGCGACGATTGCCTCGCCGCTGGCTCGCATGCTTTCCGCGATCCGCGTGAAATCGCCCTTTTCCCATAGAGCCTTGTTCGCGTTCACCCACACTCCCCCATCATGTCGACACGTTCCAGGAGCGGGACAGCAGCCGTAAAGTACCGGCTCCGGTCGAGCTTTCTGGATCCTTCCCAGCGTTGTGCGCACCCGTCGGCACCCGGGCGCTCTGTTCGTGATCGGCCGACCTACCGCCTGTCGATCCGGTGATGCCATCTCGGTGTCCGGGTGGGATCGACCCATCCCGGCGGGATCCACGTTGGCAGGCCGTCGACCAGCCGGCAGGCCCAGCCCGCGGCCTCGAAGTCGCGGTGATGGCTGGAGCACAGCAGCGTCAGGTTGTCCAGATCGGTAGTTCCGCCGTCGGCCCAGGGCACGATGTGGTGGCGTTGGCACCACTCGGGCGGCTTGTCGCACCCCGGGAAGGAGCAGCCGCCATCCCGCGCGATCAGGGCAAGGGTCTGGCTGCGGGTAGCGATCCGCTTGGTGCGGCCCTGCCGCAGCACCGCGCCCCGGGCATCGCGTACCAGCAGGGTGATGGCCGCCTCGTCGGCAAGCTTCAACGCCTGGCCGACGGTGAGCAGCTGGCCGAAGCTGGTCTCGGCCCATCCCTGCCGGTCCGCGAGCTGGTCTGCGGTCATGCTGATGATCACCTGGGCCGGTGCGCCGGAGTCGAGCAACTCGGTGCGCCGGACGGCCAGACCGGCCAACTCCTGCAATGCGTCGTGCATTCGCTGACCGTGGTTGCGGGAGTCCGGAATCGCCTGGGCCGGGTCGCCGGCCATGCCCTGTGCCGGACGGGGCGCCGAGCGCGGGCTCAGCCAGGACAGCAACAGCGCGCCGCAGGCCGGTGTCAGCCGGCCGACCGCCCGGTACCCGCCATCGGCTTGGGGCATGAGCGCGAACGATCGGCGGCGGGCGTGCTCGGCATCGGAGGCGAGCACGCCGTCCGGGTCCAGCTGGGCCAGGATCCGCCGTCCGGCGATGCCCACCTGGCGCGGTGGCAGGTGCGCGGCGGTCACGACCAGGTGTCGTTCGGCGGCCGAGACATCCGCCGGAGCCACCGAACCGGGCAGCTCCTCCAGCGTCTCGGCGATCACCCTGGCCTGCTCTACCGACACCACCCCCGCCGCCTGGCCGGCGGCTACCTCGGGCAACAACGACTCCAGCCGCTCGCCGGTGAGCGACCAGCGCGGTCCGCACACCTGCGACGCGCTCACCCGCTGCTTGGCCTCGTGCGGGGAGAGCCGCAATGCCGCCTGCAGCAGCGTCGATGTCGATGCCACCACCAGCCGGCCCGCCAGCGCGCGCCGGTCGAGTTCGGCGACCAGGGCGTGGTCCACCACCGCAAGCCGGCGCCGGAGGCTCTCGAACTCCTGCAGCTCGGCCAGCACGTCGGCGTCGGTCAGCTTGCCGAACAGGTCGGCCGTCACGTCCGCGAGGTAGCGCGAGAGCTCACCGACGACCTCGCGCAGCGGCGCCGACGGCTGTCCGTCAGCCAGTGTGTCCATGCATCGGACACTAGCGACAGGGTCTGACAAAACCCTTTCAGAGAAAGGGAGTCCTCACCGTCAACGACAGCCTGAGGGCGCTGAGCGGCGAAGGCGAAGCGCGACGTCAGCTGGCCAACGGCTCAGGGCGGTCCAACCGAGCCCCCCGCTCCAGCAGGCCGTACCGCACCGCGTCGGCCAGTGCCAGCCAGGACGCCTCGACGATGTTCGGATGCACCCCGACCGTCGTCCACTCGCTGGCCTTGTCGGAGGTTTCGATGAGCACCCGGCTGGTCGCGTCGGTGCCGTGCTTGCCCGGCACGATGCGCACCTTGTAGTCGGACAATTCCAGATCGGCCAGCTGCGGGAAGATCCCTTCCAGCGCCGAGCGCAGCGCCAGGTCCAGCGCGTTGATCGGGCCGTTGCCCTCCGCGGTGGTGATCATCCGCCGGTCACCGGCACGCACCTTCACGGTCGCCTCGGTGATCATGCTGCCGTCCTCGCCCCGGTCGATGATCACCCGGTAGGACTCCAGCACGAACTGCACGGGCACGGTGTGCAGTTCCTCGCGTACCAGCAACTCGAACGAGGCATCCGCCGCCTCGTAGGACCAGCCGGCCGACTCCTGGGCCTTGATGCGGTCCACCACCTTGCCGACCACGTCCGGGTGCGTCCGGAGATCCACTCCCAGCTCGGCCGACTTCAGCTCCACCGAGGCCCGGCCGGCCATCTCGGTGATCAGGATGCGCTGGCTGTTGCCGACCAGCGTCGGGTCGAGGTGGTTGTACAGCTCGGGCCCGACCTTGATCGCCGAGGCGTGCAGCCCCGCCTTGTGCGCGAAGGCGGAACCGCCCACGTAGGGTGCGTGCGGGTCCGGCGCGAGATTGGCGATCTCGGCGATGGCATGCGCGACCCGGACGCTCTCGGCGATCGTGCCGGGCGGCAGCACGTCCAGCCCCATCTTGAACACCAGTCCGCCGAGCACCGAGAACAGGTTCGCGTTGCCGGCCCGCTCGCCGTAGCCGTTGGCGGTGCACTGGACGTGGGTCGCACCGGCGGCCACCGCGGCCAGGGTGTTGGCCACCGCGCAGCCGGAGTCGTCCTGGGCGTGGATGCCCAGCCGGATGCCGGTCCGTGCCGCCACCGCCGACACCACCTGCGAGATCCCCATCGGCAGCATGCCGCCGTTGGTGTCGCACAGCACCCCGACGTCCGCGCCGGCCGACGCGGCCGCGTCCAGCACCTGCACCCCGTAGTCGGGATCGTGGGAGTACCCGTCGAAGAAGTGCTCGCAGTCGACGAACACCCGCCGGCCGGCCGCCACCAGGTAGCCCACCGTGTCCGACACCATCGCCAGGTTCTCCTGCGGGCTGGTCCGCAGGGCGCGCTCGACGTGCCAGACGTCGGACTTGGCCACCAGGGTGATCACCGGCGCCCGGCTGGCCAGCAGCGCGGCCACCTGCGGGTCGTCGGCCACCGCGACGCCCGCCTTGCGGGTGGCGCCGAAGGCCACCAGGGTGGCGTGCCGCAACGACAGCTCGCCCGCCGCGGCCCTGGCGAAGAACTCGGTGTCCTTGGGCACCGCACCCGGCCAGCCGCCCTCGATGAACCCGACTCCCAGCGAGTCCAGCAGCCGGGCCACCGCCAGCTTGTCGGTGACCGAGTAGCTGATCCCCTCGCGCTGGGCGCCGTCGCGCAGGGTGGTGTCGAAGACGTGGAAGTCGTCGCTGAACATGTGTTTCCTCAATTCGTCTTCCCGGCTGGAAGCTGCCGGGCCGGACGGGTGGATCAGTGGGCGGCAGCCGCGGCGATCCGCTCGCCGATCTGGTGGGTGCTGCCCGGGTTGCCGGGATCGCGGGTGCCGAGGTCGGCGGCCACCGCCGCCTCGATCCGGGCCGCCGGCTGCTCGTGGCCGAGATGGCCGAGCAGCATCCCGACCGACAGGATCGCCGCGGTCGGGTCGGCCTTGCCCTGGCCGGCGATGTCCGGTGCCGAGCCGTGTACCGGTTCGAACATCGACGGGGTGGTCCGTCCCGGGTTGAGGTTTCCGCTTGCCGCCAGGCCGATGCCACCGGCAACGGCCGCCGCCAGGTCGGTGAGGATGTCGCCGAACAGATTGTCGGTGACGATCACGTCGTACCGGCCGGGATCGGTCACCAGGTAGATCGTCGCCGCGTCCACGTGGTGGTAGGCGACGGTGACGTCCGGGTACTCCTCGGCCACCCGGTGCACGGTCCGGGTCCACAGGTCGCCGGCGTGCACCAGCACGTTGTTCTTGTGCACCAGGGTCAGGTGCTTGCGCGGGCGGCGAGTGGCGCCGTCGAACGCAGCCCGGACGACCCGCTCCACACCGAAGGCGGTGTTGACGCTCACCTCGGTCGCGATCTCGTGCGCGGTGTGCTTGCGCAGCACGCCGCCGTTGCCGGCGTAGGGCCCCTCGGTGCCTTCCCGGTACACCACGAAGTCGATCTCGGGCCGGCCGGCGAGCGGCGTGCTGACACCCGGGTAGAGCTTGGCCGGGCGCAGGTTGACGTAGTGGTCGAGCTCGAACCGCAACCGCAACAGCAAGCCGCGCTCGAGCACCCCGGACGGCACGGACGGATCGCCCACCGCACCGAGCAGGATGGCGTCGTGCTGGCGCAGCTCGGCCAGCACCGAGTCCGGCAGCGCCTCCCCGGTGCGATGCCACTGCGCGGCACCCAGGTCGTAGTGGGTGGTGGTCACCGCGGGCAGCACCGCGTCGAGGACCCGCAGTGCCTGCTCGGTCACCTCGATCCCGATCCCGTCGCCCGGGATGACCGCCAGCTTCACGGAGTCGATCCGCTCTTCGCGCGAGCGCTCATCGCGCCGCGCTGCCCTCGTGGTAGTCGGCGTCGGCGTCACTGTTCACCCAGCTCATCAGGCCGCGCAGCTTGCGACCGGTCTCCTCGATCGGGTGCTGCTCCGCCTTGGCCCGCAACTGCCTGAACTCCGGCGCGCCGGCGTCCTGGTCGGCGATGAACCGGGCGGCGAACGAGCCGTCCTGGATCTCGCGCAGGATGGTGCGCATGTTCTCCTTCACGTGCGCGTCGATCACCCGCGGGCCGGAGACGTAGTCGCCGTACTCGGCGGTGTCGGAGACCGACCAGCGCTGCTTGGCGATCCCGCCCTCATACATCAGGTCGACGATCAGCTTGAGCTCGTGCAGGCACTCGAAGTAGGCGATCTCCGGCTCGTAGCCGGCCTCGGTGAGCACTTCGAAGCCGTACTGGACCAGCTGGGACGCACCGCCGCACAGCACCGCCTGCTCGCCGAACAGGTCGGTCTCGGTCTCCTCGGTGAAGGTGGTCCGGATCGCCCCGGCGCGGGTGCCGCCGATCGCCTTGGCGTAGGACAGCGCGAGCTCGAGCGCCTTGCCGGCGGCGTCCTGCTCCACCGCGACCAGCACCGGGACGCCCTTGCCGTCGGTGAACTGCCGGCGCACCAGGTGCCCGGGGCCCTTGGGCGCCACCATCGCCACGTCCACGTTCGGCGGCGGGGTGATGTAGCCGAACCGGATGTTGAAGCCGTGCCCGAAGAACAGCGCGTCGCCGTCCTGCAGGTTCGGCTCGATCGACTCGGCATACAGCGAGCGCTGCACGTGATCGGGCGCCAGCACCATGATCAGGTCGGCCTCGGCGGCGGCGTCGGCTGGCGTCAGCACCCGCAACCCGGCGTCCTCGGCCTTGCCGCGGCTGCGCGAGCCGGCCGGCAGTCCCACCCGGACGTCCACGCCGGAGTCCCGCAGGTTCAGCGCATGCGCGTGACCCTGGCTGCCGAAGCCGAGGACCGCGACCGTGCGGCCCTGCACGAT
This sequence comes from Jatrophihabitans sp., assembly GCF_035474675.1. Taxonomy (GTDB): domain Bacteria; phylum Actinomycetota; class Actinomycetes; order Mycobacteriales; family Jatrophihabitantaceae; genus Jatrophihabitans_A. The sequence continues at coordinate 10,136 of NZ_DATINC010000072.1, read as the reverse complement.
GGACAGGTCGGCGTCGTCGTCGTAGTACATCTCCACGGCCATCTGGAATGGTGTCCCTCTCGTCCGGCCGGCCGCCCCTGTGACGGCCGCTGCTGTGCTGGATTTCATCCGCTGGATCCCGTCCGCCGAGAAGTCGCGGGCGGGACCGGCGGTCAACCGGCTCGTTCCACGGCGCGCAACGCCGCCTGTGTCATCGAGCGTGGACCCCGGCCGAGTGCCACCATGCCGGACTGCACCATCTCACGGATCAACGGCCCCATCATCTTCAGCACTGCGTCAAGCTTGGCAGGCGGGCCGACCACCTCGACGGTGAGCGCTTCGGGGGTGACGTCGACCACCTTGGCATTGAACAGTTCCACGATATCGAGCACTACCCGGCGGTTGCCGTCGTCGGCGCGCACCTTGACCAGCAGCAGTTCGCGCTGCACCGCCTGGCCCTCTTCGAGCTCGACGATCTTGAGCACGTTGACCAGCTTGTTGAGCTGCTTGGTGACCTGCTCCAGGGCATTGCCCTCGACCGAGACCAGGATCGTGATCCGGGAGATCTCCGGATGCTCGGTGGGCCCGACCGCCAGCGACTCGATGTTGAACCCGCGCCGGCTGAACAGGCCCGCCACCCGGGCCAGCACGCCGGGCTTGTTCTCCACCAGCACCGACAAGGTGTGCACGCTCATCAGTCAGTCCCTCTCCCGCGTACCAAGCTCACTCGTCTGCTGGCTCTTCGCGCGAGCGCTCATCGCTGGCATTCGCTGCGCTCCTCGCTCGCTGCGCTCGCTGCGATGCTCACTCATCGCTCAGACTCCCGAGTCGAAGTCGGGACGGATGCCGCGCGCGGCGAGGATCTCGTCGTTGGAGGTGCCGGCCACCACCATCGGCCACACCATGGCGTCCTTGCCGACCGTGAAGTCCACCACCACCGGCTGGTCGTCGATCGACATCGCCTTCTCGATGGTGGCGTCCACCTCGGCGGCCGACTCGCAGCGCAGGCCCACGCAGCCGAGCGCGTCGGCCAGCTTGACGAAGTCCGGGATCCGGACCGGCGGCTGGCTGCCGCGCGGCCGGTGATGGGTGCCCAGCTCGGTGTTGGAGTACCGCTCCTGGTAGAACAGCGCCTGCCACTGCCGCACCATGCCCAGGTTGCCGTTGTTGATCACCGCGACCTTGATCGGGATTCCCTCGATGGCACAGGTGGCCAGCTCCTGGTTGGTCATCTGGAAGCAGCCGTCGCCGTCGATGGCCCACACCAGGGTGTCCGGCGCGCCGACCTTGGCGCCCATCGCCGCCGGCACCGCGTAGCCCATCGTGCCGGCTCCCCCGGAGTTGATCCAGGTGTAGGGCTTGTCGTAGGAGATGAACTGCGCCGCCCACATCTGGTGCTGCCCCACCCCGGCGGCGAACACCGTGTCGGGACCGGCGATCCTGCCCAGCCGCTCGATCACGTACTGTGGCGCCAGGCTGCCGTCGGCGGGCTCCTCGTAGCCCAGCGGGTAGGTCTCGCGCCAGCGGTCGATCTCGCGCCACCAGCCGGCCAGGTCGGCGCGGTGCCCGGCGGCGAACTCGGCCCGCAGCGCGGTGGTCAGCTCGCCGAGCACCTCGCGGGCGTCGCCCACGATCGGCACGTCGGCCACCCGGTTCTTGCCGATCTCGGCGGGGTCGATGTCGGCGTGGATCACCGCCGCGTGCGGGGCGAACGAGTCCAGCCGGCCGGTTACCCGGTCGTCGAACCGGGTGCCGAGCGCGATCAGCAGATCCGCCTTCTGCAGTGCGGTGACCGCGGCCACCGTGCCGTGCATGCCGGGCATCCCCAGGTGCTGGCGGTGCGAGTCCGGGAACGCGCCGCGCGCCATCAGCGTGGTGACCACCGGTATGCCGGACAGCTCGGCGAACCGGGCGAGCTCGGCGGTGGCGCGGGCCTTGAGCACTCCGCCGCCGACGTAGAGCACCGGACGCCGGGCGGTGGCGATCAGGGCGGCGGCCTCGCGGATCTGCTTGCCGTGCGGCCTGGTCACCGGCCGGTAGCCGGGCAGGTCGAGCACCGGCGGCCACCGGAACGCGGTCTGCTGCTGCAGGATGTCCTTCGGGATGTCCACCAGCACCGGGCCGGGACGCCCAGTCGCGGCAAGGTGGAACGCCTCCGCGATGGTCTGCGGGATCTGCTCGGCGTGCTGCACCAGGAAGTTGTGCTTGGTGATGGGCAGCGTGATCCCGGAGATGTCGGCCTCCTGGAAGGCATCGGTGCCGACCGCCGGCAACGGCACCTGGCCGGTGATGGCCACGATCGGAACCGAGTCGAGAAAGGCATTCGCGATCGGCGTCACCAGATTGGTCGCGCCGGGACCGGAGGTGGCCATGCACACCCCCACCTTCCCGGTGACCTGGGCGTACCCCTCCGCCGCGTGACCGGCGCCCTGCTCGTGCCGTACCAGGATGTGGCGCACCTTGCGGGAGTCGTAGAGCGGGTCATAGGCCGGCAGGATCGCCCCGCCCGGAATGCCGAAGACCACGTCGGTGCCCATCTCCTCCAACGACCGGACCAGGGCCTGCGCGCCGGTGAGCTGCGCGGACTGGTCGGAGGCGGGTGTCGGTGCCATGGCTGGATCCTTCCGGCGGTGCGGTGGTACGTGTTCTGCTTGTGAAGTAAGGCTGTGTAGTGCTGGGTACTAGGACGTCCTAGCGGTCGGGTGGGCAACAAAAAACCCCTCGTGCGGTGTGCACGAAGGGTCTGCGCGTCGCTGCGGTTGGTAGCCGCCGGACGCGCTATGCGATAAGTACCAGGTGCTGCTGCATGGCGATGACCATACACGGGTATCGGCGGCCGTCCAAGGTTCTCCGAGCCGGGCGGCCTCCTTACCGCACGCAGGGAGAGATCTCCCTGCGCTGGAAGGCAATTGGCGTCCGGTGCGATCGGGCAGTGTCCGAAGGCGGATCCGCCTTGCAATCCCACATCATATTTACGTCGATTCGTTGCTGACTTTTGCCATAACCGCGTGGCACCATTCGGGCATGCCAGCGGTGCGGCCCCCTACCTTCTGGTTATGGATGGCGGCGGCGACGATCAGCACGGTCGCCGTGGCCACCATGGTCATGTCGGGCAGCACCCGCCGGCCGCTGACCTTCGCCGGCGCCATCCTGCTGCCCGATCACCCCAGCGCGAGCTCGTCGGTGCTGGCAACGGCCACCAGCCGGCCCAGCACGTCGCCCAGCCGGACGCAGACCGCGCCCTCTGCCGGCACCAACGGCTACGTACCGCCGGTCACCGAACTGCTGCCCGCGGCCAGCACCCGGGCCGGCATCGGCATGCCGGGCGCCGGCACACCCGGACCGACCGCGGCCGGTGCTCCGGCGCCGGCCACCTCCAGCCGGCCCGCACCCCGCACCAGCGAGCCGGCCACCCCGCACTCGGCGTCGAACTCGACCGCCATCGCGCACGCGCTGTTCTCCGCGCTCAACAAGGCGCGCCGGGACGCGGGCCTGCCGGCGCTGAGCTGGAACCCGCGGCTGCAGCGCAGCGCCGCCGGGCACAACGCGGCGATGGCACAAGCCAACCAGCTCAGCCCGCGGGTCGGCGGGGAACCGGCACTGGGCGTCCGGCAGGCGAACCAGGGCGTGCTCGGCAGCTACGCCGCGGAGGTGGTGGGCAACACCGGCACGCTCAGCTCATCCGGCGCCCTGGCCGTCCAGCAGGCGATGCTGGCCGAGCAACCGCCGGACGACAGCCACCGGCAGGCACTGCTGTCCGGCGCGGTCGACGCGGTGGGCATCGACGTGCTGCTCGACCCGGCACACCACCTGCTGTGGATCACCGAGGACTTCGCGCAGCTGTCCTGACCCGCGGGTGGATCAGATCGCGCGGTAGCCGGAGCTTTCCCGTCAGCAGATCGCGCCGTGCGCGGCGGATCCGACCAGCTGGGCGTACTTGCGCAGCACGCCGGTGTCGAACCGGGGCGGCAGCGGCTGCCAGGCCTCCCGCCGCCGCTCCAGCTCCGCCCCGTCGACGTGCAGCTCGATGCTCCGGTTGGCGATGTCGACGACGATCCGGTCCCCGTCGGCGACCAGCGCGATCGGGCCGCCGACCGCCGCCTCCGGGGCGACATGCCCGATGCACAGCCCCGTGGTGCCGCCGGAGAACCGGCCGTCGGTGAGCAGCAGCACGTCCCTGCCGAGGCCGGCGCCCTTGATCGCACCGGTGATCGCCAGCATCTCGCGCATCCCCGGGCCGCCCTTGGGACCTTCCCAGCGGATCACCAGCACGTCGCCGGCCTGCAGCGTGCCGGCCGCCACCGCCTCCATCGCGGCCTGCTCGCGGTCGAAGACCCGGGCGGTGCCGTCGAAGACGTCGGTGTCGAAGCCGGCCGTCTTGACCACCGCGCCCTCCGGAGCCAGCGAGCCATGCAGGATGGTGATCCCACCGGTGCGGTGCAGAGGGCTGGCCAGCGGCCGGATCACCTCGCCGTCCGGCGCGGGCGGCGCCAGCAGCGCCAGGTTCTCCGCCAGCGTCCGGCCGGTCACGGTCAGCGCGTCGCCGTGCAGCAGGCCGGCGTCCAGCAGGGCCCGCATCACCACCGGAATGCCGCCGATCCGGTCCACGTCGGTCATCACGAACCGGCCGAACGGCTTGAGGTCGGCCAGGTGCGGCACCTTGTCGCCGATCCGGTTGAAGTCGTCCAGCGACAGCTCCACCGCAGCCTCCCGGGCGATGGCCAGCAGGTGCAGCACCGCGTTGGTGGAACCGCCGAGCGCCATCACCACCGTGATGGCGTTCTCGAACGCCTGCCTGGTCAGGATCTGACGCGCGGTGATCCCGGCGTCCACCAGGTGCACGGCCGCCTCGCCGGAGCGGCCGGCATAGGCGTCCCGGCGCGAGTCCGGCGCGGGCGGCGCCGCCGAGCCGGGCAGCGACATGCCGAGCGCCTCGGCCGCCGAGGCCATCGTGTTGGCGGTGTACATCCCGCCGCAGGCGCCCTCGCCGGGGCAGACGGCGCGTTCGATCTCGTCCAGCTCGTCGCGGGTGATCTTGCCCGCCAGGCACGCGCCGACCCCCTCGAAGGCGTCGATGATGGTGACGTCGTTGCCGTGCAGCTTGCCGGGCAGCGTGGAGCCGGCGTACAGGAACACCGCGGCGACGTCCAGCCGGGCCGCGGCCATCAGCATGCCCGGCAGCGACTTGTCACAGCCCGCCAGCAGCACCGCGCCGTCCAGCCGCTCGGCCCGGAACACCGTCTCGACCGAGTCGGCGATCACCTCCCGGGAGACCAGCGAGTAGTGCATGCCCTCGTGGCCCATCGAGATGCCGTCGGAGACCGAGATGGTGCCGAACTCCAGCGGGAACCCGTCGGCGCCCCGGACGCCCTCCTTGGCCCGCTTGGCCAGCCGGTCCAGCGACAGGTTGCAGGGCGTGATCTCGTTCCAGGACGAGGCCACCCCGATCTGTGGCTTGCCCCAGTCGTCGTCGCCCATGCCCACTGCGCGCAGCATCCCCCGGGAGGCGGCCCGTTCGATGCCGTCGGTGACCGCGCCGGAGTGCGGCTTGCGGTGGTGGCGTGCCTTACTGCCGGGCTGCTGGGTGCTCACGGCGTCGAGCCTACGACCTAGGCTGGCGGCCATGACGACTCCGCAGCGGACCGTGCTCAAGCATCCGGCGTTGTCCTACCTGATCGTGGCGTTCACCGCGCTGTGCTGCACCGCGGTGGTGCACTCGCCGGTGCTGGCGCTGGTCTACCTGCTGCCGCTGGCCGGGGCGTGCTACGTCGCCCGCACCGCCACCATCGTCGACGAGCGCGGCGTGCACGCCCGGGCGATGTTCGGCTCCCGGATGATCGGCTGGGACGAGCTCGCCGGCCTGCGGCTGGACCGCTCCGGGGCGGTGTACGCGGTGGACCGGATCGGTGGCCAGCTGAAGCTGCCGTGCGTGCGCAGCACCCGGCTGGACGACCTGATCGCTGCCGGCGCCGGACGGATACCGGACCCGGCAGCCGCCGGCTGAGCCGGTTGCGGCGGCCGGCAGGGGCGGCAGCCACCGCGGCGTCAGTACTCGCCGGTGACCACGTTCGCCAGCTGCTCGCCGTGCAGGTACCGGTGCAGCTGGCTGACCAGCAGGGCTGCGAACCGGTCGCCGAAACCCAGCACCGAACCCGCGACGTGCGGGGTGAGCAGCAGGTTGGGAGCCAGCCACAGCGGGTGGTCCGAGGGCAGCGGCTCCGGATCGACGACGTCCACCGCGGCCCGCAGCCGTCCCGAGGTCAGCTCGGCCAGCAGCGCGGCGGTGTGCACTACCGGCCCGCGGGCGGCGTTGACCAGCACGGCGCCGTCCGGCATCGCGGCCAGGAACGCCGCGTCCACCATGCCGACGGTCTCCGGCGTCTTGGGCACGATCAGCACCACCGCGTCGGCGCCCGGCAGCAGGTCGGGCAGCTCTCCGATCGAGAAGACCCCCTCGCGCGCGGTCCGCGCGACCAGCACCGGAATGGCGTCGCAGGCGGTGATCCGGCGGGCCAGCTGCTGGCCGACGTCGCCGGCCCCGACGATCAGCACCCGCTTGCCGGCCAGCTCGTCGGTGACCGAGTAGTCCCAGCGCCGCTGCTGGCGGGCCCGCTCGAACCGGGGGAACTCCCGGAACACCGACAGCAGCGCGGTCAGCGCCCACTCGGCGGTGGACGAGCCGTGCACGCCCCGCGCGTCGCAGAGCTCGACGCCGTCGGGGAGCACCTGCAGCAGCACGTCCACCCCGGCGGTCTGGGCCTGGATCACCCGCAGGCCCGGCATCGCCGCGACGATCCCCCGGTACAGCACCGGGTCGGCGCCCAGGAAGTCCGGCACCCAGAAGTCGACACCGGCCAGCTCCTGGCCCGGCAGGCTGGTCGGCTCGTGGATCACCGCGCCGGACAGCAGCTCGATCAGCTCGGGTTGCGGATCGTCCTGGCGCCGGGCCATGGCCAGCCCGCGGTCGCGGACGGCGGTGGACGGCACGCACAGTTGGCTCACGCGCATCAAACTAGCGTGACGACCGGTGGGTTCTCTCCGTCCCATGCCCGTCACACAGCTCGAGCAGGCAGACTGGACCGGTGTTGCCTTCCCTGCTGACCCGGACGGCGGTCCCGGTGGTGGCCGTCGCCGCCGTGCTGGCCGGCACCACCGGCTGCCGGAGCGGGACGGCCGGCGACCCGCCGACCTGGGTGCCGCAGCCGAACTACCAGGGCAACAACGACCCGCGCCCGCAGCTGCCGGCCCCCCGGCTGCCGGCCCCGTCGCCGTCGGACAGCTCCTCGGGCAGCGCCCCGCCCCCCGGCCCGTCCGGCTCCGCGCCGACCGGCACCCCGGCCACCGACCCCGCCGTGCTGGCGACCAAGCTGAACCAGCCGACCGGGCTGGTGGTGCTGCCGGACGGCACCGCGCTGGTCGGCGAGCGCACCACCGGCAGGATCCTGCGGGTGCAGCCGGTGCCCGGGCGGCCGGCCACCCCGGTGCAGCGGCTGGTCGTGGACGGCAGCGGCGACGGCGGCCTGCTGGACCTGGCGATCTCGCCCACCTTCGACCAGGACGGCCTGGTCTATGCCTACCTGAGCACCGCCACCGACAACCGGGTGGTGCACTTCGCGCTCGGCTCGCCGCCGTCGGCGATCGTCACCGGCATTCCGAAGGGCCGCACCGGCAACGCCGGCCGGCTGGCCTTCGACGCCACCGGCGCCCTGCTGATCGGCACCGGCGACGCCGGCCAGCCGGCACTGGCGGCCTCGACCAGCAGCCTGGCCGGCAAGATCCTGCGCACCAGCGACATCGGCCGGCCGCTGCCGAGCAACCCGCTGCCCAGCTCGCCGGTGTTCAGCCTCGGGCTGCGCAGCGTCGACGGGTTGTGCGTGGACACCCGCACCGGCCTGCGGATCGCGATCTCGGCGGGGACGCCCGGCGTCGGCGGGGACGCCGACGAGGTGAACGTGATCCGTCCGGACAACGACTACGGCTGGCCCGGCAACCTGTCCTCGTCGGTGGATCCGCTCCGGACGCTGCCGCCGGCGCTCGGCGGCGGCGGTGGCTGCGCGATAGCCGCCGGACGGCTGTTCGTGGCCACCTCCACCGGCCGGTCGCTGGCCGTCAGCAACCTGACCCAGGGTTCCGGCGGCGCGGTCACGCTGGGCGCGTTCAGCCCCGCGCTGCAGAACCGGTACGGCCGGCTGGCTACCGTGGTCGCCGCGCCGGACGGGGCGCTGTGGCTGACCACCCGCAACCGGGACGGCCAGGGCAGGCCGACCGCCGACGACGACCGGGTCATCCGGATCTCGCCGTCGGACGACACCGCGAGCCCGATCACCTGACGGTTCGCCCCGCTCAGCGGCGGGCCCGGCGCCGGTGGCCGATGCCGGGATGCCAGGACTCCACCACCAGCAGGTCCACCGGGCCGTCCGGAACGGAGCTGGTGACGTAGGTCAGCACCGCCTCGGTGACGTCCAGCCGGAACGAGGCCGCGTCGGGTGGCACGTCGGGCGGTCGCTCGATCTCGACCAGCCGGCCGGCCAGCTTCGCCTCGCCCAGCCAGGCACCGGGATCGCCCGGCGGCGGTTCCAGGGTCGGCGAGTGCAGCGCCACCCGGGGATCGCGCCGGACGTCGGCCAGCTTCACCGAGTCCGGCATCATGCCCAGCGTCACCTCGTCGTCGGTGACAACGAGCTCGGAGCCGCTGATCCGCGGCGAGCCGTCCCGGCGCAGGGTGGCCAGGGTCTGTTGGTGCCCGCGTCGAAACGGGCCCGCACCCGGGCGGCGAAGTCCGGGGCGTCGGTGGCGAGTTCCCTCCAGCTGGCCATGCCGGATGGTCTACCAGCCGGCACCGACAACGCTCAGCCCTCGGACACTCCGAGCCGTTCCAGCAGGATCGCCCGGACGGTGGCCGCGTCGGCCTGGCCGCGGGTCGCCTTCATCACCGAGCCGACCAGCACCCCGACCGCCGGCAGCTTGCCGCCGCGCACCTTCTCGGCGACGTCCGGGTTGGCCGCGATCGCGGCGTCGGCGGCCTCGGTCAGCGCGCTGGTGTCCGACACCACCGCCAGGCCCCGCTCGGCGATCACCTGCTCGACGTCGTCGCCGGTCTCCAGCACCGCGTCCACCACCTGCCGGCCGAGCGCGGTAGACAGCGTTCCGGCGCCGACCAGCTCGATCACCTTGGCCACCTGCGCCGGCGAGATGGGCAGCACCGCCACCTCGATCTCGCGGGCGTTGGCCAGCTGGGCGAGGTAGCCCAGCCACCAGTTGCGGGCCTCGGCCGCGGGCGCGCCGGCGGCCACGGTGTCGGCGAAGACGTCCACCGCACCGGCGTTGACCAGCGCCTGCAGCTCCTCGGCGCTCAGGCCCAGTTCGGCGCGCAGCCGGCTGCGGCGGGCGGCGGGCAGTTCCGGCAGGCCGGCCCGCAGCTGCTCCACCCAGCCGGCGTCCGGCGCCACCGGCACCAGGTCCGGCTCGGGGAAGTACCGGTAGTCGGTGGCCTCCTCCTTGCTGCGTCCGGACCGGGTCTGGCCGGTGGTCTCCTGGAAGTGCCGGGTCTCCTGCTTGACCTTCCCCCCGGCGTCCAGCAGCGCCGCCTGCCGGATCATCTCCGAGCGCATCGCCCGCTCGACGCTGCGCAGCGAGTTGACGTTCTTGGTCTCGGTCCGGGTGCCCCACTCCGCCGAGCCCGCCGGGGTGAGCGAGGTGTTGACGTCGCAGCGCAGGCTGCCCTGCTCCATCCGGACGTCGGAGACCCCGAGCGTGCGCAGGATGTCGCGCAGCTCCGCCACGTAGGCACGGGCCACCTCCGGGGCCAGCGCACCGGTGCCGGCGACCGGCTTGGTGACGATCTCCACCAGCGGGATGCCGGCCCGGTTGAAGTCGACCAGCGAGTAGTCCGCACCGTGGATCCGCCCGGTCGCGCCGCCGACGTGGGTGTTCTTGCCGGTGTCCTCCTCCAGGTGCACCCGCTCGATCCCGACCCGCACCGTCTCGCCGTGCACCTCGACGTCGAGGTAGCCGTCGGTGCACAGCGGCTCGTCGTACTGCGAGATCTGGTAGTTCTTCGGCATGTCCGGGTAGAAGTAGTTCTTGCGGGCGAACCGGCACCACGAGGCGATCGAGCAGTTCAGCGCCAGGCCGATCTTGATGGTGTACTCGATCGC
>NZ_DATINC010000071.1:0-17489 GCF_035474675.1 Jatrophihabitans sp. | reverse complement strand
TCGCCACCAACGACCTGCACTACACCCGGGCCGAGGACGCCGACGCCCACGAGGTGCTGCTGTGCGTCCAGTCCGGCAAGACCATGCAGGACCAGAACCGGTTCAAGTTCGACGCCAAGGACTTCTACCTCAAGTCGCCGGCCGAAATGCGCTCGCTGTGGGCCGACAAGTACGAGCTGCGCGAGGCCTGCGACAACACCCTGCTCATCGCCGAACGGTGTGAGATCGCCTTCGACGAGTCGCACAACTACATGCCCCGGTTCCCAGTGCCCGCGGGTGAGGACGAGACCTCCTGGTTCGTCAAGGAGACCGAGCGCGGGCTGCACTCGCGCTACCCGGACGGCATTCCGAGCGAGGTCCGCAAGCGTGCCGACTTCGAAGTCGGCGTCATCACCCAGATGGGCTTTCCCGGCTACTTCCTGGTGGTGGCCGACTTCATCAACTGGGCCAAGGAGAACGGCATCCGGGTCGGCCCCGGCCGTGGCTCGGGCGCGGGCAGCATGGTGGCCTACGCGATGCGGATCACCGACCTCGACCCGTTGCAGCACGGGCTGATCTTCGAGCGGTTCCTCAACCCCGACCGGGTCTCGATGCCGGACTTCGACGTCGACTTCGACGAGCGCCGGCGGGGCGAGGTGATCCGTTACGTCACCGACAAGTACGGCGACGAGCGGGTCGCCCAGATCGTCACCTACGGCACCATCAAGGCCAAGCAGGCGGTCAAGGACGCCGCGCGGGTGCTGGGCTACCCGTTCGCGATGGGCGACCGGATCACCAAGGTGATGCCACCGCCGGTGATGGGCAAGGACGTCCCGCTGTCGAAGATCTTCGACCCCACCCACAACCGGTACGGCGAGGGCGGCGAGTTCCGCGCGCTGTACGAGGCCGACGCCGAGGTCAAGCGGGTCGTCGACACCGCCAAGGGACTGGAAGGCCTCAAGCGGCAGTGGGGGGTGCACGCGGCCGGCGTGATCATGTCCTCCGACCCCCTGCTCGACCTGATCCCGATCATGCGCCGGGAGGCCGACGGCGCCATCATCACCCAGTTCGACTACCCGTCGTGCGAGAGCCTCGGACTGATCAAGATGGACTTCCTCGGGTTGCGCAACCTGACGGTCCTCGACGACGCGCTGCACAACGTCGCCACCAACCGCGAGGTCAAGGTCGTCCTCGAGGAGCTGAGCCTGGACGACCCGAAGACCTTCGAACTGCTGGCCCGCGGCGACACCCTCGGCGTCTTCCAGCTCGACGGCGGGCCGATGCGGGCGCTGCTGCGCTCGATGCGCCCGGACAACTTCGAAGACATCTCCGCCGTCGGCGCGCTGTACCGGCCGGGGCCGATGGGGGCCAACTCCCACAACGAGTACGCCGACCGCAAGAACGGCCGCAAACCGGTGGTGCCGATCCACCCCGAGCTTGCCGAGCCATTGGCCGAGATCCTGGGCGATACCTACGGCCTGATCGTCTACCAAGAGCAGGTGATGGCCATCGCGCAGAAGGTGGCCGGCTTCTCCCTGGGAGCTGCGGACCTGCTGCGCCGGGCGATGGGCAAGAAGAAGAAGGCCGAGCTGGACGCCCAGTACGAGAAGTTCTCGGCCGGCATGCAGGCCAACGGCTACTCCGCGGACGCCATCAAGACGCTGTGGGACATCCTGGTGCCGTTCTCCGACTACGCCTTCAATAAGGCGCACTCGGCAGCTTATGGTCTGGTGTCCTACTGGACGGCCTTCCTCAAGGCCAACTACCCGGCCGAGTACATGGCGGCACTGCTCACCTCGGTCAAGGACGACAAGGACAAGATGGCCGTCTACCTGGCCGAGTGCCGGCGGATGGGCATCAAGGTGCTGCCGCCGTGCGTGAACTCCTCCGACGCCGACTTCACCCCGGTCGGCAACGACATCCGGTTCGGGCTGTCGGCGGTGCGCAACGTCGGCGGCAACGTGGTGGTCTCGATCACCACGGCCCGCAGGGCCAACGTCCGGTTCAGCGACTTCTCCGACTACCTGCGCAAGGTCGACGCGCTGGCCTGCAACAAGCGCACCGTGGAGGCGCTGATCAAGGCCGGCGCGTTCGACTCGCTGGGCCACCACCGCAAGGGACTGATCCAGGTCTACGAGGCTTCGATCGACGCGGTGCTGTCCACCAAGCGGGCCGAGGCGATCGGCCAGTTCGACCTGTTCGGCTTCGGTGACGACTCCGCGGACTCGGGGCTCGGCGACATGTTCGCGGTGCGGGTGCCCGAGGGCGAGTGGGACAAGTCCGTGCTGCTGAACTTCGAACGGGAGATGCTGGGCCTCTACGTCAGCGACCACCCGCTGTTCGGCGTGGAGCACATCCTGCGCACCGCCGCCGAGGTGAGCATCGCCGACCTGCAGACCGAGGCCGTCAAGGAAGGCGAGAAGGTGACGGTGGCCGGCATCCTGTCCAGCGTCACCCGGCGGATGACCAAGGACGGCAAGGCCTGGGCGCAGGTCATCCTGGAAGACCTCGAAGGATCGGTCGAGGTGCTGTTCTTCCCGGCCTCCTACGCCCAGGTGGGCCTGCAGATCACCGAGGACGCCATCGTGGTGGTCACCGGCCGGGTGGACGCCCGGGAGGACACCGTCCGGATCATCGGCTCGGACCTGACGCTGCCCGACCTGACCAAGGGCATGGACGGCCCGTTGCGGCTGGCCATGAACCAGCAGCAGTGCCGCACGGCGATCGTGGAGAACCTCAAGGAGATCCTGCGCTCGCACCCGGGGCCGACCCCGGTCGAGATCCAGCTGACGTTCGGCCAGCGGCTGCGCACCGAGCTGCCGGACTACCGGGTGACGCCGTCCCAGGGCCTGATGGGTGACATCAAGGCGTTGCTCGGACCGAACGCGCTGCTCGACCAGCCGGCCGGTACTCGCTAGGCCGCTGCCCTCCTGGCTTGCGGGCTTGCCCGGAAACTTGTGGGGCCCGGCGAGCGTTGAGAAGGGTATGAGCGAGCAGATCCGGCCCCGCTGGCCGGTGCGGTTCACCGGTAACGGGTCCTCCCGGGCGCCGTTCGGCGAACGGCCGGTGTTCGACGAGCGGCCGGTGTACCAGGTGGGCAACATCGGGCCCGGCTCGGCGGCCAGCCAGGCGGTGCTGCGGCGCTACCTGCTGACCCGGGCGCTCGGCAGTTCGATCATCAACGCGGTGCAGTGGACCGGTGTCGCGGTGCTGATGCTGGCGGTGCTCAGCTGGCTGGGTGAGCTGAAGCTGCTGGCGGTGCTGCTGGGCCTGCTCGCCCTCGTCATCTTCGCGGTGCGCGGCATGCTGAACGCACTCGCCCGCCGGTTGTCCGGAGCGAGCAGGCTCGGACCCCTGGAGCCCCGGGTCGCGGCGCTGGTCACCAGGACCCGCCGCGACCTGCGGCGGGAACTGCGCCGGGTCGGGCTGCCGGGCAGTCCGTGGGCCCCGCTGCTGATCGCCTGGCGGCTGGTCCGCCCGATCCGGCGGGTCCGCACGCTGGACGCGTTGCGCCGCATCGACCTCACCAAGGTGGTGCCGCCGAGCCAGGTCGACGAGCTGCAGATCCTGCTCCGCCAGATGCCCTCCGGCCGCTTCTGAGCTTCCAGCCGGTTGCCGGGTCGAAGAACTCGCCGGAACGTGTGCCGGCCACGCGGAGCAGGAAGCCCGGCCGGGCACCTCACCACCGACGTGGCAACGCGCATCCCTTCAGGCGGTCGAGTGTCCCTCGCATCGAGCCGTGGCCACCATCCGGACGGCACTACGGTGTCGACATGGAGCGACGGGTCCATGATGTCGTCATCAACTACACCGAGCACGGCCACGGCGTCCCACTAGTCGCACTTCACGGCGCCGGCGTCGATCACCGCGAGATCGAAGTGGCGGTCGAGACCATCGCTGTGGGTGCGGGTCACCGGCGGATCTACCCGGACCTGCCGGGGATGGGAGGCTCGACCGCTGACGGCCTGACCTGCAACGACGATGTCGTGACGTTGCTCGCCGCGTTCATCGACGGCTTGGATGCGGGACCGGTGATGTTGCTGGGGCATTCCTACGGTGCCTACCTGGCGCGGGGGATAGCTGCCCGCAGGCCCGACGTCGTGCGCGGCCTGGCTCTGTTGTGCCCCGTCGGCGAGCGCACCGGGCAACTGCCCGACCACACCGCCGTGCTGTCCGATCCGGACGCCTACTCCGAACTCGAACCCAGCCAGCGATCGGGCTTCGAGGAGTACTTCGTGGTACGCACACCGGCCACCGCACGCCGCTACCGCGACCACGTGCTGCCGGGAACAGCCCTGGTGGACGAACCCGCCCTGGGGCGCATCTTCAGCCGATGGCCGGTCGACGTCGGGGTGGGCACCTTCTGGGCTCCGACGCTGATCGTGGCCGGCCGTGGGGATGCGGTGGCCGGCTATGCCGACGCCTGCCAGTTGCTGGAGCGCTATCCGCGGGCCACCTTCGCAGTGATCGACGGTGCCGGGCACGCGCTTGTGCACGAGCGGCCGGATCTCCTCGCGCCCTTGCTCGGCGACTGGCTTGCTCGGAGCTCGTCCGGTGCAGGCGTGACGGTCGGATAACCACGGCCGTCCTTCTCGGAAGCCGCCGGCATCGGGCCCGCCGATTCGGCAGCCGACACCCGAGTGCCCCAGGATGGTGGACCGGCCAGTGGCGACAGTACGGAGCGCTGAGGCACCTTGTGCGGATCGCACTCCTTGCGAAGATGGGACGGTGACCTCCCAGCCGCCCGACCGCCGTGATCCGCGGCTGCCGGCTGGGCTGGCCGCCCGGGCCAGAAACGGCCTGGGGCTGTTCCGGCCGCGCCGGCTGCGGAGCGGCACCGGTCCCAGCCGCGGCGTCGCCTTCGTCGGCACCGTGTGGGCCGGCGGCGACACCGAACCCCGCTTCGGGCTGGTGGTGGTGGACGGCGCCGGGCGGATCGCCGACATCCGGGCCGAACGGTCCGGCCTGCCCAGCGACCTGCTGGTGCTCGGCGGGGTGAACCACTGGGTGGTGCCCGGCGTCGTCGACACCCACCTGCACCTGAGCCAACCAGCCGCCACCCAGCAACAGGCCGGAACCCCGCTCGCCACGGGTCTGGAAACCGGGCTGGTCGGCATCCGGGACCTGGCCTCACCGCTCAACCTGGCGCTGCGCTGGCGGACCGGCCACCAGCCGCCGCCACCCGGCTGGCCGGTGGTCGCGGTAGGCGGTCCGGTGCTGCTCGCCCCGGGCGGCCACCAGGCCGGCTGCTGGCAAGCCCCCGAAGCGGCCGAGTACCTGAACTCGCCGGCCCAGGCCCGTTGGGTGGTGCAACGGCTGGCCGCCGACGGCGCGGACCTGATCATGCTGGGCCTCGACGCTGGCCCGGCCGCCGGGCCGGTGCTGCCCCCGGCGGTGGTCCGGGCCGTGGTGGCGGCCGCTCACGACACCGGCCTGCCGACAGTGGCGCACGCGCTGACCGTGGAACTGGTGGGCCGGGCGCTGGACGCCGGCGTGGACGAGCTGTCCCACGTCCCCACCGAGCGGCTGCCGGCCCCGCTGGTGGAGCGGATCGCCGCCAGCGGCATGAAGGTCACCTCCACCCTGCAGGCGTTCTTCTCCCAAGGCTTCGGCCGGGACGCCGCGGCCAACGCCGCCGACCTGGTCGCCGCCGGGGTGCCGCTGCTCTACGGCACCTGTTCCGGGCGCTCGGCCACCGCCCCGGCGGTCGACCCGCGCGAGCTGGACCGGCTGGCCAACACCGGGCTGGGCCGGCTCGGGGCGCTGCGGGCCGCCACCGAGTCCTCGGCCGGCGCGGCCGGGATGCGCCGGCGGACCGGCCGGCTGACCGTCGGCGAGCCCGCCGCGCTGGTGCTGCTGCCGGCCAGCCCGCTGGTCGAGCCCGGGGTGTGGCGGACGCCGGGTGCGGTGTTCGCCGACGGGCGGCTTACCGTTAGCCCCAACGAGCCCACCCGCCGGGCCGTCCGGCCGGCACCGGCCGAGCCGGCCACCATGCCCACCGCCGACCAGGGGAACCGATGACCGACGCCGTCGCCGACCGTCCGGCGCCCGCCGTCGAGCCCGACGGCCCAGCAGCGACCGCACGGTCCTGGCGGCCGCTGGCGCTGCTGGTCGCCGCGCAGCTGCTGGCCGGCGTGCTGGCCGGGCTGGCGTGGCGCATGCTGGCGCCGCAGACCGTCTCGTACCTGCTGTCCGGCGGTGACGGCAAGCCGGCCTTCGTGATCCCGGACGAGAGCGAGTCCCAGGTCGCCGGGGACGGCCGGTTCGTGCTGCTGTCCATCGGGGTCGGGATGGTCTTCGGCCTGGTGGCCTGGCGGCTGCGAGCGCTGCGCGGCCCGGTGGTGCTGGCCGCGCTGGCGGCCGCCGGCCTGCTCAGCTCGGTGCTGGCCCGCGTCACCGGCGAGCTGCTGCCCAGCGGCAGCCCGGCCCGGCGGGTCGATTCCGCCTTCCACCCGCAGCTGAGCCTGCACTCGCTGCCCGCGCTGGCCGTCCAGGCCTTCTTCGCGGTGCTGGTCTACACCGCGCTGGCCGGCCTGAGCGCCGACGCCAACCTGACCGACCGCTGACCCAGCCCGCTGACCCAGACCGCAGAGGACCCAGACCGCAGAGGACCGAGACCGCAGAGGACCGAGACCGCAGAGGACCCGGCCGAGCTCAGCTGGCCCCCGGCCGCCGGAAGGTCGCCGCGCTGATCGGCACCGCCCGCAACTGGCGCAGCAGCTCGGTCTCGCGGCGCAGCACGCTGCGGCCGGCCTGCAACCGGGCGGCGGTGTCGGCCATCGTGAGCAGCGCCTGGCGGTCGGCCAGCGGCAGCGACGGGAGCCTCGCCACCGCGTAGGACAGCGCCAGCGGGTCGTCCGCCGCCGCGGCGAACTCGCCGGCCACCCCGGGGTCGGCGTGCAACGCGACCAGGGTGCGCAGGTGCAGCTCCAGCGCCCGCCGCACCGAGTCCGCCAGCTCCGGTCCCAGCTCGCCCGCAGGCTCGGCCAGCCACCGGACGGTGCCCAGCAGGTAGGGCTTGCTGGCGGCGTCCAGCGCCTCGATCACGAACCGGCGTTCCCCGATCGCGGCCAGGTCGCAGCGGCCGTCCGGGTGCGGCAGCACCCCGGTCACCCGGGCCGAGGTGCCGATCCGGTGGACCTCGCCGAGCTCGCCGACCTCCCAGCCCTGCCGCAGCGCCACCACCCCGAACTCCGGCGCTCCCGGTTCCTCGGCCCCGAGCAGGTCGGCGACCAGTTGGCGGTAGCGCGGCTCGAAGACGTGCAGTGACAGCCGCATGCCCGGCACCAGCACCGTTCCCAGCGGGAACAGCGGCAGCACCTCGGCAGGGCCCGAGGCCTGACCCGAAGCGTCGCCCGAGGCATCGCCTGGGCTCGGAGGAGGCACTCGCCCACGGTACGGCGGTTGCACCCCAATTGCGCGGCGTCCGGCCGGCCTTTCGCACCGGGCGGTGACCCGCGCCCGCGGAACTAGACTGGCTACGTGCTCCGCCTTCTCGACCTGTCCGGCACCGCCGCCAGTTCCGCCCAGCTGCGCCGGCTGCTGCCGCGGGCGGCGCTGGACGTCAGCGCCGCGCTGGAGGCGGTCAGCCCGGTGGTCCGGGCGGTGCGCGAGCAGGGCTACGCCGGTGCCCGGGAGGCCACCGCCCGCTTCGACGGGGTGGACGTGCCCGACCCGCGGGTGCCTGCCGAGGCGCTGGCCCGGGCGCTGGACGAACTCCCCGCCCCGGTCCGCACTGCCCTGGAGGAATCCGTCCGGCGGGTCCGGGTGGTGCACGCCGAGCAGCGCCGCGGGGTCACCGACGTCGAGGTGGGGCCCGGCGCCACCGTGACCGAGAAGTGGATCCCGGTCGATCGGGTGGGCCTCTACGTCCCCGGTGGCATCGCGGTCTACCCGTCCTCGGTGGTGATGAACGTGGTCCCGGCCCAGGTGGCCGGGGTGCCGTCGCTGGCGGTCTGCTCGCCGCCGCAGCGCGGGTCCGGCCTGCCGCACCCGGCGATCCTGGCCGCCTGCGCGCTGCTCGGCGTCGAGGAGGTGTACGCGGTGGGCGGCGCCCAGGCGATCGCGCTGCTGGCCTACGGCGACGCCGAGCTCGGCATCGAGCCGGTCGACCTGGTCACCGGTCCCGGCAACGTCTACGTGGCGGCGGCCAAGCGGCTGCTGCGCGGGGTGATCGGCATCGACGCCGAAGCCGGGCCGACCGAGATCGCCATCCTGGCCGACCGGCACGCCGACCCCACCCACGTGGCTGCCGACCTGATCAGCCAGGCCGAGCACGACCCGTCGGCGGCCTCGGTGCTGGTCACCGACTCGGCCGACCTCGCCGACGCGGTCCTTGCCCAAGTGGAGTGGCAGGTGGCCACCACCCGGCACCGGGACCGGGTGCGCACCGCGCTGACCGGGCCGCAGTCGGCGATCGTGCTGGTGGCCGACCTGGAACAGGGCCTGGAGGTGGTCAACGCCTACGCCGCCGAGCACCTGGAGGTGCTCACCGTGGACGCCCGCAAGTGGGCCGAGCGGGTCCGGCACGCCGGCTGCGTGTTCGTGGGCGCCCACTCGCCGGTCTCGCTGGGCGACTACTGCGCCGGGTCCAACCACGTGCTGCCGACCGGGTGCACCGCCCGGCACGCCTCCGGGCTGAGCGTGCAGTCGTTCCTGCGCGGCGTGCACCTGGTGGACTACAGCCGGGCGGCGCTGGCCGAGGTGGCCCCGCACGTGCTGGCGCTGGCCGAGGCCGAGGACCTGCCGGCGCACGGCGACGCGGTCCGGGTCCGGATGACGCCGGCATGACCGGGGCGCTGTACCGGCTGCCGCTGCGTCCGGAGCTGGCCGGCCAAGAGCCCTACGGCGCGCCGCAGCTGGACGTGCCGGTGCGGTTGAACACCAACGAGAACCCCTACCCGCCGCCGGCCGGGGTGGTCGCGGCGATCGCGGCCGCGGTGGCTGCCGCGGCGGCCGGGCTGAACCGCTACCCCGACCGGGAGTGCGCCCAGCTGCGCTCGGCGCTGGCCGACTACCTGCACGCCGAGTCCGGGGCCCGGCTGGGGCCGGAGCAGGTGTGGCCGGCCAACGGCTCGAACGAGGTCATGCAGCAGCTGCTGCAGGCCTTCGGCGGCCCGGGACGCACCGCGCTGTCGTTCGCCCCGACGTACTCGATGTATCCGGAGTACGCGCGCAACACCTTCACCGAGTGGGTGACCGGCCGGCGGGCCGCCGACTTCAGTCTCGACCTCGACCAGGCGCTGCCGCTGATCGAACGGGTGCAGCCGTCGGTGCTGCTGCTCGCCTCGCCGAACAACCCGACCGGCACGGCCCTGCCACCCGAGCAGCTGCGCGCGGTGCTGGACGCCGCGCCCGGCCTGGTGGTCGTCGACGAGGCCTACGCCGAGTTCCGCCGGGCCGGCGTGCCCAGCGCGGTGCAGCTGCTGGCCGACCACCCGCAGCTGGTGGTCACCCGCACCATGAGCAAGGCGTTCGCGCTGGCCGGCGGCCGGCTGGGCTACCTGGCCGCCTCGGCCGAGGTGGTGGACGGCTTGAGGATCGTCCGGCTGCCCTACCACCTGTCCGCGGTCAGCCAGGCGACCGCGCTGGCGGCGCTGGCGCACAGCGGCGAGCTGCAGGCCGCGCTGGAGGCGCTGCGCACCGAACGCGACGCCACGGTGCGCTGGCTGCGCGAGCAGGGGCTGCAGGCGCCGGACTCCGAGGCCAACTTCGTGCTGTTCGGCACCTTCGCCGACCGGCACGCGGTATGGCAGGGCCTGGTCGAGCGCGGCGTGCTGGTCCGTGAGACCGGCCCGGACGGCTGGCTCCGGGTGTCGATCGGCACCGCCGGGGAGATGGCCGCCTTCCGCGCCGCCTTGACCGATCTGCTCGGCAGCGACCTGATCGCGCACGATCAGATCGAGCGAAAGAACTTTCGAGAATTGCAGGACGTTCCGGGTCACCACCGCCCCGGATCGAACGAGGAGGGCCGCTGAGTGAACCGCACCGGACGCATCGAGCGCAGCACCACCGAGACCAAGGTGCTGGTCGAGATCGGCCTGGACGGCTCCGGCCGGGCCGACGTCAGCACCGGGGTCGGCTTCTTCGACCACATGCTCGGCTCGTTCGCCAAGCACGGCCTGTTCGACCTGGTGGTGCACGTCGACGGCGACCTGCACATCGACGCCCACCACAGCGTGGAGGACGCCGCCATCGCGCTCGGCCAGGCCTTCGCGGTGGCGGCCGGCGACAAGGCCGGCACCCGGCGCTTCGGCGACGCCGTGATCCCGATGGACGAGGTGCTGGTGTCGGCCGCGGTGGACCTGTCCGGCCGGCCGTACCTGGTGCACACCGAGCCTGCCGGGGCGCCGCCCTACCTGCTCGGCAGCGGCACCCCGTACGCCACCACCCTCACCCGGCACGTCTTCGAGTCCTTCACCTCCGCCGCCCGGGTGACGCTGCACGTCATGGTGCAGGCCGGCCGGGACTGGCACCACATCACCGAGGCGCAGTACAAGGCGGTGGCCCGGGCGCTGCGCGCGGCGGTGGAACCGGACCCGCGCCAGCCGGGCGTGCCGTCCACCAAGGGCGTGCTGTAGCGGTGCTCCGATGAGCAGGGTGACCGTGCTGGACTACGGCTCGGGCAACGTCCGGTCGGCGGTCCGGGCGCTGGAACGGGTCGGTGCCGAGGTGCGGCTGAGCGCCGATCCGGCCGCCGCGGTCGAGGCGGACGGCCTGGTGGTGCCCGGCGTCGGGGCGTTCGCGGCCTGCATGGCCGGGCTGCGCCAGGTTCGGGCGCAGCAGATCCTCGCCGAACGGGTTCGCGCCGGCCGGCCGGTGCTCGGCATCTGCGTCGGCATGCAGGTGCTGTTCGCCGCCGGTGTCGAGCACGGCGTCGAGACGCCGGGCCTGGGCCTGCTGCCCGGCCGGGTGGAGCCGCTGGCCGCCCCGGTGATCCCGCACATGGGCTGGAACACGGTGCGCCCGCCGAAGGACTCGGTGCTGTTCGCCGGGATGGCGGAGGGCACCCGGTACTACTTCGTGCACTCCTACGCGGTGCACCCCGGCGCCGGCCGACCGGGATGCGCGGTCACGCTGGCCGAGCACGGCGAGCCGTTCGTGGCCGCGGTGGAGGCCGGCCCGGTGTCGGCGACCCAGTTCCACCCGGAGAAGTCCGGGGACGCCGGTGCCGAGCTGCTGGCCAACTGGCTGGGCACGCTGTGAGGCGCGCCGCGCGGCAGCCGGTAACGCGATGAGCAAGGAACGGGCCCGCCGGCGCGCCGAGCGGCAGGCGCTGACCGAGCGGCGGCTGGCCGAGCACCGGCAGCGGCTGGCCACCGAGGCCGACCGGCGCCGGCGCCGGGCCCGCTGGCAGGCGCTGCTGGGCCGGCGTCCGGACCGCTCGCCGCGGTCACCGCTGAGTGCGCGCCGCAAGGAGCGCCGGGCCGTCATCGCCTCGGCGCTGCTGGTGGTGGCGGTGCTGACCTACCTGATGAGCCGCTCGGTCGCCATGGTGGTCGGGGTGCTGCTGGTGTCCGCGATCGCCGTCCCGGCGCTGGCGGTGGCGTTCGGAGATCGGAGCAGGAGATGACCCCGCTGGTGCTGTTGCCCGCCGTCGACGTCGCCGGCGGCACCGCGGTGCGGCTGGTGCAGGGCGAGGCCGGCACCGAGACCGGCTACGGCAGCCCGCTGGAGGCGGCGCTGGCCTGGCAGGCCGACGGTGCAGAGTGGGTGCACCTGGTCGACCTGGACGCCGCGTTCGGCCGGGGCAGCAACCGCGAGCTGCTGGCCGAGGTGGTCGGCCGGTTGGACGTGGCGGTGGAGCTGTCCGGCGGCATCCGAGACGACGAGTCGCTGGCGGCGGCCCTGGCCACCGGCTGCGCCCGGGTGAACCTGGGCACCGCGGCGCTGGAGTCCCCGGACTGGGTGCGCTCGGCGATCGCCCGGCACGGCGAGCGGATCGCGGTCGGCCTGGACGTCCGGGGCACCACGCTGGCTGCCCGCGGCTGGACCTCCGAGGGCGGCGACCTCTACGAGACGCTGGCCCGGCTGGACGCCGACGGCTGCGCCCGGTACGTGGTGACCGACGTGCATCGGGACGGCACCCTGACCGGTCCGAACCTGGACCTGCTGCGCTCGGTGTGCGCGGCCACCGACCGGCCGGTGGTGGCCTCCGGTGGGGTGTCCGGGCTGGCGGACCTGCGCGAGCTGGCCGGCCTGCGCGGCGCCGGCGTGGAGGGCGTGATCGTCGGCAAGGCGCTCTACGCCGGGGCCTTCACGCTGCCCGAGGCGCTGGCCACGGTAGCCACCGCGGCCGAGGCCGGCCAGGACGACGGCACCGCCGGCCCGGACGACGGCACCGCCGGTCCCGGGGCCTGAGAAGTGGCCGTCGCGGTCCGTGTCATCCCCTGCCTGGACGTCGCGGCCGGCCGGGTGGTCAAGGGCGTGAACTTCACTGGCCTGCGCGACGCCGGCGACCCGGTGGAGCTGGCCCGCCGCTATGACCGGGAGGGCGCCGACGAGCTGACCTTCCTCGACATCACCGCCTCGGCGGCCGGCCGGCAGACCACCCTGGAGGTGGTCTCGCGCACCGCCGAGCAGGTGTTCATCCCGTTGACGGTGGGCGGCGGGGTGCGCTCGGTGGCCGACGTCGACGCGCTGCTGCGCGCCGGTGCCGACAAGGTCGGGGTGAACACCGCCGCGATCGCCCGTCCGGAGCTGCTGGCCGAGATCGCCGACCGGTTCGGCCGGCAGGTGCTGGTGCTGTCGGTGGACGCGCGGCGGGCGGCGGCCACCGAGTCCGGCTTCGAGGTGACCACGCACGGCGGCCGGCGGGGGACCGGCATCGACGCGCTGCGATGGGCCGCCCGGGCCGCCGAGCTCGGGGCGGGGGAGATCCTGCTGAACTCGATGGACGCCGACGGCACCCGGGCCGGCTTCGACACCGAGCTGATCTCCGCGGTCCGGGCGGTGGTGTCGGTGCCGGTGATCGCCAGCGGCGGCGCCGGCGAGGTCGGGCACTTCCCGCCGGCGGTGGCGGCCGGCGCGGACGCGGTGCTGGCGGCCAGCATCTTCCACTACCGGCAGACCAGCATCGGCGAGGTCAAGCGCGGCTTGGCCGCGGCCGGGCTGCCGGTCCGGCTGCTGGATCCCGCCGGGCAGGGCTGACCACACGCCACGGTGAGGACTGGCTGTGTACCCGCAGGCCGACCTCGTCGGGCCGCGGCGGGCGCAGGTAGCGTGAAATTGCCCGCCCGACGGGCGCCGCCGGCCAGCCTCGGCCGGCGGTCTTCCAGCCGGGAGCCTGCCGTGACCCGCACCCTCCGATCGGCACTGGCGGCAGTGCTGCTGCCGCTGATCCTGGTGCTGTCGTCCTGCGACGTCTCCCTCGAGCTGCCGAACGACACCGGCTCGCCGTCCGGCTCGGCCGGCCGGGCGCAGCCGAACGCGTCGCTGGAAGTGGTCAACGACGGGCACAGCCGGTTCGACCAGGAGGTCAAGAACGCCATCACCGACGTCCAGGCGTTCTGGCGCACCAACTACCCGACGATCTCCGGCGGTCGGCCCTACCCGGAGGTGCGCGGCGGGATCTACTCCGTCGACGGCGCCGACGTCAGCACCGCGCTGCGGCAGCGCAACGCCTGCCTGCGCCAGGACCCGGAGAGCGCGCAGAACAACGCCTTCTACTGCACCGCCGACGACTCGGTGGTCTATGACCGCAGCCCCGACCACCTGGTCGCCCGATTGGCCGACAAGTACGGGGTGTTCATGATCACCGCGGTGATCGCGCACGAGTGGGCACATGTCGTCCAGCAGCGGCTGGGCAGCTTCGACTCCAGTTCCGACGCAGGCTCCCAGCCGACCATCTTCACCGAGACCCAGGCCGACTGTGCGTCCGGCGCGTTCATCCACACCGCCCAGCAGGGCAGGACGGCGCACGTGTCGGTGGACCAGAAGCAGCTGGAGAGCACCCTGCTGGGTTACCTGCAGGTACGCGACCCGCCGCCGGTCAGCGTCCGGCAGATCTCGCACGGCAACGGCTTCGACCGGCTGTCGGCGATGGCCGACGGGATCGCCAACGGGGTCGGCTACTGCTTCGGCGAGGAGTTCGCGCAGCGGCAGTTCACCGAGCGGCCGTTCACCTCCGACGTCGACTACCTACAGCGCGGCAACCTGCCCTACGCCCAGATCATCGACCCGACGCCGGACTCGCCGGACCAGTCGAGCCTGCAGCAGGTGCTCAACCGGTTCTGGACCCAGGCCGCGGCCTCGGCCGACAAGCAGTGGCGCGAGGTGGGCGTCCGGCAGGAGGACGGGGACCCGAGCTGCTCGGGCAAGCAGGCCAGCGACTTCGACTACTGCCCGGACGGCAATGTCGTCACCTTCACCGACTCCTTCGCCCGGCAGGCCTACAACAGCCTGCCGGACAAGCGGATCGACGAGCGCACCGGCAAGGTGACGCTGGTCGACGATGCGCCGGCCGACTATTCGCTCGGCATGCTGTTCGTCTACGGCTGGAGCATGGCGGTGCGCGCCCAGCTGTTCGGTGCCGCCACCGCCGACCGGGACGCGCTGCTGGCCGCCAGCTGCTACAGCGGCGCGTTCACCGCCTCGATCAACACCGGCGACACGCAGAGCTTCCAGCTCTCGCCGCCGGACATGGACGAGGCCACCTCGGCGGTGATCAAGCTGGTGCCCTCGGACCAGGCGTACGGGGCGCACGACACCACCGCGCTGCAGCGCATCCAGCAGTTCACCAAGGGCTACTTCGGCGGCCTGCCGTCCTGCTGAGCGGCTTAACCTGACTGTCGCTGTGTGTGTGATACCCACCGGTCGTCAGGACGACCAGTGGGTATCACACACAGGCAACCAGCCTTGGATGCCGGCCAGGCCTCCGTCGGGAACAACCGGCGCCGCCCGGGTGCTGCAACGACACGTGACCCGTGCCGCCACCGCCGACCTGCCGACCCCCGCGAGCGCCCCCAGCCGGCACGCGACGCTGGCCATCTTCGCCCTGGCGATCGGCGGATTCGCCATCGGGACCGGCGAGTTCGTCTCGATGGGCCTGCTGCCCGACATCGCCGGCGGGGTCCGGATCTCCATTCCGCAGGCCGGCCATGTCATCTCCGCCTACGCCCTCGGGGTGGTGATCGGCGCGCCGGTGATCGCCGCGTTCGGCGCCCGGCTGCCCCGCAAGCGACTGCTCTGGTGGCTGATGGCCGCCTTCGCGCTCGGCAACCTGGCCTCCGCGCTGGCACCGGGCTACGGCACCCTGCTGGTGGCCCGGTTCCTGTCCGGCCTGCCGCACGGGGCGTTCTTCGGCATCGGCGCGCTGGTCGGCGCGTCCCTGGTGCCGCCGAACCGGCGGGCCTGGGCGGTGTCGATGATGCTGGCCGGGCTGACCGTGGCCAACGTGGTCGGGGTGCCGCTGACCACGCTGATCGGCCAGCAGTGGGGCTGGCGCTGGCCGTACGGGCTGGTCGGGGTGCTCGGCATGCTGACCCTGGCCGCGGTGCTGCTGTGGATCCCGGCGCGACCGGCCGAACCGGGCCTGACCATCCGCACCGAGCTCAGCGCGTTGCGGCACGGCCAGGTGTGGCTGGCGCTGCTGACCGGAACGGTCGGCTTCGGCGGCATGTTCGCCACCTACTCCTACATCACCCCGACCATGACCACGCTGGCCGGAGTCAGCGCCACCGCGGTGACCGGCCTGCTGGCCGTCTACGGCGCCGGCATGACGGCCGGGGTGCTGCTCGGCGGCCGGCTGGCCGACCGGTCGCTGATGCCCGGCCTGTACGGCGCCCTGCTCGCCACCGCGGTGGTGCTGTTCGGGTTCGGCTACGCGGTGCGCACCGTCCCCGGCGCGGTGCTGGCCGTCTTCGTCTTCGGGGTCACCGGCTCGGTGCTGGTGCCGATGCTGCAGACCCGGCTGATGGACGTGGCCCGCGACGGCCAGTCGCTGGCCGCCGCGCTGAACCATTCCACCCTCAACCTGGCCAACGCCCTCGGCGCGTGGATCGGCGGGCTGGTGCTCGACCACGGGCTGGGCTACGAGTGGCCCAGCCGGGTGGGCGCGCTGCTGGCGCTGGCGGGGCTGGGCGTCGCGCTGCTGTCCGGACGGCTGGAGCGGACCGCGGCGGCCCGGCCCGGTTGCGCGGCACCGGGGTTGGCCGCAGGCTAGGTTCACTGTCGGCACTTCCAGCCGGTCGGGCCGGACCGCGCTCTGGCGAGGGAGGCAGGAGAGCAGGCGATGAGCGAGCTGGACCCCAACCGGACGCCGCCCACCGTGATCGGGGCGGTGGCGGCCGGCACCGTGGTGGTGCCGTTCCTGATCGTCTACGCGTTCCTGTTCATCGTGCACGGCGCCTTCGTCCAGCCCGACCAGCCCGACATCACCGGCAGCCGGTCCGGTGAGCTGGTGGCGGGCCTGGTCGCGCTGGCCTTCCTGCTGCTGGTGCTGTGGGGGATGGGGCGGCTGCTCAACGGCTACGACCGCTGGGTGTTCGTGCTGGGCCAGCTGATCACCGCCGGCGCCGCCCTGGACCTGCTGCTGGACTCGGCCTCCGGTGAGCCGCAGGTGCCGGCCGTGGTGCTGGCGGCCGCGCTGCTGGCGCTGGTACTGACCTTCCTGCCGCCGTCCTGGCTGTGGGTGGCCAGCCGCGGCGGCCAGCAGGTGCTGTTCGGACAGGCCGGCCGGCACGACCGCGCGGAGCCTTCCGAGCCCTCGGCGGGCCGACCGGGCTAGCGCACAGCTCGTTCACAGGGAAAGCTAAGGAGGTGCCCAGCGTGCCGCGCGACCCTGAGCGAATGTCGACTTCGGTATCCCACGCTGCCAGCACCCAGACCGCGCCGCGCACCAAGCGCCGGGTGCTGGTGGTCGACGACGAGGAGAACGTGGTGCACCTGGTCGCCTCGGCGCTGCGCTTCGACGGCTACGAGGCGGTGACCGCCGACAACGGCCACTCCGCGCTGGCCGCGGTGGCCGAGTACGACCCCGACCTGGTGGTGCTGGACGTGATGATGCCGGGCCTGGACGGGCACGCCGTGCTGCAGCACCTGCGGGCGGCCGGCTCCGCCGTCCCGGTGATCTTCCTGACCGCCCGGGACGGGGCCAACGACCGGGTCGCCGGGCTGCGCTCCGGGGCCGACGACTACGTGGTCAAGCCGTTCAGCGTCGAGGAGCTGCTGGCCCGGGTGAACGCGGTGCTGCGCCGCACCCAGGCCGAGGCCGACCGGGACGGCGTGCTGCGGGTCGCCGACCTCGAGCTCGACGAGAACAGCCACGAGGTGACCCGGGCCGGCGAGGAGGTGCACCTGACCGCCACCGAGTTCGAGCTGCTGCGCTACCTGATGCGCAACGAGCGGGTGGTGCTGTCCAAGGCGCAGATCCTGGACCGGGTGTGGAAGTACGACTTCCAGGGCCAGTCCAACATCGTCGAGCTCTACATCGGCTACCTGCGCAAGAAGATCGACCACGTCGAGCCCAAGCTGATCCACACGGTGCGCGGCGCCGGCTACGTCATCAAGGC
>NZ_DATINC010000070.1:0-37174 GCF_035474675.1 Jatrophihabitans sp. | reverse complement strand
GTGGTGTCCTGCCACTCCGGCGCCGACACCTCCTCCAGCTACGGCGACGCGCTGCCCTGGCCGGAGAACGCCTCGACGCTGCTGGCCGAGCAGGTGCCCGGCATCGACGCCATCCTGGTCGGGCACGCCCACCTGGAGATTCCGCAGCGGTTCGTCACCAACACCGCCACCGGCCGCAAGGTGCTGCTGTCCGAGCCGTTGAAGTGGGGCGAGCGGCTGACCGTGATGGACCTGGACCTGGTCAAGGAGCGCGGCCGCTGGACGGTCGGCTCGTCCAGCGCCACGGTGCTCAACTCCAACACCGTCAATGCCGACGGCGCCATCGTCTCGCTGGTGGCCCAGCAGCACGCCAAGGTGCGCGAGTACGTCAACTCGGTGATCGGCACCTCGACCGCGGCGATGTCGGCGGCCACCTCGCGGTATGAGGACACCGCCGCGATGGACTTCATCAACTACGTCCAGGCCGACGCGGTGAAGAAGGCACTGGCCGGCTCGCCGTCGGCCGGGCTGCCGATCCTGTCGATCGCCGCCCCGTTCAACGCCGCGGCGGCCATCCCGGCCGGCGACGTCACGGTGCGCGACGTCGCGGGCCTCTACATCTTCGACAACACCCTGCTCGGCATCGTGTTCACCGGCGCCCAGGTGCGGGCCTACCTGGAGTACTCGGCGACCTACTTCAAGCAGATCAGCGGCGTCGGTCCGTTCACCCCGGACCAGCTCACCAACGCCGTCACCCCGACCGCGCCGAACGGCACCCCGGACTACAACTACGACATCATGGGCGGGTTGGACGCCCCGCTGACCTACGACATCGACATCGCCCAGCCGGTCGGCTCGCGGATCAAGAACCTGGCCTACGCCGGCGCGCCGCTGGACGACAGCCAGCAGTTCGTGATCGCGATCAACAACTACCGCCAGTCCGGCGGCGGCAACTTCCCGGGTGTGAAGACCGCGCCGGTGGTCTACAACGCCCAGGTCGAGATCCGGCAGCTGATCATCGACTGGGTGTCGGCGGCCAAGGTGATCGACCCGTCGGTGTTCAGCTCGCTGGACTGGAAGCTGGTCTCCAACGGCCAGCCGATCACCATCACCGGCTGAGCTTCAGAGCCCAGGCTGCCCGGGCAGGACTCGGCCGAGCCCGCCTGGGTCCGGCGCGCTGCGGAGTCAGCGCCGGGCCCGGGCGGGGCCCTCAGCGGCCGGCCCGGGACGGGCCTCAGCGATGGGTCCGGGCGGGCCTCAGCGATGGGTCCGGCTCGGCACCACCGCGGCGGAGATCCGGACCGGCTCACTCGCGTGCTGGACCGGCCGGACCGGTGACGGCTCGCCGGCTGCCGGTGTCACCGGTTGCGGGCCCAGGCCCGCGACGGTCGGCAGCGGTGCCAGCGGCGTGGCGACCTGCCGGGACAGCCAGCTGAACCCGACCGGGATCTCGGCGGAGAAAGTGGTGAAGTTGTGGCCGCCGGTGGGCAGGGTCAGCTGCCACAGCTGCAGCGGTGGCCGGGCGGCCTGCTCCAGCCGCACCGAGGCCCGGTAGGCGGTGCGGTCCGGCCGCGTCGAGATGAGCAGCACTCGCAACGCCGGCACCGGGTCGTGCTGCAGCCGCCACAGCGGGCTGTTCTGGTGCGCCAGCACCGCGCTGCCGCCGAACAGGTCACCGGTGGTGTGGTCGTGCGCCGCGGCGTCGTACCCCGCGATCGACACCGCGGCGCCGAACAGGTCCGGATGCCGCAGCGACAGGTTGAGCGCGCAGTAGCCGCCGGTCGAGTCACCCATCACGGTCCACTGCGAACCGGCCGGCGACGCGCGGAAGGCGCTCAGCACCGCCGTCCGGACGTCGGAGGTCAGGTAGTCCTCGACCTGCGGGCCGTGCACCACGTCCACGCACTCGGTGTCGCGCGGCGAGGCGACGTTCTGCACCGGGATCACCGCGATGAACGGCGCCGCCCGGCCGGTGTCGATCAGGGTGTCCAGCACGCCCGCCACGTGCAGGACGTGCATCCAGGTGCGCGGCCCGCCGGGGAAGCCGGACAGCAACTCGACCACCGGGAAGCTCCGGTCGGCGTAGCCCGGGGCGCCGTACTGCGGCGGCAGGTACACCGTCGCCGGGGCGGCGTGCACTCCGCTCACCGTGCCGGGCACCGGCAGCGACACCACCGTGCCGTGACCGGTGCGGTAGTCGTGCAGCAGCGCCGGCTGCAAGGCCACGTCCCGGGTGCCGGCGCCGGCCGAGCCCTGGTCCACCTGCGGATGCAGCCCGAACAGCTCCGACCAGGACTGGTAGAACACGAACGCATGGTTGACCACCAGGCCGACCAGCAGCACCGCGGTCAGCTGGCAGCAGCCGAGCCACAGCGCGCGGACCGGCCAGCGCGCCCTCCCCAGTGCGGCCAGCCGGTCCCACGCCATCAGCAACCCGACCGAGCACAGCAGGACCCCCAGTCCTGCCACCACCAGCGTGGCCATGCCGATCAACGACATCGCCCGTGCCCCCTCGCCCGGCGGCCTCCCGTTGCATGACCCAGAGTGCCGGCCGACGCTGGGCGGCCGGCGTGAGAGCGCTAAGCGTCGACTGAGAACCCGAGCCCCGGACGGGAGGCCAGGTCGGCGATGTCGGTGCGGTATTGACCGCCGGCCAGCTCGATGCCGGCCACCAGCCGGTAGGCGGCCTCCCGCGCCGCGGGCAGCGAGGCACCCGTCGCGGTGGCCGACAGCACCCGGCCGCCGGCCGAGCGCAGCACCCCGTCGCCGTCGCGCCGGGTGCCGGCATGGATCACGCCGGGCTGGTCGCCACCGCGGACCGGGTCGTCCAGCCGAGGGGTGCCGGGGTAGCCGGCTGCCGCCACCACCACGGTGACGGCAGCACCGGGCCGCCAGCGCGGCGCCGGGTGCCCGGCCAGCGTTCCGGTCGCCGCGGCGTGCAGCAGGCCGGCCAGCGACGAGTCCAGCAGCGCCAGCACCACCTGGGTCTCGGGGTCGCCGAACCGGGCGTTGAACTCGACCACCCGGGGCCCGGCCGCCGTCATCGCCAGGCCCACGTAGAGCAGCCCGGCAAAGGGCGTCCCGCGTCGGCGCAGCTCGTCCACCGTCGGCTGGGCCACCTCGCGCACCACCCGCTCGACCGTGCCCGGCGGCAGCCACTCCAGCGGGGCGTAGGCCCCCATCCCGCCGGTGTTCGGCCCGGTGTCGCCGTCGCCGATCCGCTTGTAGTCCTGGGCCGGCAGCAGCGGCAGCACGGTGGTGCCGTCGGTGACGCAGAACAGCGACACCTCCGGCCCGTCGAGGTACTCCTCGACGAGCACCCGCCCGCAGGCCGCGGCATGCTCCCGCGCCACGGTCGGGTCGTCGGTGACCACCACGCCCTTGCCGGCGGCCAGCCCGTCGTCCTTGACTACGTACGGCGGGCCGAACTCGGCCAGCGCGGCCGCTACCTGCTCGGCGCTGGTGCACAGCCGCGCCCGGGCGGTCGGCACCCCGGCAGCGGCCATCACCTCCTTGGCGAACGCCTTGCTGCCTTCCAGCCGGGCGGCCTGCGCCGACGGGCCGAAGCAGGCGATGCCGGCGGCACGCACCGCGTCGGCAGCGCCGGCCACCAGCGGTGCTTCCGGGCCGATCACCACCAGGCCGGCGGCGACCTCGGCGGCCAGCGCCGCCACCGCGGCCGGGTCGGAGACGTCCAGCCGGCGGTACTCGGCGACGGTCGCGGTGCCGGCGTTACCCGGTGCGCAGACCAGTGCGGTGACCGCCGGGTCGGCTGCCAGCGCCAGGCAGAGGGCGTGCTCGCGAGCACCGGAGCCGACGACGAGAACCCGCATACCCGCACACGCTAGCGAGTGCGGGTACGCGGGCCCGTCGGGGCGGGCCGGGTCAGCAGCCGCAGGTGTAGTACGTGATGTCCCAGTGGGTGCCCTCGTCGCAGTAGATGTTGCCGGACGCGGCCTGCCACTGCGGGTAGCCGTCACCCCGGTTGGCGATCCGGGTGAAGTAGGTGTGGATGTAGTTGTTGTTGCAGGTGTTGTGCGAGACGTCGACCTTGTAGCCGTTCCAGTGGCTGTAGGTGCCGCTGGCGTGGCCGGTCTCGGTGCCGCCGGTGATGTTGATCGAGCAGCCGCTGGACCGCTTGAGGGTGATCACGCCGGAGACGGTGCTCTGGTTGATCTGCTCGAACGAGGTGCAGGTGGAGTTGTACCGGTCGGTGCAGCCGCCGCTCGAACTCCAGGTGACGCCGGCCGAGGACAGCTGCGAGGCGGCCTGCGCCTGGGTGAGCTTGGTGACGGCCAGCGCGGGCGAGCTGGTCGCTACCACCGTGGTCACCGAGGCGAGGAGGCCGAGCAGGAACACGACGATTCTTTTCATGGGAGTCCACCACTCTGTCGGGGGTACGGGGGGAGGGGAGGTGCTGGCCTACCCTGGCGTATCCCATCAAACCTGGCAACTGGGAGGACTTCGTCGCTAACCCGGTCTTCACCGGCAGGCCGGCTCAGCGGGCGGTGTCGACGATGGTGAGGCCGGCCAGGGTGGGGACGAACAGCCGGCTGCCGCTGATCGCCGGAGTGGCGAACCGGCTGGTGGCACCGACCGCAACCCGCTCGCGGACGGTGCCGGTGGCCGGTTCCAGCGCGCTCAGCACGCCGGACTCCGGGCTCACCGAGTACAGCCGGCCGCCACCGAGCACCGGAGAGCCGGTGACGGACTCCTCGGCGTGCCACCGGGGGCTCAGCCGGCCGGCATCGTCGATCCGGACCGCGCGCAGGCCGTCGGCGCACGGCACGTACACGGTGTCGCCGGCCACCGCGGTGCCGCCGAAGGACCGGCAGAGCTCGGCCCGGCTCTGCTGGCCGCCGATACCGCCGAGGTCACCGGCCCGCAGCACGTACCCGTCGCCGTCCTTGCCTGCGATGAAGATCCACTTGTTTCCCACCACCGCCGGGCCCTGCGAGCCGAGGTCCAGGTCGGCGGCGTTGTGGGCGGCCCAGTCGCTGGGTGAGAACGAGTCCACCAGCTCGGTGCCGTCCAGTTCCAGCACCGAGTCGCTGTAGTCGTACCTGCCGCCGACCGACTCGCCGTTGCCGACCGCGACCAGCAGGTGGCCGTTGAGCACGGTCGCTCCCGGCGGCGTCCAGATGCCGGCCTCCCGGGTGGTCGGCACGGTGTACGCGACCGGTTCGCCATTGCCCAGCGGCACCCCGACCAGCCGGCCCTTGTACTGCCCGCAGTCCCCGGCCAGGCCGCCGAACGGCACCCAGACCCGGCCGTTCAGCACGGTCAACGCGCCCCGCTGCTGCATGGCCTGCGGGTCGGCACCGGGCAGGTCCACCGACCGGCGCCACCGGATCGCGCCGGTTGCGGGGTCGAGCGCGACCAGGTCGTGCCGGACCGGCGAGCCGATCGAGGCGACCACGAAGACGGTCTTGGTGGCCGCGTCGTAGACCGGCGTGCCGGTGATGCCGAGCGGGTCGATGTTGCCGCACGGCAGGTCGTCCCGGTCGGTGGGGCTGCCCAGGGTGACCGACCACCGCTTGGCGCCGGTCGGGGTCAGGCCGTACACCACGTTGCGCTCGGTGGCCACGATGACGGTGCCGCCGACCACGATCGGCGAGGCGTAGACCTGGCCGTCCAGCGGGATCCTGGTCGCGGTCAGCCGGCCGGACGCCGCCGGCATGGTGTGGCTGACCCCGGTGCGTTGCAGGTCGCCGTGGTAGGTGGGCCAGTCCTGGTCCGTCGTGGCTGGCTTCGTCGCGGCAGGCGGACTGCTGCTCGCGGACGCGCTGCTGGGCAGGCTCGATGCCGGGGCAGCAGGTGGCGCCGGATCCGAACCCGAGGTGCAGCCGGCGGCCAGCAGCAGGCCGAGCCCGGTGGCCACCAGCCCACGCCGCGTCATCGTTCGACTGTAGGCGTTCGCCGCATCCTCGCCCGCCCAGGAAACCGAATCGTTGATCTCTGCGAGGTCCGTCAGAAACTGGTGATCTCTCCGGTCTCGACGAATCGTCGGGCGGCGGCCAGCAACTTCTCCAGGAACTCCTCGACGCCGGTTGCGACCAGCCGGGGCGCACCCATGCCACCCCGGTACACCCCCTGCTTGGTGAGCTCGCCTTCGGGCAGTTCCCACACCGCCCCGGAATCGGCTGCCAGGCAGTAGAACGTGCCGTCGCCGCCGGAAGCGAACGGCACGATCCGGCCGGTCAGCTCGTCGGTGTCAGCTTCGACAGGCATCCCGCGGGCCACGGCCTCGGCCAGGAAGCCCGGCGAATGTATGTAGTAGCTGTTGCCGACGTCTGGCAGCCACACCGCGCCCACCGTCCGGTACAGCTCCTCCAGATCGGCCGGCAGGCCGGCCGGGACGTCCTCGTCGGGATCGGTGACGACGTTCTCGGACGGATCGAGCGGGTAGCCGAGCAGCGACTCCGACCTCTCCTCCAACCGGCTGATCGTCGATCGCAGTTCCTGCTTCCACACCTGCAGGTCCACTCCGTCAGCCCCTCCAGTATCGCTGCCCGTACCCCCGGTCCACCCGCTTGGCGAAGCGTTCGATCTGCGACCTGGTGGCGTTCGGATACTGCTTCTGGAACTTGGCCCAGGTCTGGGTGATCCGGTTGTGCACATTGTCGCCCGAGAGGTGGTTCTGGACGCCGCGGATGTTCGATGGCGCGTCGAAGTCGAAGTCCTGGAACTCCGAGTGCTCCCGGTAGCTCTGCGGGATCCGGTGGTGGGCGTCCCAGTCCTTCGGCAGCCGCTTCTTGCCCTGGCTGGCCAGGTCGACGTTGAACCGGCCCCGGTAGTTCTCACTGGTCGGACCGCAGGCGTTGTGGACCAGCACCGGGGTGACGCCGGCGTAGTAGGTGTGGATCTGGTCGACCTGCAGGTTGAACGCGACCAGCACCGCCACGAACACCGCGATCGCCTTGACCACCAGCCGGTTCCCGGCGCTGGTCAGCACCCGGTCACCGGCATGCAGGTCCTGGGCGTCGACGAACGCGTGGGCGGTCTCGTCCCAGAACGGGTGCTCGTCGGTCGCGGTGATGCTGCTGCCGTCGGACAGTGCGACCGTGACCATGGTGTGCGGGCCGCCGTGCACGATCGGGGTGACCACCGTCTCGGCCGCGGTCTGCTCCGTCTCGGGATCGGTGGCCAGCACCCGATCGCCCTTGCGCACCTGCTCGATCGGCTTCTGCGAACCGTCGGCCATCAGCACCGGCGTGCCGGCGGTGAAAGAGTTCATGCAGGACTTGGCGGCGGTACCACCGGGCGAGGAGTCCTCGGCGGCCCCGCGCAGCGACCGGGCGGCGTCGTCGGTCTCGCGCCCGAGCATCCGGGTGCCGACCTTGGCCAAGCCTGCCCCGGCCACCTTGCCCACCGCTCCGCCGGCGGCGGTCAGGGCCACGCTGGTACCGATCTTCTTCGCATAGCAGCCGGCACCCTCGTCCTTGCATTCGGACTTGGCCTCGATGGCACCGGACACCGCCGCGACCCCTGCCGCGCAGCCGGCCGCGGCCAGCCCGGCCGACAGCGCGCCACAGCCGATCCCGGCAGCCACCGACCCGATCGCGACCTTGTGGTCCCAGGCGAACTGGGCGGCGTCGCTGACCGCGCCACCCACCGCGCTGCCCACGTCGCTGGCGGCATCGCCGATGGAGTCGGCGGCGCCGCTGACGGCGTCCTTGGCGTCGCCCAGCATGCCACCGATGCTGAAGTGCCCGTCCACCTCGACGAAGTTCGCCGGGTTCCCGCCGGCCAGGCTGTACCGGTTGGCCGTCAGCGGGTCGGTCGACAGGTCGAGGTCGGACAGCGCGTCGGCATAGCGGTCCTCCTGCAGGAACCGGTTGTTGGACGGGCCGAACCGGCGCGCACCGGTGTCGAGGGTGTGCGAACCGGAGTCGTAGCGCTTCTCGGTGAAGCGCACCGGGTTGCGCGGGTCGTCCTTGTTGGCGTCACCGGCCGACAGCGTGCTGTCGGTGTCGCCGTAGGGCTTGTAGCCGTAGGCGGCCGATGCCTTGCCGGTGTCGTCGATCAACTGGCTGACGCTGCCGAGCGGATCCTTGCCGTAGGAGTACTGCTGGGACGCCTGGCCGGTCGGCGTGTCGGTCATGCTGTTGGCGCTGCCGTACGCGTCGTAGCTGTAGTCCTTGGTGCGGGAGATCGAGCCACCGGTGCCCCGCTGCTCCTCCTTGGTGACCTTGTCGCTGAGGCCGAGGAAGCTGAAGTCGGTGGTCGGCCCGCCGGCGCTGCCGTGCTTCTCCTGCCGGGTCTGGCGGTCCAGCGCGTCGTACTCGTAGCTGGTGTCGATGCCGCCGGCCGTGTCCTTGTACCCGGTCAACCGGTCCAGGCCGTCGTAGCTGTAGTCGATCTGCCAGCCGCTGGCGTTGTTGCAGTCGGCGTCCGAACCGGTAGCAGCGGTGACACAGTCGAGGTTGCCGTGGCTGTCGTAGTGCGACTTGCTGGTGACCCCGCCGGTGGTGGCGGTGTCGAGCTGGGTTCCCTGGTAGGTGTAGTTCGTCGTACCGGTGTCGGACTGGACCTCGGTGACCACGTTGCCGGCTGGATCCAGGGTGTAGTCGGCACTTCCGCCGGCCCCGCTGTCCTGGTGGACCAACCGGTCGCGCGCGTCGTAGCTGTACCGGGCGGTGCAGGTGGCGCTCGCGCATGGCGTGCCGGTGTTCGGGCTGCTCCGCTTGAAGACGTCGGAGGTCTGGTTGCCGTTGGCGTACCGGTTGGCGCTGTCGGTGTAGCTCACGTCGTGGGACTCCAGCACGGTGCCGGAGCCGTTCTTGGTCGACATGGTCTTGAGCTGGCCGTTGTCGAAGTAGGTCCAGTCCTGGACCTTCTTCGCCTGCCACACCGGGCTGCCGCCCGGCACGTACTTGTCGGTGGTGCGCTGCAGCTCCCAGCCCTGCGGCAGGTAACTGGTGCTGATCCGGGTGTCGTCGGAGGTCGAGGCCTGGGTGTCCTTGCCCTGGTCGACCTGCTGGGTCATCCGGTCGGTGCCGTCGAAGGTGTAGTCGTTCTGCCGGCCCGCCTTGAGCTGGGTGCCGGCATCGTCCTCCTCCCGGTCGTCGATGCGCTGGATGAGGTTGTTGCTCAGGTCGTAGCTGCTCAGGGTGGCCTTCCAGCGCGTCTCGTCCGTCTTGCGCTGGCGGGTCTTGGCCGGCCGGTCCAGGCCGTCCGGGCTGACCTCGACCTTCATGGTGCGTTGCCGGTTGGCGTTGGCGCCGCTGGCGTCGGTCATGGTGCGGGTGACGTTGTCGGCGTCGTAGGTGTAGGTGATCTTCTGCCCGCCAACGTCCGAACGCTCCTGCAGCATTCCGTCGATGAAGTAGTGCCATTCCTGGCGCTCGTCGGGATCGAGCTCGGAGGAGCCCTTCTTCTCCGGCGTGCGCGCGGTCTGGCGCCCGTTGGCGTCGTAGTCGAAGTGCAGTGCCGGGTTGACGTGGTCGTCGCTGGTGCGAATCCAGCCCCTCGGGTCGAAGTAGCTGCGGTCCTCCCGCAGCTTCTGCGGGACGTTGGCCAGCGTGTCCTGAGTAACGTCCTGGGTGACGGTGGCGAGGTTGCCCATGTCGTCGTAGGCCTGGTGCTTGTAGTGCTGGTCGGACGGTCCGGTGCTGGGCAGATCGGTACGGGTCAGCTGGTTCGCCGCGTCGTAGACGTAGCGCGTCACGTAGGAGGTGAAGGTCTGCTTGTCGCTGGAGGCGTCGTAGGCCCGCGGGGTGATGACCCGGCTGCGGTTGCCGTTCGGGTCGTACTCCAGCAGCGTGGTCAGCACCCGCGGCGTGGTGCCGCCGGTGAACGGCTGCACGCTCTTGACCGGCAGCTCGCGCTGGTCGAACTCGGTGGTCTCGACGTTGCCGGCCTCGTCGGTGCGGGAGGTGACGTTGTTGTCGTCGTCGTAGCCGGTGCGGGTGATCCGGCCGGCGGCGTCGGTCACCGTGAGCAGCCGGTGCGCCGCGTCGTAGGTTGCCTTGGTCAGGAACGGCACGGTGTCGTCGGTGCAGGAGATGGTCGCCCGGTTGGCCCGCGGCGCGACGGTGCGCACCGCGTCGCCGGCCAGGTCGTAGCAGGTGTGGCTGTACTGCACGCTCTTCTGGACGCCGGCCGCGTCGACCTCGTACACCGCCTGCCGAACGGTGCGGTCCAGCAGGTCGTAGCTGTAGTCCACGGCGTGGTCGTCGGCGATCGTGGTGCTCTGCACGCCGAGCGGCCGGGTCATGCGCGTCAGCCGGCCCGCCACGTCGTAGGTCATGGAGGTGCGCTCACCGGCCGGGTCGGCCGAGGTGTCCAGGGCGGTCCGGAGGGTTTCCCGGTCCATCGCGTCGAAGGCGTGCTTGACCTGGAACGCGATGCTCGGGGTGTACTGCCGGCCGTAGTGCTGGTCGATGTCGAGCACGGTGTTGTCGTCGGCGTCGAAGTCGGCGCCGCTCCAGATCAGCAGGCCGCGGTCGCCGTCGGTGGACTTCGGCGTGCTCTGGCGGCCCATCCGCCCGAACGAGTCGTAGTCCAGATATGTCCGGTAGTCACGGGGGTTGCCGCCGGTGTAGTCCTTGTGCCGGTTGTCCTGGGTCCAGATCAGCTGGCCGTCGCTGTCGTAGCCCAGCTGGGTCTTGCGGCCGATCTGGTCGGTCACCACGGTGGGGAAGCCGTTGGCGTCGTAGCCGGTGTAGCCGGTCACGCCACCCCGGGCGTCACGCTCGGCGCTGACCGTCCCGTCCGGGTTGATGGTCAGCGTCTTCTGCGCGCCGGTCGGGTCGGTGGTGGTGGTGAGGTTGCCGCGGGCGTCGT
Source organism: Jatrophihabitans sp. (assembly GCF_035474675.1). Taxonomy (GTDB): domain Bacteria; phylum Actinomycetota; class Actinomycetes; order Mycobacteriales; family Jatrophihabitantaceae; genus Jatrophihabitans_A. Next base: position 26,407 of record NZ_DATINC010000070.1, on the reverse strand, counting down.
AGCCGAAGCTCCACCGGTAGTCGCCCACGGTGGCGGTCGCGGTGCCACGAGCACTGGTCTTGTACTTGAGCTGGCTGTAGTGCGGAATCGTCCGGCCGCCCTGCCACTTGCCGGCGACGTCGTTGGCGTCGGCGGCGACGTCTTCCATCTCCAGCAGGGTGGTGTGGTTGAGCTGGTCGGTGGTGCTGGTCAGGTACCCGTTGGCGTTGTAGGTGTACTTCACCGTGCGGCCGGTTGGCTCGGTGAGCGTGACGACCTTGTTGTCGCCGTTCCAGGTTAGCGTGGTGTTCTGGCCGAGCGCGTTGCGCAGAACGGTGACGCGCCCGAGCGGATCCCAGGTGTAGACCTGGGTGCGCGACAGCGGGGCCGCCTCGGTGGTGGTACGGGCGGTCAGGTCATAGGTGTAGGTGGTGACGACGCCCGCGCGGTCGGTGACGGTGTTGACCCGGCCCCGCAGCTGCGAGCTGCCCGGGCCGTAGTAGCTGAACCGGGTCTCCGCCCCGCGCGGGTCGCGGATGCTGTAGACCAGCGCCGACTGGTTCGGGGTCTTCGGATCCGGGTCGACGCGCAGCGCGGGGTCGCTGATCGCCGGCGCGTCGCCGTTGGAGGTGGTGTAGGTGAACACGAACCGCCGGTCGGCAAGGGCCGAACCGTCTGCCTTGGTGCCACCGCGTTGGGTGATCACCCGCAGGTTGCCGTCGTCGTAGTAGTCGAAGTCCCAGGCGCTGCCGCTGTGATCGGTCAGGCGCTTCAGCTCGCCGCGCACCTGGGCCTTCTTCACCTCGGCCTTGCTCCAGTAGGCCAGCTGGTAGCTGCGCCCGCCCGGATCGGTGACGGCGGTGATGCGCTTCTTGACCGGGCCGCCGTCCTCGCCGGGCGGAATCCGTTCCAGGGTGTAGGTGATGCGGTTGCCGTTGGCGTCCTCGACCGAGGTCGGGTAGCCGTCGGCGTCGTAGTAGAAGGTCACCCGGTCCGGCCGGCTGAAGGCCCAGGTCCGTGCCGGGTCGGTCGAGCCGGTGGGCCGCAGGTAGAGGTGCACCCCCGGCGGCGCCTCGTAGCGCCAGGTGCCGTCGGCGTTGGCGACCCCGTCGAACCGGTGCGTGGTGCCGTCGCCGTCGGTGATCACCACGTAGCGCTTGGCGTTTCCGCCGATGCTGTCGGCCTTGTTGGGATGGATGTCGATGGGCAGCCCGAACCGGGTCAGCGAGCTGACCGACAGGCTGACGCCCGGCCCGACCGGGGACGGCCCGCTCTTCTCCAGGCTGTTGTAGGTCAGGTCGACGACGGTGGACAGCCCGCGGCCCGGCGAGTCGCTGGGCGTCCAGCGCCACAGGTTGTTGCCGTTGGCGATGTCGACGAGGTCCTGCATGCCGGCGCCGAGGTCGGTGCCCCGGTACTGGTGCCAGCGTTCCAGGCCGAGGGTGTCCTCCAGGGACTTGGCGACCTGCACGTCATTGGTGACCGGCTTGTTTCCCTTGGCCGCGTAGGCCGTTCCGGTCGCGGGATCCTTGAGGTCGACCTTGAGGGTGTACGCGGCCTGCTGGGCGCCGTCCGGCAGCGTCGGGGCCGGCACGTTCAGCCGGACCGTAGTGGTGTCGCCCGGTGCGAGGCTGGTGCCGAGCGCGGCCGAGGTGCCGGCGGTGGTGACCGGCGTGGCGTCGTGGCTGATCCAGCTGGAGTCCACGACGGTGGTGGCCGGCCAGCTGACCGCGCTGTCGTTGGTGACGGTCACCTGGACCGGCTGGGTGACCGCGGGGTCGGCCGGGATCAGGTCCGGCACCTCGGTGGTGCCGGTGGTGCCGAGGTACTGGGTGCCCTTGGCGTTGGCGACTGTCACCGGCACGTCGGCCGACGTGGTGACCTGGCCGCTGGTGTCGTAGGCCCGGGTGGTCAGCACGTGCACGCCGTCGGGAACCGTGGCCGCCGGGTCCAGGGTGTTCCAGGACGCCTGGTACGGCGCGGTGGTGTCGGTGGCGTACCGGACGCCGTCGGCGAGGAAGTCCACCGCGGTGACGCCGCGGTCGTCGGCGGCGTTCGCGGCGACCGGCACGGTGGCGGTCACCTCGGGGGCGGCGGCGGAGCCGGCGGTGTAGTGCGCGGCGATCCGGGCCGCCGGCAGGGCGCTGGAGTACACCGCCGGCTCGTCCACCCGCACGGTGGACGGGTCGTACCCGCGGCCGATCTCCAGCGGATGGGCGGTGCCGTTCCACGCGGAGAAGGTGACGCCGGTGTACTGCACATCCGGCTGGCCGTCGATGTACCACTGCAGGGTGTGCGCGGCGCTGTCGTACACCACCGCGTAGTACCGGGGGTCGCTGCTGTCGTCGGCGAAGCTCTGGTACTCCTGGCCGTCGCGGACGAAGGCCAGGTAGTGCGAGTGCTCCAGCGAGTTCCAGCCCACGCTCCAGCCGTCGCCGGCGGTGTAGTCGTCGCCGGTGCGCAGGAAGCCGGGGTTGTAGGCCAGCAGGCCCAGGGCCTTGCCCCACCATTCCAGGGTGAACGAGCCGTTCAGCGCCCAGCCGGAACTGGCCGGCACGGAACCGTAGGAGCCGGTGCCCTGATCGCCGCTCTGCATGGCGGTGTCGGGATCGCTGCCGAGCGAGCCGCGGGCGCCCAGGACCGGCGAACCGATCACCGCGCCGTCGTGCCCGCCGCCGGAGGCGTCGGCCAGCACCGGTCCGGACGCCTCGCCGAGCCGCCACCAGCCGGCCGGGTGGTCGGCGCTCACCGCGGTGCGGTAACCGGTCACGCTGCTGCCGGCCGCCGGTGCCGGCGAGGTGACGCTGGTGCTGGGTACGGCCGAGTTGTCGACCGTGACGGTGGCCGAGGCCGAGGTGGTGGTGTTGCCGGCGTCGTCGGTGGCCCGGACGGTCACGGTGTGCGAGCCGGCGCCGGCCGCGGTGCTGTTCCAGGTCACTCCGAAGGGTGCCGTGGAGTCGCTGCCCGCCACGGTGCCGTCGACGAGGAAGTCCACCTGGTCCACCCGGCGGTCGTCGGAGGCGGCGGCCGCCAGCGAGACGGCGGACCCGCCGACGGTGGCGCCGTTCAGCGGCGCGGACACCGCGGCCGTCGGCCCGACCGGGCGGCTGCCGTCGGCGTAGCTGACCACCAGCTTCGGGCGCAGGCTGGGCGCTACCGAGAAGTCGTCGGAGTGGTAGCTCAGCAGCGAGCCGGTGCCCGGCGTCTCCTGGTCCTGCTTCAGCACCAGGCCGTGGTTGGGCACGGCGCCGGTCACCCACTTGGCCGCCAGCAGGGTGATGTCGAAGTTGTCGAAGGCCGGCAGCTCGCCACCGGCGTGGGTGACGGTGGCGGCGGCCGTGCCGTCGAAGTCAGCGCCGTTGGCTGCCCACGGCACACCGCCGTAGGCGTTGTACCAGGTGGCGCTGTCCCGGCTGCAGGTGCTGTGCGCGGTGCCCTCGCTCCACTCCGCGGTGGCCGGGTAGGCGCGGACGGTCTGCGCCGAGCTGATCGTGTACGGATGCCAGGCCGAGACCACCGCGCTGGTGATGGTGGCGCCGGCCGGGATGTCGCGCAGGTCGAAGCGCAGCAGTGCCCGGTTGGTGGCGTCGCTCTGCGGCCCGACCCACAACAGGCTCTCCGCGCCGTAGCCCGCGCAGTTCACCAGGCTGGGGAAGTAGGCGATGGTGGTGCCGGTGCCGTCCTCGGCGGCAGGTTGCAGGATCTTGCTGGCCTGCCCCACCGCCGGCAGCGAGACGGTCCGCCCGCTGCTGACCACCGATCCGGTCACCACCTTGTAGGTGAAGGTCTGGCCCGCTGCCGCGGTGGTGTCGCGGTAGCCGGTGACGGCCCGGTCGGTGATCGTGGTCAGCAGGGTGCTGGCGTTCGGGGTGAAGGAGGCCACCGTCGATCGGTGCAGCTGGTAGCCGGTGAACGGCGCGGTCGCGTCGCTCGGGTAGGGGGTCCAGCGCAGGTCGGCACCGTCACTGTGCAGGGTGGCCGGCGGCAGCAGGTTGACGCCGTCGCCGGGGTAGGTCACCACCAGTCGCGGCTGCAGCGCGGGATCGCTGCTGCGCCGGCCGTAGAAGACCGGGCCGCTGGCATTGAGCGGCTCGGTGGCGCGCTTGAGCAGCACGCCGAAGTTCGGCTTCACCCCGGCCTGCCAGTCGCGCAGCGTGCTGGTGACCGGCCAGCTGACCCAGCTGGGCGAGGTGCCCACCGCGGCGGGGCTGACGGTGGCGCTGCCGATCGGCGTGCTGGCATACCCCAGCGCGCCGCTGGTGCTGCTGGTGCTCCACGACGTGGTCATCAGGTGCGCGTCGATCTGGTGCGAGGTGCCGTTGCAGAAGCCGGTGCCGGCGGTGATGCACAGCGGTTGCCAGTAGGCCTGCAGCGTGGCGCTGGTGACGTCGGCACCGGCCGGCAGGTCGCCGAGGTTGAACTGCACCGCACCGCGCCAGGCGTAGTTGCTGTCGGTGCCGGTGTAGATCTTGTCGCTGACGTAGGGCAGGCAGTTGGCGCAGCTGGCGGCGAACGAGGCGTCCTCGACCGGCGGGTTGATGGTGATGGTCGGGTCCAGCCGCACCGGGAAGCGCCGCTCGGGCGCCTTGAGCCAGCTCCGGTCGAGGTCCAGCGTCAGGGTGAAGCCCTGGCCGGTCTTCTTCACGTCCAGGGTGGCGTTGCGTCCGGTCTGGGCGGACGGGTGTCCGGTGGCGCCGGCGTCGAGCGCCACCGGCGCGTCCAGCAGGAAGGCCGGTGCCAGCGAGGTGCCGCTGTAGAAGGCCCACGAGCCGTCCGGTCGGCGCTCGGCGCGGAACGCCGCGTTGCCGCTGGCGCTGAGCAGGAAGTGGTAGGTGCTCGGCGAGGACGCGTCCGGCAGCACCAGCGTCTCCTTGACGCCGTCGGCGAGGACGTCGTAGCGCAGGTCGACGTTGCCGAGCGCGTGCGGGTAGACCAGGCCGTTGCCCGCCGCCTTCGCCGAGGCCTGGCCGGCCCCTTGCAGGCTGAGGCCGAAGTCCCGGCCGGCGGCACTCACCCGCAGGTACTCGCCGTCGGATGCTCCCTTGAACTGGGCCCGGAAGCTGTTCGCCTTGTTCCGGTAGGCGAATCCGGCCTCATCGGCGGCAACCAGCTCGCTGTCGATGCGCTTCCAGCCACTGGCGGTCCAGTAGTGCACCGCCCCGGCGGACAGGATGGTCTGCAGCGTCCCGTCGCTCTTGCGGATCGTCATCGAGGTCCGGGTGCGGTGGTTCACCAGCTCGCCGGGCCGGGCGTCGCTGGCTGCCGGTGCCGCTGCCGCCGCCTTGGGCGTCAGCGAGGAGGTCACCGCCGTTCCCATGCCGGTCACCAGGGTGGCGCTGGTGAGCAGGCAGAGGATGCGGGCAGGGCGAAGCGAGGTGCGTGCCATGGGAGTCTCCGGGGGCGGCGGAGCATCCGGTCGTGGCTGACCGGGCCTCTGGGCGGGGAAACTCCGCACCTACGAAGAAGCCAGGTCCAAAAGGTGGCGAAAGGCTATATCTCCCGAAGCGTTACGTAACAGGCTCAGATGAGAGAAAGTTATGAATCCGACATAATTTTCCTGTGGGCAGATGGCGGTTCAGCGGGGCTCAGCGCAGCGAGCCGATGAAGTCGGCGGCCCGCACCAGCGCACCGGGACGCGGGCCGGGATCCTCCCGGCGCTCGGCCACCAGGTGGTAGGCCTGCAGCCGGTTGGTGGCGAAGGCATGCTGCCCGCCGCGCAGGAACACCCGGAACGCCCGGTAGACGTCCTCGCCCCAGCGCTCGGCCACGAAGTCGTGGTTGGCCTCGAACCGGTCGGCCCAGTGTTTGATGGTCAGCTCGTAGTCGTGCGTCTCGCGCTCGACCTCCACGATCTCGAAACCGTGCCACAGCAGCTCACGCACCATGTCCTGCAGGGACAGGAAGGAATGGTGGCCGGGCCAGGTGAATTGCCGGGTGAAGGGGCTGACGGCGAATTTCTGTTTCGCCGCCGAGGCATCCAGATAAAGCCGGCCACCGGGCTTGAGCGCCGACCAGACCCGTTCACAGAATGTGCGGTAGTTGGGAATGTGCTCGATGACGCCGTAAATCACGGCATGGTCATAGGGCTCGGCCGGACGGTGGTCGAGGATGTCCTGCACTTGCACCTTGCCGGGAATACCGTGCTCGGCGATCAGCCGCCGGATATAGGCAGCCGATTCCTCGACCAGCGTCAACGAGGTGACCTCGACGCCGCGGTGGCCGCAGTATTCGGTGGTACCGCCCCAGCCGCCGCCGATATCGAGCAGCCGCATGCCGGGTTTGAGGTCCAGCGCGCCGAACATCGACTCCAGCTTGTGCTCGGCCGCCTCCTCGAGGGTTTCGTCGTCGTGCTGGAACAGGACGTGCGAGTAGTAGCGGTAACGCCGGTCGATGAAGCTGAGGTAGAAGTCGTCACCGAGGGTGTAGTGCTTGGCGATCGCCGCGGCGTTGACCTTGGTCGGCGCCCGGAGCATCAGCCGGTAGGCAAAGGACACCGCGTCCCGGACGGTGAGGCCCTTGCGCAATTCCGAGCGGGCTTCCAGCAATGCCGTGAGATCGCCGTCGAGATCGATCTCGCTGTTGACGTAGGCCTGGCCGAGGGCGAATTCGTTCAGCGGCAACGACTGCGATTCCCTGGTGCGGAACCGGATATTCCATGCCGGGTCACCGGTACCGACCCGCTGGGAGGTGCCGTCGTAATACTCGACCGTTCCGGAACTGTGCAGCCGTTGCAGCACGCCGATCAATCGGTCGACATTGTCTGTTTCGGACGGGCCGGTTTTCACGGGGTCGGTCTGTGCAGCCGAACCGGTAGCCGGATCAGTAAGCGTCATTCCACGCACACCACCCTTTGTGGGACGAGAAATGGTTCATTAAGAGCCCGAGATTAGGGGTGCCGAGCCGTGCAGAACAAGTCCCGACTTCCGGCAGCCGGGTACTGCCGGCGGTTGACCGGGGCGGCGGGGCGTCACTATTGTTGCCTTTCCCATCCACACGGTTGAAAACCCAACCGAGGCATCATGCGGAAATCGGGCTCTACGCCAGCGCGCCAGGCGGGCAGCGCGGCCAGCGCCGCGCACCGCCTCTCCACCCTCGACCGGTCCTTCCGGATTCTCGGCGGCTGCCTCAACCTCGCCGTCCTCGCGCTGGCGGTGGCCCGGCTGGCCGGCTCTCTCGGTCCGGCCTGGCACCCGGCGCTGATCGCCGGCAGCCTGCTGGCCTTCGCGGCGGCCACCTTCGCGGCCGACCTGACCTCGGGCCTGTTGCACTGGGGGTTCGACACCTGGTTCTCCACCACCCGGGGGCCGTTCCGGCGGATGGTGTCGATCGTGCGCGAGCACCACACCAAGCCGGACGAGATCTTCACCTTCCGGTTCGCCACCGACTCCGGGATGCTGTCCTGGTTCGCCGGCTCCGGTGCCTTCGTGCTGCTGGTGCTGTCGCAGACGGTGGCCGCCGGCCACCCGGTGCTGGTGGTGTCGCTGTGCCTGGCCGCCGTCGTCTACAGCGTCGACGTCTCGCTGATGTTCGAGTACCACAAGTGGGGCCACCGGCGCCGGCGCGGGCCGGTCCCCAGGTTCCTGCAGCGCTGCGGGCTGCTGCTCTCACCCGACCACCACCTGCGCCACCACCGCGGCGCGCACGACAGCCACTACTGCCTGATCAACGGGCTGGCCGACCGGACGCTGGGCGAGTGGGGCTTCTTCCGCGGGCTGGAACGGCTCATCACCGCGGTGACCGGGGTGCCGGCCCGCGCCGAGGACCACGCGATCCTGGCCCGGCTGGTGCGCTAGGCGTTTCCGCCGGAGGTCAGGGCAGCAGGTCGTGCAGCACGATGGACTGCTCGCGGCCGGGGCCCACGCCGATCACCGAGATCCGGGCGCCGGACATCTCCTCCAGGGCCCGGACGTAGGCCTGGCAGTTGGCCGGCAGGTCAGCCATCGTCCGGGCGTGGGAGATGTCGTCGTCCCAGCCGGGAAAGGTCTCGTACACCGGCACGGCCCTGCTGAACTCGGCCTGGGTCATCGGCATGTCGGCATGCCGGACGCCGTCGATCTCGTACGCGACGCACACCGGCACCTCCGGCATGCCGGTGAGGATGTCCAGCTTGGTCAGCACGAAGTCGGTGACGCCATTGATCCGGGCGGCGTAGCGGGCCACCGGGGCGTCGTACCAGCCGGTGCGGCGCGGACGTCCGGTGGTGGTGCCGAACTCGGCGCCGGCGTTGCGCAGCTCGTCGCCCTTGGCGTCCAGCAGCTCGGTCGGGAACGGTCCCTCCCCCACCCGGGTGGCGTAGGCCTTCACCACCGCGATCACCCGATCGATCCGGGTCGGCGGGATGCCGCTGCCGGTGCACGCGCCGCCCGCGGTGGCGTTGGAGGAGGTGACGAACGGGTAGCTGCCGTGGTCGACGTCGAGCATGGTGGCCTGGCCGGCCTCCAGCAGCACCGTCTTGCCGTCGTCCAGCGCCTCGTGCAGCAGCAGCGCGGTGTCGGCCACCATCGGCCGCAGCCGCTCGGCGTAGGACAGCAGGAAGTCGATCACCGCCTCCGACTCCAGCGCCCGGCGGTTGTAGATCTTGGCCAGCACCTGGTTCTTGAGGTTCAGGGCGCTCGAGACCTTCTCGCGCAGCCGCACCTCGTCGAACAGGTCCTGCACCCGGATGCCGATCCGGTTCATCTTGTCCGCGTAGGTGGGGCCGATGCCGCGCCCGGTGGTGCCGATCTTGCGGCTGCCGGCGAACCGCTCGGTGACCTTGTCGATCGTGGTGTTGTACGGCGGGATGATGTGCGCTCCCGCGCTCACCACCAGCCTGTCGGCCGAGCGGCCCCGCGCCTGCAGCGCCTCGATCTCGCCGAACAGCACCTCCAGGTCGATCACCACGCCGTTGCCGATCACCGGCACGCAGTTCTCGCTCAGGATGCCGGACGGCAGCAGGTGCAGGGCGAACTTCTCGCCGTCGATCACGATGGTGTGCCCGGCGTTGTTGCCGCCGTTGAACTTCACCACGTAGTCGACCCGGCTGCCCAGCAGATCGGTGGCCTTGCCCTTGCCTTCGTCGCCCCACTGAGCGCCAATCAGAACGATCGCGGGCATGTAGCGGACTCCTGACTTTCGGCCGAAATGGGCTGCTCTGCGGCGGGGCACGATCGCCGAGCCTGGGTTCTCGTGCAATCTAGCTGCCGCACCTGCCGACACCACGCCAGCGGGAAGGGTACCCACCGTGCACCTGGTGCAACTCACCATCGGCCGGCAACCGCCGGTCGAGGGCCTGGATAACCTGTCGGACCGGCACACCGCCACCGACGCCGCCGACGTGGACGCCGCGTTGGCGGCGCTGGAGGTGCGCGCCGAGGGCCTGGTGGCCGACTCGGTCCGGCTGGTGCTGGACACCGACCTCGCCGGACTGAACCTGGCACTGCACCGGCTGCTGCGCCGCGGGCTGCTGGAGACGCTGGAGACCGCCGTGCTGGTCCGCCGGCCGGTGCCCTACCTGTCCCGGCTCGGGCTGCCCGCGGACATGGCCGGACAGCTGCGGGTGGCCACGCTGGCGCCGGCCCGGCTGGTCGGGGTGGTCAAGGACGACTCCGGCGGCGTCTGCGTCGACTCGGCCAGCCTGGCGCCGTGGCCCGACCCGCCGGACGGCACGCCCGGCTCCCGGTGGTGGCTGCGCGCGGTGGTGGACGACCAGCGGCTGGCCGACGGCGCGGCGCGCGGGCTGCGGGTACGCCGGCTCGGCCCGTCCGAGCTGGAGGCCACCGTGCAGCTGGGCCGGCTGCGCCGCCGGAGCTACCGGGGACGGTCGCTGCAGCTGGCCTGCGACCCGGCACTGATCGTCGCCGACGGGCTGCCCCGGGAGCGGCCGCGCGGCAAGCGCACCTTCTGGTCCGAGCCGAAGCTGTGGTGGCTGGCGCTGCCCGGCAGCTGACCGGCCCGGTGTTCCTCGACGGTTATCCACAGCTGGTCACCGGCGCTGTCGGTTCCAGGCGGTCCTGTCGGTCCGGGGCAATAGAGTCGGGGGCATGAGCATTGACCCCCGGCTGGCACCGTCCCTGACCGGGCCGCCGCAGTTCCAGCCGTCGCTGAGCCGGCAGACCCGGGCCACCGGGGCGCCGATCGCGGTGCTGGTCGTACTGGCCGCCCTGGCCGCGGGCCTGCTGCTGGCCGTGGGAGCGGAGCATCCGGTCGGGCTGATCGTCGCGGTGCCGCTGACCGCGTTGTCGATGGCGGTGGTGCTGGCCTGTTACTTCTGGCTGGACCGGTGGGAACCCGAGCCCAGCCGGCTGCTGCTGCTGGCCTTCCTGTGGGGCGCCAGCGTGGCGGTGGTGGCCAGCCTGGTGCTGGAACTGGCCGGCAACGCGGTGCTCGGCAGCGGCGCGGTGCTCGTCCTGGTGGGCCCGGCCGTCGAGGAGGCGGCCAAGGGCGCGTTCCTGCTGGTGATGCTCACCGGCGCCCGCCGGCGGGAGTTCGACGGGGTGGTCGACGGCCTGGTCTACGCCGGGTTCGCCGCGGTCGGCTTCGCCTTCGTCGAGGACATCGGCTACGTCGCGGAGAGCTTCAACCAGGGCACCGAGACCGGCGTGGTCACCGTGGTGCTGCGGCTGGTGCTGGCCCCGTTCGCGCACCCGCTGTTCACCTCGATGACCGGCCTGGGCGTGGGGCTGGCGGTGAGCCGGCCGCAGTACCCGGCCCGCTGGCGTTACCCGCTGGCCGGCTACCTGGCCGCGGTGGCCCTGCACGCGCTGTGGAACGGCTCGCTGACCTTCGGCCTGGGCGGGTACCTGCTGGTCTACGTGGTGATCATGATCCCGGCCTTCCTGGCGGCGATCCTGATCGCCCGCTACCACCGGCGCCGGGAGCGCGACGTGGTGCGCCGGCAGCTGCCGGAGCTGGTGTACTTCCGGCTGATCACGCCCGCCGAGGCCGGCTGGCTGGACAGCATCGCCGCCCGACGGGCTTGGCTGCGCGCGGTGACGGCCCGCTCTGGCAAGCCCGCGGCCCGGGCGCTGCGCACCTTCCAGGCGGCGGCCACCGAGCTCGCCTTCCTGCGCGATCGGGTGCAGCGCGGCGTCGGGCCGGCCGACGCCTACGCCCTGCACGCAGAGCTGGTGCAGGCGCTGCGGGTCAGCCGGGCCCGGGCCACCCAGCCGCTGGCCGAGCACGCCGGGTCGGCTCCGCCGGTCGGCCCGTCCCGGCCGGCGTCGCTGTCGGGCCGATGAGCCGGCGGATGTTCGTGGCGGTGCTGCCGCCACCGGAGGTGGTCGCCGACCTCGCCGACTACGTCGAGCCGCGGGCCGAGCGTGACAGCCCGCTGCGCTGGTCGCCACAGCAGAACTGGCACCTGACGCTGGCCTTCATGGCCGCGGTGGCCGACCGCGACCTCGACGAGCTGGTCGAGCAACTGGCCGGGCTGGCCGGGCGCCGGGACCGGTTCGAGCTGCGGTTGCAGGGCGCCGGCAGCTTTCCCAACCCGGCGCGGGGCAAGCTGCTCTGGACCGGGGTGGCCGGTGAGGTCGACCAGCTGGAACGGCTGTCGACCGGCAGCCGGACGGCGGCGGTCCGTGCCGGAGTCGCGGTGGACGGCGCGAAGTTCCGGCCGCACCTCACCCTCGCCCGGTCCAACCGGCCGGTGGAGATGACCCGGTGGCTGCGGGTCTTCGACCTGTACGCCGGGCCCAGCTGGCAGGTCAGCGAGATCGCGCTGGTGCAGTCCCAGCTCGCTCCCGGCGGCTCGCGCTACCAGGTGGCCGAGGTGTTCCCGCTCGGCGCGGGAGTGCCGGAACAGGCCGGCTGAGATGGCCGGCCCGGTGGCAGTCGCAGCCCCGTCGGCGTCGGTGGCGGCTTGTAGGCTCGCGCCGTGACCAGCACCGATGCGGCCGGAACGAGCACCGACCCGGCCCGGCGCCGCACCGATCCGTCGGGGACCGGCATCGATCCGTCCGGACGCGGTACCGGCCCGCTCATCGAGGCCGTCGGGCTGACCAAGCGGTTCGGCGACTTCGACGCCGTCGCCGGGGTGGACTTCTCGGTGGCCCGGGGCGAGTCGTTCGGCTTCCTCGGTCCGAACGGTGCCGGCAAGTCCTCCACCATGCGGATGGTCGGCGCGGTCTCACCGGCCACCGGGGGCCGGCTGCGGGTGCTGGGAATGGACCCGGCGGTCGAGGGCCCGGTGATCCGGTCCCGGCTCGGCGTGGTGCCGCAGCAGGACAACCTCGACCTGGAACTGACCGTCTGGGAGAACCTCTACATCTACGGCCGGTACTTCGGCATTCCCAAGCGGGCGCTGCGGCCCAAGATCGAGGAGTTGCTGGACTTCGCCCAGCTGTCCGACCGAGCCCGGGACAAGGTCGAGCCGCTGTCCGGCGGCATGAAGCGCCGGCTGACCATCGCCCGGTCGCTGATCAACGACCCGGAGATCCTGCTGCTGGACGAGCCGACCACCGGGCTGGACCCGCAGGCCCGGCACATCCTGTGGGACCGGCTGTACCGGCTCAAGCACCAGGGCGTCACCCTGGTGCTGACCACCCACTACATGGACGAGGCCGAGCAGCTGTGCGACCGGCTGGTGGTGATGGACCACGGCCGGATCGTGGCCGAGGGCTCACCGGCCCGGCTGATCACCGAGCACGTCAGCCGCGAGGTCGCCGAGCTGCGCTTCGGCATCGACGAGAACGAGGCCCGCGCCGACCAGGTGGCCGACCTCGCCGAGCGGGTCGAGGTGCTGGCCGACCGGCTGCTGCTCTACGTCTCCGACGGCGAGGACGTGCTGCGCAAGGTGCACGAGCGCGGCCTGCAGCCGGTGTCGAGCCTGGTGCGCCGGGCCAGCCTGGAGGACGTGTTCCTGCGGCTGACGGGACGAAGCCTTGTCGACTGACGCTCCGGCGGCCAGCCTGCCGGTGGCCGGCCGGCACACCGCCACCCGGCAGCTGGTGAACCCGCGCGGCGGCGGGCTGACCGCCCTGTTCGAGTACTCGCTGATCACGGCCCGGCGCTACTTCAAGGTCTCGGCCGTCGCACAGCTCGGAGCGCCGGTGCTCTACCTGCTCTCGCTGGGCATCGGGCTGGGCAGCATCGTCAACGCCCGCTCCGGCGCCCAGAGCCTGGGCACCTCCTACCTCAGCTTCCTGGCCCCGGCACTGATCGCCGCAACCGCGCTGCAGGTGGCGGTGGGTGAGTCGACGTACCCGATCCTGTTCGGCGGCTTCAAGTTCCAGCGGATCTACTTCGGAATGAACGCCACCCCGTTGACGGCCCAGCAGATCGCCGGCGGCGTGCTCGCCTGGATCGCGACCCGGGCGACGTTCTCGGCCACCCTGTACCTGGCGGTGGTGGCCTGCTTCGGTGGCATCCGCAGCCCCGGGGCGCTGCTGTGCGTGCCCATCGCCACCCTGGGCGCGATGGCCCTGGCTGCTCCGATCGCGGTCTACTCGGCCAGCGTCGAGACCGAGCGCGGCGGCTTCGCGGCGATCTTCCGGTTCCTGGTCATGCCGATGTTCCTGTTCTCGGGCACCTTCTACCCGGTCAGCACGCTGCCGGAGTGGGGCCAGGCGCTGGCCTGGCTGTCGCCGCTCTGGCACGCCACCGAGCTGGCCCGGTGGACCTCGCTCGGCTCGCTGCACCTCAGCTCTGGGGTCGGCCAGGTCGGCGCCCCCGCCCTGCTCGGACACCTGGTGTTCCTGACCGCGCTGACGGTCGCCGGGGTGTTGCTGACCGGCTGGCGGTTCCGGGTGAGGTTGAGCCGATGAGCCGGCTCGGGCTGGCCGACCCGCCGGCACCGGTCGAGAGCGGGTCCCCGGCACGGCGCGGCCTGCTGTTGCGGGTGCTGCCGCCGAGCATCTACGCCGGTCGCGCCACCGTGCTGATGGAACGCTCCGCCCGGGTCTACCGCCGGGCCTGGCTGATCATCGTCTCCGGCTTCTTCGAGCCGCTGTTCTACCTGCTGTCCTTCGGCACCGGCCTCGGCACCCTGGTCGGCGGGGTGACCGGCCCGCACGGCCAGCCGCTGACCTACGCCCAGTACATCGCCCCGGCCCTGCTGGCCTCCTCGGCGATGAACGGGGCGCTGAACGACTCGATGATGAACGTGTTCTTCAAGCTCCGGTACGCCAAGCTCTACGACGGGATGCTGGCCACCTCGCTGGCCCCGATGGACATCGCGCTCGGCGAGATGAGCTGGGCACTGACCCGCGGCGGGATGTACTCGGTCGCGTTCGTGCTGGTGATGCTGGCGATGGGGCTGATCCTGTCGCCGTGGGCGCTGCTGCTGGTGCCTGCGGCACTGCTGATCGGCTTCGGCTTCGCCGCCCTCGGTATGGCGGTGACCACCTTCGTGCGCAACTGGCAGGACATCGAGGTGGTGACCCTGCTCATCCTGCCGATGTTTCTGTTCTCTGGAACCTTCTACAGCCTCACCACCTACCCGGTCTGGCTGCGGCTGGTGGTGCAGTGCCTGCCGCTGCACCACGGGATCGCCGTGATGCGGGCGTTGACCTACGGCACTATCAACGCCGGGCTGGCGCTGCACCTGCTGTACTTCGCCGCGATGGCCGCGGTCGGGCTGTGGGTGACCACCCGACGGCTCGGCACCCTGCTGATGACCTGAGCGAGGCGGACACCCGAGCAGGGCTGATGACTTGAGCGGGGCTGATGACGTGAGCAGCACCGGTACCCGAACGGACTGGCGGGACTGAGCCGGGCCTGACCCGGCCCGGCTCCTTCGTAGTAACCGGCCACGGTACCGCCGCGGGCCGCTACCGGAGCAGGAGCAGGACCAGGATGCAGGTGGCCAGCGAGCCGGCGATGATCCCGAAGAAAGCCCGGCCCTTGCCGTGCAGGTTCGGCTTCCGCTCGATCTCGCGCAGGCCCAGGATGCCGGCGCCGATCGCCAACGGCCCGAAGACCAGCAGCAGCGAGAAGATGCCGAGGTAGCCGGCCGCGATCGCCCAGCGCGACCGGCCGACCGGGAGCACCCAGCGCAGGGCCGGATCGTCACCCAGCTTGCGCGGACGGAAGTAAAGCTCGAACGGGGCCAGCGTGTGCACGGGCGCCGCCGCCGGCATCCCGGGCCGCCAGTACAGGTCGTTCGGGTTGACCCGCCCCTGGGAGGCGAGGTTCACCAGGTACGGCTCCGGATACTCGCCCATCGGCTGCCCATCGGACACCACATGCCACATAGCTGCCGTCACCGGGCCGCCCTTCGTCGATTCCGGGAGTCCGATCGGCACGGCAGAACCGAATCTGACCGGAATTCGCCTGGCGCCCAGGCGAAGAGCGCCCGTCCTGCGGGGACAGGTGGGAAGACGGCGCTTCCTACCCCAGCGCGTCGGCCGCGGCCGGATCGCAGTCGGACAGGAAGGCAGTACAGCGGGCCGCCTCGTCGGCCTCGGAGATGGCGGCGGCCGCCACGGCCAGGGCGTGCAGCGCCCGCAGGAACCCCTGGTTGGGTTCGTGCGACCACGGCACCGGTCCGGTGCCCCGCCAGCCGGCCCGGCGCAGCGCGTCCAGGCCGCGGTGGTAGCCGGTGCGGGCGTAGGCGTAGGCCTCGATGGTGGCGCCACGGCCCAACGCCTGCTCGGCCAGCGCCGCCCAGGCGGCCGAGGACGCCGGGTGCGCGGTGGCCACCGCCACCGGATCCGCGCCGGACGCGAGTTCCGCGGTGGCCGGGTCCACGGGCAGCAGGGTGCGCGGGTTGAGCAGGTCCATCTACGACCCGCTGATTGCCTGGCCGGCGGACTGCAGGTCCTCGCAGGCCCGCACCACCCGCGCCGCCATGCCCGCCTCGGCGGCCTTGAGGTAGGAACGCGGGTCGTAGGCCTTCTTGTTGCCCACCTCGCCGTCGACCTTGAGCACCCCGTCGTAGTTGGTGAACATGTGCCCGGCGACCGGCCGGGTGAAGGCGTACTGGGTGTCGGTGTCGACGTTCATCTTCACTACGCCGTAAGAGACCGCCTCACGGATCTCCTCCAGCGAGGACCCCGAGCCGCCGTGGAAGACCAGGTCGAACGGCTTGGCGTCCTCGGGCAGGCCCAGCTTGCGCGCGGCGACCTGCTGGCCGCCCTTGAGCACGATCGGGCGCAGCTTGACGTTGCCGGGCTTGTACACCCCGTGCACGTTGCCGAACGTCGCCGCCAGCAGGTAGCGGCCGTGCTCCCCGGCGCCCAGCGCCTCCAGGGTGGCGGCATAGTCCTCGTCGCTGGTGTAGAGCTTGTCGTTGATCTCGTTGGCGACGCCGTCCTCCTCGCCACCCACCACGCCGATCTCGACCTCGAGCACGATCCGGGCCTCGGCGGTCAGCTTCAGCAGCTCGGCGGCGATCTGCAGGTTCTCCTCCAGCGGCACCGCGGAGCCGTCCCACATGTGCGAGCCGAACAGCGGGTTCTTGCCGGCCCGCACCCGCTCGGCCGAGATGGCCAGCAGCGGCCGGACGTAGCCGTCCAACTTGTCCTTGGGGCAGTGGTCGGTGTGCAGCGCCACGTTCACCGGGTACTTGGCGGCCACCACGTGCGCGAACTCGGCCAGCGCCACCGCGCCGGTCACCATGTCCTTGACGCCGGTGCCGGAGCCGAACTCCGCGCCGCCGGTGGAGAACTGGATGATGCCGTCGCTGCCCGCGTCGGCGAAGCCCTTCAGCGCCGCGTTGATGGTCTCGGAGGAGGTGCAGTTGATCGCCGGGTAGGCGAAACCGCCCGCCTTGGCGCGGTCGAGCATCTCGTTGTAGATCTCGGGGGTGGCGATGGGCATCGGGATCTCCCTCGATTCACGCGGGCCGGAACTCTCGCAGCCGGCCCGCGCCGGTGCGGGTGCTGCCTGGCCAAAGTATTCCACTGCGCTGGGGGCGAACATCCATTGCCTGCCCGGATGCTCGTCTGGTCGGCTGGCGCGATGGAGATCTTGGTATTCGGGGGAACGGTGTTCCTCTCCCGCGCGGTCGCCGAGCTCGGCGTCGCCCGCGGCCACAATGTGACCACCTTCAACCGCGGCTCGTCCGGGCCGCCGGTGGACGGCGCCCGGACGATCACCGGTGACCGGACCGACCCGGACGACCTGGCGGCGCTGGCCGGCACCAGCTACGACCTGGTCTTCGACACCGGCTACCTGCCCGAGGTGGTCCGGACGAGCGCCGAGCTGCTGGCGCCGAGCGCCGGCCACTACGCCTTCACCTCCTCGATCAACGCCTACTCCGGCTGGCCGCAGGCGGACTACCAGCAACAGGGCAGCTACGACGGCGACCCGGACGCGGTCGGCGAGCAGGTGCCCGACGACCTGCCCGAGGGCGGCGAGTACGGCTGGCGCAAGGTGGGCGCCGAGCGCGCCGTGCTGCGGGCCTTCGGCGAGGACCGCTGCTCGCTGCTGCGGGCCGGGCTGATCGTCGGCCCGAACGACCGGGTCGGCCGGCTGCCGTGGTGGCTGCACCGGGTGGCCCGGGGCGGGCCGACGCTGGCCCCCGGTGCGCCCTCCGACGAGCTGCGGCTGATCGACGCCCGCGACATCGCCGAGTTCGCGCTGCAGCTGGCGGCCGGCACCTTCGAGGTCACCGGACCGGCCCACCAGATCAGCCGCGGCCAGCTGCTCGCCGAGGCCCGCGAGATCACCGCCTCGGACGCCGAGTTCGTCTGGGTGGGCGACAACTACCTCGCGCAGGCCGGCGTCGCGGGCTGGACCGAGCTGCCGCTGTGGATACCGGCGGCCGAGGCGCCGGGCCTGTGGGCCTCCGACACCACCCCCGCCGAGGCCGCGGGGCTGGCCTGCCGGCCGGTCCGGGACACCCTGCTCGACACCTGGGACTGGATGCGGAGCATCCCCGGCGGCTGGCAACCCGCGGAGCGGACGCCGGGCCTGGCGCCGGAGCGGGAGCAGGAGCTGCTGGCCGGCTGGCGGGGTTAACGGTTACCAGGGTCAACGGCCGACCGGACTAACGGCTGGCAGGGGTCAACGGCTGACCGGACTAACGGCTGACCGGACTAACGGCCGATCGGACTAACGGCTGCCGGGTTGGCGCTCCAGCGCTGGCCGGCGACCGTGCCGGAACTGCCGGTGGCCGGCCCCGCCGCGGTGCTGACCACCGAGGGGCCGGCCTGCGGGTGCGGAAGGTAACTGCCGTACAGGGCCGCCGCGCAGGCGGTGGCGACGGCGGCGAGGGCCGCCCGGATCCGGCCGGTGTGGGCTGCTGCGGTGCTGGTCATGGCACCACCCTGCGCGCCGTCCCTGCGGCGCGGCTTCGAGGTTGCTGTAGACCTGCTGTGCGAGCGCCGAAGGACCGGCCGGGTGGCCGGAACCCCCATCGGCCGTCCGTACCCTTGCCGGTATGACCCGTGACCTGGCGACCCAGCTGCTGGCCAACCCGATCTCGCCGAAGCACCTGCTCGGCAGCTACGGGCTGATCGGGCTGCTGGTCATCCTGTTCGCCGAGTGCGGCCTGCTGGTGGGCTTCTTCCTGCCCGGCGACACCCTGCTGTTCTCCGCCGGCCTGCTGATCGCCATCAACGATCCCTCGATCGACCTGCCGGGCCTGCCGGTGATGCTGGTCGCGCTGCCGATCGCGGCGGTCGCCGGCAACCTGGTCGGCTACTGGATCGGCTACCAAGCCGGTCCCAAGGTCTTCGACCGGCCGAAGTCCCGGCTGTTCAAACCCTCCTACGTCACCCGCTCGCAGGCCTTCTTCGACCGGTTCGGCCGGGCGACGGTGATCCTGGCCCGGTTCGTGCCGGTGGTCCGGACGGTGGCCACCGTGATGGCCGGGGTGGGCAAGATGCGGTTCTCGGTCTACGCGCTGTACTCGGTGATCGGCGGCATCCTGTGGACCGACGGCATCCTGCTGCTCGGCCGGGCGCTCGGCCACGTGAAGTTCGTCCGCGACACGGTGGCGCCGAAGATCGACCTGATCCTGGTCACCGTGGTGGTGCTCTCGCTGCTGCCGACCGCCGTGCACTGGTGGCGCAGCCGGCCCAGCAAGGTGCGCGACTGACCGGGCCGATACCGGGCCAACCGGGCAACGGTCGGGTCACGATCGCCGTCTGACGTCCGGCCCGCGCTGCCCCGACGAGCCGGCCGCAGGCTAGTGTGGCGCTCGTGAGAGCCAGATGAGCGCACCGGCCACGGGCAGCCCCCTGGTCGTCCTGTCGGGCGTCAACAAGCACTTCGGGCAGCTGCACGTACTCAAGGACGTCGACCTCAGCATCGACCGCGGCGAGGTGGTGGTCGTCATCGGCCCGTCCGGCTCGGGCAAGTCGACGCTGTGCCGGACCATCAACCGGCTCGAGACCATCGACTCCGGCACCATCACCATCGACGGCAAGCCGCTGCCGGCCGAGGGCAAGGAGCTGGCCCAGCTGCGCGCCAAGGTCGGCATGGTGTTCCAGTCGTTCAACCTGTTCGCCCACAAGACGGTGATCGAGAACGTGCTGCTCGGCCCGGTCAAGGTCAAGGGCGTCAAGCGGTCCGCCGCCGAGGCTCGCGGCCGGGAGCTGCTGGACCGGGTCGGCATCGGCAACCAGGCCGACAAGTACCCCGCGCAGCTGTCCGGCGGCCAGCAGCAGCGGGTCGCCATCGCCCGGGCGCTGGCCATGGACCCGATGGTGATGCTCTTCGACGAGCCGACCTCGGCGCTGGACCCGGAGATGATCAACGAGGTGCTCGACGTGATGACCTCGCTGGCCGAGAGCGGCATGACGATGGTGGTGGTCACCCACGAGATGGGCTTCGCCCGGCGGGCGGCCCACCGGGTGGTGTTCATGGACGACGGCCGGATCATCGAGCAGGCCCCGCCGGAGTCCTTCTTCACCTCGCCCGAGTCCGCGCGTACCCAGGATTTCCTGTCCAAGATCCTCAGTCACTGACGCCCTTGAAGATCTACTGCGTCCCGAACAGGTAAGGACCTCACAATGCGTCCCCTCTCCCTGATCTCCGCCCTCCCGGCCGTCGCGCTGGTCCTCGGCCTGACCGCGTGCGGCAGCGACAAGAACGACGACACCATCGTCCCGCCGGTCGCCAAGCCGAGCTTCGCGGCCGGTACCCGGATGGCCGACCTTGCCGCGGCCGGCAAGATCACCGTCGGCACCAAGTTCGACCAGCCGCTGTTCGGGCTCAAGGGCCTGTCCGGCAAGCCGGAGGGCTTCGACGTCG
Organism: Jatrophihabitans sp.; assembly: GCF_035474675.1. Classification (GTDB taxonomy): domain Bacteria; phylum Actinomycetota; class Actinomycetes; order Mycobacteriales; family Jatrophihabitantaceae; genus Jatrophihabitans_A. Next base: position 6,307 of record NZ_DATINC010000070.1, on the reverse strand, counting down.
AGATCGCCAAGATCATCGCCGCCAAGCTGGGCATCGCCGAGGACAAGATCAGCTTCGTCGAGTCGGTGTCGGCCAACCGCGAGCCGTTCCTGCAGCAGAAGAAGGTCGACATGGTGGTGGCCACGTACACCATCAACGACAAGCGCGACAAGGTGGTGGACTTCGCCGGGCCGTACTTCGTTGCCGGCCAGGACATCCTGGTCGCCAAGGGCAACCCCAAGAACATCACCGGCCCCGAGTCGCTCAAGGGCAAGAAGACCTGCTCGGTGAGCGGGTCCACGCCGGCCGCCACCGTGCAGGACAAGTACGGCCTGACCACCAGTGACCTGGTGCTGGTCGACGCCTACTCCAAGTGCCGGGACGCGCTGGCCAACGGCCAGGTGGACGCGGTCACCACCGACAACGTGATCCTGTCCGGCTACGTCAGCGAGGCGCCGGACAAGTTCGAGCTGCTCGGCAAGACCTTCACCTCCGAGCCGTACGGGATCGGCATCCCCGAGGGCCAGGAGCCGTTCTGCGACTGGATCAACCAGACGCTGAAGGACGCGGTCGCCGACGGCAGCTACGAGAAGGCCTTCAAGGCAACCGCCGGCAAGGTGATCGACACCGTGCCCACGCTGCCCGAGCCACGCGGCTGCAGCAACTGACCGGACCTCGCTGACCGGACTCGAGCGCGATGAAGGACGTCCTCGACAACCTCGACGTGTTCTACCGAGGATTCCGGACGACGGTCTCGCTGACGCTGCTCGCGGCGATCGGGGCGCTGGTGCTGGGCACCCTGATCGCCGCGATGCGGGTCTCGCCGGTGCCGCCGTTGCGCTGGGCAGCGGCCGGCTACGTCCGGCTGGTCCGCAACACCCCGCTGACGGTGGTGTTCTTCCTGGTGGTCTTCGGGCTGCCCGAGGTGGACATCAAGCTGCCGTTCTTCCGCTTCGCGGTGCTGGCACTGACCATCTACACCGCGGCGTTCGTGGCCGAGGCGGTGCGCTCGGGCATCAACTCGGTGCCGCCCGGCCAGGCCGAGGCGTCCCGGTCGATCGGGATGACCTTCTCCCAGACGTTGCGCCTGGTGGTGCTGCCCCAGGCCTTCGCCAACATCGTGCCGCCGCTGGCCAGCGTGTTCATCGCGCTGCTGAAGAACACCTCGATCGCCTCGGCGTTCTTCGTCTTCGAGGGCGTGCAGTCGATGAACCAGCTGATCAACGCCCACGGTGACGCGGTGATCTCGATCATCGCCGCGGCCGCGCTGGCCTACCTGGTGCTGGCGCTGATCAGCGCCTTCCTGTTCAGCCTGCTCGAGCGCGCCGTGTCGGCGGGCCGATGAGCACCCCGGTCCTCTACGACGTCCAGGGCCCGCGGGCCCGGCGGCGGGTGCTGATCGCCAGCATCGTCGGCGGCCTGGTGCTGCTGGCGGTGCTGGGGCTGGCCGCCCGCCGGCTGGCCGTCAACGAACAGTTCGACTACGACAAGTACAAGCCGTTCTTCACCGAGCCGCAGCTGTACGAGCGGCTGTGGGACGGGCTGAAGAACACCCTGCACGCCGCGCTGCTGGCGATGGGGCTGGCCGCGGTGCTGGGCGTGCTGCTGGCCTTCGGCCGGCTGTCACGACAGTGGTGGCTCCGGGTGCCGGCGGTCGCGGTCATCGAGTTCTTCCGCGGCGTCCCGCTGCTGCTGCTGATCTTCGCGCTGTTCCTGGCCTGGCCGCGGGTGGTGCACACCAACCTGCCCGCGCTCTGGGCGCTGGTGCTGGCCCTCACCCTGTACAACGGCGCGGTGATCGCCGAGATCGTCCGGGCCGGGGTGCTGTCCATCCCGAAGGGCCAGACCGAGGCGGCCTACGCGATCGGCCTGAGCCGCGGCCAGACGCTGCGGATGGTGCTGCTGCCGCAGGCGGTCCGGGTGATGCTGCCGGCGCTGATCAGCCAGCTGGTGGTGCTGCTCAAGGACACCTCGCTGGGCTTCGTGATCGGCTACGCCGAGCTGCTGCGCACCGGCGGGCAGCTGGTCCAGGTGCTGCGCAATCCGCTGCAGCTCTATCTCGCCGTGGCGGTGATCTACATCGTGATCAACTCGCTGCTGTCGGGGCTGGCCAGCTACGTCGAGGGACGCCAGCGCCGCCGCACCAGTGGCCGGACGCCGGTGCGGACCGCCCAGGTGGAGACCGGGCTGGGCACGCTGTAGCGGCTGCCGGTGGCGGGCATCCGGTAGCGGCGCCGTGGGGCGGCGCACCCGGTAGCGGCGCCGTCGTAGAGTCGACAGGGTGACTCTTCCGGTGCTGTCGGCCGTGCGCGAACGGCTGGGATCGGCGTTGTTCGAGCAGGTGGCCGGCAGCCGCGGCCCGCAGCGCCGGGAACGGATCCACCAGGCCACCGGCCCGCGCTGGTTCGACGCCAGCCGGCCGATCTGGCAGGTGCACAGCGACGCGGCGATGTTCGTCGGCGGGCTGCGCGCGCTGCTGCTGCAGTCGCTGCACCCGCTGGCGATGGCCGGGGTGGCCGCGCACTCCGGCTACCGCGGCGATCCGTGGGGACGGCTGCACCGCACCAGCCACTTCCTGGCGGTGACCACCTTCGGCGTCGAGGCCGATGCCCTGGAGATGATCGCCCGGATCCGGGCCATCCACGACCGGGTGCAGGGCACCGCGCCGGACGGCCGCCACTACGCCGCCTCCGATCCGCACCTGCTGCGCTGGGTGCACCTGGCCGAGGTGGACAGCTTCCTCACCACCTACCAGCGTTACGGCGCGAACCCCCTCGGCCAGGCCGGCCGGGACGGCTACGTCGCCGACAGCGCCCGGGTGGCCGCCGCCCTCGGCGTGCTCGACCCGCCCACCACCGAGGCGCAGGTCCGGGTAGAGCTCGAGGCCTACCGTCCCGAGCTCGCGGGCACCCGGGAAGCCCGGGAAGCGGCCCGGTTCATGCTGCTCACGCCGCCGTTGCCGCTGGCGGCCCGGGCACCGTACGGGGCGCTGGCCGCCGCCGCGGTGGCAAGCCTGCCGCGCTGGGCCCGCTGGCCGTTGCGGCTGCCCTACCTGCCGCTGGCCGAGGCCACCGTGGTGCGGCTGGCCGGCGAGGGACTGGTCCGCGGCATCCGCTGGGTGCTGACACCGACCCCGGACGCCGCCTGACAGCTCGGAGCAACCGCCAGCCCGACCCGGCTCCGGCGCTGCCCGACGAGCTACTTGCCGTTCACCTTGCCGGCCTGCTCGCAGGCCTTGCGGATGGTGGGGTCGTCCGGCTGGACGTGCACGCCGAAGAAGGTCGCCTCGCACCGCTTGCCGGCATCGGCGACCGCGTCGGCCACCCGGCCGCGTTGCTGGTAGACCACCACCGCCAGCACGATGGCGACCACCAGCACGATCACCCGGGTGACCATCTTGGTGACGAGGCGGGCCAGCAGCAGGCCGAGCAGGATGATGACCACGATGGCACCCAGGCCAACGTTCTGCACCTGGCTGCTGTCGAGCGCGTGGAGCACCGGAGCGGGGGCAGCTGAGCTCATGGTCGGTCACGGTAGTCCAGCCGCTGGCTAAACTCGCGGACAGACACCCGGCTGCTCGGCGGCCGGCAGACCGGCCAGCCCCCTGCCGGCAGACAGCTCAGGAGATCAGCCACGTGAGCACCCCAGAACGAGCGCTTGCCAACCCCCCGGACCTCCGGCGGGGGGTGTTGCGGATCGTCGCGCTCGGCGGCATCGGCGAGATCGGCCGCAACATGACGATGTTCGAAAGCCGCTCGCCCGCCGTGCCCGGTGCCGGCCAGCCGGCTGCCGCGCCCGGCCGGACGGCGGGCGGCTCCCGGCTGCTGGTGGTGGACTGCGGGATGCTGCTGGGCAAGACCAACGCGCCCGGGGTTGACCTGGGCCTGCCGGACTGGTCGGCCTACGCCGACCGGCTGGACGACATCGACGCGATCGTGCTGACCCACGGGCACGAGGACCACATCGGCGCGCTGCCCTACCTGCTGCGCTCGCGGCCCGACATCCCGCTGATCGGCTCCCGGCTGACGCTGGCCCTGGTGGCCGCCAAGCTCGAGCAGCACCGGCTGCGGCCAGACCTGCGGATCGTCCGGGAAGGCGACCGGCTCACCGTCGGCGAGTGGGACCTGCAGTTCTACGCGGTCAACCACTCGATCCCGGACGCGCTCGCGGTGGCGGTGCGCACCTCCAGCGGCACCGTGCTGCACACCGGCGACTTCAAGATGGACCAGACCCCGCTGGACGGCCGGCTCACCGACCTGCCCGGCTTCTCCCGGCTCGGCGACGAGGGGGTGGACCTGCTGCTGGCCGACTCCACCAACGCCGAGGTGCCCGGCTTCATCCCCAGCGAGCGCGAGGTCGGCAAGGTGGTCGCCGACGTGATCACCCGGGCGACCGGGCGGATCATCGTGGCCTGCTTCGCCAGCCACGTGCACCGGGTGCAGCAGGTGCTCGACGCCGCCGTGGAGTCCGAACGGCACGTCGCGCTGGTCGGCCGCTCGATGGTGCGCAACATGCAGATCGCCCGGGACCTGGGGCTGCTGAAGGTGCCCGAGGGCATCCTGGTCGACCTCAACGACGCCGAGCAGCTGCCGTCCAGCCGGGTGTTGCTGATCTGCACCGGATCGCAGGGCGAGCCGCTGTCGGCGCTGAGCCGGATGGCCAACCGGGAGCACCCGGTGGTCCGGATCGTGCCCGACGACACCATCCTGCTGGCGTCCTCGCTGATCCCGGGCAACGAGAACTCGGTGTTCACGGTGATCAACGGGCTGTCCCGGCTGGGTGCGACGGTGGTGCACAAGTCCACCGCGCTGGTGCACGTGTCCGGTCACGCGCCAGCCGGCGAGCTGCGCTACCTGCTGCACGCGGTGCGGCCGAAGAACCTGATGCCGGTGCACGGCGAGTGGCGCCACCTGCGGGCGCACGCCGCCATCGCGCAGTCGGCCGGCCTGGCCGACGAGCACGTCCTGCTGGCCGAGAACGGGGTGGTTGTCGACCTCGACCGCGGCAACGCCGGGATCGTGGGGCAGATCGAGATCGGCAACGTCTACGTCGACGGCCTGCAGGTGGGCGACATCGGCGACGCGGTGATCCGGCAACGCCAGATCCTCGGCGACGAGGGCTTCGTCTCGATCCTGGTCGCGGTGGACCTGCGGGCCGCCAAGGTGGTCTACGGGCCCGAGGTCACCGCCAAGGGCTTCACCGACGACCCCGAGGCACTGGACCCGATCCGGCTGGAGCTGATCACCACCGTGGAGCAGGCGCTGGCCGACGGGGTGCGCGACGCCGACGCGCTGGAGCACATCCTGCGCCGGACCGTCGGGCGCTGGGTGGACAAGACCTTCCGGCGCCGGCCGATGCTGATGCCGACCGTGATCGAGGTATGACCTTCATGAGCCTGATGGGAACGCCGGTCCGGCCGGGCCGGATCTCGCCGATGCGCGGCACGCCGGCCGGCATCGTCCCGCCGGAGTACGTCGACAACGCCGGCCGTCCCACCGGGGCGCCGTGGGACCGGGACGACCCGCCGGTGAAGGACGCCGAGACGGTACGGCGGATGCGGGCCGCCGGCCGGATCGCCGCACTTGCCCGCGACGAGGTGGGCCGGCACGTGGCGCCCGGCGTCACCACCGACGAGCTGGACCGGATCGGGCACGAGTTCCTGCTCGACCACGGGGCGTTCCCGTCCACCCTGGGCTACAAGGGCTTTCCGAAGTCGCTGTGCTCGTCGGTGAACGAGGTGGTCTGCCACGGCATCCCGGACGACCGGCCGCTGGCCGACGGCGACGCGGTCAAGATCGACGTCACCGCCTACGTCGACGGGGTGCACGGCGACACCTGCGCGACGTTCTTCGCCGGCGAGCCGCGCGAGGAGGTGCGGCTGCTGTCCGAGCGCACCCGGGAGGCGATGCTGCGCGGGGTCAAGGCCGCCCGGCCGGGCCGGCCGTTCAGCGTCATCGGCCGGGTGATCGAGTCCTACGCCAAGCGGTTCGGCTACGGCGTGATCCGCGACTTCACCGGCCACGGGGTGGGCTACTCCTTCCACACCAAGCCCACCATCTTCGCCTACGACGAGCCGCGGGCCTCGGGCCTGATCGAGGCCGGCATGACCTTCACCGTCGAGCCGATGCTGACCCTGGGCGGCAACGCCTGGGAAATGTGGGACGACGGCTGGACGGTGGTCACCCGGGACCGGTCCTGGGTGGCTCAGTGGGAGCACACCCTGCACATCACCGAGGACGGCGCGGAGATCCTCACCCTGGCCGGCTGAACCCGAACCCGGTGCAGGCGGCCCGCCTATACTGCGTCGATCACGTTGTCGATCACGTTT
>NZ_DATINC010000069.1:0-5092 GCF_035474675.1 Jatrophihabitans sp. | reverse complement strand
CTACCCACCAAGACCGGTGCGGTGGCCAGCACGTACTCGTCGATCAGGCCGGCCCGCATCGCCGCTGCGGCGAGTGTGGCGCCGACGATGTCCATAGGGCCGCCGTCCTCGGCCTTGAGCCGGGCGATCTCGGGGACCGCGTCGCCGGTGACCAGGCGGGTGTTCCAGTCGACCGTGCTGATCGTGGAGGAGAACACCACCTTCGGCATGTCCCGCCAGCGGCGGGCGTACTCGATCTCCGCCGGGGTGGCGCCGGGCTGCTGGTCGGCGGTCGGCCAGTGGGAACTCATCGCCTCCCACAGTTTGCGCCCGTACAGCGCCAGGTCGGTCGCCCCCACCCGGTCGGACCACCACTGGAACAGCTCGTCGCTCGGCACGCTCCAGCCCAGGTCGTCGCCGGGCGCGGCGACGTAGCCGTCCAGGCTCAGGTTCATGCCAAAGGTCAGTTTCCGCATGCGTCAGCCCCTGTGAGTCGGTATGCGACGTACAGACCAGCACGGCGCGGAGAAATCATCGATAGGCCGGCGCCGAGGAGTCCACCGGGGCGGCCGCGGCGGCCTCGCGGCGAGCCTCGACCCGGTCGACACCACCGTCGCCCCGCGGCCGGCACCGCTCCGGCGGACAACAAGCAGATTGCAGACACGCCCTGACAATGCACGCAACCCACGTCAGCGCGTATAACCCACATGCACCCCGGCTTTGCCTCGCACCACATGGCTCAGCCTTCGCAGCTGGCACACCATCGATCCGGCGGCGCCGTCGGGTCGGAGTCGGACGGAGTGAGATGACCATCGTCGTCGCCTACCAGGAGACTCCGGAGGGCCGCCGGGCGCTCGGGCACGCAATGGCCGAAGCCGGACTGCGCCACACCGACCTCGTGGTGCTGACCGCGCCGTCGCGTCCCGACGGCGATCCGGTGACCCGGCTTCCCGAGGTCCCGGTGCCCCACCTGGGCGGGCCGCCCGCTGCCGATGGTTCGGTGACCACCGCCGAGCACCCGGCCGTAGCGGTGCACCTGCGCAACGCGGTGAAGCCGGACCACCTGGCCGACGAGCTGCTCGACCTGGCCGGCGAGCTCGACGCCGAGCTGATCGTCATCGGGCTGCGGCGACGGTCCCCGGTCGGCAAGCTGCTGCTCGGCTCGGCCGCGCAGCACATCCTGCTCAACTCCACGGTGCCGGTGCTGGCCGTGCGCCTTCCCGACTGACCAGGAGGCGACGATGGCAGCCGACACCGAACAGGCACCACCCGCGGACCCGCCCCGCCGACGATCGGTGGGCACCATCGCATGGGCCGTGTTCGCCACGGTCGTCATCGTGGCCGGGTTCATCAGCACGCTGGGCTCCGAGGCCGGGGATTCGGCCCGCAGCCGGCTCGGTCTGATCGCCCCTGCCGCCCCTGGCGGCGGTTGGGACCTCGTCGCCCGCGAGTCCCAGCAGGCCCTCAAGGCCGACGGCATCGTCAACAACGTCCAGGTCGTCAACATCCCCGGGGCGGCCGGCACCATCGGGCTGGGCCAGCTGACCGACATGTCCGGGCAGGGCAACACGTTGATGGTCACCGGCACCGTGATGGTCGGCGGCATCATCGCCAACGACAGCTCGACGACCCTGGCCGACGTCACCCCGGTCGCCCGGCTCGCGGAGGACTTCGAGGTCATCGTGGTGCCGGCCGCGTCGCCGCACCAGAACCTGCGCAGCCTGCTCGACGCGTGGAAGGCCGACCCGGCGGGCACCGCGATCGGCGGCGGCTCCAAGGGTGGTACCGACCACCTGCTGGCCGGCATGGTCGCCGGGGCCTACGGCATCGACACCACGAAGCTGAACTACATCGCCTTCTCCGGAGGCGGCGAGGCACTCAACGCGCTGCTGGCCAACACGGTCGCCGCGTCGGTCTCCGGTTACAACGAGTTCGCCGACCAGATCGAGGCCGGCAACGTCCGGGCGCTGGCCGTCGGCACCAAGGACCGGGTCGAGGGCGTCGACGTGCCCAGCCTCGGTGAACAGGACATCGACGTCGAACTGACCAACTGGCGCGGGCTGGTCGGCCCGCCCGGACTGAGCCCCGAGCAGCGCCAGGTGTTGATCGACATCGTCACAGAGATGCGCAACGGGCCGGCCTGGCAGGACACGATCGCCCGCAACAAGTGGCGGGACAACTTCATCAGCGGCGACGAGTTCGGCGCCTACCTGAAGACCGAGGCCGAGCGCATCGGCGTGATCGCCCAACAGCTCGGGATCGGAGCGTGATGACCACCAGCAGCCCAGCCCCACCCAGTGACGACACTGCCGCCGGCACCACCGCCAAGCCGCAAGCCTCCGGCATGGCCGAGCTGGTGGTACCGGCCATCCTGGTGGCCATCGCCGTCTTCCTGATCATCGGGACGGCCAACATGGTCCAACCGCCCAGCGTCCAGCGGCCCGGCCCGACCTTCTTCCCCGGCATCATCATCGCGTTGCTGCTGGTCATGGCTGCCTTGAGCACCGTCCAGACGTTGCGCACGGTGCGGGCCCGGCGCGCCGGGCTCCTGCAGGACGAACAGGAGGCGCACCTCGACGCCGACGGCGACCCGATCGAGGAGATCCCGCCGGACCCGCCGCGCGGCCGCGGGCCGTGGCCGGCCGGCGCGGTGACCGACTGGCGGGCCGTGTTGACCGTGCTCGGGTCGCTGGTGGCGTTCATGGTGCTGCTGCGCCCGGTCGGCTGGATCGTGGCCGCCGCGGTGCTGTTCTGGGGGGTCGCCTACGCCCTCGGGTCCCGCCGACCGGTCTTCGACGTCTCAGTCGCTCTGGTCATGTCCTCGCTGATCCAGCTGACCTTCGGGTACCTGCTGGGCCTGAACCTGCCGGCCGGCTTCCTCGCGGGGGTGATGTGAGGTGGACCAGCTCAGCAACCTGATGCAGGGGTTCAGCCTGGCGCTGACCCCGATCAACCTGGTCTGGGTGGTCGTCGGCTGCGTGCTGGGCACGGCGGTCGGCGTGCTGCCCGGGCTGGGCTCGGCGATGGCGGTGGCGCTCCTGCTGCCGGTGACCTTCTCGCTGGACCCGGTCGGTGCGTTCATCATGTTCGCCGGCATCTACTACGGCGGCCTGTTCGGTGACTCCACGACCGCCATCCTGATGAACACCCCCGGCAACTCGACGGCTATCGCGTCCACCTTCGAGGGCCATCGGATGGCCAAGCGCGGGCGGGCGCCGCAGGCCCTGGCCACGGCCGCGATCGGCGCGTTCACCGGAGGCCTGCTGGCCACCATCCTGGTGGTGTTCTTCGCGCCGGTGCTGGCCGAGCTGGCCACGGTGTTCGGCCCGGCCGAATACTTCGCGCTGGCCATCGTCGCCTTCGTGGCCACCGCCGCGGTGGTCGCCGACTCCGCGGTCAAGGGCCTCTCCGCCCTGGCCATCGGGCTGGCGATCGCCCTGGTCGGGGTGGACGCCATCAGCGGCGCCGCGCGCTACACGTTTGGCATCCCGTCGTTGCTCGACGGCATCGACATCGTGGTGATCACAGTCGGGCTGCTGGCCCTGGGCGAAGTCCTGTTCATCGCCTCGCGGATCCACAAGGACCCGGAGGCGACCGCCATGAAGATCAGCGGCCGCCCCTACCTGAGCGGGAAGGAGTTCCGGGAGGCGCTGCCGGCATGGCTGCGCGGCTCGGCTTTCGGGCTGCCGTTCGGGGCCATCCCCGCGGGCGGGGCCGAGATCCCGACGTTCCTGGCATTCGGGCTGGAGCGGAACCTGGACCGGCGCCGCGCCGACCCGCAGTTCGGCACCGGCGCGATCCGCGGCCTCGCCGCGCCGGAGTCGGCGGCCAACGCCACTGCCGGATCGGCGATGGGCTCACTGCTCGCGCTCGGCCTGCCCACCTCGGCCACCGCCGCGATCATGCTGGCGGCGTTCCAGCAGTACGGGATGCAGCCGGGCCCGCTGCTGTTCGTCCGCAACGCTGAGCTGGTGTGGGCGCTGCTGGCCAGCCTGTTCGTCGGCATGATCGTGCTGCTGGTGATCAACCTGCCGTTCGCGCCGCTGTGGGCGAAGCTGCTGATGATCCCCAAGCCCTACCTCTACGCGGGCATCACCGTGTTCTCCGCGCTCGGCGTGTACGCCTCCTCCGGGTCGATTTTCGACGTGGCGATGCTGACCGTGATCGGGCTGCTCGGCTTCGCGCTGCGCCGGTTCGGGCTGCCGCTGGCCCCGGTGCTGATCGCCGTGATCCTGGGGCCACTGGCCGAGACCAGCCTGCGCCGCGCGCTGGCGATCAGCGAAGGCGACCCGGGAGCGCTGTTCTCCTCGGGGTTGACCATCACGCTCTACTGCCTGCTGCTACTCGGCCTCGTCTGGGTCGCATTCTCCCGGCTACGCAACCGCGCACAGGCGGACATCTGATCCGGCCTGGGCCGTACTCCACACCCGGTCGGTGCGTCTGCTCGACGGAGACGAGTGACCGTCGGGCCGCAGGCACCAGAAGGCCCGGGAGCACGCGACCCGAGGTCCTCTAAGAAACCTCTAAGACAGCACCACGACCATCACCCATCATGGCCACCGCATCCCACGGCTCCGTCGCCTCCGCGACCGCTGCGCTCGCGCACCGGACGGCTTCGCCTCACCGACCGGCGGAGATCATCGTCATGCGCCGGCCGGTAACGAGTCCTCTGTAATAAGCGCTGCATCCGCAGCGAGCGATCGGACAAGGGCGTCATCCGGCCGCGGGGACCTTCCTTCAGTTCCCGCGGATCGATGGTCGGCCACCCCGCTCGGGGGTCACTGAGAGAGGCGATGACAGCGTGGCGAACAGCGGGCCCGGACCGGGCGACGGTCAACAGGTCTGGGGGGACCACGCGGCGTTGCTGCCCGAGTTGGTGTCGCATCTGCAGACCAACCGCACCTCGTTGCGTGAGCAGTGGGCGAAGCGGATCACCGACGCCCGCCTGCTGTCGGCGATGACCGCACAAGAGGTGTTCACCGAAGTCACCTCGGTCTACGACAACTACGTCGCCGTACTCGAGACCGGCAGCGTCGAAGAACTCCGCCGCTACGCCCGCGACCTCTCCGAACGCATCATCCCCCGCGGCGTCGAAACCGACGAAGTCGTCGGC
>NZ_DATINC010000068.1:0-2018 GCF_035474675.1 Jatrophihabitans sp. | reverse complement strand
GCAATTGGCCGACGCCGACGCCGATGGCGACTTTGCCGCCAGGGTCGAGGCCGACCTTGGCTTCCACCTGTTGCTGTGCCAGCTGGCCAAGAACTCCATGCTCGTCGAGGTGTGGCGTCACCTCGAAGGTCGAATCCAGGTCGCGATCATGAACGGCGAGCCCGACAACGCGCCGCCCATGATGTCGCGGGACCGGCACTCGCCGATCATCGACGCCATCGAGAAGGGCGACGTGTCTGCGGCCGTGGCCGTCGTCGAGGAGCACATGGCTGCGGCCGCGGAGCACTTCGCGGACACCCGCGACGCCAGCTGAGCCGCAGAAGCCGGTCGACTCAAAAGCCGGTCGGCTCCGAGCCGGCATCAATCCGCTTCTCACCACTTGTTGCAGACGTGACCTGCGTCACATAACTTGTCTGCTGGGGACCTCCGGGCTAATACTCCAGCCGTAGATCGCTTGATCTTGATTGGGCTGCGAGGGGCGGCCACCGCGTGACCATCGTCAGGTGTGTGGACTGCGACAGACCCCGCGGTGACCGCGAGTGCCAGGGTAGGGCCCGCCGTCTGGCGGGCAGGGATCGATGAGGTCCTGAATCGGATCGCCGGCCGGTTCGGCCGGGTGGAGGTGCGGCACCGGGTCCGCGCCTTCGTGCTGGGGTTGCTGGCCGATCTGCCGCGCAAGAACTGCTGGACGATCGCCGAGCAGGTCGGGGATGCCACCCCGGACGGCATGCAGCACCTGCTGGCCCGGGCCCGCTGGGACACCGACGGCGTTGCCGAGGACCTGCGTGACTACGTCGTCGAGCACCTGGGCGAGCCCGGCGCGGTGCTCGTCATCGACGAGACCGGGGATGTGAAGAAGGGCAGCCGCACGGTCGGCGTGCAGCGGCAGTACACCGGTACCGCCGGGCGGATCGAGAACTCCCAGGTCGCAGTCTATCTGGCCTACTCCGGAGGGCGCGGGCATGCACTCATCGACCGGGAGCTGTATCTGCCGCGCTCCTGGACCGATGACCCGAACCGGTGCGCGGCCGCCGGCGTGCCCACCGACGTGGGGTTTGCGACCAAGCCGGCGCTGGCCACCGCGATGCTCACCCGTGCACTCGACGCCGGGGTGCCGGCGGCCTGGGTGGCCGGCGATGAGGTCTACGGCGCCGATCCCGGCCTGCGCGCCGCGTTGGAGACGCGGCAGATCGGCTACGTGCTAGCCATCGCCGGCAATCGGCGGCTGCCGACTGCGGCCGGACCGATCCGTGCCGATGTCCTCGCTGCTGCGCTGCCGCGGCGGGCCTGGCAGCCGCTCTCGGCCGGGCCGGGCGCGAAGGGACAGCGGTACTACGACTGGGCCTGCCTCGACCTACCCGCCCAGCAGCAGGCCCGATCTGACGCCGAAGGCTGCGGCCCGGGATGCTGGTGGCTGCTCATCCGTCGCTCCCGGCGCACCGGGGAGCTGGCCTTCTACCGCTGCCACAGCCCCGCCCCGGTGCGGCTGATCCAGCTGGTCGCGGTCGCCGGACGGCGCTGGACGGTCGAGGAGTCCTTCCAGGGCGGCAAGGGCCTGGCCGGCCTGGACGAACACCAGGTGCGCCGCTGGCTGCCCTGGCGGCGCTGGACCCTGCTGGCGATGCTCGCCCACGCCCTGCTCGTCGTTCTGGCCGCCGGCGAACACGCCGCGGCAGCTCCACCGGCCGGACAGATCCCGCTCACCTGCAACGAGCTGCAGCGGCTGCTCACCCGCCTGGTCCTCGACCCGGCACGCCGCCCCGCCGATCCGGAGGCCTGGTCCCGATGGCGGCGACGACACCAATACCGCTCCCGTGCCAGCCACTACCGCCGCCAAGCCGCAGGCCTTTCATGATCAAGAGATCTACGGCTGGAGTACTAGGTGACCCTCTGCTAGTGCGGGCATTCGTGTGGGTGGATGCGTGGCAGCAGCAGTGCTGCGGCGAAACGTTCCGCCTGGGCTCGGAGATTCACTGGCACGGGCATCGGACAATGGAGAGAAAGAGCTGGATCACCAC
>NZ_DATINC010000067.1:0-21566 GCF_035474675.1 Jatrophihabitans sp. | reverse complement strand
CGTCGAGTTCGACGTGGTCGACGAGTCCAACCTGCAGCGCCAGATCATCCACGGCCAGTCCGACATCGGCCGGCCCAAGGCATCCTCGGCGCGCGACAGCGTGCGCGAGATCAACCCGTTCGTCGACGTGGTGGTGCACGACACCCGGCTGGACAACGACAACGCGCTGGAGATCTTCGCCTCCTACGACCTGATCGTCGACGGCACCGACAACTTCGCCACCCGGTACCTGGTCAACGATGCCTGCGTGCTGCTGGACAAGCCCTACGTCTGGGGCTCGATCTACCGCTTCGACGGCCAGGCCTCGGTGTTCTGGAACCGCTACGGGCCCAACTACCGCGACCTATACCCGGACCCGCCGCCGCCGGGCATGGTGCCCTCGTGCGCTGAGGGCGGCGTGCTGGGCGTGCTGTGCGCCTCGATCGGCTCGATCATGGCCACCGAGGCGATCAAGCTGATCACCGGCATCGGCGAGCCGCTGGTCGGCCGGCTGATGATCTACGACGCCCTGGAGATGACCTACAGCACCGTCCGGGTTCGCAAGGACCCGCAGGCGGCGCCGATCACCGAGCTGGTGGACTACGAGGCCTTCTGCGGCGTGGTGTCGGAGGAGGCGCAGCAGGCCGCGGCCGGCTCCACCATCACCGCCGCCGAGCTCAAGGACCTGCTCGACTCCGGCAAGCCGATCGAGCTGATCGACGTCCGGGAGCCCGCCGAGTGGGAGATCGTGTCCATCCCGGGCGCCCGGCTGGTGCCCAAGGACCAGATCCTGCGTGGCGACGCGCTGGCCTCGCTGCCCCAGGACCGGCAGATCGTGATGTATTGCAAAACCGGGGTACGGTCGGCCGAGACGCTGGCCGCGGTCAAGTCCGCCGGGTTCTCCGACGCGGTGCACGTCCAGGGTGGGGTGACCGCTTGGGTGAACCAGGTGGATCCGTCGCTGCCGTCGTACTGAGCGACGCCCTGACCGTGGCGAACCGGGCCGGCCTGCTCCGGCAGGCGCTGGACGAGCGGCTGCCGCTGCCGGAACGGGTGCTGGCCTGCGTCGAGCTGATCCCGCCCGGCCGGGTGATGTCCTACAAGGACGTCGCGGAATTCATCAGCGTGCGCGGCGCCCGGCATGTCGGGCGGGTGCTGGCCGCCGACGGCGGCACCGTGAACTGGCACCGGGTGCTGCGCTCGGACGGCACCTGTGCCGAGCACCTGCGGGCCGAGCAGCTGGCCCGGCTGGCCGCCGAAGGGGTGCCGATCCGGGGCGAGCGGGTGGACCTGGCCGCCGCCCGCTGGGATGGCCGCTGACCCTGCAGCGCACGCCCTGGAACACCGCTGGCCGCGGTGCGAACGCGACAGCATAAACCCTTGTACTGACAGGAATATCGGCTCCGGCCGGGAAGCCTGTGGATGTGCGCGACACGGCCGGTCGCCTCCCCGAAACTGTCGCCACCGCGTGGTGACATTGCGACGTGCCGGTCAGTGTCGCCTCCGAACCCGAGTTCCGGCTGGTGCGTCCGCACCTGCCGGCGCTGGTCGCACCCGTGCCCGACGCCGACCAGCGGCGGGTGCTCGAGCACGACCTGGGCGTGTTGCGGGTACTGGCCGGCCCCGGTACCGGCAAGACCACCACCCTGGTCGAGGCGGTCGTCGAGCGGGTCACCCGGCGCAGGGTGCCGATCGAGACCATCCTGCTGCTGACCTTCTCCCGGCAGGCGGCCGGCCAGCTGCGCAACCGGGTCACCGCCCGGTTGCAGCGCACCCTGTCCGAACCGGTGGCCCGTACCTTCCACTCCTACGCCTTCGGGATCGTGCGCCGGGCCGCGGTGCTGGCCGGCGACCCGCCGCCGCGGTTGCTGTCCGGCTCCGAGCAGGACGTCACGCTGCGCGAGCTGCTGGCCGGCCGGCTGGCCGACCGGGTCGACGACTGGCCCGCGGGGCTGTCGGCCGCGCTGCGCACCCAGGCCTTCGCCGAGGAGCTGCGCGATCTGCTGATGCGGGCCGTCGAGCGCGACGTCAGCCCGCAGCTGCTGGCCGCGCTGGGTGCCAAGCACCACCGGCCTGACTGGGTGGTCGCCGCCGACGTGCTGCGCGAGTACCTGGAGGTCACCGCGCTGAAGGCGCCCGGTGCCTTCGACGCCGCCGAGCTGATCCAGCGCGCCAACGCCGAGCTGCGGGCCAATCCCGAACTGCTGGCCGCCGAGCGCAGCCGGCGCCGGCGGATCTTCGTCGACGAGTACCAGGACACCGACCCGGCCCAGATCGAGCTGCTGAAGCTGATCGCCGCCGGCGCCGACGAGCTGGTGCTGATCGGCGACCCGGACCAGGCGATCTACTCCTTCCGGGGTGCCGAGCAGACCGCGATGGCCGACATCGACCTGCACTTCGGCTGGCTGCCGGGCACTCCGCGGCCCGATCCCGAGCCGGTCGGCCAGCTGCAGCTGAGCACCCCGGTCGAGACCGTGACGCTGACCCAGTGTCGGCGCAGCGGCCCGGTGCTGCTCGCCGCGACCCGCCAGATCGCGGCCCGGCTGTCCGGCCCGGCCCAGCACCGGGCGCTGACGGCGGCCACCGACCTGAGCCCGGGCACCGTGGAGGTCGCGGTGTTCTCCTCGGCCAGCCAGGAGGCTGCGCACGTCGCCTCGGTGCTGCGCCGCGCGCACGTCGAGGACGGGGTGCCGTGGTCTCAGATGGCGGTGCTGGTCCGGGCGCTGGGCCCGGCCGCCGACAGCCTGCGGCGCGGCCTGGTGGCAGCCGGCGTCCCGGTCGGCCAGCCGGTCCGCGGGCCGCTGATCTCCGAGCCGGTGGTGGCCCAGCTGCTGGAGCTGCTGCGCTGCGTGGCCGATCCCGCGGCCGTGCAGCCGGAGGCCGCCGAGGCGCTGCTCCTCGGGCCGGTGGGCCGGGCCGATCCGTTGCAGCTGCTGCGGATGCGCCGGCACCTGCGGCGTGCCCCGGCGGGTCCGCTGACCCTGGCCGACCTGGTCACCGAGCCAGGTGCGCTGGCGCTGGTGCCCGAGGCGGTCCGCCCGCCGGTCGAGCGGCTACGCGCGGTCATCGACGCCGGTGCCGACGCCGGCGCCGCGCCCGGCTGCTCCGCCGAGGACGTGCTGTGGGCACTCTGGCAGGCCAGCGGGCTGGCGCCGCGGCTCAATGCCCGCAGCCTCGCCGGCGGCCCGGACGGGGCCCGCGCCGACCGGGCCCTGGACGCGGTGCTGGCGCTGTTCACCGAGGCCGCGAAGCTGGCCGACCGCAGCCCCGGCAGCGGCGTCGCCCAGCTGCATGACTGGGTCAGCCAGCTGCAGATCACCGACACCACGCCGGAGCGTCCGGGGGCGACCGACGAGGTCTCGATCCTCACCGCGCATGCCAGCAAGGGGCTGGAATGGCAGATGGTGTGCGTGGCCGGCGTCTGTGACGGCGTCTGGCCCAACCTGCGCCAGCGCGGCTCGCTGCTCGGCTCGGATCTGCTGGTCGACCTGCTCGCCTCCCGGGCGCCGGTGTCCAGCGGCCTGCTTCCCGAGCGGCTGACCGAGGAACGCCGGCTGTTCTACGTCGCGGTCACCCGGGCCAGTCGGGCGCTGCTGGTGACCGCGATCGACAGCGACGAGGCGCAGCCGTCCCGGTTCCTGGAGGAGCTGGACCCGCTGCCCGACACCGTCGAGGCCCGGCCGGTAGCCACCGCGACCCGCCGATTCCAGCTGGCCGGCCTGGTCGCCGAGCTGCGCGCCGTGCTGGTCGACCCCGCCGCCGCCGAGGACGAGCTGGCTGCCGCCGCCGAGCAGCTGGCCAAGCTGGCCGCGGCCGGGGTGCCCGGCGCGCATCCGGGCCAGTGGTGGGGCCGGGTGCCGCTGTCCACCGACGCCCCGATCCGGCCGCGCTCGCTCGGCCCGGTGCCGATCCGGCCGTCGAAGTTCGCCGCCTACACCGACTGCCAGCTGCGGGCGCTGCTGATGGACCTGGGCGCCACCGATGCCACCGACGAGGTGGCCGCGTCCCTGGGCACCCTGGTGCACTGGGTGGCCGAGCAGGCCGAGCCCGGCGCGAGCGTGGCGGAGCTCTCGACGCTGCTGGAGCAGGGCTGGTCCCGGCTGGAGTTCGCCGCCCCCTGGCACGCGGTCACAGAGCGGGCCCGGGCCCAGCGGATGCTGCTCGCGCTGGCGTCCTGGCTGGCCAGCAGCCGCAGCCAGTTGACCCTGGTGGCCCGCGAGCAGCCGTTCCGGGTGCAGGTCGGCGACGCGGTGCTGGCCGGCAAGGTGGACCGGCTGGAGTCCGACGCCGACGGCCGGCTGGTGGTGATCGACCTCAAGACCAGCAAGAGCAAGCCCACCCGGCAGGAGGTGGCCGACCACCCGCAGCTGGCGCTCTACCAGCTGGCGGTGGCCGAGGGCGGGTTCACCGACGGCCAGCCGGCCGAACCGGGCGGTGCCCGGCTGGTCCAGGTGGGGGCCGCCCGGCCGGGGGAGCAGGCCCAGGCGCCGCTGGCCGAGTTCGACGAGCCCGGCTGGGTGGCCGCCGAGGTGCAGCGGATCGCCGCGGTGCTGCGCGGCAACAGCGTGACCGCACAGCCGGGCAAGGGATGCAGCCGGTGCCTGGTGCGCAGCTGCTGCCCGGCCCAGGACGACGGACGGCAGGTGACCCAGTGACCATCCACGCCCTGCCCCAGCGGACCCGAACCCCTCGGCCGGGCCAGGCCAGGCCGGTCCGGACCGCTCGGGTCCGGCCCGGCCAGACCCGCTACTCGCCGGCCGACATCGCGCGGTTGCTGGGCACGTTCCCGCCCACCGAAGAGCAGGCCGCGGTGATCGCGGCCCCGCTGGAGCCGTCGGTGGTGATCGCCGGGGCAGGCTCGGGCAAGACCGAGACGATGGCCGCCCGGGTGGTCTGGCTGGTCGCGAACGAGCTGGTCGCGCCGGACCGGATCCTGGGCCTGACCTTCACCCGCAAGGCGGCCGGTGAGCTGCAGCACCGGATCCGGGCCCGGCTGAAGGCGCTGCACCGGGCGCTGGGCCGCAGCACCGAGGTCGCCGAGCCGACGGTGCTCACCTACGCCGCGTACTCCGGCCAGCTGGTCGCCGAACACGGCATCGTGCTCGGCTGCGAGCCGGGCTCCCGGCTGCTCACCGAGGCCGCCCGCTGGCAGGTCGCCGATGCGGTGGTCCGGCGCTACGACGGCAGCTTCTCCGTCGAACCGGGTGTGGTCGCCACCGTCACCGAGCGGGTGCTCGACCTCGCCGGCCAGCTCGCCGACCACCTCGCCGGACCGGAGCAGGTCCGCGAGCTGGCCGTCCGGCTGCGCGACCAGCTCGCCACGCTGCCGGCCAAGCCCGGCGCGCGCAGCCGCAACCTGCCGGTGAACGTCGAGAAGCTGCTGGAGAGCATGACCAAGCGGCTCGACCTGCTGCCGCTGGTGGAGCTGTTCGACGAGCGCAAGCGGGCCGAGGGCCTGCTGGACTTCGCCGACCAGATGGTGCTGGCCAGCCGGCTGGCCGCGATCGGACCGGTCGCGACTGTGGAGCGGTCCCGCTACGACGTGGTGCTGCTGGACGAGTACCAGGACTCGGGGCACGCTCAGATCGAGCTGCTGGCCGCGCTCTTCGGCGACGGCCGGGCGGTCACCGCGGTGGGTGATCCGCTGCAGTCGATCTACAGCTGGCGCGGCGCCAGCGCGGGCAGCATCACCCGGTTCGCCGAGCGGTTCCGGACCGGCGCGGGCCAGCCGGCCGCGGTCTACCCGCTGATGACCAGCTGGCGCAACGACTGCCGGATCCTCTCGGTGGCCAACCGGGTCGCCGACGAGCTGCGCGGCCCGGCCGGGCTGCCGCTGGCCGCACGTCCGGACGCGCCGGCCGGCCGGGTGGTGGCCCGTTACGGTGAGTCCGTCGCCGACGAGGCGGCGTGGCTGGCCCGGCAGCTGCGCGCCGAGTGGGACGGCCGGCCGGACTGGACGGCCGGCCGGCGGACGCTGGCGGTGCTGGTGCGCAAGCGGTCGGGCATCGCGCTGATCGCCCAGGCGCTGCGCGAGGCCGGGCTGCCGGTCGAGGTGGTCGACATCGGCGGCCTGCTCACGCTGCCCGAGATCGCCGACGTCCGGGCGGTGCTACAGGTGCTGGCCGACCACAACGCCGGAGGCTCGCTGGCCCGGTTGCTGACCGGCGCGCGCTGGCGGATCGGACCGGCCGACCTGGTGGCGCTGCACCAGCGGGCCAAGGTGCTGGCCCGCCAGACCGGCCTGGCGCTGCGCGAACCGGAGCAGGACGGCGCCGACCGGACCGGACCAGACCGCGACCGGTCCGACGGCGCCGACCGGACCGAGGACGACGAGCGGATCGAGCCGTCCCTGATCGAGGCGCTGGACGACCTGGGCGAACCGGACGGGTACTCCCGGCAGGGCTACCGCCGGCTGGCCGACTGTGCTGCGATGCTGCGCCGGCTGCGCCGCCGGCTCGACCTGCCGCTGCCCGACCTGGTGGCCGAGATCGAGCACGCGCTCGGCCTGGACGTCGAGGTCGCCGCCCGGCCCGGTGCCGAGCAGGCCGGCCGGGCCAACCTGGACCGGTTCATCGACGAGGCGGCCCGGTTCGCCAACGACCGCGCCGGAGCCGGGGTGTCGGCCTTCCTCGGCTACCTGCGGGCCGCCGAGCAGGAGGAGTACGGCCTGAAGCCCGCGACCCTGGAGGTGCTGCCGGACCGGGTGCAGGTGCTGACCGTGCACGGCGCCAAGGGCCTGGAATGGGACGTGGTCGCGGTGGCCGGCCTGGTCACCGACGGCTTCCCCGATGCCGCCAAGAACCACGACTGGGCCACCGCCCCGGCGCTGCTGCCCTCGCCGCTGCGTGGCGACGCCGCTGACCTGCCGGTGCTGGAGCTGGCCGGCTGCCAGCACTACGGCGACGCCGAGGACCGGATCACCGAGCACCGGGACCGGATGAAGCAGCGGCACCTGATCGAGGAACGCCGGCTGGCCTACGTCGCCTTCACCCGGGCCCGCAAGGCGCTCTACGCCAGCGGGGCCGCCTGGGGTGCCGGCAGCACGCCCCGGCCGGCGTCGGTGTTCCTGGAGGAGCTGCGCGAGTCCGCCGACGTCGAGACCGACGGCTGGTGGGAGGTGGCCGAGGGCGAGGAGAACCCGGCGTCCGGGCAGGCCCAGGGCCAGAGCTGGCCGGCCGACCCGCTGGCCGCCCGGCGCTCGCTGGTCGAGCGGGGCGCCGCGCGGGTGCTGGCCGCGCTCGCCGAGCCCAGTGAGCCGAGCCAGCTGGCAGCCTCCCAGCGCAGCCCGCTGGCCAAGCTCTGGGAGCGGGACGTGGACCTGCTGCTGGCCGAGCGGGCGGCCGCCGCCGAGCGCGGCGTGATCGAGGTGCCGATCCCGCAGCAGCTGTCGGTCTCGGACGTGGTGACGCTGTCGGCCGACCCCACCGAGCTCGCCCGCCGGCTGCGCCGGCCGTTGCCCAGCAAGCCGGCCAAGCAGGCCCGGCGCGGCACCGCCTTCCACACCTGGCTGGAGCAGCGCTGGTCGGCCGAGTCGCTGCTCGACATCTCCGACCTGCCGGGCGCGGTAGACGAGCTGGCCGACGCCGAGGAGCTGGCAGCCCTCAAGGCCGCCTTCGAGCGCAGCAGCTGGGCCGAGCGCACCCCGGTCGCGGTCGAGGTCGGCTTCGAGATGTCCTTCGGCGCCCGGGTGGTGCGGGGCCGGATGGATGCGGTGTTCGCCGACCCCGACGGCGGGTACACCGTGGTGGACTGGAAGACCGGCCGGCCGCCGACCGGTGCCGACGCCCGGGCGAAGGCGGTGCAGCTGGCGATCTACCGGCTGGCCTGGGCGGCCGTGCGCGGGATTCCCGACAGCGAGCTGCACACGGTCGGCGCGGCGTTCTACTACGTGGGCGCCGGGGTGACGGTGGCACCGGCCGACCTGCTCGACGCCGACCAGCTGCGTGAACTGATCAACGCCCAGCAGCCCTGACCGAGGGCGGCCGGGACCACAGGGCGGCGGTCCGCACGAGCGTGGTCTGCACTACTGCCTGCACTGGTGTCTGCAGTTGGCCCGCGGGGTCCGCACTTGGGCTGCCATCGGCCGCCGACGCGGGATAACCTGCCGACGTGACCAACGACGTCCGTACCTTCGTGGCAGACCATTCCGCCGAGTTGCTGACCGATCTCGACGCCTGGCTGCGAATTCCCGGCATCAGCGCCCAGCCCGAGTACCACCCCGAGGTGGCCCGCAGCGCCGAGTGGTTCGCCGAGGCCTGCCGGCGCACCGGCTTCCCGGTGGTGGAGATCTGGCCGACGGCCGGCCTGCCGGCGGTGTATGCCGAGTGGCCCAGCGACGACCCGGACGCGCCGACCGTGCTGGTCTACGGCCACCACGACGTGCAACCGGTCGACCCGCTGGAGCTGTGGCACACCAAGCCGTTCGAGCCCACCGTCGACGGGCCGGTGCTGCGCGCCCGCGGCGCCTCCGACGACAAGGGCCAGTTGCTGTTCCACCTGCTGGGGGTGCGTGCCCACCTGGCGGCCACCGGTGCCGCGAACCCCGCGGTCACCCTGAAGTTCCTGATCGAGGGCGAGGAGGAGTCTGGCTCGCCGAACTTCGAGGCGTTGCTGGCCGAGCGCCGGGACCGGCTGGACTGCGACGTCATGGTCATCACCGACACCGGCATGCTCGCCGAGGACACCCCGAGCGCGGTGACCGGGATGCGCGGCATGGTGCCGGCCATGGTGAGCTTCCACGGGCCGGACCTGGACCTGCACTCCGGGGTGTTCGGGGGAGCGGTGCCCAACCCGGCCGAGGCCCTCACCCGGCTGGTCGCCGCCCTGCACGACGCCGACGGCCGCGTCCAGGTGCCCGGCTTCTACGACGACGTCCTCGACCTGACCGACACCGAGCGCGAGCTGCTGGCCCGGGTGCCGTTCGACGAGGCGGCGTTCCTGGCCAACGCCAAGTCCCGGGCGTTGACCGGCGAGGCCGGCTACACCACCCTGGAGCGGCTCGGTGCCCGCCCGACCGCCGAGGTCAACGGCCTCGGCGGCGGCTACCAGGGCACCGGGTCGAAGACCATCGTGCCCAGCGACGCCTTCGTCAAGCTCTCCTTCCGGCTGGTGGCCAACCAGCGGCCGGCCGCCATCCGGGCCGGGGTGGAGGCGTTCGTCGCCGAGCACACCCCGCCGGGTATCCAGAGCACGGTGCACTGGGAGGGCGAGGGGGTGGAGGCCTGCCTGGTGCCGATCGACACCCCGGCCTACCAGGCGCTGTCCCGGGCCATCTGCACCGCCTTCGACGCCGAGCTGATCCTGCCCACCCGGGAGGGCGGGTCCGGGCCGGAAGCCGGCCTGCAGAAGGCGCTGCAGGCACCGATGGTGTTCCTCGGGGTGGGCCTGCCGGACGACCAGATCCACGCCCCGAACGAGAAGGTGACGCTGTCGATGCTCTACAAGGGCGCCGAGGCGGCCGCGCACCTGTGGCGGGAGTTCGCCGAGCTGGGCCGGGCGGGCTTCAAGAACTGACCGAGCTGACCGAACCGACCGGACGAAACCCCGGCGGACTGGGCCGGGTGGGCCGGTAGGGGTTAGGTTCGTAGCGAGATGATCGAGTTTCCGCCGCCACCGCCGCCGTCCCCGCCCGCCGGCAACCGCCGGCTCGTCCCGATGGCCGTCGCGGCGGTGCTGGTGCTGGTCGTGGTGGTCGCACTGGTCAACGGCTACCGCAACCGCAGCACCCGGCAGGCGGCCGACCGGATCGGCCCGCTCAGTCCCGCCCCGTCCCAGACCGTCCCGGTGCCCAGCGTCCCGGCCCCGCGGGGCGGCTTCGGCCTGGTGCCGCTGGTGGCCTGCCCGCAGATCCGCGACGAGGAGTCCCGGCTGACCTACCGCTGCATCGACGACGCGCTGCGCCAGGACGCCCCGGACGTCAACCTCGGCCTGCGCATCTCGCTCACCCAGGAGGTGGAGCCCGGCTGGGTGGTCAGCGAGGGCTCGGGCAACCCGCGCAGCCTGGCCAGCCCGCCGACCACCGACACGGTGGGCTACCTGGAGGACAGCCGTGCCAACCCGCGGCCGCTCGGCCCGTCCGTGCCGTCGCCGGCCCAGGTGCAGACCGAGGTGCGCCGGCGCACCGACCTGGCCCTGGAGCGCGGGTACGGCGACAACCCGTCCAGCGAGGTGCTGGCCGCGCATACCCGGTCCTTCGGCGGCGTGCAGGGGTATGAGCTGCTCACCGAGATCACCATCAACCCGGCCTACCGCGCGCGCCGGCACCTGGCCGCCCGGGTCGAGCGGTTGTGGACCGTGGGCGTGCCCACCACGGCCGGCATCAGCATCTTCATGCTCTCCATCCCGGACAACCGCAAGGATCTGTGGCCCAAGGCCGAGGCCACCATCGCCACCGTGCAGGTTCTCTGACCCGACGGTGTGGCTAGGGTGGCGGGGTGCCCACCGCGTCGCGTTTGCCCACCCTGCCGTCCCTGTCGTTCGAGTTGCTGCACCACACCCTGTCCAACGGCCTGCGGGTCGTGCTGGCCCCGGACCGCCGGGCGCCGGTGGTGGCGGTCGCGGTGAACTACGACGTGGGGTTCCGCTCCGAGCCGCAGGGCCGGACCGGTTTCGCCCACCTGTTCGAGCACCTGATGTTCCAGGGTTCGGCGAACCTGGAGAAGCTGGAGCACTTCCACTACGTGCAGTCCTCCGGCGGCACCTTCAACGGCAGCACCCACCTGGACTACACCAACTACTACGACCTGCTGCCCTCGCACGCGCTGGAGCGCGGCCTGTTCCTGGAAGCCGACCGGATGCGCTCGCCGCGGATCACGAAGGAGAACCTGGCCAACCAGATCGACGTGGTCAAGGAGGAGATCCGGGTCAACGTGCTCAACCGGCCGTACGGGGGCTTCCCGTGGCTGCAGCTGCCCGAGCTGATGTATGACACCTTTCCCAACGCGCACAACGGCTACGGCGGCTTCGAGGACCTGTCCAGCGCCACCGTGGCCGACGCCAGCTCCTTCTTCGACAGCTACTACGCCCCGGCCAACGCGGTGCTCAGCGTGGCCGGCGACTTCGACCCGGACCGGGCGCTGGAGATGATCGAGCGCCACTTCGGGCCGATCGAGCGCCGTACCAGGCCGCGGCGGCCGGACTTCAGCGAACCGCCGCTGACCGCCGAGCGGCGCGCGCAAGTGGCCGACGAGCTGGCCCCGATACCGGCGATCGCGATCGGCTACCGGGTGGCGGACCCCGTCGCCGACTTCCCGGCCTACCTGGCCAGCGTGCTGCTGGCCGAGATCCTGTCCAACGGCGACGCCTCCCGGCTGCACCGTGCCCTGGTCCAGGACAAGGGCCTGGTCACCGACGTCAGCGCCTACCTGGGAACCTTCGGCGACCCGCTGGAGGAGCGCGATCCGACCCGGCTGACCATCACCGCCCACTACGCCGACCGGGCCGCGACCGACACGGTGCTCGCCGCGGTGGACGCCGAGCTGGACCGAGTGGCCACCGAGGGCACCGAACCCGGCGAGCTGCGCCGGGCCGGGGTGCAGCTGGCCGCCACCCTCTCCCACGAGCTGGACAACGTGCTCAACCGCGGCCTGGAGTTCGCGAAGTTCCAGCTGATCTTCGACGACGCGGAGCTGATCCTGCGGCTGCCCGAGCTGCTCGGCGCGATCACCGACGACGACATCCGCACCGCCGCCCGGGCGCTGGCCCCGACCAGCCGGGCCGTGGTCGAACTGGTTCCGGGAGCTGCCAAGTGACCGCACTGCTGGAGGTCCCGGGGCTCGCGGAGCCCGCCAGGCCGAAGAAGCTGAGCTACTCCGAGCGGGTGCTGGAGTCCGGCCTGCGGGTGGTGGCGGTCCGCCGGCCGACCGTGCCGCTGGTCGAGGTGCGGCTGCGAGTCCCGTTCTTCTCCGCCAGGGCCCGGCACCGGGCCCGCTCGGCGCTGCTGGCCGGCACCATCCGCACCGGCACCGCCGAGCACGACCGGCTGGGGCTGGCCGAGGCGCTCGGCGACCTGGGCGCGGAGCTGTCGGTGGGTGCCGACCCCGACCGGCTGCTGCTGTCGGCCTCGGCGATCGCCTCCGGGCTGCCGGCGCTGCTCGGCCTCTACGCCGAGATCCTGACCTCGGCGAGCTACCCGAACGCCGAGGTCGGCGGGGAGCGCGGCCGGTTGCTGGAGCGGATCACCATGTCCCGCTCGCAGGCCGGGGTGATGGCCGGCGAGGCGCTGGCCCAGCGGATGGCGCCCGGCCACCCGTACGGCCGGACGCTGCCGGACGAGCAGGAGGTGGCCGCCACCACCGCCGCGCAGCTGCGCACCCTGCACGCCGGGATGGTGCGCCCGGACGGCGCCCTGCTGGTGATCGTCGGCGACATCTCCCCGGCCCGGGCGCTGGCCGCCGCCGAGTCCGCGCTGGCCGGCTGGACCGGCGCGGCGCCGGCCGGCAAGGTGGCGCCGCCGCCACCGGTCGCCGGCGGACCGCTGCGGATCGTGGACCGGCCGGGCTCGGTCCAGACCGCCTTCCGGTTCGGCGGCCCCGGGCTGCCCCGGCAGGACGAGCGTTACCCGGCGCTGCAGCTGGCGAACCTGGTCTTCGGCGGGTTCATCTCCTCCCGCTGGGTGGAGAACATCCGGGAACGGCGCGGTTTCTCCTACTCACCGCGCAGCGCCCTGGACCACGAGGCGCTGCGCAGCTCGTTCCTGATCAGCGCCGACGTGGCCACCGAGGTGAGTGCGCCGGCGCTGCTGGAGACCCTGTACGAGCTGGGCCGGATGGCCTCCGGACCGGTCACCGAGGCCGAGCTGGAGACGGTCCGGCAGTACGCGATCGGTACCCTGGCGATCTCGACGGCCACCCAGTCGGGACTGGCCAGCACCGTGGCCAACCTGCTCGGCGCGGGCGTGGAGCTGGAGTGGCTGTCCAGCCACCCGGCCCGGCTGGCCCGGGTCACGGTCGCCGACGTGGCCGAGGTGGCCGCGGAGTTCCTGGCCCCCCGCCGGCTGGTCGGGGTCGCGGTCGGCGACGCCGGCGCGATCACCGCGCCGCTGGCCGGCATCGTGGAGGTCGAGTAGCCGTTGGCCGCTGACCAGGTAGCTGCCCGGGCCTCCGACCGGCCGGCGCACGACCCGTGGGCGGTGCCGGCGGTGCCGATCCTGGCGCGCTCGGCGCACGACCGGATGGCCGAGCGCCGCACCGACCCGGCCTGGTTCGCCGCCGCCTGGCAGGACCCGGCCAGCCGGGTGCTGCTGATCTCGCCGTCCGGCCGGGCGCCGGTCGGGCCGGGTGGCCGGGAACTGCGGTTCGTGGCGCCGGCCGAGGCCCGCATCGAGGGGGTGCGGGTGCTGCTCGGCGGCGCCGGCGGCACCCGGTACTTGGCGTTGCTGGCGGCCGGGGAGGTGGCCCTGCCGGCTGCCGGGTCCGACTGGCGCGGCCTGCGGGAGCTGGCCACCGAGCTGACCGACCTCGACGTCGGGCTGCTGACCACCGCGGTGGCGTTGCAGGCCTGGCACCAGACCCACTCGCACTGCCCGCGCTGCGGCACGGTGACCGAGGTGAGCAAGGCCGGCTGGACCAGGACCTGCCCGGCCGACGGGTCGGAGCACTTTCCGCGCACCGACCCGGCGGTGATCATGCTGGTGCACGACGGTGCCGGCCGGTGCGTGCTGGCCCGCGGCCCGCAGTGGCCGGCCGGCCGGATGTCGGTGCTGGCCGGCTTCGTCGAGGCCGGCGAGTCGGCGGAGGCGGCGGTCGCCCGCGAGGTCCGCGAGGAGGTCGGCATCGAGGTGTGCGAGGTGACCTACGTGGCCAGCCAGCCGCACCCGTTCCCGGCTTCGCTGATGCTGGGCTACACCGCCCGGGTGGCCGGCGACCCGCGGCTGGTGATCGACGCCGAGGAGATCGTCGAGGCCGGCTGGTACACCCGCGAGCAGGTCCGCCGCACCGCCGACTGGGGCAGCGAGGCCGAGCCGGCCGGCGCCGACGTCGTGCCGCCGGCGTTGCGCGGGCTGCCCGGGGCCATGTCGATCGCCCGGCAGCTGATCAACGCCTGGCTGGTCGCCACCGACTAGAGCGGCCTGGGCTCAGCGCACCGAGAGCGCGGGATGGGCCGGGTCGTCGTAGCGGACCACCACGTCGGCAAGTCCCACCGGGTCGGCGTCGATGTCGTAGCGGTCGAAGGCCGGCAGCGTCCAGCGCAGCTGCTCGGGCACCTGCCGCTTGCGGGCCGCCCGGCTGACCGCGAGGTGGATCGCCAGGTCGAAGTCGAGGCCAGCGCCCAGCAGCAGCTCCCCGCACACCAGCAGCACGCCGGACGGCGGCAGCGGGACCGGCTCGGCGCGGGCGGACCGGTTGGTGGCCGGGTCGCGCAGCGCCGGCAGGTACCGGGCGCCCTCGGGCGCGGCCAGCGGGCGGAGCACCTCGCGCTGCAGGGCGGCGGAGTCGAGCCAGACGGCGTAGAAGGACTCGACGTCGGTCCTGCCGTGCTCGAAGCGCAGCGAGGCGTCCCGGTAGAAGTCGCGGGCCTGCACCACGGCGGCCGGGTGGCCGGCCGCGGGCAGCCCGGCACTCAGCGCTGCCAGCAGCGGTGTGCTGTCCACCCAGCCCGGTGCGTCCAGCGCGACCCGCAGCGGACGGGTGCCGGGGTGGCGCTGGTCGACCAGGTCGACCAGCTGCCGGGCCAGCAGCTGCGGGGTGACCGCGGTGTAGCGCCTCACCTCAGCCGCCTCTTCGGCCCCTCACACCAGGGTCGCGAGCTTCTCCTGCACCTGCGAGACCGACGGGTTGGTGAGCGCACTGCCGTCCGGGAACTCCAGGGTCGGGACGGTCTGGTTGCCGCCGTTGACCTGCATGACCCGCTCGGCGGCGGCCTCGTCCTGCTCGATGTTCACCTCGATGAAGGGGATGCCGGCCCGGTCCAGGCCGTGCTTGAGCCGGACGCAGTAGCCGCACCAGGTGGTGGTGTACATGGTCAGAGGGGCAGTCATCGAGGACCTTTCCGCGGGGGAGGAGTCGGTGTCGTACCAGATAGAGCGCCGGGCTGGCCGCCGATGTTCCCGGACGTCGCCTCAGTGCGGTGCCGGCGTCGTCCCGGTGCGGTGCCGGCGTTGTCCCCAGCCCGGCGCCCCGTCCTGCGAACTGTCAGTACCGGTTGGCAGGATGCAGGGGTGACCGCTACCAGCTCTCCCGCCTACTCTTCCGCCCCGGGCACCGGCCAGCCGGCGGGCTCGGCGGCCGAGCGAGTGCTGGCCGGCCTCGACCCCGAGCAGCGGGCCGCCGCCGAGGCCGTCCGAGGCCCGGTCTGCATCCTGGCCGGCGCGGGCACCGGCAAGACCCGCGCGATCACGCACCGGATCGCCTACGCGGTGGCGGCCGGCGCGGTGCCGGCCGACGCGGTGCTGGCGGTCACCTTCACCGCCCGGGCGGCCGGCGAGCTGCGTACCCGGCTGCGCAGCCTGGGCGCGGTCGGGGTGCAGGCCCGCACCTTCCACTCGGCGGCGCTGCGCCAGCTCAGCTTCTTCGCCCCGCAGGTGCTGGGCGGCCCGATGCCCGAGGTGGCCGGCAATCCGATCCGCTGGGTGTCCCAGGCCGCCAACCGGTTGCGGCTGCGCACCGACAAGGCGGAGCTGCGGGACCTGGCCGGCGAGATCGACTGGGCCAAGTCCTCGCTGATCGCCCCGCCGGACTACCCGGGCGCGGCGGCGAAGGCCAGCCGGGGCATCTCGGTGTCGGCGGAGCGGGTGGCCGAGGTCTATGCCGGCTATGAGGAGGCCAAGCGCCGCAACAACGAGATCGACTTCGCCGACCTGCTGCTGATCATGGCCGGCGCGCTGGAGGAGATTCCCGAGGTGGCCCGGTCGGTGCGCACCCGGTACCGCTACTTCGTCATCGACGAGTACCAGGACGTCTCGCCGATCCAGCAGCGGCTGCTCGACGCCTGGCTGGGCGGGCGCGACGACGTGTGCGTGGTGGGCGACCCGAACCAGACCATCTACTCCTTCGCCGGCGCCCGGCCGTCCTACCTGCTCGACTTCGCCGAGCGCTTCCCGGCGGCCACGGTGGTACGGCTGGAGCGGGACTACCGCTCCACCCCGCAGATCGTCGACCTCGCGAACCGGCTGATCAGCGCCGCGCCGGCGCAGTCCCGGACGCCGGCGACCCGGCTGCGGCTGGTCGGCCAGCGCCCGGACGGGCCGGCGCCCAGCTTCGCCGAGCACGACGACGAGGTCGCCGAGGCCCAGTCGGTGGCCGAGGCGGCCAAGCGGCTGATCGCCGGCGGCACGCCGGCGTCGGAGATCGCGGTGCTGTTCCGGATCAACGCCCAGTCCGAGGTGTATGAGCAGGCCCTGGCCGAGGCGGGCATCCCGTACGTGCTGCGCGGCGGGGAGAAGTTCTTCGACCGGGCCGAGGTGCGCCAGGCGCTGGTGTTGCTGCGCGGGGCGGCTCGGGCCGACGACGGCAGCGTCTCGCTGCCCGAGTCGGTGGCCGAGGTGCTCAGCTCGGTCGGCTGGAATGCCGAGCACCCGCCGCCCGGCGGGGCGGCCCGGGAACGCTGGGAGTCGCTGGCCGCGCTGGTGAACCTGGCCGAGCAGTTCGGCACCGAGTTCCCCGCCGCCCGGCTGGACGAGTTCAACGCCGACCTCGAGCAGCGGGCCGCCTCCCAGCACGCCCCGACGGTGCAGGGGGTCACGCTGGCGTCGCTGCACTCGGCCAAGGGCCTGGAGTGGGACGTGGTGTTCCTGGTCGGGCTGACCGACCAGACGCTGCCCATCCAGCACGCCAGCACCGACGAGCAACTTGCCGAGGAGCGGCGGCTGTTCTACGTGGGCATCACCCGGGCTCGCCAGCAGCTGATGCTGTCCTGGGCACTGGCCCGCAATCCCGGGCAGGCCAAACGGCGCCGGCCCAGCCGGTTCCTCGACGGGTTGCGGCCGGCGGGTGCGGGACGGTCCGGCGGGTCCGGCAAGCGGGTCCGGACCGCGGTGCCGGCCGAGGACGCGGCGACGTTCGGGCGGTTGCGGGCCTGGCGCAAGAAGCAGGCCGAGGCACAGTCGGTGCCGGCCTACGTGGTGTTCTCCGACGCCACCCTGGTGGCCATCGCCGACCGGGCGCCGGCGACCGCGGCGGAGCTGGCGCAGGTGCCCGGGGTCGGGCCGACCAAGCTGCAGCGCTACGCCGAGCCGGTGCTGGCCGTG
Source organism: Jatrophihabitans sp. (assembly GCF_035474675.1). Lineage (GTDB taxonomy): Bacteria > Actinomycetota > Actinomycetes > Mycobacteriales > Jatrophihabitantaceae > Jatrophihabitans_A. The sequence goes on along the minus strand of NZ_DATINC010000067.1, from coordinate 4,402 downwards.
CTGGGCGGTGCGGACCCGGATCCGGTCGAGGTGGACTGAACCCGGCGGTCGGGGTTCCGGTCGAAGTGGGCTGAGCCCGGCGGTCGGGGTTCCGGTCGAGGTGGGGCATAGCCACGGCGGCCGATCCGGGCGCGGCGGGCTGAGCCCATGGCGGCCGATCCGGGCGCGGCGGGCTGAGCTCGACGGCCGATTCCGGCGTCGCTAGAAAGTCGTCGGCGTGTTGGGCGGAAAATAGTTTGTGCTTATCTAAGCCGCTCCGATAACCTCGCTACACAACCCCCGGCCACAGCTGTCGCTGCACGCCGGTAGCGCAAGTCCGGACCACCGAGGAGGTGCCGAAGGTGAAGACGAATCTGCAGTTCCACGCAGCCGAGCGAGTCCCGGCTGCCTTCGGTGCTGTCCCGGCGGGACTGGCGGCTGTGTCGGCTATGCGCACGTCCGACATCACTGGCACCGAGATGACCCAGTTCTTCGGTCAGGCACATCGACCTCGAAAGATTCCGCTTTGACACCAGCAGAGCGAACCTTTCGAGGCCGCGGATTCCCTGACCGGGAACCGCGGCCTTTGTTATGTGCCGCTCCTACTACTTCCCGAACCTGCGAGACCACGGGGCAGACATGCACTCGCCCACTCCACAACTGAACAAGCAATCCACTGTCTACAACGAAGTAGGAGGTGACCCGACGTGTTTGCCACTGCCACTCTGACCCAGCCGCAGGCGCAACCGTGGGTTGTGGCCGATCAGCCGGTTGCCATCTCGATCTGTGAGCCGCTGGCTGCCACGGTCGACCCGGCCTTCGGTGCCGATGTCGACGACCTGCCCTGCCGGTCGTTCGATGCCGACCTCTGGTTCGCCGAGTCACCCACCGAGCTGGAGCGCGCGAAGGCGCTGTGCGCGCTGTGCCCGGTCCGCGCCGGGTGCCTGGCCGGTGCGCTCGACCGGCGCGAGCCCTGGGGCGTATGGGGCGGCGAGATCTTCGATCAGGGCATCGTGATCGCCCGCAAGCGTCCGCGCGGCCGTCCGCGCAAGAACGAGGTCGCGGCCTGAACGGCGCCGGCCTGCCCGCCCGGGTAGCCGAGCCGTCGGCCGTACCTCCGAACGGAATTCACCTTCCATCCACACCACACGTCCGAGGAGTCAACGATGTACACGATGTATGAAGCGCTCGCTCGCGAGCGAGCGCAGGAGCAGGCCATGCTGGCCGCGCAGTACCGGCTGTCCCAGCAGCTGGTCACGGCACGGCGCTGGCGACGGCTGGCGGTCTACTCCGCCCGCCGGGCCACCCGCTCGCAACGCCGGTTGACCGAGCAGCTCAGCGCCGACTACCAGTTGGTCGGCTAAGGCTGACCGGTCGGCCTGACCGGTCCGCCTGATCGGTCGGACCCCCGCCGGTCGGCCGGACCGATCCGGCAAACGAGAACCGGTCCACCGGTTCGTCGGCCGCCGGAGTGTCGCTGTCCTACGGGATGGCGAACTCCGGCGGCCGTCGGCGTGGTGCTGGCAATGCGGCCGGCGACACGCTGGAATGAGGATGTGACGCAACCTCCGGTGACCTGCCAGGTCTGCGGGCGTGGTCCGGACCCGGCCACTGAGGGCGACCCGCCGCTCGCCTGGGTGCTGGACACCGAGGCCGGCCGTCGCCGGTGGACCTGTCCGGGCTGCGCCCGTGAGAACGTCCGGGCTATCGAAGCCAAGCTCGACTCGCAATGGTGGTGACGAGCTGCTCGACAGGCCCCGTTTCTGCCGCCGCTACGAGGCGAATCCGGGTTGCCAGGTCTCGGCGATCTGGCGGTACGGTGCCCGGGCGCCGAGCTGGCACAGCACTCCGATCGACCCCAGGGTCACCCGGTGCAGCAGCAGGTACTCCGGTGGCAGGTTCAGCATCCGCCCGACCCGCGCGGCCTCGTTGCGCGGATCGCCGATGCGCTGGGCCTGCTCGCGCATCCACTCCCGGGTGAAGGTGAACTCCGGCTGGGCCAGCGGTTCCAGGATCGGGCGCAGGTAGTCCATCACCTTGTCGGCGTCGATGCTGACACCCCGCCGGATGAACCGTTCGGCCACCAGGGCGGCCATCACCGCGTCGGTGTCTCCGTCGAGCACCAGGCGGGTAATCCGGCCGAGCGGCTCCGGGGTGCCGTTCGGCAGCCTTGCCATGGCACCGAAGTCCAGCACGCCGAGCCGGCCGTCGTCGAGGAGCCGGAAGTTTCCGGGATGCGGGTCGGCGTGCAGCAACTGGCTGCGTTGCGGCGCCGAGAAGTGCAACAGCGCCAGCAACCGGCCGGCCCGGTCGCGTTGCTCCTGGCTGCCGGTCGCGATGATCTTCGACAGCGGGGTGCCGTCGAGCCACTCGCTGACCACCACCTTGGGTGCGCTGGCCACCACCCGCGGAGCGACGATGTCCGGATCACCTTCGTAGGCCGCGACGAACTGGCGCTGGGCGGAGGCCTCCAGGGTGTAGTCCAGCTCCTCGCTGACCCGGGCCTTGAGCTCGGCCAGCAGCGGCTTGACGTCCAGGCCGGGGGAGAGCATGCCGAAGACCTTGGCGAACCGGGACAGCTGGTTGAAGTCCGCCATCAGCGCCGGCCCGGCCCCCGGGTACTGGATCTTGACCGCGACCTCGCGGCCGTCGGACCACACGGCCCGGTGCACCTGGCCGATCGAGGCAGCCGCCGCGGGCAGGTCCTCGAAGGAACGGAATCGGGACCGCCAGGACGTGCCGAACTGCTCGTCGAGCACCCGGTGCATGGTCTCCGGCGCCATCGGCGGGGCGGCCTCCTGCAGCCGGGTGAGCGCTTCGCGGTAGGGGGCCGCGGACGCTTCCGGCAGCGCCGCCTCGAAGACCGACAGCGCCTGGCCGAACTTCATCGCGCCGCCCTTGAGCTGCCCCAGTACCGAGAACAGCTGCTCGGCGGTGCGCTGGGCCAGCTCTGCCTGGATGCCCTCCGGCGACTGGCCGGTCAGGCGCCGGCCCAGGCCGACCGTCGCCCGTCCGGCCACGCCCAGGGGAAGGCTCGCCAGTCGGGCCGTGCGGGCCACACCACGCTGCGGGATATCGGTCACGGTTCTATTCTGCCGTCTTCGTCCGGATGGAACGCCGCCGCCGTTGCGGCACCGCAGTCACAGCTGTAGTGCGCCGGCCAGCTCCGGCGTCGCAGCCGCCAGTCTGGCCACTGCCATTCCAGGCTCGCTGCCAGGGTGGCCGGCTGTTGCCGGTCCAGGTACGCCAGCGCCTGCCCGACCGCCACGCCGGCCGTAGCCAGGCACAGAGCCACGTCCGAGCCGATCCGCCGGCGTGGCCGGGAGGCCAGTTGCACCGCCAGCACCGGCCAGGCCGGATCGCGGTCGGTGCGGTGCAGGTCGGTGCAGTTCAGGCAACTGGTCTGCCCGGGCAGCACCAGCGGGCCGATCACGGCACGCCGGCCGTCCACGCTGGCCGGCAGGTGGGCGACCGCGTCCTGGTGGAGTGCCGAGCGCAGGGTGGGATCCGGCGGAGCCGGGTCGGTGAGCACCACCAGGTCGGTGCGGCGTTCCGGTGGGATGGGGCCGATCTCGATGTCCGGGCCGTACCGGCGCACCGCCTCCTCGCCGGCCACCGCGAACCTGCGGCCCTCGTCAGCAGGCGTCACGCCGCCGGGGCAGGCGTCGCTGGCCGACACCTCGCCGGCCTGCACCAGCTGCACCCAGCCCACTCCGGCGGCGGCCAGGGTGGCGGCGACGGTGGTCGCCAGCCGAGAGGTCCCGTGCACCGCCACCGTTGCGGCCCGGCGGGCCTGCAGGGTCGCCGCCGCGCCGTCGCCGAACTGGGCTGCCAGCGCTCCCAGCTCCGCCGCCAGCCGGGCCGGTGGTGACGGTTGCCCGGCGACCGGGGCGGTGCTGGTCAGGAAGCCGGCCTCGTCCAGCACGGCGGTGAGTTCGGCAAGCCCTGCCGTCTGGGCCGGCGGACGCATCGCCAGGCTGCCGGCAGGTCGCCACAGCAATGCCGACAGCTGCTCGGGCTCGACGTCGGCCAGCACGATCCGGCGATCGCCGAGCTCCAGTTGGACCGCCTGCCGCGACCGCCACAGCACGACCGCCGCGCGGTTCAGCCGCCGCCCGGTCGGCAGCTGCTGCTCGGCAGGGGCGACCGGGGGTGGGTCTTCGGTTCGGGAATCGGGGTGCTGAGCTGTCATGACCAGGACGGTGACACATCGCACCGACGTCCCCGCTCCGATATCCACAGGCGGCCAATAACCCTCAACTCCATGTCCACACTTGTGGAATGAACTGTGGATAACCTCTGGACGACGCGCCACCCGTCTCGTTGACAAGCTGTGGATAAGGCGTGTACCGCCGGAATTCCAGGGCTTCCGGCCCGACGGCCGGCCTGCTGACCCGACTTTATGCACAGCCTGCCGGTCGTG
>NZ_DATINC010000066.1:0-31149 GCF_035474675.1 Jatrophihabitans sp. | reverse complement strand
CGCCTCCTCGGCGCTGTTGGTCGACCACAGCCGCCGGATCACGTTGACGTGCTCGCCGCCGAAGGCGGTGCCGCAGGTGGCCACCGCGGTCGTCACCCCGGCCAGGTGGCAGGCCATCACGTCGGTGTAGCCCTCCACGATGACCGCCTGGCGCTGCCGGGCGATCTCGCGCTTGGCCACGTCCATGCCGTAGAGCAGCTGGCTCTTCTTGTAGATCGGGGTCTCGGGGGTATTGAGGTACTTGGCCTCGATCTTGTCGTCGTCGTGAATCCGGCGAGCCCCGAAGCCGACCACCTCGCCGCCGACGTCGCGGATCGGCCACAGCAGCCGGCGGTGGAACCGGTCGACCAGCGAGCCGCGGGCGGACTCCCGGGACAACCCGGCCAGGGTCAGCTCGGCCGGCTTGAAGCCCCGGCCGAGCAGGTGCTTGGTGAGGGCATCCCAGCCGCCCGGGGCGTAGCCGCAGCCGAACTGGGTGCTGGCCGCGGCGTCGAAGCCGCGGCCGGCCAGGAACTCGCGCGCCGCTTTCGCCTCGGGGCCGGCCAGCTGCTCGGCGTAGAAGGCCGCGGCCAGCGCGTGCGCCTCGACCAGCCGGGCCCGCTGCCCGGACGGCCGGTGCGGGCTGGAGCCACCGTCGGCGTAGCGCAGCTGGATGCCGGCCCGGCCGGCCAGGCTCTCCACCGCCTCGCTGAAGGACAGGTGCTCGATCCGCTCGACGAACCGGATCACGTCACCGCCGGCCGAGCAGCCGAAGCAGTGGAACAGCCCGCGGGACGGCGACACCGACAGCGACGGGGACTTCTCGTCATGGAACGGGCAGATGCCTTTGAGGTTGCCGCCGCCGGCGTTGCGCAGCTCGACGTACTGGCCGATCACGTCGGCGATGCTGGCCCGTTCCCGGACGGCGGCGATGTCCTCGTCGCGTATCCGGCCGGCCATGCGGCGAGTCTATGTGTAAGTTTGACGGGCCGAGTCCGAGTGCCCGGACGTTACGAGCAGAGATCCGTCAGCCGCCGGTCACCAGCCGGCGGTGCCAGGCCAGCGCCGAGGAGTCGGTCAGCTGGGAGACCTGGTCGATCACCACCCGCAGCCGGCCGGCCTGGTCGTCCGCCTGCCGCCAGCTGTCGCGCAGGGTGGGCGACAGCGCCGGCTCGCCGCGCTCCAGCAGCACCTCGACCAGGTCGGTGAGGATGCCCCGCTGCCGGGTCAGCTGGGCCTCGACGCCGGGCCGGCGCATCACGTAGCGGTAGGCGATGGCCTTGAGCAGCGCGCACTCGGCACGTACCCGCTCCGGCACCACCAGCTCGGCGCGGTAGCGGCCCAGCGGGCCGTCCGGGTAGCGGTCGCGGGTGGCCCGGACGGCGGCGGTGACGAACCGTCCGGTCAGCTCGCTGGTGGCCCGCTTGGCCATCGACTGGGCGGCGTAGGAACCGTCGTAGCCGGTCAGGTCGGCCAGCGCCGGCAGCCGCAGCAGGTCGGCCAGCGCCGGACGCAGCAGGTCGGGCGCCAGCGGCGAGTAGAACCGGCTGGCCTGCTCGCACAGCGCCTGCTGCTCGGTCTCGGAATCCGGGTCGGTCAACATTGCCAGCCGGATGTGCCCGGAGTGCACGCCGTCCTCCACGTCGTGCACCGAGTAGGCGACGTCGTCGGCCCAGTCCATCACCTGGGCCTCCAGGCAGCGCTGCCCGTCCGGCCGGCCGTTGCGCAGCCAGTCGAAGGCCGGCCGGTCGTCGGCGTACACCCCGAACTTCCCGGAGCCACCAGCGTCTGCACCGGCCGCGCCCGCCGCGCCCGCTGCCCACGGGTACTTGCACACCGCGTCCAGGCTCGCCCGGGTCAGGTTCAGCCCCGCCGAGCTGCCGTCCGAGGTGACCGCCTTGGCCTCCAGCCGGGTCAGGATGCGCAGCGTCTGGGCGTTGCCCTCGAATCCCCCGCAGTCCTTGGCGGCCTCGTTCAGGGCGTCCTCGCCGTTGTGCCCGAACGGCGGGTGGCCCAGGTCGTGCGCCAGCCCGGCGGCGTCGGTGAGATCGGGGTCGCAGCCGAGCGCGGCCCCCATCTCGCGGCTGATCTGGGCCACCTCCAGCGAATGGGTCAGCCGGGTCCGCGGAAAGTCGTCCTGGCCGGGGGTGACGACCTGGGTCTTGTCGGCCAGCCGGCGGAACGAGTACGAGTGCAGCACCCGGGCCCGGTCGCGCTGGAAGGCGCCCCGGTCGAGCTGACCCTCGACCTGAACTTGAGCCCGTTTGTCGCTCTCCGGCAACAAGCGGGCCCGGTCGGCCGCGCCGTAGCGGTAACTCTCGTCCACGCTGCCGCTCAGACGTGCTCCTCGGTCCAGTCGGCGAACTGCTGCAGGCTCTGCAACCACATGCCGACGGTGAACTTCAGCTGCTGCCGGCTGATCCCGCCTTCGAAGTCGAAGGCCTGCTCGGCGCAGATCCCCACCAGGCCGTCGTCGGGAAGCACCGTGTAGGCCTTGGGGAACAGCTTGCTGCGGTTCCAGTCGTCCAGCACCAGCGCCAGGGCTGGCCGCAGCTCCACTTCGAACCGCCGGTTGAGGTAGAGCCGGGCCTGCAGCACCTCGTTGTCCTGGCCGTAGTGGAAGAAGTAGATGCTGAAGTTGTCCCAGCGCACCGCCAGATCGCCGTCGTCGTCGATCACCGAGTGCAGCGAGTACTCCTTCAGGATGGACTGCAGCACCTTGTTGTCCGGCAGCACCGTCGGCCCCTCCCGGCGACCGATCGGCGGGTCGGCCGAGCGGCGCTCGAGAGCCGTCCGGGCTGCCGTCACGGCCGAGGCGGCGATGATTCTCAGACGACCGGACACGCCGTCGAGGCTACCGGAATCAGGCGCCGGTCAGCGGGTTTCGCTGCTCGACCCCAGGTTCGCCCGGCCCGCCTCCAGCCGCGCGACCGGCACCCGGAACGGCGAGCAGGACACGTAGTCCAGGCCCACCGCGTCGAAGAAGTGCACCGACTCCGGATCGCCGCCGTGCTCGCCGCAGACGCCCAGCTTCAGGCCCGGCCGGACCGCCCGGCCGCGCTCGGCGCCGATCTTCACCAGCTCGCCGACGCCCTCCCGGTCCAGCGACTCGAACGGGCTCACCCCGAAGATGCCCTTCTCCAGATAGTGGCTGAAGAACGCCGCCTCCACGTCGTCGCGGGAGAAGCCCCAGGTGGTCTGGGTCAGGTCGTTGGTGCCGAAGGAGAAGAACTCGGCCGACTCGGCGATCTGGCCGGCGGTGAGCGCCGCCCGGGGCAGCTCGATCATGGTGCCGATCAGGAACTCCAGGTGCTGGCCGGTCTCGGCCCGCACCTCGGCGCCGACCCCGATGATGTCCTCCTTGATCGCTTCGAACTCCTGTACCGCGCCTACCAGCGGAACCATGATCTCCACCCGGGGCACGCCGCCGTTCTTCTGGTGCTCGGCGGCCGCCTCCAGGATGGCCCGGGCCTGCATCTCGAACAGGCCGGGAATCACCAGGCCGAGCCGCACCCCGCGCAGTCCCAGCATCGGGTTCTGCTCGTGCAGCTTGTGCACCGCCTGCAGCATCCGCAGGTCGCCCTCGCGTGGCTCGCCGCGGGCTTCCGCCACCGCCACCCGTACCGAGAGCTCGGTGATGTTGGGCAGGAACTCGTGCAGCGGCGGGTCCAGCAGCCGGATGGTCACCGGCAGGCCGTCCATCGCCTCGAAGATGCCCTTGAAGTCCTCGCGCTGCAGCGGCAGCAGCTCGGCCAGCTCCCGCTCCCGCTCGTCGTCGGTGTCGGCCAGGATCAGCGCCTCGACCAGCTGCCGGCGGTCGCCCAGGAACATGTGCTCGGTACGGCACAGGCCGATGCCCTGGGCGCCGAACCGCCGCGCCCGGGCCGAGTCCTCCTCGGTGTCGGAGTTGGCCCGCACCGCCATCCGGCGGTTGCCGTCGGCCACCTTCATCAGCCGGTGCACCGCCTTCACCAGATCGTCGGCCTCGTCGGCCTCCGGGTCCAGCTCGCCCTCGAAGTACCGGACCACCGGCGAGTCCACCACCGGCACCTCGCCGAGGAACACCTCGCCGGTGGTGCCGTCGATCGAGACCATCGTGCCCTCGGGGTAGACCGAGCCGTCGCGCAGCGTGAAGTGCCTGGCCTTGGTGTCGACGTCGATCGCCTCGGCGCCGCACACGCAGGTCTTGCCCATGCCGCGCGCCACCACCGCGGCGTGGCTGGTCTTGCCGCCGCGGCTGGTCAGGATGCCCTGCGCGGCGATCATGCCGTTCAGGTCGTCCGGGTTGGTCTCGCGCCGGACCAGGATGACCTTCTCCCCCGACCGGGACCACTTGACCGCGGTGTAGGAGTCGAAGACCACCTTGCCCACCGCCGCGCCGGGCGAGGCGTTCATGCCCTGGGCGATCTTCTTGTGCGCCCCGGTCTCGTCGAAGTGCGGGAACATCAGCTGAGCGAGCTGGGCACCGGTGACCCGGCGCAGCGCCTCCCGCTCGTCGATCAGCCCTTCGTCGATCAGCTGGGTGGCGATCCGGAACGCCGCGCCGGCGGTGCGCTTGCCGACCCGGGTCTGCAGCATCCACAGCTTGCCGCGCTCGATGGTGAACTCGATGTCGCACAGGTCGCGGTAGTGCTCCTCGAGCTGGGCCATGATGCCCATCAGCTCGTCGTAGGATTTCTTGTCCAGCCGCTCCAGGTCCGCCAGCGCCAGGGTGTTGCGGATGCCGGCCACCACGTCCTCGCCCTGCGCGTTGGCCAGGTAGTCGCCGTAGACGCCCTTGGCGCCGGAGGCCGGGTCGCGGGTGAAGGCCACCCCGGTGCCGGAGTCGTCGGACAGGTTGCCGAACACCATGGCGACGATGTTCACCGCGGTGCCCAGGTCGGCCGGAATCCGCTCCTGCCGCCGGTAGAGCACCGCGCGCGGGGCGTTCCAGGAGTCGAAGACCGCCCGGACGGCCAGATCCATCTGCTCGCGCGGGTCCTGCGGGAACTCCCGGCCAGCGAACTCGACCACCACCTGCTTGTAGGTCTCGATCAGCTTGCGCAGGTCCTCGGCGTCGAGGTCGAGGTCGTTGTGCGTGCCGCGGGCCTCCTTGGCGGCCTCCAGGGCGCCCTCGAAGTGCTCGCCGTCGATGCCGAGCACGGTCTTGCCGAACATCTGGATCAGCCGGCGGTAGGAGTCGAAGGCGAACCGTTCGTTGCCGGCCTGCGCGGCCAGGCCGCGCACCGACTGGTCGTTCAGCCCGACGTTGAGGACGGTCTCCATCATGCCCGGCATGGAGAACTTGGCCCCGGAGCGGACCGAGACCAGCAGCGGGTCGTCGGTCTGGCCGAGCTTCTTGCCCATGGTCCGCTCCAGCGCGGCCAGGTGCTCGGACACCTCCTCGGCCATCTCGGCGGGCTGGCGGCCGGTGGCCAGGTAGGTCTGGCAGGCCTCGGTGGTGATGGTGAAGCCGGGCGGCACCGGCAGGCCCATGTTGGTCATCTCGGCGAGGTTGGCCCCCTTGCCGCCCAACAGGTCCTTGAGGTCCTTGTTGCCCTCGGCGAAGTCATAGACGAACTTGGTCATCGCGCACACCACCACGTTGTGAGACGGAGAGTCGTTCCCTCGCACCATAGGGGGCGTAAGCGGTTGCGGTCTGCACGTGCCGGTACGAGGAGGCTCACGACACACCGGCTCACTCCTTGATCCGCTCCTTGACCTTGCGAACCTCGACCGGCGCACCCGGCATCCCGCCCGGCCGGGACGCGTACTCGCCGACCCCGACGCAGGTGAGCAGCAGCGTCACCAGATCCTCGGACCTGCCGAGCAGTGCCGGCATCTCGCTGTCCGCGAACGTCATGCCGGACGCGGTCGCCCCGAGCGCGTACGCCGCCAGGTGCAGCCGTCCTTCGACCAGGCCGGCCGCCAGCTGGGCCTCCCGGTAACCCCGGTCGTCCAGCTCGGCGCCGTCGATCGCGCCGATCACCACGTAGCCGGCATCCGCGGCCAGGTACTGGTCCAGGCAGACCCGCAACAGCTCGTCGCGCAGCTCGGCCTGCCGCTGCGGGGTGTCGAGGTCGGGCCAGCGGTAGATGCCGGGGGCGGTGCCGGCCACCCCGTGCACCACCACCCAGTGCGGCACCTCGATGCCGCGCATCGCCGCGCGCATCGGCCAGTCCAGCAGCCGGCGCGGCAGTTCGACGTTGCGGTCCATCAGCCGCTGCGAGCCGCGCCGCAGGATCACCTCGTCCAGCCCGGGTGAGTCGGGGACTGATTCAGAGGTGCTGGCCAGCACCGGGCCGACCGGCCACGCCGGGCCGTCGGAGTCGCTGTCGCCGGCCCGTTGGGCTTGCGTGCACAGCGGAAACTCGACCGCGGGCAGGCTGCCGGGGGTGGCCGGACCGGTTGCCCGGGTGGCCGGCGTCCCGTCGCCGAGGCTCACCAGCGCGAGCGGGTACTCGTGCACGCCGTCGGCGCCCACCAGGCCGGCGATCGCGGCATCCGGGAACCGGGTGCGGAGCCGAGGCCCGGCGCCGATGCTGTCGGCCGCGGCGATCAGCTGGGACAGCGCGGTGCCGGCGTCCCAGTACAGGTGCCGCCAGCCCCGCTCGGCGTAGCGCCACCCGGTCCGCCACGGAATCCCGGTGACCACCAGCGTGCTGGCCTCGCCGTCCGGCGCGGGACCGACCTGCACCAGGGCATGCTCGACCGGGTCGTACCAGTGCACGCCGTCCGGCACCCCTTCGATGTCGCGGGTGCTGGCATAGACCTCCAGCGGGAACCGGCCGCCGGCCGAGCCCGCAGCCCGGAACAGGAACGTGCGCCCGTTGCGGTCCGACGTCCGGACCACGCCCGCGCCGAAGTAGAGGATCCGGCCGAGCTGCGCGGCGTCGAGGGGCTGGCGCGGAGCCGGGACGCCGGCCAGCACCGCGGCGGCGCTGACGCCCGGGTCCGGCAGCTCGCGCGGCAACGCGATGACCGGCAGGCCGGCGCCGTACTGCTTGACCGGCGGCGGGATGGTCTCCAGGTCGTTCGGTTCCAGGTCGTGCCGGAGCCGGGGGTCGTCGACCGGCACGTCCCAGTCCTGGTCGGGGGTGTAGCAGGTCAGCCGGTGCAGCAGGCCCGCGCCGCTCTCGAGATCCATGCGGTCAGCGTGCCAGATGCTGAGCGCTCACCGAGTCGCTCAGCCGCCGGAGTCGGCCAGTTCCGCCCCGAACGGCACCTCGCGCGACTCCCGGTCGGCCAGCCACCCCTCCGGCAGGGTGACCCGGCGGGCCCCGGTGGTGCGGCCGCGCGGCTGGCCGAGCACTCCGGTCGGGTACGGCTGGCTCTGGTCCAGCTTGGCCAGTAGCCCGGCCAGCTCGGCCAGCCCGGACGCCTGTGCCATCGCCATCCGCAGCTCGCTGCCGACCGAGAATCCCTTGAGATACCAGGCCACATGCTTGCGGAAGTCGACCACGCCGCGCTCCTCGCCGAGCCAGTCGGCCAGCAGCTCGGCATGCCGGTACATCGCCGCGGCGACCTGGTCCAGGCCCGGCAGGTGCAGCTGTTGCCGGCCGGCGAACGCGGTCGCCAGGTCACCGAACAGCCACGGCCGGCCCAGGCACCCACGGCCCACCACCACCCCGGCGCAGCCGGTCTGGCGCACCATCCGGACCGCGTCGGCGGCCTCCCAGATGTCGCCGTTGCCCAGCACCGGGATGTCGAGCAGCCCGGCGAGCTCGGCGATCGGCTCCCAGGACGCCTGGCCGCCGTAGAAGTCGGCGGCGGTCCGGCCGTGCAGCGCGACGTAGGCCACCCCGGCGTCCTGGGCGCGCAGCGCGGCATCGCGATAGGTGAGGTGGCCGGCGTCGATGCCCAGCCGCATCTTCACCGTCACCGGCAGCTGCCCGTCGGCCGCTCTCACGGCGGCAGAGACCAGGTCGGAGAACAGGTTGATCCGCCACGGCAACGCCGAACCGCCACCGCGCCGGGTCACCTTGGGCACCGGGCAGCCGAAGTTCAGGTCGACGTGGTCGGCCAGGTCCTCGGCCACGATCATCCGCACCGCGCGGGCCACGATGTCGGGGTCCACCCCGTACAGCTGGATCGAGCGGGGCGTCTCGTCGGCGGCGAAGGTGACCATCCGCATGGTCTTGGGGTTGCGCTCCACCAGCGCCCTGGAGGTGATCATCTCCGAGATGTAGAGACCCGCCCCGTACTCCCGGCACAGCCGACGGAACGCCACGTTGGTGATGCCGGCCAGCGGCGCGAGCACCACCGGCGGCTCGACGACGATCCGCTCGCCGAGCCGCAGCGGCGCCGCCACCGGCGTCAGCACGGCGGTCATACTCAGCAGCCGATCAGCTTGGGCGCCAGGTAGTCCGAGACCTTGTCCAGCGCCACCCGCTCCTGCGCCATCGAATCGCGCTCCCGGATTGTCACCGCCTGGTCGTCCAGGGTGTCGAAGTCGACGGTGACGCAGAACGGGGTGCCGATCTCGTCCTGGCGGCGGTAGCGCTTGCCGATCGCCTGGGTCTCGTCGTACTCGACGTTCCAGTGCTGGCGCAGCTGGCCGGCGAGGTCCCGGCCGACCGGCGACAGGTCGGCGTGCCGGGACAGCGGCAGCACCGCGACCTTGACCGGCGCCAGCCGCGGATCGAACCGGAGCACGGTGCGCTTGTCCATGCCGCCCTTGGTGTTGGGCGCCTCGTCCTCGGTGTAGGCGTCGAGCAGGAACGCCAGCGTCGCCCGGGTCAGCCCCGCCGCCGGTTCGATGACGTAGGGCTTCCAGCGCTCGTTCTTCTCCTGATCGAAGTAGCTCAGGTCCACCCCGGAGTGCTCGGAGTGGGTGGACAGGTCGAAATCGGTGCGGTTGGCGATCCCCTCCAGCTCGTCGAACTCCTTGCCGCCGAAGTTGAACCGGTACTCGATGTCGACGGTCCGCTTGGCGTAGTGGGACAGCTTCTCCTTGGGGTGCTCGTAGCGGCGCATGTTGTCCGGGTTCATGCCGAGCCCGACGTAGAAGTCCCAGCGAGCGTCGATCCAGTACTCGTGCCACTGCTCGTCGGTGCCGGGCTCGACGAAGTACTCCATCTCCATCTGCTCGAACTCGCGGGTCCGGAAGATGAAGTTGCCCGGCGTGATCTCGTTGCGGAAGGACTTGCCGGTCTGGGCGATGCCGAACGGCGGCTTCTTGCGCGCGGTGGTCATCACGTTGAGAAAGTTGAGGAAGATGCCCTGCGCGGTCTCCGGGCGCAGGTACGCCAGGCCCGATTCGTCCTCCACCGGGCCGAGGTGCGTCTTGAGCATTCCGGAGAACTGCTTGGGCTCGGTCCAGGTGTCGCGGTTGCCGCAGTTCGGGCAGCTGATGTCGGCCAGGCCATGCTCGGGCAGCCGGCCCTTCTTGCGCTGGTAGTCCTCCTCCAGGTGGTCGGCCCGGTAGCGCTTGTGGCAGGAGGTGCACTCGGTCAGGGGGTCGGAGAAGGTGGCCAGGTGCCCGGAGGCCTCCCACACCGCCGGCGGCAGCAGCACCGAGGAGTCCAGGCCGACGATGTCGTCGCGGCCGGTCACCATCGCCTTCCACCACTGCCGGCGCAGGTTTTCCTTCAGCTCCACGCCCAGCGGGCCGTAGTCCCACGCCGACCGGGTGCCGCCGTAGATCTCGGCAGCCGGAAAGACGAAGCCACGGCGCTTCGACAGGCTGACGACGGCGTCATTGCGATCAACGGGCACTGCGGTTCTCCATCTCCGGACGGCCGGGCAGGGACCCTCCCAGGGTATCGGTAGCGGCCAGCGGCTTCTCGCCAGCGCCGGACGGGCCGGAGCCGGCGGACCGGTCGGCCCGGCGGCGCTCCCAGCGGGTGAAGCCGGCCGAGACCACGACGGTCACCAGCCAGCCCAGCAGGATGTCGAAGACGTAGTGCTCGGCGGAGTACACCAGCGAGAAGGCCATCGCCAGGGAGTAGGCGGCCAGCAGCGGCCGCCACCGGCGCCGGACCCGGGGCCAGAAGAACACCGTCATCAGGCCCGAGATGGCGGCGTGCAGCGAGGGCACCGCCGCCACCTGGTTGGAGCCGGCCTGCCCCTCGTCGATCAGCGCCTTGGCCTGGGGAATGCCCAGCTTGTTCCAGCCCCGGGTGCCGATCCGCTCGGCGTACGCGGCGGCGCCGCCGTGGCTGGGGTGCACCTTGCCCAGCATGCCGCCGGTGGTCAGCGTCCCCACCTCGGCGTCGATGCAGGGCGGGTCCGACGGACCGCCCACCACCTCGGCCGCCGTGCACTGCGAGGCCGCCCACGGCGGTGCGGCCGGAAAGGCGATGAAGCCGGCCAGCCCGATGAAGGAGATGGTGACGAACCGGATCGCGAACCGGCGCCAGGCCTGCCGGTCCCGCAGCCACAGCACCCCCGCCACCGCCCAAGGGGCCAGGAAGTAGGAGACGTAGACCAGGCTCACCCCCACCTCCCACCAGGGCGGGAACGGCTCCTTCAGGTGCGACTGCAGCCAGACCGTCGGTTCTGTACCTGCGAACAGCCGGCGGTCGAAGTCGAGCTGCAGATGCCACTCGGTAGGCCGGCCCAGCGCGTCGGCCGCGCCCCGGGACAGGTCGTAGACCACCAGCACCGCGGCGAAGGGCAGCCAGTCGCGCAGCACGTGCGTCGTTCTGCGCCGGCCGATGCTGGCGGCGAACAGCCCGGCGCAGACGTAGAGCAGCAGGGTGTTGCGGTCGAAGGTGATGCCGACCCGGAAGAACCAGTAGAGCAGCACCAGCGCCCAGACGGTGATGGCAGCGCGCCGGACGATCGTCAGGGTGCGGGCGGACGACCAGCGGCTCTCGCGCGGCTCCGGGGGGCGGCGCTCTCCCGGGTCGGTGCCGGGCGCCGCGGTCAGCTCCGACTCGGTCGCCGCCAGGGTCCTCACCTCACACCGGTTCTCGTCTTCGGTCGCGCCAGCCGTTCCAAACTACCGCCCGGACGTGACGGCGCCCGAGGTGCCGGGCGCGGGGGCCGGACATACTGGTCCGGTGGGCGAGCCGGGCTGGGCAGGTTGGTTCTGGGACCCGTCGCTGTACGCCGGCAGCGCCGGCCACTACGTCCGGGGCCGGGTGCCCTACCCCCGGGAGCTGGTCGACGCCCTGGCCGCCGAGCTCGCCCTGGACGGCACCGGCCGGCTGCTCGACGTCGGCTGCGGGCCGGGCTCGCTCACCCTGCCGCTCGCGCCGTGGTTCGAACGGGCGACCGGCCTGGACGCCGACGCCGGGATGCTGGCCGAGGCGGCCCGGCAGGCCGGCGCGGCCGGAATTCGCAATGTCGACTGGGTGAACCTGCGGGCCGAGGACCTACCCGCCGATCTCGGGCCGTTCCGGGTGGTGACCCTGGCCCAGTCCTTCCACTGGATGGATCGGGCCCTGGTGGCTCGCCGGCTGCGCGGCGTGCTCGGCTCCGGCGGCGTCCTGGTGCACGTGCACGCCACCACGCACGAAGGGGTATCCGACGGCCAGCCGCTGCCTTTTCCAAGGCCGCCGCGGCGGGAGATCGCCGAGCTGGTCAGGCGCTTCCTGGGCCCCCGGCGCCGCGCCGGCCAGGGCATCCTGCCGGACCTGCCGGTCGACGAGGCGGGCCGGGGACGCGTCGAGGCCGGGATCTACCGGGCCGCCGGCTTCGGAGGTTGCACCCGGATCGAGGTGCCGGGCTCGGTGGTCAGCCGCAGCGCCGACGAGGTGGTGGCCAGCGTGTTCTCGCTGTCCAGCGCCGCGCCGCACCTGTTCGGCGACCGGATCTCCGACTTCGAAGCCGCGCTGCGGGGGTTGCTCGCCGAGGCCAGCCCGGACGGGCGGTTCAGCGAGCGGATGCGCGAGATCGCGGCCGACATCTGGCGGATCTAGGCTCTGGATCAGGGCGAGCGCCGGTTACCGGCTCGTCCAGTCCGCGTCGTCGGCCCGGTCGCTGGGCCGGCTGGTCTCCTCGCCGTCGGCCTCGATGCGCAGCAGTTCTTCGAACGCGCTCGGCTGGTCGAGCGCCTGGGACAGCAGCGGGGTGGCGAGCAGCTTGACCTGGTAGCCGCCCAGGCCCCGCCGATAGGCGCCCACCGACTCCCACTCGGTGAACAGCAGCCAGCTGCCGGCGTCGTCGGTGGCCCGGCCGACCGAGCCGCGCACGAAGCCCGGCCGCTCGGCCAGCAGCCGCAGCGCCTGCTCGGCCTGCTCCTGGAACTGCTCGGCCTGGAAATCGCCGGCTTCTCCGGACGGGTCCGGACGGAACTGCAGCAGCGCGATCACGAGGCACCGGCCTCGGTGGCCACCGCCGGGGTGCCGGTGGCCTCCATGCTGGTGGCTTCGGCGCCGGTGTCGTCCGCACTGAGGGCCTCCGCGCCGAGGGGCTCCGCCGCGGTGGCGTCGACCGCCCCGCCGAACCGGCGGTCGCGCGCGGCGTAGCTGGCGCAGGCGGCCCAGAAGTGCCGGCGGTCGAAGTCCGGCCACGGGGTGTCGAGGAACATCAGCTCGGCATAGGCCGACTGCCACAGCAGGAAGTTCGAGGTGCGCTGCTCGCCGGAGGTGCGCAGGAACAGGTCGACGTCGGGCAGATCGGGCTCGTCGAGGTAGCGGGCGAACATCTTCTCGTCGATCCGGGCCGGATCGATCCGGCCGGCCGCGGCCAGCTCGGCGATCCGCCGGGCGGCGTCGGCCACCTCGGCCCGGCCGCCGTAGTTGACGCAGAACTGTAGGGTCAGCCGGTCGTTGCGCTCGGTGAACTGCTCGGCGTCCTCCAGCTGGTCGATGACGCTGCGCCACAGCCGCGGCCGGCGGCCGGCCCACCGGATCCGCACGCCGTAGCTGTTCAGCTCGTCGCGGCGGCGCCGGATCACCTCCTTGTTGAAGCCCATCAGGAACCGGACCTCGTCCGGTGAACGCCGCCAGTTCTCGGTGGAGAAGGCGTAGGCCGAGATCACCGGCACGCCGAGCTCCATCGCCCCGAACAGCACGTCCATCAGGGCCGCCTCGCCGGCCCGGTGCCCCTCGGTGCGAGGCAGGCCACGGCTGTTGGCCCACCGGCCGTTGCCGTCCATCACGATCGCGACGTGCCTGGGCAGCAGGCTGGCCGGAAGGTCCGGTGGCCGGGCTCCGCTGGGGTGCGGCGGCGGGTCCGGCCAGGACGA
Organism: Jatrophihabitans sp.; assembly: GCF_035474675.1. Taxonomy (GTDB): domain Bacteria; phylum Actinomycetota; class Actinomycetes; order Mycobacteriales; family Jatrophihabitantaceae; genus Jatrophihabitans_A. The sequence continues at coordinate 18,053 of NZ_DATINC010000066.1, read as the reverse complement.
GCGGCGAGCGGGCATGCAGGCCACCGTAGTACGGCGGACGAGTACCAGGGCACCTGGCTCGGCAGTGGCGGGTTTGAGAACATGGCGCCGTGCGCAGGAAGCCGGCTGATATGACGTCTGGCTATCATCAGGCCGGCCCGGGTGCGGCGGAGGGTACCGGGAGCACACCCATGACAGAACTTGACGAGGTGATCCAGGCCCTGCAGAGGGAATTACGCTCCGAGCAGGCACAACCCGGCGACAAGGACACCAGGGCGGGCATGCTGGCAGGCTTGCTGGAGGCCGGTCCGGCCCGAGTTGCTCCCAACCCGGGCGAGACCGTGTACCACCATGCCGGTTACCTGTCCGGTCACCTGCTGCGATGGCTGATCGTGCGAGGACAGGTTTTCGACGAGCGGCTCAGGTCGAGCGCGACCGGCTACGCCTCGTCGTTGGCCGATCCGGGCGGCCAGGCGATGCTCGACAAGCCGGACCGGCCGATGACGGCGCACAGTTATGCCGCTGTCCGCTGTGAACGGGCGAGCCGGCAGGCCTTGCCGGAGTCCGAGGAGCGGATGCTGTTCGAATGGCTGCTGGAGGTGACCCGCACGCCGTATACGCAGGAGCGCGGCGCCACGTTCCAGCGGCTGCGGGCCCACCGGCAGGACCGGCTGCGGTCGGGCGGGCTCAGCTAGAACCCGCCGACCGCGGCCACCGGATCAGAACTCTTCGGCGATGGTGATCTCGATCGAGATCTCGATGATCTCGACGAGTTCCTCCTCGATAGCGCCTTCGATGAAGGCGGCAACCGGTTCGCTGTCGGCTTCGGCGATCTCCTCCGCCAGCTCTATCGCCTCCCTGCGCTCCTTCAAATCATCGACGATCTCCTCGATGCACTCGGCTACCTGCTTGAGCGGTTCCTCATACGGGGTGCCTGTCGCTAGTCCGCTGGCATTGGCGAGGGTGATCGCGCACGCGAGGGCGGCGGCCAGCGGCTTGAAACCGTCTCCGCTGGGATCGGCCGAGTTGATCGGATCATTCCCGGCGTAGGCGTAGCGGTTGAAGCTGACCGGATGGGCTACGGCGGCAGCCGGGGTGGCATGCGTCCACCGTCCCAGCGGCGGGTTGTAGTACTGCGCCGAGGCCGGGTCTTCGGAGATGAAGCGGCCGGTGGCCGGGTCGTAGTAGCGGTCGGCCAGGTAGTAGAGCCCGGTCGAGGGGTCGTACTGGGCACCGATCCAGGTGTAGCCGGCCTCCGAGCCGTTGGTGCTGCCCGGTAGCCCGGCGGTGTTGTAGCGGTAGCGGGATGTCACGGCGCCGGTGGCGTCGGTCAGCGCGGTGGTGGAGTCGGATCCGTCGTGCACGAAGTAGGACGTGCCGTGTGCGTCGGTGCGTTCCAGCACCTCGGCCGGGACCGCGACATCGGTGGCGTCGGCGCCGGTGGGCAGCGTGACGTAGGAGGTCACCAGGTGGTTCGCGGCGTCGTACACCGCGGCCAGGTTGAAGGCCTCCCAGGCGTAGCGGGTCACCTGGCTGCCCTGGGCGCTCTGCACCCGCCGGTGCAGCGGGTCATAGGAATACCGCACCGTGCTGCCGTCCGGCAGGTCGACCGAGGTCAGCTCGTGGTCGACGTTCCAGTGGTAGCGGGTGATCGCGGAAGTGGCCGTATCGGTCTTGGAGGTCAGATTGCCCTCGGCGTCGTAGTCCAGCGCCGTGCCACCGAACTGGGTCAGCCGGCCCGCCTGATAGGTCAGCTGTGCCGCCGGCAGATCGGTGGTCGAGGTGACGTTTCCGGCGCCGTCGTAGGTGTAATCCTCCTCGGCCAACCCGGACCCGGTCGAGTGCGTTGCCTGGCTCAGGAAGCCGTTGTCCTGGTAGGTGTAGCTGCTGGCGCCATCCAGGTCGGTCATCGAACTCCGGCGCGCGGTCACCGGGTCGATGGTGTAGTCGCTCTGCGCGATGGCCGTCGTGCCGCTGCTGGCGTCCCGGCCGGTCAGCAGGCTGGACGAGTCGTAGCTGAACGCATCCACCACGCCGTTCGGCAAGTCGGTCGACGACACCCGGCTCTGTCCGTCGAAGTGATAGGTGACCGAGTGCCCGGCCGGGTCGATGGCCTCGGCGAGCCGGCCGTTGCCGTCGTAGTGATAGCGCGTCGTGCCGCCCGGCCCGGTGACCGAAGCCTGCTGGCCGTCCTCGCTCCAGCCGTAGTCGAACTGTGCCGTCGGCTGCTGGCTCGGGGTGCCGGCGGCAGTGCAGGCCGCATGCGCGGCCTGCGGCGCGCAACTCACCTGCCGTACCACCTTGCCGGAGTCGTCGTAGTCGAAGGTGACCTCGGCGCTGGCGTTGTCGGTCTCCACCAGCCGCTCCAGCGCGTCGTACCGGTAGGACGTCACGTCGTTTGCGGGACGTACCTCCTTGGTCAGTTTGCCGGCGGCGTCGTACTCGTAGCTGGTCACCGCGCCGTTGCGGTCGATGCGCTGCTGGACCAGGCCGGCATCGTTGTATACGTAGGTGGTCGCCGCGGCCGGGTCGCTGGCCCGATCGAGCAGGCCGCGGTCGTTGTAGTGGAAGCTCTGGGTGACGCCGCTGGGATCGGTCACCGAGATCACGTTTCCGGCGCCGTCGTAGGTGTAGTGGGTGGTGTTGTTCGAGGCATCCGTCACCGAGGTGTCGCGACCGTTGGCATCGGGGACGTAGCTGGTCCGGTGCCCGAGCGCGTCGAAGCTCGAGGTCCGGTATCCCGCGCTGTTGTAGGTGTAGGTGAGGGTGCGTCCGGCCGGATCGGTCGAGGTCTTGAGCTGGCCGTTGGGGTAGTAGGTGAAGGCCGAGGGCGGTGAACCTGGCCGCTGCGAGCTGAGCAGCTTCCCGGTGGTCGGGTCGTAGTTGAAGGTGGCGAGGGCCACACCGTCCGGCCCGGTCACCGTGCTGGCATGCCCGTGCACGTCGTAGCCGGCGTAGCGAGTGGTGCGGCCGTTGGCATCGGTGTGGCTGAGCAGGTTGCCGTTGGCGGCGGTGTCCGTCTCGTCGTAGACCCAGATCTGGTGATGCTGCTGCGGATCCAACAGATCGGTGACCCGCCCGAACCGGTCGTAGCTGAACTTGGTAGTCCGGGTGGTGGTTCCGAAGACCTGGTCCTTCTGCAGCACGTCGCCGAGATCGTCGAAGGTGTAGACGGTGGTCAACTGCCCGTTCGGGTCGTGCACCACCTGCTGCCGACCGGCGACGTCGCTGTCGAGGGGTGTGCGGTTGCCCGCGCCGTCGGAGATCGCGACAACGCGCCCGGCAGCGTCGTACTCGATGGTGGACAGTGCCCGGCCGTTGTCGCCGGTGGACCCGGTCAGATCGTGCTGGGCGTTGTACTGGTAACCGGTGTCGAAACCGTCCGGGTAGTGCACGCCGGCCAGGTCGCCGGCTGGCGAGTAGCTGTAGTCGATGGTCTGCCCGCCGGGCTCGGTGATCCGGGTGATGCGGCCGGCGCCGTCCTTGTCGAAGGTGATGGACACACCCGTCGAGGCGTGCACGCCGGTAGCGTCCACCGTGACCGAGTTGCCGTTCGGGTCCGTCTCGGACACCAGTCCGGTACCGGTGTCCAGGACGAAGGCCCGGCCGTCCCGGGTGGTCAGCCTGAACCTGGTCGGCGAGTAGAGAGCACCGAACAGGCCCTCGTCGATGTTGCCGGCGAAGTCGTAGCTGATTTCGTTGTCCAGTGCCTCCAGCGTCGAGGTGCTGCCACTGCCCGGGACGGGCGTGAAGGCCGCCGCGCCGAGGAAGTAGAACGCGGAGAACCCACCGGACGGGGTGAAATTGAACCGCTCCTGATGCTGGTCGGGGAAGGTGACCGTCACCACGTGCGGCACGGAACTCTTGAATGCGTAGACGCAACCGAAGAAGCTGCACTGCGTCGGATATTCGGTCCAGCCGCCGGCGCCCAGCGTGCGGTTGGCCGAGATCCGGAAGTTGCCGACGGATACCTGCCAGCCCACCCCGAAGTCACCCACGCGCTTGTCGGTGCTGTCGTAGGTGCGCAGCACCTGCATCGGCAACCCGTTCACTGACACGTCGACGTCCTTGTACGACGTCTGGTAGCGGCCGGGCTTGAGGTTGCCGTCGACTGCCAGGGTGGTCGAGGTCGACTGCACGCCGCCGCCGCTGGAGGTGGCCGACACCGTCACCGTGTAGGTGTCGTTGGCCAGCACCGTGGGGTCGAAGGTCGCCAGAGTGTCCGGCGGAGACCCGTCGCCGTGGGCCAGTGTGACCTTGGGCGAGCCGGGCGACACGGCCTGGTAGGTCACCTGCCAGGAGGTGATGGTCTCGCCGTCCGGTGGCGTGATAGTGGCCTGCACCGGGACAGGGGCGGTCACCCGGGTGCCGTCCGCCGGGGTGGCAGCGGTGATCGTCGGCGGCGAGGCGGGCAGTGTCTGGCCCGGGTTGCCAGGATCGGGAACCGTGCCGGCCGGCAGCGTCCAGTGCACGGAGACGGTGCCCGACAGGGTGCGCATCCCGCTGAAGAACGTGATCGCCTGGACGCTGTCGTCACCGGCCGAGGATGCGGTGTAGGACAGTTCGGTGGTTCCGTCTGCGCCGGTGGTGCCGTACACGTGCCCGGGATGCGCGCCGGTGACAGCAAGGTCCACCGGGGCGTTGCCGACCGGCAGCCCGGAGGCGTCCAGCACGTCAACGCGGAAGCTCTGGGCGGTACCGGCGTCTGCCTGCACCGAAGTCACCTTGGCGGTGCCGCCGGCCAGCGGGCTCAGCACCACGCTGCCCGCTGGTGGCAGCGGGGTGTTGATGCCCACTCCGTCGCCGCCGATCCGGGTCCACGGATGGGTCTCATTGCCGGCACCACAGCTGGGTGGGTCGATGCCCTTGGTGTTGAGGATCTGGTCGGTGTCGTCGAAGGAGTGGGCTTGCCCGTCGATGGTGAAGGTGATGTGCGGAGTGATGTGGGTGGGGTTGCAGGTGATGAACGGCGCGTCCGAGGTGTCGAAGGAGCCGTTCCTCGGGCAGCCGCTGTCGGCGCCCGAGATCATCTGGGTGTAGATCGCCGTCTGCCCGTCCGGCAACTGCCGGTCGGCCGGCCAGATCGCGAACCGGCAGTTCGGCCCGATGTCGACGGTCAGCGAGTTGATGGTGATCGCGTGCCCGGTGGTGTTGTCCAGCCGGACCGCGCCGCCGTCGAACTCGCAGTTGCCCTGGCAGCCCACGAAGACCGTGTTGGGCGAACCGCTCCACGGGAACGGGAAGGCGCTGCCGCCCGGCCGCAGGCCATCGGCGTAGCCGACATAAGCGGTGATGCCGGAGGTGTCGGCGGTGAATGAGACGGTGGACATCACCAGGCTGAGCGTCGGGCCACCCGCTTCGGTGTAGTCGACCTCGTACGGGTAGGAGCCGGCGCTCGGGAAGTGCACGGTGACGGTGGTGGTGTGCACCGCGTTGCTCGGTCGGTTGTCCGCGCCGGCCAACGGGTAGTTCTCGAACGCCGAGCGGTTCGAAGCCGGTGTGTTCTCGTAGCTGCCGTTGACCCTCGTCGCGCCGCCGCCGATGCCGAACAGGAAGCCGGCGTCGTAGTCGAACCGGAACGTGACGTCGCCCGGCTTGGCCACCACGAAGTCGGCGGTGAACACCGCGTCGAACGAGGTCATGCCGGTGCCGCCGGCCTGCTTGCCGTTGCCCTGCGCCACGATCGCTCCGACCCCGTTGCCCATCAGGTCGGTGGTGACGTCGGTGAAGGGATGCGTGCTGGTGGTGACGCCGGTCAGGTTGTGCGGCAGTGCCGCGGCCGACGGGTTGAACGCGAGATTCGGGAACGTCTGGCCGAACGTCGGCACGTCGCCGGGCTTGGCCACGAAGGTGGTGGCGCTGCTGGGCTCGGTGAAGAACCGGCCGTCCACGCTGGTCGTGCCGATCGGCGCGATCGGGCTCACCCAGCCGATCTGGGCGGTGTTCGACTGGACGTGCACGGTGCCTGCCGTCGCCTCGGCCTGTGCGGTGTCGAGCCCGGCCGCCTTGCCCGCGTAGTGGAAGGTGGCAACTCCGGTGCTGCCGGTGGTGACCGTCCCGGTGACCGGGTTGGTGCCGGTGACGGTGAGGGTGACCGCGATGTTGGGCACCGGCTTCCCGTTGCGGTCGAGCAGGGTGGCGGTCAGCACCTGGTCGGTGCCGACCACGTTCGGCCCGGCCAATTCAGGCGACAGCGTCAGCGTCGCGCCGACCAGCGAGGACTGCACGGTGGTGGTGAAGCTCGCCGACACCGGTCCGTAGCCGTTGCCGTTGGCGTCGGTCCAGCGCACCTGGGCGGTGTCGGTGAGCGGCCCGTCCGGCTGGTCGTCAGGCACCGCGAAGGCGGCCGTCGGAGTTGCCCCGGCGCCCGCGGCCAGGCTGCCCGGCGCTCCGGACACGATGGCCGTTCCCCCAGCGGGAACCGTGTCGGTCAGCGCGATCCCGGTTGCGCTCGCGCCGCCAGTGTTCTGCAGCGGCAGCTGGTAGTGACCGGTGGCGCCCGCGTCCACGGTGGCCGGGCCGGACTTGCCGACGCTGACGATCGGCAGATGCTCGACGGTGCTGACCGGCGGGGCGGTCGCGGTGCACGTGGTGCCGCCGCCTGATCCGGAAGCGGTGGCACTGGCGCTCAGCACGCTGCCTTCCGCTGCCGCGAGACGGCTCAGGTACGCCGCGTCCGCCTCGCTCGCCCCGGGCAGCGCGAGGGTGGGCACCGTCCACTTCGTCGGCACGTTCACGCTGTCGCCGACGGCGATCTTCGCCAACGCCGGCACGGTGGCCTGGTCCACCGTCCGGGTGCTGCCGTCCGGCAGCGAGAACGCGACCGACACCCCGGTGATCGCGGGCGCCCCGGCCGCGAACGGGTTGGCGAACTCGGTGCGGTAGGTGTAGGGCTGGCCGTTCTTCGGGTCGCGCGGCGACACCTCGACGTGCACCACGTTGCGAATCCCGTCACTGCGCTTGGGATCGGTCAGCACGCCGGCCTGCGCGGCGGTCAGGGTGAGCTGAGCGGTGTAGGACCAGCTGGCCTTCTTGCCGGCGCCGATCACCGTGCCGAGCAGGTGGTCGCCCGAACCCGGATAGGTGACTCCGGACGCCGCGATCGGCGTCGTGTCCACGGCGAGGCCGGTGGTGGCGGGGGACGGCACCGCCGGTGTCCAGGTGGGGCTCGTGGCCTGGTAGCCACCTAGTGGGATCCAGACCTTCGTCGCCGGGTCGTGGTACTCGACGTCGTCGTACCAGTCGGTGAGCGTGCCGGGTGAATCGGCGCTCTCAGTGGCGGAGTACGAGCCCCTCAAGGTCAGGACCGCACCGGTATTGGTGACCCGGGCGGTGTAGCTGAGCTGGTCGCCAGGGATCGCGGTGGACCGGTCGACCGCGAGGGTAGCCGCCAACGTGGGGACCACCCCAGTACTGGTGACGGTCTTAGTCAGGTCGAGGCTGGCCCCGCCGCCGGCGCTGGCGGGCGCCGCGCCCACCACGGACAGCAGGCTGGCGACCATGGCGGCCACGGTCAGCTCGGCAATTCCTGCCGAGCGCGAGGAACGGAAACGAATGCGCATGGCCAGACCCCCACTAATGCTTCAAAGCCACTGAGTGGCGGAAGCAACGCGTAATAAGCGGAGCGCACGCTAGCAAGAAAATTCAGCTATTCGGGCACAAAAGGAAAAGATTTGTAATCCGTGTAAATAGCCTCAAGCAGAGTTCTGGATTTGCATCGCCCGGCCTGAGCTTTCTCACATTCCACGGCAATAAACCTGCCCGGCGTGCCGCTCCTGCGGGTTACTTGACGCCGGCGCGGCTTCCCCAGCTCAGCGGTCCACCAGCGGCAGCGAGCGGATGCCGCGCTCCAGGTGCCACTGCAGGTGGGCGGCGATCAGGCCGCTGGCCTCGCGGCGCAGGTCCGCCGCGGCGGCATCGGCGCCGGCCCAGTCGCCGGACAGCAGCGCCGCCATCAGCGCCAGCGAGCCGACCTGGGGACGCACCGAGCCCGGCGGCCGGCAGTTCAGGCAGACCACCCCGCCAGCCGGCACGTTGAAGGCGCCGTGTGGGCCGGGCGCCGAGCACACCGCGCACTCGGCCAGCGCCGGCTCCCAGCCGGCCAGCGACATCGACCGGATCAGGAAGGCGTCCAGGATCATGGTGGCCTCGTGCTCGCGGTCGGCCAGCGAGCGCAGCGCACCCACCACCAGCAGGTACTGCCGCAGCGCGGGCTCGCCCTCCTCGGCGGTGAGCCGCTCGGCGGTCTCGCAGATCGCCACCGCCGCGGTCCAGGCCGGGTAGTCGGCCGACAGCCGGGCGCCGTAGTTGTCCACCGACTCGACCTGGGTGATCAGGTCCAGGCCGGGGTTGCGCGGATGCCCGCGCTCGGCGTCCGGCACCGCGGTGCGGGTGTGCAACTGCACGTCGATGTGGCTGCCGGGCTCGAGCCGGGCGCCGTAGCGGGAGGTGGTGCGCCGCACCCCCTTGCCGACCGCCCGGATCCGGCCGTGCCGGCGGGTCAGCAGCGTGACGATCCGGTCCGCCTCGCCCAGCTTGTGGACGCGCAGCACCACGGCTTCGTCACGGTAGAGCGGCATCGTTCCATCGTCCCAGATCTTGCGCCGCGCAGACAGAACTCAGCGCGTCGTGCCGGTGCGGGCCGCCTGGCTGCGGCGCAACCGGGCGGCCAGTGCCCGGCGGGCGACCGGGCCGAGGTCGTCGAGCACGTCGGTCAGGATCGCCAGCTGGCCGAGTGCGGCCATGGCATGCCGGGACGCGTCCGGGTCGGCCGCCTCGTACAGCTCCAGGCCGATGAACGCGGCCGCGATCGCCCGGGCCAGGCCCGGGATGTCGAGCGCGGCCTTGATCGGGCTGCCGGCGAGGATCCGGCGCAGGGTCAGCTCGATCTCGGTGATCCACAAGCCGAACGCCTGCTTGGCCGCCTCGGCCAGGATGGCGTTCTGCTGGGCGGCAGCCAGCACCTGGGCCAGCACCCGGGTGTTGCCGGCGGCCCGCTCAGCCTCGTGCAGATCCTGCCCGATGGTGAGCAGCTCGCGCAGTGACGTGACGTCGGCGAACCGGTCGGCGTACAGCGCCACCCGCTCCCGGGTCGCGCTCTGGCAGGCGGCGATGATCAGCTCGTCCACGCTGCCGAAGTGGTAGAAGACCAGTGCCTGGTTGACGCCGGCCGCCGCGGCGATGGACCGGGCCGAGGTGCCGGCGATCCCCTTGTCCCGCAAGGCCGCGATGGTGCCGGCCAGCAGCCGTTCGCGGGTGTCGCCACTCACCGGTAGGCACTCCTCGTCCTCAGCCGCCCGCGCCGTTCTTGAGCGCGTGCTCAATGCAGGCAGTGTAGGGCGGCACGACCCGGTCCGGGTCATGGCACGGGTAGCGACATCGGTGTGGCCGTGCGGGTCATCCGGACCGGCCTCCCGGCCATCTCCAGTCCCGGTGCTCGGGCATGCCGGTGATGATGCACGGGGTCAGCAGCACGGCGGCGAGCGCGGCCGCCACCGCCAGGCTCGGGTTGAGATACAGGGTGAAGCCCCAGAGCGTGTCCACCCGGCTGATGTGCAGCAGCACCAACAGCAGCGCCGTCACCACCCCGCCGGTGATCAGCTGGGCCCGGTACATCGGCCGGACCGCCCAGCTGCCGGCCAGCGCCAGCACCAGCCCGGCCACCAGGCCCAGGCAGCCGCCGACTGCAGCGCCGAACAGCGCGGCGAATCCGACGAGAGCCAGTGGCTTCACCTCGCCGAACTGCACGCACCACACCACCCAGGTGAAGGCACCGAGCACCGTGCCACCGATGATACCCCAACCTACGCCCCGGCCGACGATCAGCCTTCGCGGTAATGGGGAATCGCCGGCCAGCGAGCCGGGCCCGGCTGGGGCGAGTGGCACCGGCGGGGCGGGCGCCGGCCGGACCGGCAGGGGCACGCCAGCACCACCGGGCGGTGGTGATCCGTTGACGACCCGCGGGGTGAACAGCGCCGCGGCCACTCCGGCCGCCGCTACCGCCACTGCTGAGCCCACCCCGAGCCAGATATTCGAGCGCAGCAAGGGCTGTGCGTGTTGCAGGTACCAGGCGAGGACCAGCGGAACCACTGTCGCGGCGCTGCCGGTGACCAGCCGGGCGTAGGGCATCCGACGGATCACCCGCCGCCCGCTGAGCGCCAGCGCCAGCCCGGCCACCGCGCCGCTGGCCGAGCCGACGATACCGCCGACCATGAAGGCGAACTGAATGAACACGAGGTAGACCAGCCCGCCCTCCGAGGCGTAGGCCAAGCCCAGTGCCACATCGGCGGCGCCACCGAACACCATGCCCCAGAGCGTGCTCAGGTAGATGGCCCGTCCGATCAGCAGGAAGCGGTACCGCAACTCATCCGTGCCCATGTCCGCACCTCGTCCTCCGCTTATTTGAGCGTCCGCTCAATTACAGCAGGTTTTGAGCGACCGCTCAAGTGGGAGCGTCAGCGGTAGCCCGTCGACGGTTGGGGAGGTAAACCTAGTCCCGGAACGGGTCGCGGTCGGTGACGCAGTACACCAGCCCGGCCGGGTCGCGCAGCGTGGTCCAGTGCTCGGCGACCAAGATCAGTTCGGCACCCAGCTCGGTGTGCCGCTCCACCTCGGCTGGCCGGTCGTCACAGGCCAGGTCGGCGTGCGCCCGGGTCGGGCCGGCATCGTCGGATCCCAGTCGCTGCAGAAGAATCCGCAACGGCAGGTGAGCCGGACGCGCCAGGTTGACGAACTCGTCCGAGGTACGCCGCCGCGGCCAGCCGGTGAGCCCGGCCCAGAACTCGCACTCGGTGTCGAACGCGTCGGCCGGGATGTCCAGGCAGATCTGGTCGAGCAGGCTGTGCTGGCCGGCCGGCCAGCGGCGCGGCCGGGCCCGGCGCCGTTCCCTCTCGTCCTGCACCAGGCAGAACGGCTGCCCAGCCGGCGTGTCCAGCACGATCAGGCCCGGCACCTGGTGGACCACCGTCGCGCCGAGCGCGCCCGCCTGCCGCGCCGCCGACGCCAGGTCGGGCACGTGCAGGTCGGGGTGCCAGCCGCCGTCCGGGCGGTGTACCCGCTGCACCCAGAGGTAGCGATCCTCGTCCGCACCAGCCAGCGGCAGGTACTCGTCCTGGTCGCCGACCGGCGGGGCGGGCACGGCGGCCGTCACCGCCGCCCAGAATCGCAGGGCGGCCTCGACGCGCGGTTCCGGCACGTCGGCGAAGGCGGACAGCCAGCTGATCACCATCCGCCGAGCTTACGAAGCTACTCGGCGAGATCCCACAGCAGCCGGTAGTAGGAGATCCGGTCAGGATCGGGCTCGCTGCCGTACGCCTGGAAGTAGAGCGGCTGGTAGCCGGCGCCGTAGTTCCACTCCAGGCTCCAGCTGCCGACCGCCAGGTCGGCCCACCGGTCGGCCACCCCCAGCGATCCCAGGTCGACGTAGCCGGCCACCTGGCCCGCGGAGTCCAGCAGCGTGTTGGGCGCGCACGCATCGCCGTGGCAGACCACCAAGCGGTCCACCGGCGGCGGGTCGGCCAGCCGGTCGAGCAGCCGCCGTACCGGCTGGCCGGTGTGCTCGGCATGCCACTCGCCCGGGTCGAGCCGGCCCCGCTCGAACACCGCCGCGATCCGGTCCTCGGCCGACCAGGAGAACGGGCAGTCCGCCACCGGCAGCGCCTCGTGCAGTGCGCGCAGGCCGCTGCCCAGCGCCCGGGCGGCAATCTCGGGTTCGGCCTGCCAGCGCGGATCCACGGCGTTGCGGCCGGCGATCGCGCGGGTCACCAGCCAGCTGCCGGACTGCGCCGAACCGCTGCCGAGCAGCTCGGGCACCGGCAGGTGAGCCGCCGCCCAGCGCAGCCGGACTGCCTCCCGGCCGAGGTCCAGGCCGCTGCCCGCCGGTGCCCACTTGACGTACCGGTCGCCGATGCTGAAGGTCAGGCCGCCGAGCTCGTTGCGCCACACCGGACGGACCGGCGCCCCGTCGGCCAGCGCGCGGACCGGGTCGGGCACCGCCACCGAGCCCGGCGGGCCGGCGATCACAGCGCGGCGCCGACCTCGACGGGTGCCGGACGACCCGGCGTCCGCAGCCGGGCGGCCAGCAGCAGCGCGAACACCGCCGAGGCCAGCGCGCAGCCGACCGGCAGCGAGAACGCGAACCGGGCCCCGTGCCGGTCGGCGATGCCGCCGACCACCGCCGCGCCCAGGCCGTAGCCCACCGACAGGCCGGTGCCGATCCAGGTCAGCCCCTCGGTGAGCGAGCCCGGCGGCACGATCTGGTCGACCAGCCCGAACGCCCCGATCAGGGTGGGCGCGATGCCCAGCCCGATCACCCCGGCACACAGCGCCAGCACGCCGATGCCGGTGGCGGCGAAGTACAGGAACGGCATTACGCCGAACAGCGCCGCGCTGATCACGAACCGGCGCAGCACGCCGCTACGCCAGTGTCGGCCGCCGTAGAACAGTGCCGACACCATGCTGCCGCCGGCGAAGCTGGCCACCACCCAGCCGGCGCTGGACCGGTGACCGTGCTGGCCGCAGAAGGCCACCATGGTCACCTCGGCGCTGCCGAACACCGCGCCCATGAACACCATCGCGCAGGTGATCATCGACATCCCGCGATACCGCAGCGCGAAGTCGTGCCGCTCCCCCACCGGCCTCGGCTGCACCGGCGGCTCGGTGGAACGCAGCGTCGCCAGCCACAGGGTGCCGATGCTGATCACCAGCAGTGCCAGCCCCAGGGTGACCAGCGGGTGGGTGTGCAGGGCCAGCACCGTGGCGATCAGCGGACCGATGACGAAGATGACCTCGTCCAGGGTGGACTCGACCGAGTACCCGGTGGAGCGTTCCGGGCCGTCGCCCGGCCAGACGTAGGACCACCGGGCCCGGACCAGCGCGCCGATGTTGAGCATGGTGATGCCCATCAGCACCGCGGGCGGCAGCAGCGTCCAGAGCGGGGCGTGCCCGGTGACCAGCCCGCCGAACAGCGCGGTGGAGGCCAGGTGGGCGAGCAGGAACCAGGGCAGCACCCGGTGCTGGCCCAGCCGGTCCACCAGTACCGCGGCGATCGGGTTGCCGAGCGCCCCGCCCACCACGTAGCTGCCGCTCACCACGCCGGCGTAGCCGTAGGAGTGGGTTCGTGCCGAGATGATCAGCACGATCGCGATCGGGTAGATCGCCAGGGTGATCCGGGCCAGGAAGCCAGCGGTGGCGAACTCCGCCGTCCCCGGTGGTGAGAAGGCGGCGCGATAGCGGTTCAGCATGGGTCAGAAGTCCTGGTTCCTAGAAGCCGAGCCGGTCGAGCATCTTGGGATCGCGCTGCCACTCGCCCATCACCGCGACGTGCAGGTTCAGATTGACGCGCCGGCCGAGCAGCTCCTCGATGCCGCGGCGCGCCTCGCTGCCGATCCGCTTGAGCCGGCTGCCGCCGCGGCCCAGCACGATCGGCTTCTGGCTGGCCCGCTCCAGGTGCAGGGTGGCGAAGATGTCGACCAGCGGCGGCCGGCCGGACCCGTCGTCCGGACGCGGGTTCATCTCCTCCACGGTGACCGCGATCGAGTGCGGCAGCTCGTCGCGGACGTCGGCCAGCGCCGCCTCGCGGATCAGCTCGGCGATCCGGTTCTCCTCGGTCTCGTCGGTGGTCACGGTGTCGGGGTAGAGCTGTGGACCGGCAGGCAGCTGCCCGATCAGCAGGCCGGCCAGCAGCTCGACCTGGTCCCCGGCCCGGGCCGAGGTCGGCACCACCTCCGCCCAGTCCCCCAGCTCGCTGACGGCCAGCAACTGCTCGGCGACCCGCTGCTTGCCCACCGTGTCGGTCTTGGTAACGACGGCGATCACCGAGGCCCGCACCGCCTGCAGCTCCGCCGCGATGAACCGGTCGCCGGGACCGACCTTCTCGTTGGCCGGCACGCAGAAGCCGACCACGTCCACCTCGGCCAGCGTCTCGCGCACCACGTCGTTGAGCCGCTGGCCGAGCAGGGTGCGCGGCCGGTGCAGCCCCGGCGTGTCCACGATCACCAGCTGGCCGTCAGGCCGGCTGAGCACCCCCCGGACGGCTCGGCGGGTGGTCTGCGGCTTGTCGCTGGTGATCGCGATCTTGGCGCCGACCAGCGCGTTGGTCAGGGTGGACTTGCCGGCATTCGGCCGGCCGACGAAGGCGCAGAAGCCCGAGCGGTACTGATCTACCTGGTTCACCCTGCCATTCTCTCAGCCGGCGGCCAGCGCTTTCGGCCCCCGGCATGCGGAACTCTGGCGGCCGTTTCACACTGTGTGCATGACTCGCAACTCCAGGTACCTGGCCCTGACCGGCGCCACCGTCGCGGTGCTGGCGGCGACGGTGCTCACCGTCGCCGAGCCGGCCGGCGCCGGGCTACCGGCGGCTCGGGCCACCTCCGCCCCGATCACCGCGACCGCGACCACCACCGCCACCACCGCGTACGCCGACTGGCCCACCTACCACGGCAACGGCGCCCGGGCCGGGTACGCGATCACCGCCAAGCGGGACAACGTCCAGCCGACCCTGGCCTGGAACATCCCGCTGGACGGCGCGGTGTACGGCCAGCCGATCATCGTCAACCACGGCATCCGGATCGCGGCCACCGAGAACAACTCGGTCTACCGGCTGTCGGGCAACTCGGTCGTCTGGCGGCGCAACCTGGGAGCGCCGGTGCCACGCTCGGCCCTGCCGTGCGGCAACATCGACCCCAGCGGCATCACCGGCACCCCCGCCTACGACGCGGCACACAACACCGTGATCGTGGTGGCCGTCCTCAACAGCCCGATCCGGCACATCGCCTACGGCCTGGACCCGGGCACCGGCGCGGTCAAGTGGTCCCGCAACGTCGACGTGCCGTCCAGCGTGCCCGGCATCAGCCCGACCGCGATGCAGCAGCGCGGCGCCCTGCTGGTGGCCAGCGGCCGGGTCTACATCCCCTACGGCGGGCTGGCCGGTGACTGCAGCAGCTACCGGGGCAGCGTGGTCGGGCTGGACCTGGCCTCGCCCACCACCGCCGCGCTGTGGAACTTCACGGTGCCCACCTCGCGGGAGGGCGGCATCTGGACCCCGCCCGGGCCGGTCGAGGAGCCCGGCGCCGGCCTGCTGGTGGCAGTCGGCAACGGCGCCACCGCCGGTACCGGCAGCTACGACTACTCCGACTCGATCCTGGAACTGGCCGGCCAGAAGATCACCGACTCGTTCTCGCCGAGCACCTGGCGTGACGACAACGCCGCCGACCTCGACCTGGGCTCGCAGGGACCGACGATCGTCGGCAACTACGTCTTCATCGCCGGCAAGCGCGGCACCGCGTACGTGCTGAACAAGGCCAAGCTGGGCGGCATCGGCGGCCAGGTGTCGCAGGCCAGCCTGTGCAAGTCCTTCGGCGGCACCGCGGTGGTCGGCACCACGGTGTACGTGCCGTGCGTGGACGGCCTGCGGGCGGTCCGGATCAACTCGAACGGCACCATGACGGTGCTCTGGCACGCGGCCTCGAACATCAACGGCACCCCGACCGTGGGCGGTGGCCGGATCTTCGTGCTGGACTACGCGGCGGGCGTGCTGCACGTGCTCGACCCGCCGACCGGCCGGACGCTGTGGACGATGAGCACCGGGCCGGTGAACCGGTTCGCCACCCCCGCCATCTACTCCAACGCGGTCTACGTCGGGACGCTGGCCGGGGTGCGGGCCTGGGTGTGGTGAACCCGGCCTGACGAAGGTAGCCCGGCTGGGTGGCTAGCTCAGTCGGACAGCCGGCCGGCCTCGTCGACGGCATACACCGGCGCGGACGGGGTCAGGTCGGCCACCGCGGCGGCACCGTCCGGGTCGGCCTCGGCACCGGGCGACAGCACCACGGCAGCCTCCAGGCCGGGCGCCCCGGACGAGACCGCCATCGCCACCGCCACCTGCAGCGCCGACAGCCGCAGCGACGGCAGCGCCACACTCGCCCCGGCATAGGTCCGGCCGTCGGTGTCGCGTACCGCGGCGCCCTGGGCCGCGCCGGTCCGGGCCCGGGTAGCCCGGGCCAGCGTCACCAGCTTGGCGTCCTCACCCTGCAACAGCCCGTCCGGCGACAGCCCGTCCGGCGACGGCCCGTCCGGTGACTGCCCGTCCTGCGGTGCGTCAGGCATCGGTGTCCTCGCCCTCGTCCGGCTCGTCCAGCCTGCGGACCAGCACCGTGTCGATCCGGTTGCGGCGCCCGCCCACGCTCTCGGCGGTGAGCTGCAGGCCGTAGGCCGACACCGACGAGCCAGCGATCGGCACCCGGCCCAGCTGCTGCGCCAGCAGCCCGCCGACGGTCTCGACGTCGTCGCCGCGGGGCAGCTCGACCCCGAACATCTCGCCGAGGTCCTCCACCGGCAGCCGCGCGGTCATCCGCACCGAGCCGTCCGCCAGCTCCTCGACCGGTGGCCGTTCCACGATGTCGTACTCGTCGCGGATCTCGCCGACGATCTCCTCCAGGATGTCCTCGATGGTGATCAGCCCGGCGGTGCCGCCGTACTCGTCGATGACGATGGCCAGGTGGGTGTAGTGGGCCTGCATCTCGCGCAGCAGCTCGTCCACCGGCTTGGACTCCGGAACGAACGTCGGCGGCCGCATCACCTCGTCCAGCTTGGTCTGGCGGGCCCGTTCCTGGTCCTGGGAGCGGCGGACCAGGTCCTTGAGGTACACCACCCCCACCACGTCGTCGACGTTGTCGGCCACCACCGGGATCCGGCTGAAACCCGACCGCAGCGACAGGGTGAGCGCCTGCGGCACCGTCTTGGTGGACTCGATCCACACCACCTCGGTGCGCGGCACCATCACCTCGCGCGCGATGGTGTCGCCGAGGTCGAAGACCGACTGGATCATCTCCCGCTCGCCGCGCTCGACCACCCCGCGCGACTCGGCCAGGTTCACCAGCTCGCGGATCTCCACCTCGGAGGAGAACGGGCCGTCGCGCAGCGCCTTGCCCGGGGTGATCGCATTGCCCAGCAGGATCAGCAGCGAGGCCAGCGGGCCGAAGAACCGGCCCAGCACCAGCACCGGGCCGGCACCCACCAGGGCCACCGGATAGGCGTGCTGGCGGCCCAGGGTGCGCGGGCCGACGCCGATCAGGACGTAGGAGATCACCACCATCACCGCGACGGTCAGCAGCACCACCGGCCAAGTGGTCCCCCACTCCCCGGTGGCCACCACGGTGGCGAAGACGGTGGCGGTGAGCTCGGCGGCGACCCGCAGCAGCAGGATCAGGTTGGTGTGCCGGGCCCGGTCGGCGAGCACCCTGGCCAGCGAGGCCGCGCCGCGCCGGCCGGTCCGGACGTACTCCTCCTCGACCCGGGCCACCGACACCCGCGCCAGCGCGGCATCCACCGCGGCCAGCGCCCCGGCCGCCGGCACCAGCAGCAGCGCCAGGATCAGCAGCACCAGGTAGATGCCGGTCACGGCAGCTCGTTCCGCGAGCGTCTGTCGCTGTCGCCCATGTCAGCCGCGCTTCTCGCCGGCGGTGCCCGGCAGCGGGGTGCGGACCGGCCCGCGGCCGCTGTCCCGGGCCCAGCCGGTCACCAGCCGGGCCTGCAGCTCGAACATCTCCCGCTCGTCCTCGGGCTCGCCGTGGTCGTAGCCCAGCAGGTGCAGCACCCCGTGGGTGGTCAGCAGGAACAGCTCGGCGTCGGTGCTGTGCCCGGCCGCGGTGGCCTGCAGGGCGGCCACCGACGGGCACAGGATCACATCACCCAGCAGCGACGGGCCGGGGTCGGTGCCGATGCCCGGCTTGTCGTCGAGGGTGTCCATCGGAAAGGCCATCACGTCGGTCGGGCCGTCCAGGTCGAGCCACTGCTTGTGCAGCGTCGACATCGCGGCCTCGTCGACCAGCAGGATGGACAGCTCCGCCAGCGGGTTGATGCCGAGCGAGTCCAGCACGTGCCGCGCGACCGAGCCGATGGCACGCTCGTCGACGGCGACGCCGGACTCGTTGTTGATCTCGATGCTCACGGGCGTCCGCCAGCGCTCACTCGATGCTCGCTCAGACCGAGTCGTCGTATCTGGAGTACGCCTCGACGATGTGGCCGACCAGCTGGTGGCGCACCACGTCCTTGGAGTCCAGGTAGGCGAACTCGATGTC
>NZ_DATINC010000065.1:0-38169 GCF_035474675.1 Jatrophihabitans sp. | reverse complement strand
TACATGGCCTCGGCGCGGTCGGGATCTTGCGGGCGGGTGTGGCTGAGGAACACTGCGTAGTTGCTGAGATTGTTTGCGTGGGTGGGGTCGGCGGTGATGGCGCGTTCGTACATGGCTTCGGCGCGGTCCGGGTTCTGGGGGTGTATTTGGCTGAGGAATAGCGCGTAGTCGCCAAGGGTGTCAGCGTGGGTGGGGTCGGCGGCGATGGCGCGGTCGTACATGGCCTCGGTGCGGTCCGGGTCCTTCCGCACGTTTTCTAGGAACCAGGTGTAGTTGCGCAGGGTAGTGGCGTGGGTGGGGTCGGCGGTGATGGCGCGTTCGTACATGGCCTCGGTGCGGTCGGGGTTCTTCCGCACGTTTTCTAGGAACCAGGTGTAGTTGCGTAGGGCGTTTACGTGGGTGGGGTCGGCGGTGATGGCGCGTTCGTACATGGCCTCGGCGCGGTCGGGATCTTGCGGGCGGGTGTGGCTGAGGAACACTGCGTAGTTGCTGAGATTGTTAGCGTGGGTGGGGTCGGCGGTGATGGCGCGTTCGTACATGGCTTCGGCGCGGTCCGGGTCCTTCCGCCCGTCGTACAAGAACAGCGCGTAGCTGCGCAGGGCGTCGGCGTTGGTTGGGTCGGCGGTGATGGCGCGCTCATACACGGCCTCAATGCGGTCCGCGTCCTGCGAGTTCGTCTGCCTGAGAAACACTGCGTAATTGCGGAGGGTGTCGGCGTTGGCTGGGTCGTTAGTGATGGCGCGTTCGTACATGGCCTCGGCGCGGTCCGGGTCCTTCCGCACGGCGTGCAGGAACCAACCGTAGGTGCGCAGGGTGTTTACGTGGGTGGGGTCGGCGGTGATGGCGCGTTCGTACATGGCCTCGGCACGCTCTGGGTTCTGTGGGTATGCTCGGCTAAGAAATAGCGCGTAGTCGCCGAGGGCGTCGGCGTTGTCCGGGTCGGCGGTGATGGCGCGTTCGTACATGGCCTCGGCGCGGTCCGGGTTCTTCCGCACGTCGTACAAGAACCAGGCGTAACTGCTGAGGGAATCGGCGTGAGTGGGGTCGGCGGCTAACGCCCGCTCGTACATAGCCTCTGCTCGGTCCGGATCCTTGCGAATCCCAGTCAGAAAGGATGCATAGGCCATTACGTATGTAGCTTGCGCAGGGTCCGCTTCAATAGCTTGCTGAAACATAATCTCAGCACGGTCTGGATCCTTATGCTCAATTAATGCAGCTAAGGGTGCGGCTGCTTGATTGGGCATAGTTTCATAGACCTCATTTAGCATAGCTTCGGCGCGTTCGTACGCGGATTTTCTGCTGAAAGCCATTAACATGCTGGCGTGGACATAGAGTGCTTCGGCACGGATATTCAATTCCGAGTTGCTAGCAGCCGAATCCAGCAATCGCTCCATGGTTGCTTCACCGGCCAGCCCACTCACGAAAAAAATGGTCCGTGCGAGCCTAATCTGTTGAGCCGCCGTAAGTTGCATATGGCTCATGGCCTCAAGCACACTGGATTGGAGAGGCCAGTCGGCGCGGTCGGCAAGAACGTCGTGAGCGAGCATTCCACCATTGGGTTGGGGTGTGATCAGACTGATGGAATGATTGATCGGATGAGTTGCCCAATCCCACGCTACTTCCCAAGGCTCTACTCCAAATGGCGGGTCAGGGTAAGCAGCGACTAGTTGCTCGAACTGATCTTTTGTGCCTTCCCCTAGCCCGGCACGTCGCCAATCCGTAGCAGCTCGTACCAATGCCCATCCGCGTGAGCGACTCTCGGCCCCGGCATGAAATTTTTGCATTGCCACCGGTGCGCCACCCAGTAGGGCAGGCAATCCGAGGGTCTTGGCTTGTTGGGCGAGATCCGCATATGGGCTATTAGCCATTTCGGCCAATTCGGTTTCGGTCGGCAACGCTGCGAGATGTTCCACCGTAAATCTATTCAGAACATCCCAACCCGGCAACTTTGCCGTCGCATCTGAGGCAACCTGATCGTATTGAGATTGCATCATTGTTGCTACCACTGTGCAACCTCTGGCGAGCCAGTCATCAATCAAAGACAGAGATAGGCCTCGGCCGAGGAACCGGTCAGCATCATCAAGGAAAACCACCGCCTCGTCAACCACGCGTATTGCATCTGCATTCATTTTTTCAAGCTCGTCGTCGTCCTTGGGGAACACCCATTGACTTCTGCCGTATAGCTTCCGAAGAACTTCGAGAACAAGCCGTGTCTTTCCCGCCATCGACTGGCCCACGACAAGTAAAGGAACCTTTTCTTGCAATTGTTCTTCCAGCACTTTGAATAGGTCCCGATGGGCAAAAGTAGCTACGTTACGAGTAGGGTCGGCGCGATGTACTCGGAACGACTCCAGAGATCCTTCGCTTCCCCGGCGAGGAGCTGGGGAAACAGCTCGTTCGGTGGCGCGTCGTACTACTGCGAGACGGCGGGCCCAATCGCGTACAGGCGGTAGAATCGTGAGGGCGAAGCCGAATACCGCGCCCGCAAGAAGGCCAGCCACAGCGCCAGGCGAGCCTGATATGGAGAGGCCAACCGTAAGGCCGGCAGCAGCGCCACCGGCGGTCATCACCGTTTGAGCAATCAGCCACGCGGCTGCGTCACTGGGGTCAGCGGATCGAAGGCGGCTTCGCATTAATGCCTCTCGGAATTGGCCACTAGCCTTGTCCTGTCGGGCTCCATATTGTCAGTCCGGCAGCGCGGCCGCCACAGGCAGTTAGAACCAGTCCCCAGCTCCTGCATGTGGTACATGTCAAGCGCAGGTCTTCTAAAGACCATTAACTTTCCGAGAGCCACAAACTTATCGACGGATGGCATGGATAACTCGACCAACACCACACTCTGAAGGGAGTCGCGCGAGGTTCGAGGCGTGTTCCGAACCCGTTGGTTACTGGCGGGCGTAACCGCCGGCGTGCTGGGCGGCCTGGTGGATGGAGCGTGGCACCAGGAACATGATGTTGTCGAACTCGACGTGGTGCCAGGTCAGCGGATTGGTCGGGTCGGCACGCAGCGCGGCGACCCGGGCAGCGTCCGGTTGGCCGTTGACCAGCCAGCCGCGTTGCCGGGCGAGCGCGGCGTCGGCGTAGTCGTTGTGCAGGTCGCGGTTGCGCTGGGCCAGGATGTTGCGCGGGATCAGCGCGACGCCGACCGCGAACGGCGACAGGTCGGGGTAGCCGTCGATGTAGACGATCGGGGCGCCGCCGGTGCGCCGCAGCACGTCGGCGCTGTTCGGGGTGAACTCCGAGTTGCCCGGCGTGCCGCTCCAGAAGCCCTGCCGCGCCTTGCGTTCGGCCGGAAAGACCTCGATGTGGTGGCCGCCGCCCTCGCCGAAGATGAAGCACAGCGGGTCGTTGGAGAAACGGCACCAGCGACCGGTGCCGCGCTGCCGGCGCCAGGCGTGCCCGTTGGCCAGCAGCACCTCCTGGTCGTAGGTCTCGTCGTTGATGTTCCGCCGGGTCAGCCGCTGGCTGAGCTGGAACTCCTCCTCCAGGGTCTGCGGCCGCTGCCGCAGCTGGGCGCTGGACAGGCCCCTGGTCTCGGCGAGCACGTCCCGGCCGCCGATCGTCGACAGGCTCGCCACGAACCGGCCGGGACGGGCCGCGTCCGGGGTGAGGTGCAGCAGCGGCCGGCCGGTCAGCAGGTCCCCGCTGCCGCGGAACGGCACCAGGCTCAGCACGCCGCTGATCACGGCCTGGGTGGCGAGCTGCCGCATCGCGTCGTCCTTCTGCTGCTGGCTCATGGTCTTGGAGTCGCGGATCTCGCGGAACTTGGTGACCAGGTCGACGGTGGTGATGCCGATATTGACCACGTGCACGCCGAGCTCCACTCGGCGCAGCGTGAACCACACCCGCGCCGCCGAGGCCGCCCGGGCCAGGTTGCCCGCCTCGGCGGCCACGATCGCGAACCGGCCGACGCCCAGCGTGACCGCGGCCAGCAGGTCCTGGGCGATCTCCCAGTAGAACCGGTTGGAGTCGGCCTGGGTCCAGACGCCGTGTTCCTTCATCTCCTCCAGTCGCATGTACCGGGCGCCGAGGGTGATCCCGGTGCCGGCCGCGAACGCGATCAGCGCCGGCGTGCTGAACGGGGCGAAGATCAGCGAGCCGAGCACGGAGATCGCGATCCCGACCAGCGCGACCCACTCCCAGAACGGCTTGGGCGCGGTGGTTTCGATCGAGTCCGGTTTCTTCGAGATCGGCCAGGTCCAGTGCAGCTGGCCCTCGGGGAAGAAGTCCCGGTGGTTGAGGTCTTCGAACATCGAGCGCGGCGGATCGATGTTGAGCACGTCCGGGTTGCCGTACCGCTCCTGGGCCAGCGCTCCTATCGCGTCGAACTGGTAGCGGGTCCGGATGGTGCGGTCGCCGCCCTTGGTCGCGGTGAGGTCGTGCAGTGCCCACTCGAAACCGACCGGCACCTGGTTGCTGTTGAGCACCGGGGTGCGGGTCAGGTAGAGGTTCCACGGGATCGCCTTGGCCACCGGCCGCCGCGCGCCCTTGTCGTCGTACTCCTCGCGGATGTCGTTCTTCGGGAAGAACACCGCCGGCACCTTCAGCGCGGTCGGGTTGGTCTGCAGGAACTGCTGCTGGCGCTGGCCGATCTCCTGCGCGTAGCTGAAGTTCTTCAGCAGGTCGTCGTACCCGCCGATGGCCTGCACCCGCTGGCGCAGCACCTCGTCCAGCTGCCCGGTCGCCCACCGGAAGTGGTCGGTGGCGGTCCGCCAGGTGGTCTGGGAGTTGGCTTCCTGCACCGTGGTCGCCGCCTGCTGCAGGCGGGTTTCCCGTGGTCCCGGCGAGGTGTCCAGCAACACCGGCGGCAGTGCCGGGGTGCCGACCAGCGTCGGCTCCGGAAAGTTGCCGAAGCCGCCCGGCGACGGATTGCTCGGGGTGTGGCAGCCGCCCGGGCAGGCCGGACCGGTCGGGCGGTTGGGTGCGGATTGCCCGAACGGCGAGCGGCGCATCGCGTTGGCGAGCGCCCGATCCTCGGTGTCGAGCCGGCGGAACATCCGGCTGACCGAGGCGTAGAAGGCCACGAACCAGGGACGCAGCGGATCGGTGACCACCGCCGGCACCGGGTTGGTTCCGCTGGCCCGGAACACCGCGTCGACCATCACCGCCGCCTGCTCGGCGGCGATCCAGGCATCCCTGACCCGGTCGTCCAGCTGTCCCGGGCTGCTCGCCGCCCCGGTCCGGCCGGCGCCGAGGGCCGCGTCGAACATCCGCACCCGCAGCTGCCCCTCGGCCTGCCGCGAGGCGTCGATGTCGTCCTGGATGCTGGCGCCCTGCTTGCCCAGCTCGGCGGCGCTCTGGCTGCTGACCGCGCCGGGCCAGGCCTGCCGCAGTGCGGCCTGGCGCGCCTCCTCGGCCCGGCGGGCGGCCTCCTGGCGCTGCTCGTCCGGGGTCTGGTGGCAGTTGGCGTTGCAGATGGTGATGTGCGTCGACGAGCCGCTCTGCCGGGGGTTCAGCGTGTTCTGGCCCGGCGCCGGAAAGCCGAACGGAGACCCGCCGCCGAGCGGCGTCAGACGGTTCCCCGGGCCGCCTGCCGGGAAGGACGGCGCGCCCCCGGCACTGCCGCCGCTGGCCAACCAGTCCCGGATCAGCTGGGCGTCCTGGTCGGTCAGCCCGCCGTCGCCCTGCACCAGCTGGCCCGATCCGGACAGGTCACTCAGGCCGCGCCCGCCGCCGCCGTGCTGCACCACGTGCGCGATCTCGTGCGCCAGCGTCCGGCTGCCGCGGCCGGAGGCGGGACCGCCGAGCACGATGTCCGAGCCGACGCTGAACGCGCGGTCGGAGCCACGCTGGGCGATCAGGGCCGCTGGCTGCTGGTGCACCCGGATACCGCCGAGGTCCGCACCGGTGCGCCGTTCGAAGTCGCCGCGGACGTCGTCCGGCAGCGGCCGGCCCGCGGCCGGCGGCAGTGCGGCCCGGCTGACCAGGCGGGTCAGCGGTCCCGGTGCGGACGGTGCCGGCCCGTGCGGGCAGCTGCCGGCCAGCCGGTCGGCCTGCTGCTCGGCGTTGCCGGAAGCAACCGGAGGCCGCCGGCCGGCGCTGGGCTGGCAGCCCATCTAGCCGCGCACCGAGGCTGGCGTCATTCCGCAATGCTGCGGGCCGGCCGTCACCGCTGCGTCTCGAGAAAGGCACGAACGGGACGGCGACGGCTCGGTGACGGGACGGTCCGAGGATCGCCTACATGAGTGAGCACCGCAGCGAGCGTCAGCGAGCGAGGAGCGGAGCGAATGCCAGCGATGAGCGCTCGCGCGAAGAGCCGGTTCTCTGATGACCGGATCGGTTGCCGACCAGTGGCTGGGCAGGGGAGTGCGCTTTCCGATCCGGCCGGATCCGGTCACCGGCCGGCTGCTGCCCAGCACCGGCATGGAGCTCGTCCGGCAGTCCATCGAGCAGATCCTGGACACCGAGCCGGGGGAGCGGATCATGCTGCCGGAGTTCGGTTGTGGCCTGCAGCGCTACCTGATGGAGCCGAACACCCTCACCACCCGCTCGGCGATGCAGCACGACATCGAGGACGCGCTGGCCCGCTGGGAGCCCCGGATCCGGTTGACCGACGTTGCGGTGACGGCGCGCGAGGACCCTTCCCTGGTGTGGATAGAGATCTCCTACGTCCGGCTGTCGGATCTGCGGCCGGACAACATCGTCTACCCGTTCTACCTGAAGTAGCAGTCGGATGGCGCTGATCAGCCCGATCCTGGACGACCGCAGCTACGCCCAGCTGCGGGAGGAACTGCTGCGCCGGATTCCGGTCTACACAAAGGAATGGACCGACCACAACGCCTCCGATCCGGGCATCGCGCTGCTCGAGCTGTTCGCCTATCTCGGCGAGTCGCTGCTGTACCGGTTCAACCAGATCCCGGACACCACCAAGATCGAGTTCCTGCGGCTGCTGGGCGTGCAACCCCGCCCGGCCCGGCCGGCCGCCGTGCTGCTGGCGGCCAGCACCGAGCTGCCGGCCGGCGTGCAGATCGGCAAGGGGGTCGAGGTCCGGGCGGGCTCGGTGTCGTTCGAGACGATCGCCGAAACCTATGTCTGGCCGCTGGAATGCGTCGCGGTTGGCAAGCTGCCGGCCCCGCCCGGCGACGGCAGCCGGCAGGAGTCCGACCGCCGCGACGACGCCCGGGCCCGGGTCGGCCTGACACCTTCGGCGGCGGCCGACTTCTACGTCACCAGCCAGCTGCCCGACGACCCGACCGGCCCGGACGCGCTCGTTCTCGACGTCGGCCAGACGCTGGACCACTCGTTGTGGATCGCGGTGCTCGGCAAGGCCGGCACCGACGTGCGCCAGCTGGCCAACCGCAGCCTGTTCGTCGGGGTCGCCTTCGACGAGCAGGTGCCGTTGCCCTTCGCGTTGCAGGCGATCGCCGGCACCGGGGCCAGCGCGGAGTTCGCCTCGACCGGGCTGAACACCGACCCGCCGGCCATGCTGTGGCAGCTGTGGGCCGGCCCGGGCAACGGCTTCACCGTGCTGAACGTGGGCGATGACAGCAGCCGGGGCCTGACCACCACCGGCGTGGTGGAACTGCTGCTGCCCGGCCGGCTGCCGCCGATCGACCCGGTCGCGCGCACCTCCGGCGACAAGGACAACCCGCCGCCGCTGGTGGATGAGAAGCTGGCCGGGAGGGTGCTGGCCTGGTTGCGGGTGAGCCGGCCGGAGACCACCCACATCAACGACGGCATCCACCGGGTGCGCTGGGTCGGCCTGAACGCCACCCGCGCCGAGCAGGCCCGCACCGCGACCCCGGAGCTGCTCGGCACCGGCAGCGGCGACGCCGGCCAGCGCTATCCGCTCACCCAGCACCCGGTGCTGCCGGGCAGCACCGTGCTGCAGGTCGAGGAGCCGGACGGCTGGCGGAACTGGCAGGAGGTGGACAGCTTCGTCGCCAGCGGCCCGGACGACCGGCACTACACGGTGGACTACCAGGCCGGTGCCGTCGAGTTCGCCGGAATCCGGTTGCCGCAACTGGGTGAACGGATTCGCACGCTGAGCTACCGCTACGGCGGCGGGCTGGCCGGCAACGTGGCCGCGGGTGCCGCCAACGCGCTCAGTGGGGTGGCCGGTGCCCGGATCGGCAACCCGCTGCCGGCCACCGGCGGCGCCGACGCGGCCGGCATCGACGAGGCGCTGGAGGCCATTCCGGCCGAGGTGCACCGGCGGGACCGGGCCGTGGTCGCCGAGGACTTCCGTGACCTGGCGCTGCAGGTGACCGGGGTGGCCCGGGCCGAGCCGCTGCCGCTGTTCCACCCCGACACCCCCACCGTGGACGCGGCCGGCGTGGTCAGCGTGGTGGTCTTTCCCACCGAGGACCTGCGTACCCCGGACGCCCCGATGCCCGACCTCGGGCTGCTGCGCCGGGTGGCCAACTATCTCGACCTGCGCCGGCTGGTCACCACCGAGCTGTACGTGCTCCCTCCCACCTACCGTCCGGTGGTGGTCTCGGTGGGGCTCGCGGTCCGGGCCGGCTACCAGGTGGACGCGGTACGCCGCTGGGTCGAGCTGATCCTGCGGCAGTACCTGGCGCCGCTGCCGCCGTTCGGCCCGGACGCCGGCGGCTGGCCGCTCGGCCGCACCGTGCGCCGCGCCGAGCTGGAGGCCGTGGTGGTGCAGGTCGAGGGCGTCGAGTACGCCACCGGCCTGACCCTGGCGGTGCCCGACGGCACCGGTTACTCCGAGGTCGGCCAGCTGGAGCTGGCCAGGTGGGAGGTGCCGCAGCTGGTGGAGCTGGCCGTGGTGTCCGGCGACCCGCTGCCGCCGGGTGCGGCCTACCGGCCGGCCGAGCCGCCGGGCGTGCTGGTGCCGCTGCCGCCGGAGGTGTGCTAATGGCCGCCCGGGGGCTGAGCCTGCTCGTCCAGCCGGACCAGTGGGCGCGCTGCGTGCACGACCGGACCGCGCTGCTGCCCGACGGCGGGGTGGAGCTGAGCTGGCTGGACCCGGTGCCGGCCGCCGGGGCGGCAAGCGGCTGTGCCGAGCTGCCGGCGCACAGCGGGCTGGCCTTCGACCGGTGGTGCCGGGCCTACCGCAGCCGGCCGGAGACCGGCCGGGTGGACGTCAGCCAGCGCGCGGCCGGGGAGCACAGCCGGCCGGAGCCGGCCTGCGGAGGACCGTTGCGGTTCCCGGCGGGCCTGGCGGTGGATCGCCGGCAGCGGCTGTACCTGGCCGAGGCCGGCACCGGCCTGGTGCACGTCATCGACCTGTGGGGCCAGCGGCTGCTGCGCCGGATCGCGGTCGGCCGCGGCCGACCGATCGACGTCGCGCCGGACTGCGGCCGGGCGATCGTGCTCACCAGCGAGCCGGCGCTGCTGCTGATCGACGGCCGCCGCGGCCCGCTGCCCGGCCCGGCGCTGGTCCGGCCCTGCTACCCGGGCGGCCTGGTGGCGCGCCGGATCGCGCCCGGCCCGCTGGTCCTGTGGCGGGCCGCCGACGGCCGCGGCGTGCTGGCCCGGCCGGACGGCACCGTGCTGGCCGAGGTGGACGGCGCCACCGACTCAGACTGCGGTCCGGCCGGCGAGCTGGTGCTGGGCGGCCTACCGGGAGCCCCGCTGCGCCGCTTCCAGCTGGCCGGGGACGCACTGACCGAGCTGGAGCCGGTCGAGGCCCTGGGCTACGACGGTGGCTCGGTCTGCTACGCGCCGGACGGCCGGATCGCGTTCACCACCGCGGCCGGCTACGGCTGGACGTCCGGCTCGGCCGCGGTGCACCTGACCGAGGGTTCGGTGATCAGCTACCGGCTGGACAGCGGCGGCTACCGGACCCGGTGGGGCAGGCTCTTCCTGGAGGCCTGCCTGCCGGCCGGCACCGAGGTCCGGGCGCGGTTCGTCAGCACCGACGACGACCTGAATCCGGATCCGGTGCCGGCCTCGCCGCCGGCCCGCGGGGCCCGGGCGGTGCCCGACCCGCAGGCCACCCCGCCGCTGGTGCCCCAGCACCTGCTGCCGGCCGACGGGGCCGGCGCCTGCCCGCTGTACCGCCGGCCGAGCGGCACCGAGCGGCCCTGGCTGCCGGCCACCGACGCCGCTGGCTTCGCCACGTACGAGACCCCGGTGCTGGCCGCGCCCGGCCGCTACCTGTGGGTGCAACTGCTGTTGCGCGGCACCGAGCGGGTCAGCCCGCGGGTCCGCGCGCTGCGCGTCGAACGGCCCGGCCACGACCTGCTGACCGCGTTGCCGCGCAGCTGGTCGCGCGACGACGGCGACGCCGACTTCCTGCAGCGGATGCTCGCGCCGGCCGAGGGGATGCTGCACGAGCTGGACGAGTGGGCCGAGCGCAGGGCGGTGCTGGTCGACCCGCGGGCGACCCCGTCCTCGGCGCTGGACTGGCTGGCCGGCTTCGCCGCGCTGACGCTGGACCAGCGCTGGCCGGAACCCGCCCGGCGCACCCTGGTCGCCGAGGTCTACCCGCTGTACCGGCGGCGCGGCACCAAGGCGGCGCTGCTGCGCATCCTCGAGATCTACCTGGGCTACCCGCCGCAACTGGTCGAGGCCTGGCAGCTGCGCGGGCTGGCCGGCGCGGTGCTGGGCACCCGGCCGGGCGCGATCCAGCCGCCGGCGGTGGGTGGTACGTCGGCACAGACCGGCAGCCTCGGCCGGTTCGCGGTCGGCGGCGCGCGGCCCGGCCAGACCGGCTACACCGCCTCGGCGCACCGGTTCACGCTGCTGCTGCGCGGCGAGCTGACCGGTGAGCAGCGCAGCGTGGTGCGGGCCGTCCTGGACGCGCACAAGCCGGCGCACACCCTGGTCGAGATCTGCGAGCTCGGCGCCGGCATGCGCGTCGGCGAGCGGTTGCGGCTGGACCTGACCTCCTACGTGGGCCCCGGCCGCGGCTGGGCGCCGGCCATCGTCGGCCAGGTGCTGATCGGCGGGGACGGCGTGGTCGGGCTGCCCGCGGTCGGCAGCCGGCTGGGCAACGGCTCGTCCGCGATCGGGCAGGTGAGGGTCGGATGACCGATCTGCACATCGCGCGGCTGTCGGCGACCACCACCGCCCAGGACGAGGCCCGGGTCCGCCGGTTGCTGACCGGCGTCACCGAACGCCGGCTGGAACCGGTGCTGGCGGGCCTGGACCTGCCGCCCGGCGAGTGGTGCATCCGGCGCCTGGACGTGCCGCTGTCGTTGGCCGACCGGCAGGCCGACGCGACGGTCGAGACGGCCTGGGCGCTGGCGCTGGTCGCCGCCCTCCGCGAAGCGCTCGAGCACGGGCCGGACGCCGGCGTGGTGCACTACCGCCGGCCGGCGGCCGCACTTGCCGACCTGCTCGCGGGCCTGGCGACCGGCGCCATCGAGCGGCTGTGGGCCTGGCGCCAGCTGGGCCTGCTGCAGCCCGGTGACCCGGATCCGGCCGGCATGCCGGTGGCCGCCCTGCTAGCGGTGCTGCGCCGACGGCCGGCCGAGGCCGTGCCGGCGCTGGTCACCGCCGCCCGGACGGCCGGGGTGGCCGCGCTGCACCGGCTGCTCGGGCCGGCCGGCTGGAACGAGCTGGCCCGGCAGGTGATCGCCGGCGTCGGCGGCGACCCGGCGCTGGCCATTCCGCCGGACCGCCCCTGGTCCACCGGCCCGCTGCCGGAACGCGGGACGCTGCCGACAACTCCGTCGGCGACCGGCCCGGCCGGCGAGTCCGGCCCGCCGCCGGCGTCGGCTTCGAGCGCCCGCCGGCTGGCCGATGCCGTCGTCCGGCGCTCGGTGCTGGGCCAGGCCGCCACCCGGAGCCGGCTGCGGCCGGACCAGGTCACCGCGTGGGCGTGGGCCGCCTTGACCGCCGCCGAGGTCGACCCGGCGCTGTTCGTCCGGCCGACGGCCCGGCTGGTGCTGGCGCGACTGGCCGCCGGCTACCAGGGCATGCCGGCCGCGCGTCCGCTCCCCGGTGCACCGGCGGCCGGTGGTCCGGAATCCTCCGCTCCGGATCCCGGAAAGCTGACCGGGCAGCCGGAGCGCCGGCGGGCGGATGCTGCCGACCCGTCCGGCCGGCCGGTAACCGGTGACGGAATATCTGATCAGACATCAGACAAGACTTCAACGCCGGACACGCGTACCGATGGCGCCGGCCGCCCGGCCGATGCGCCCGCCGGCCCGGAACCGGAGCGGTTCCCGGCCGAGAACGGCTGGCCGACGGACTGGGCCGGCCTGCCGTTCTTCCTCACCACTGCCGACCAGGCAGAGCTGCCCGGCGCGCTGCTGGCCGACGAGGTGCTGGCCGGCCGGCCGCTGTCCTGGACGGTGTACCAGCTCGGCCAGCTGCTGGTGCCGGCCATCGACCCGGCCGATCCGGCGCTGTTCGCACTGGCCGGCCTGGTGCCGGCCCCGCTGCCGCTGGACCCACCGACGCCGGCCGAGGCCGACCGGCTGGCCGGGCACGCCGAGCGGTGGGCCGCCGTCACCGCAACCCGGCTGGGCGGCGAGCCGGCACCGGACCTCGCCGCGGTCGCCCAGGATCTGGCGGCCCGTCCCGGGGTGGTCGCCGCCGAGCCGGGCTGGATCGAGATCCATCTTTCGCTGGACGGGGTTCGGCTGGACGTCCGGCGAGCCGGGCTGGACGTCGATCCGGGCTGGCTGCGCTGGCTGACCGCGGTGGTGACCTTCGTCTATGAGTGAGAACCGGATGCTGCTGCTGGGTGCCGAGCCGGGTGCGGTCTCGCGCCGGCTCACCGCTGCCACGGCCGGGCTCGCGGTGAGCGTCGCCGAGGTCATCGAGCAGTCCACCGGCGGGGATCCGGCGTCGGTGGCGGCGGCGGCGTTCCTGCGGGACTGGGCGGCCTCGGCTGAGCCGGCGCTGCCGGCGGCCGGCCTGCCGCTGGACCTGCTGGCCGAGCGGTACCGGCTGCTCGACGCCGAGCGCGACCTGATCCTGCTGGCCGGGCTGGCCCAGGAGCACGAGGGTTTGTCCGGCACGCTGCGCTCGATGCACCCGCAGGGGCTGGCCTATCCCTCGGTCGGGCTGGCCGCGCTGGTGCTGGACCGCCGCGGTCACCCGCGGGTGGAGCTGCGCCGGCTGCTGACCGAGGGCCGGGCGGTGCGGTGCGGGTTGCTGCGGCTGGACGGCAGCGAGGCACTGTTCGAGCGCTCGATCCTGCTCGCCGACGGACTGTGGGAGGCGCTGCACGGGCTGGACGCCTTCCCGGCCGGCCTGGACCGGGTGCCGGCCCGTCCGGCGCCGGCCGGGTTGGTCGGCTGGCTGGCCGAGCCCGCGGTGGGCCGGGCGGTGCGCGCGCTGCGCGACAGCACCCGGGTCACCCTGCTGGTGCGCGGCGCCGACGAGCTGGTGGCCCTGGGACGCTGCGCCGCACTGGCCGGAGCGGCCGGTGCCCGGCTGGTGGCAGCGAGGCTGCGCCCGGACGACCCGGCGGCGATCCAGCTGCTCGGCGCGCACGCAGGCGTCCGCGACGCCGCCCCGGTGCTGGTGACCCGGCCGGCCGACGGTGCCGGTGCGGTGGAGCTGGCCACCGCCGAGCTGCCCGGCCCGCTGCTGGTGGTCGCTCCGGCCGGTGCCGCGCTGCGGTTTCCGCCCGACCGTCCGGTGCTGTCGGTGCCGGTCGGCCAGCTCTGCCCGGCGGACCGGCGGCTGGCATGGCTGGCCGCGCTGCCGGAGCTGTCCGAGGCGGACGCGGCCGTCCTGGCCAGCCGGCACCCGCTGGATCCGGCGCTGATCGAACCCGTCGCGCTCGACGCGGTAGCCGGCCGGACGCCGGCCGACCCGGTCTCGATCGCCGGCCTGATCCGGGCCCGGGCGGTGGCCAGCCTGCCGCCGGGCATCGAGGTGGTGACGCCGTCGGTGCCGTGGTCGCGGCTGGTGCTGGCCGACGGCGCCGGCTTCCAGCTGCGCGACGCGGTGGCCCGGCTCGAGCACCAGGCGCTGGTGCTCGACGACTGGCGGGTGCGCGAGCACGCCCGGGCCAGCCGCGGCGTCCGGCTGCTGCTGACCGGCCTGCCCGGCACCGGCAAGTCGCTGGCCGCCGAGGCGGTGGCGACCGCGGCGGGCACCGACCTGCTGCGGGTGGACGTCTCCCAGATCGTGTCCAAGTGGATCGGCGAGACCGAGAAGAACCTGGCCGCCGCCTTCGACGTGGCCGAGCGCACCCAGGCGGTGCTGATGCTGGACGAGGCCGACTCGCTGTTCGGAACCCGCACCGAGATCTCCGACGCCCACGACCGCTACGCCAACTTAGAGACCGCCTACCTGCTGCAACGGCTGGACCATTTCGACGGCCTGGCGGTGCTGGCCACCAACCTGCGGCACAACATCGACCCGGCCTTCGTGCGCCGGATGGACTTCGTGATCGACTTCCCGCTGCCCGACGAGCCGCGCCGGCACGAGCTGTGGCAGCTGCACCTACCGCCGGACCGGGTCGGCCCCGACGTGGAGCTGGCCGTGCTGGCCCGGCTGTACCCGATCGCCGGCGGCTGGATCCGCAATGCCTCGATCGCGGCGGCCTTCTTCGCCGCGGCCGCCGGTGAGCAGATCTCCCAGTCCCACCTCGTCGCCGCGGTGCGGCGCGAGTACCTGAAGGCGGCCCTGCCGTGCCCGGGTGAACCTCCGAGGAGACGAGATGACAGCTGAGTGCGCGTGCTCGTGCGGCAACTGCACGGACCTGCCGGTGACGCCGTTCCAGGCGCTGCGGGTCTCCTACGGCATGCTGCTGGGCGAGGACGATTTCCGGGTTCTGATGGGCAATCCGCGCGGCAAGCAGATGCTGCACTCGTCGTGGTTGCACGGCAGCGGCGTGGTGTGGGGCTATCGGGTGGGCACCGAGGCGGCCGCCGGCGGCCCGCTGCAGCTGCGGGTCTCGCCGGGCCTGGGGGTGGACGGCCTGGGCCGCGAGGTCGAGCTGCAGGCCTCGTCCTGCCTGAACCTGCAGGACTGGCTCAAGACCTGCGACGACCCGCCGGACCAGGACGGCTGCGGCAGCCGCACCGTGCACGCCTGCCTGGTGGCCGAGTTCGACTGCTGCCTGAGCAACCCGGTGCCAGCGCTGGCCGACCCGTGCGACGTGAACCGCTCGCACGACTACGAGTCGCGGGTCACCGAGACCGCCCGGATCGAGCTGCGGCCGGGCCGGTGCCGCAAGCGGCGGCGTCCCTACCACCGGGTGCGGGTGCTGCTCGGCCTGGACGAGCTGGCGCACGAGGAGGGGTGCCAGGGTGCCAGCGGCTGCGACTGCTCCGACCGGGCCGGCCGGCAGGCGCTGGCGGCGCGGGAGCTGGTGGCCGCGGCCGCGCCGGCGGACCGGCCGCGGCTGCTGGCCCGCGAGCTGCGCCGGCTGGCCGCCTGGGACGGTGCCGAGCTCGGCCCGGCGGTAGAGCCCGGCACCAGCGACCCGACCCTGTTCCCGGTGCTGGAGCAGGACGCCGCGGTGGTGCTGGCCTGCCTGGAGCTGGACCTGCGCGACGCCGACGGCTGCACCACCATCACCGACGTGCGGATCGACCTCGGTTGCCGCAGCACGCTGTTGCCCACCGCCACCCTCACCGAGCTGTGCTGCGGGCTGGCGCCGGGCCTGGTCCGGGACGAGGCCGGCTCGGCCGACGACGCCGGCGGCCCGCGGGTGTTCGCCGACGGGGTGGCGTGGTCGGAGGACGGGCTGACCCTGGTCATCCCGGTGTCCGCGCCGCTGGTGCCGGGCTCGCTGCGGCACGCCATCACGGTGACCTCGCTGTCGGCGCGCGGCTGGGTCGAGGAGGACCTGTCCGGGGTCGGCTACGACCCCGAGCTGCCGGCCATCGTGGTGTCGATGGTGGACCGGCCGACCAACGCGCTGCTCCGGCTCCGGGTGAAGGGGACCGGGACCATGCCGGTGTACGGCGCCGAGCCGCTGGTGCCGCTGGCCGGCGTCTGGGGCGGCCCACCGGGCACTGCCGACGACGGCCATGACGTGCTGCTGACCTTCGCCAATCGCCCGACCGAGAACGGGGAAAGCTGATGACCACCTCCATCGCAGGCAGCAAGCCGGCGGCCGGGCAGCCCGGGGCGGCGAGCGGCGGTCCGGACTCGGTGGCCGCGGCAACCACCGCGACCGGCGGCATCCGGCGGCTCAACCCGGCCGACGGGCTGTTCCTGCGCTCGGAGCACCTGAACCAGATGCAGGCCTACAGCCGCGAACTGGCGCTGGCGGTAGGCATCGCCGGCGGCACCGGGGTGGTCTACGGCTACCAGCTGAGCCTGTCCGACGCCGAGCTGACGGTCACCCCGGGGCTGGCCATCGACGCCGCGGGCATGCCGCTGCGCACCGGCGCGCCGGTCACCGTCCAGCTGGAGGGCCTGGCCACCCCGCCGGGGAGGTTCTGGCTGGTCGAGGTGATTGCCGACCGCGCGGTGCCCTCGGACAACGAGCCGGTGTATGGCAACCTGTGCGCCGACCCGTGCTCGGGCGGTTCGATCCAGCCCTGGCTCGACGACGCGGTGCGGGTGCAGGTCAGCGCCCGCGACACGCTGCCGGGGCTGGCCTCGGTGGCCTCGGCGAACCGGGTCCGCAACTGGCTCGCCTCGGCCTACTTCGAGCAGGAACGGCGGGCCGGCCCGCCCTGGCTGACCCCCGACCAGTCCGGCGCGGTGGCCTCCCTGCTCGAACTGCCCTGGTCCGGCGCGCAGCCGGCGGCCGCGCCGGGCGTGCTGGGGGAGCCGGCCGGCAACGGCGTTCCGCTCGGGGTGCTGTTCCGGGCTGAGGAGAGCTGGCAGCTCGACGTCTGGACCGCCCGGCGGGACCTGGTGCAGACCGTGCCGCGCGGGGCCTGGGAGTGGCGGCTCGGCCTGCGCCCGTGGCCGGTGTTCGTCGCGCAGGTGCTGCAGCTCCAGGCCCAGCTGGCCGAGCTGCCGCCGGTCGACCGGTTCGCCGAGGCCGTCCTCGGCGACGCGGCGGACTTCTACGAGACCGTGCTGCAGGAGGCGCCGCGTTCGCGCCGGGCGGTGCAGCAACTGTGGGACCGGTGGCAGCAGCAGCACACCGTGTCGCTGACCAAGGGGTCGCTGCTCAACCACGGCATCGGCGAGCTGCCACCGGCCGGCTTCCTGCCGTACCCGACCGGCAAGGCGGAACTGGCCGACCAGGTGCAGGCGATCTTCGGGCCCAACGTCACTGTGCGGCTGCACTCCAACAGCGCGGACGCGGCGGTGCGCGCGGTCACCGAGGCCCAGCACCTGGACCGGATCCCGCTGGACCGGCCGGCCGCCAAGCCCACCGTGGACGTCTGGATCCCGAACACCGCCGCCGACCTGCCTGCGGTGTTCACCCCGTCCTACGGCTGGATCGCCTTCGCCCGGAACCGCGGCGAGCCGGTGCAGGTGGCCCCGCCGGCCACCGAGCCGGTCGAGGTCTACCTGGCTCCGGCCGACGGTGACGAGACCTTCCGGGACGTGGTCAACGGGGTGGTCCGCAGCGACTCGCTGCCCAAGGCCGAGCGGCTGGCCACGCTGCGGTACCCGGCCGCCGAATGGGGGGTACCGACCCCGGAGCAGGAGGTGGCCGACCTGGGCGAGAAGCTGCGCGAGCTGCTCCGGCAGTCCCGCCAGCGCCTGCTCGGCGTGATCGGCACCGCCCGCACCGACCCGCGCCGGCCGCTGGCCGGGGCCCGGGCCGCGCTGCTGCCGGTGAGCTTCGACCTGGACGGCCTGATCCACCTGCCGGCGACCGCGGCCGTCCGGCTCGACCAGCCCGAGGCGATCGTGTTCGTGGTCGGCAGCATCCCGACGCCGGAACCAGCCTGAGATGGCCGGCCGGACCGCGCAGGCCGCGGTGTGCATCGTCCGGGTCGAACCCCAGCCCGGTCACCTGCTGATCTCCGTCACCACCAACCGGTCGCTGAACCGGGAGCTGTACTCCGCATCGGTCGAACCCACCCGCAAGTACAGCGATCCGGAAGCGGCCCTCCAGGCCGTGGCGGACTTCCTGCACTCCTTCCGCACCTGAATCCCGTTGATTTCCTGAAGAATCGGATCGTCCGCGATGAAATCGGCAACTGCCTGACCCGGTTCGGTATCTGGCGGCGGGGTTGCGTGCTCCATCTCGTGACACATTGGTGACGTCGCCCCAGTACGGTCGCCACCGAATGGACGGGGGGTCTGCCATGGTGCAACAGCGCGCCGCGCATACTGCCGGACCGGACAGCTGCGAAGGGTCCAGCATCCATCTGTTCGGCGGGCCGTACGTGACCGTCGACGGTGCCCGCAGACAGGTGCCCGAGGGCAGCAAACGGCTGCTCGCCTTCGTCGCGCTGCGGCGCGGCCGGGTGGAGCGCCGGCACGCCGCCGGCACCCTCTGGCCGGTCGGCGACGACGGCCGGGCGGCCGGCAACCTGCGCTCGGCGCTCTGGCGGCTGCGCGGTGCCGACATCGAGATCATGCAGTGCGACAAATGGTCCTTGCGGCTGGCCGACGGGGTCGCGGTCGATGTCCAGCTGGTCACCGAATGGGCCGACCGGGTGATCGGCGACCGGGCCCTGGACTGCGACCTGGCGGTGTCGCCGGCCCAGCTGGACGCCCTGGACCTGCTGCCCGGCTGGTACGACGACTGGGCGATCCTGGAACGGGAACGGCTCCGGCAGCGGGTGTTGCACGCGCTGGAGGCACTCAGCCGGCGGCTGGTGGAACTCGGCCGCTACGCCGACGCCGTCGAAGCCGCGATCGCCGCCATCGCCGCCGAGCCGCTGCGCGAGAGCGCGCAGCGCGCCCTGATCGAGGCGCACCTCAGCGAGGGCAACTGGGTCGAGGCGCACCGCGGCTTCGTCAACTACCGTGACATGCTGCGCCGCGAGCTCGGGGTGTCGCCGTCCTCCGAGCTGGCGAACTACGTCTACCGGTCCGCCGCCACCGGGCAGTCGATACCGCTGCGCCGGTCGGCGCCATCAGCGGTGGCCGCCACCTGAGCGGTACCCGGCCGGTCGCGCCGTCTGTCCCCGTTACCCCGCAATTGACACGGTAATCGCCGTTGCGGAACCGGTACCGGCTTTGTCAGACGGGTCGGGTCAAAGGGCTCTCGCAACGCCGTCGCGGCTGTCATCATCGCCGTACCGCACCGCCGGTGCGTACTGGAGGACCGGGGAGACGACGATGACGAATGCATCCGAGGTGACTGCCGACGAAGTGGAATGCGCCGAGCCGGCCGGGCTCGCCGAGCTGACCGAGCTGGCGGACACCGACCTGGCAATCGCCGGCCTGGACGAGGTGCTGGCCCGCTCCGACGCCGACCTGGAGGCGTTCGCCGACGGGGACGGGATCGGCACGCTGGACCTGGCCTCGTTCCTGGCACCGGGCGGCGGCTGGGGCGGCTCGGAGGCACCGGCCCGGCGGGCGATCCCGATCGGCAGCCGCAACGGCCTGGTGGTGACGTCGCTGAAGCGTTCCACCGGCAGCACCGGCTCCGACCACCACGTCTCGCAGCGGCACTCCTTCGCGGTGGACCTGTCCAACGGCACCGCCCCGACCCCGCAGATGCTGCGCACCGCGCGCCAGATCGCCGCGGCGATGGGGTATGCGTGGCCGGCCAACGGATACCTGCAGACCGCGACCACTGCACGCGGCTACCGCGCGCAGCTGATCTACAACTCCTCCGTCGTGCCGGACCACCAGAACCACGTGCACTTCGGCGTGCGGAAGGTGCGCTAGCGGCGTGGGGTACGACGTCCGCATCGCCCGGGCGATGCTGAAGCTGGGGTACCGGATCTTTCCGTTCGAGGCCTTCGACGGTTCCGGAAACCTCAAGACGTCGGTGAACTTCCCGCCGGACGTGGACGCCGGCCTCGGCCGGATCGTGTCCAACCCGCTGTGGGCCGACCTGTACCGCACCCTGTCGCCGCTGGGCGCCGAGGGCGTCTACATGGCCGGTATCGGCTTCCTCAACGACCGGGTGCAGGTCGCGCTGTTCCGGTCCACCACCTCGGTACCCGACGCCCGGTCGGCGATGAACTGGTCGGCGGCCTACCACGGCACCGTGGAGGCGACCCTGCACGGCTACGCCGGCCGGGCCTACGTCCTCGACCCGGCGCTGCGCAAGGTGGTCGACAAGGCCCGCGGCTACCTGCCGCCCAGCGGGCAGGGCGTGCTCGACCCGGACGCCGCCGGGGACGGCTTCGGCGACGGGGACGGGGACGGCACCGTCCAGACCGAGGCCGCGGACGCGCCGGCCGCCGAGAAGCCGGTACCGGCCACCGGGGTGTCCTGGCTGGGACTGGGCCTGGACCTGCTGGCCGAGCTGCTGGTCAACGTCAGCGTC
Organism: Jatrophihabitans sp.; assembly: GCF_035474675.1. GTDB lineage: Bacteria > Actinomycetota > Actinomycetes > Mycobacteriales > Jatrophihabitantaceae > Jatrophihabitans_A. Next base: position 17,978 of record NZ_DATINC010000065.1, on the reverse strand, counting down.
CGCACCAAGGTGCTCACCACGGTGTGCTGGTACCCGCCGCGGGTCGCCGACCGGGACTTCGCCGCCCGCTGGCAACCGATCCACGCAACCAACCTGCAGACCGGGGTGGTGTCGGGGCACCGCTCGGCGCACCTGATCTGGAATCCGGTGGGCATGCCGGTGACCTGGCGCGGCACCGGGGTGAGCTGGCGCGGGCCGGGACTGGACATGCCGGCCGAGCCCGCCCAGTGGTGCCAGGCGTTGCGGCCGCTGGCCAACTGCCTGAACACCCCGCTGGCCGAACCGGCGGCGGTCGAGGCGGAGGTGGCGGTGTGAGCAGCGAGGAGAACGACCCGGTCGCGGCCGACGAGGTCGCGCACGCGGAACTGGCGAGCGTCAAGCAACAGCTGGCCGAGGGTTTCCGGTCGGCCGGGCGGGCCGGGCTCGCCGAGGCGGTGACCGGTGCGGACTTCGGGCTGTGGGTGCAGACCGAGAGCGGCTGGAACCCACGGGTGGTGTCCGGCCGCACCAACCAGGGCATGGTCAACGGCGGGCTGTTCCAGTTCTGGTACGGCCATACCTGGGCACAGCGGTACTTCTCCCGGGGCAACGACCCGCGCAGCGTCTTCACCATGCCGCCGGCCGACCAGGCCCGGGCGGTGGTGCGACACTTCCCGCACGTCACCGCCGCGACCGTGCACCGCTACGCCCAGCAGATCCGCAACGGCAGCTACTCCGGCTGGGGCTGATACCCAGCCGGACGAGTGCTGAGAGCGGGCAGCCAGGCTGCTCAGCCGGCCAGCCGGACGGCGGCCTCGATCGCCAGCGCGTGCACGAAGGCCTGCGGCAGGTTGCCGCGCAGCTGGTGCTGGTGCGCGTCGTACTCCTCGCTGAACAGCTGCGGCGGCCCGCAGGCGGCCAGGGTGCGCTCGTACCAGGCGCGCGCCTCGACCGGCTCGCCCTGCTGCCGCAGGCTGAGCGCGGTGAGGAATCCGCAGAGCAGGAAAGAGCCTTCGGCCTCGGCGAGCGGCCGGTCGTCGTGCCGGAACCGGTAGGCGTAGCCGTCCCGGGTGAGGTCGGCCAGGTAGGCCCGCAGGGTGGCGACGGTGCGCGGGTCGTCGGCCGGCACGGCGCCGCGCAGGCCGGGCAGCAACAGCGCCGCGTCCAGCGCCGGGTCGTCGGGGGAGCGCTGCCAGTGCCCGCCCGGGGCCACCGAGCTCGCCGCGGTGTCGGCCACGATGCGGTCGGCCAGCGCCAGCCAGTCGCCGGTGCCGGCCAGCGCCGGCTCGGCCGCGGCGATCGCCCGCAACCCGGCCGCCGCGGTCAGCCGGCTGTGCGTCCAGGCCCGGTTGTCGATCTCCCAGATGCCGGCGTCGGGTTCGGTCCAGCGCCGCTCGATCGCTGCCGCGGCCGCCTCGGCGGCCTTCCAGTGCCGTCCGTCCAGCCGGTCGTGGCCGGCCGCGGCGGCGAACAGCAGCAGCGCCTCGCCGAAGCAGTCCAGCTGGAACTGCCGGTTGACCCAGTTGCCGACGATGTCGTAGCCGCCCGGATAACCGGGCAGGTCCAGGTGCCGCTGCGCGGGAACCGGTTCGCCGGTGGTGGTGTAGGCCGGCGCCAGCCGGTCGCCGTGCTCGAGCAGCCGGTCGGTGACGAAGCAGACGGCGTCGTCGAGCAGCGGGTGCGGGCCGTCCGCGGCCACCGCCTGCCCGGCGTAGCACTGGTCGCGAATCCAGACGTAGCGGTAGTCGTAGTTGCGCCCGGCCTCGGCCCGTTCGGGCAGGCTGGTGGTGGCCGCGGCGACCATGCCGCCGCCGCGGCTGGTGAGCCCGCGCAGCACCGCGTAGCTGCGCCGGGTGTCCCGCGAGCGGAGCGCGCCGGAGAAGGACGGCACGTCGCGCCGCCAGGCGGTCTCGGTGGCCTGCCAGGCCCGGTCCGGGTCGGCCGGCTGGTCCGGCAGCGGCCGGTCGGCCAGTTCCAGCACCAGGTCGTGGTGCCGGCCGGGTTCCAGGTCGAGCTGCAGTGACAGCAACTGGCCGTGCTCGCGGGTGCGGGCCCGGCCGGCACCGCTCCAGCGCAGGTACAGCTCGCCGCACCGTCCGGTCCAGATATCGCCCGACCGGCTCAGGTCGGTGAGCGGGTGCCGGTCGTAGCCGGCCCGGGGCCGCAGCGAGACCACCACGCTGGCGGGCACGTCGAGGGCCTGCAGCCGGCGCAGCAGCACGGTGCGGTGCGGGTCGGCGGGGTAGCCGAGGCTGTCCCGGGACTCGACCGCGCCGCCGTGGTCGGAGATCCAGCGGCTGTGCCAGATCATCGAGCCTTCCTCGTAGTAGCCGCCCCAGACGTAGCGGCCGGTGGGCACCACGGCGTACCCGCCACGCCCGCCGATCAGGGCGCTGAACACCGCGTCGCTGTCCCAGCGCGGCACGCACAGCCACCCGATGTCGCCGTCCGGGCCGACCAGCGCACCGCGCTCGCCGTCGGCGAGCAGCGCGTACTCGCGCAGCACCCGCGGCGGGATGGCCGCCTGGTCGGGGGAGCTGCGGGCTCGCTCGGCACGGCCGGCGCCGGCCCGAGCCTGCCCGGTCACGGCGCCGGCTCGGTGGGCCAGCCCATCAGCCACAGGTCGCTGTCGGCGGGCTCGTCGCTGACCGCGGCGAAGCTGCGCAACGAGCTCACCAGTTGCGTCCGGGTGTGTCTGGGCAGCCGGGCCAGCAGCGGTTGCAGCGCCAGCTTGCGCCGGTGCCGGACGTCGTGCACCAGCCGCCGGCCCTCGTCGGTCAGCCGCAGCGTCAGCTGTCGCCGGTTGGCGGGGTCGTCGGCGCGGTCCAGCAGGCCTCTGCCGACCAGCCGGTCGCACAGCCGGCTGGCGGTGGACAGGTGCAGCGAGGTGGCGTCGGCCAGTTCGCCCAGCGAGACCGAGCCGCGGCTGGCGATCACCACCAGCGCCCGGAACTGGGTGAGGTCGACGACGTCGTCGATGGCGGCGATGGACCGGGCGCTGATCGCCACCAGCACCCGGCAGGCCGCCTGCATCGCCTCCACGTCGGCGTCGGTGACCGTGTCGCCGGCGCCCGGACCGGCACCCGCACTTCCCGAACTCATAACTCGATTGTCTACGACAACTCTTGCATAGCGCAAGAGTTGCGAGTAGGCATGGATCCTAGGGACCACGCGGCCGAGCAGCCCGCCGCCACCCGAGCCCGAGGAGAACACCCATGGCTGACACCGTCGCCGACGTCCTGCTGGCCCGCCTGCGGGAATGGAACATCGAGCAGGTCTTCGGCTATCCCGGCGACGGCATCAACGGGCTGCTGGCCGCCTGGGGACGGGCGGAGAACTCGCCGCAGTTCGTGCAGGCCCGGCACGAGGAGATGGCCGCCTTCGAAGCCGTCGGCTACGCCAAGTTCTCCTCCCGGCCGGCGGTGTGCGTGGCGACCAGCGGGCCTGGTGCGGTGCACCTGCTCAACGGCCTCTACGACGCCAAGCTCGACCACGTGCCGGTGGTGGCGATCGTCGGGCAGACCGAGCGCTCGGCGATGGGCGGCTCCTACCAGCAGGAGATCGACCTGCTCAGCCTGTTCAAGGACGTCTGCTCGGACTACGTGCAGATGTGCACCGTGCCGCAGCAGCTGCCCAACCTGATCGACCGGGCGATCCGGATCGCGGTCAGCGAGGCGGCGCCGACCTGCCTGATCTTCCCGTCCGACGTGCTGGAACTGCCCTACGAACCACCGGCCCACGCGTTCAAGCAGGTGCCCTCCAGCCTCGGCATGACCTCGGTGACGCCGCGGGCCGACGAGGCCGACGTCCGGCAGGCGGCCGAGATCCTCAACGCCGGCAGCAAGGTGGCGCTGCTGGTCGGCCAGGGCGCCCGCGGCTGCGAGGCCGAACTCACCGAGGTCGCCGACCTGCTCGGCGCGGGCGCTGCCAAGGCACTGCTCGGCAAGGACGTGCTGCCCGACGACCTGCCCTGGGTGACCGGCTCGATCGGCCTGCTCGGCACCGTCCCGTCCTACCGCCTGATGACGGGCTGCGACACCCTGCTCACCGTCGGCTCGAACTTTCCCTACACCCAGTTCCTGCCGGAGTTCGGCCAGGCCCGCGCCATCCAGATCGACCGGTCCGGCAAGTGGATCGGCATGCGCTATCCGTACGAGCTGAACCTGGTCGGCGATGCCAGGGCCACGCTGCAGGCGCTGATCCCGTTGCTGCGGCGCAAGGCCGACCGGTCCTGGCGGCAGCAGATCACCGACGACGTCGCCGACTGGTGGGACGTGGTGGAGCGCCGGGCGATGACCGGCGCCGACCCGGTCAATCCGATGCGTATCTTCTCCGAGCTCTCCAAGCGGCTGCCGGCCGACGCCATCGTCGCCGCGGACTCCGGCAGTGCCGCCAACTGGTACGCGCGCCACCTGCGTTTTCCCGCCGGTGTCAGGGGATCGCTGTCGGGCACCCTGGCCACCATGGGCCCGGGCGTGCCGTACGCGATCGGTGCCAAGTGGGCGCATCCGGACCGGCCGGCCATCGCGCTGGTCGGCGACGGTGCGATGCAGATGAACGGCATGGCCGAGCTGATCACCGTCGCCCACTACTGGCAGCAGTGGGCCGATCCGCGGCTGATCGTGGCGGTGCTGCACAACAACGACCTCAACCAGGTGACCTGGGAGATGCGGGCGATGCAGGGCTCGCCGAAGTTCGCCGCCTCCCAGACGCTGCCGGACGTCGACTACGCCGCCTTCGCCCGCAGCCTGGGGCTGGCCGGGGTGAACCTCGACGACCCGGACGCCCTGGGCCCGGCCTGGGAGGCGGCGCTGTCGGCCGGCCGGCCGACGGTGCTCGACATCCGCTGCGACCCGGACGTGCCGCCGATCCCGCCGCACGCCACCCTCGACCAGGTCAAGGCGCTGGCCGGCGCGCTGCTGCACGGCGACGAGGACTCCTGGGGCTTGGTCAAGCAGGGCGTCAAGCAGAAGGCCCAGCAGTACCTGCCCGGACGCAAGGACGGCTGACATGAAGCCGGCTTCGCTGGCGCACCGGCGGCCTCCGGGCCCGGGACGGGTGCTGCGTACCGCGCTGCGCGACGTGCGGACCGGGCGGTTCGAGCGCAGCATGGCGGCCCTGACCGCGGCCGGCGCCGCGGTGACCGCCGGGGAGATCTACCTGTCCCACGACGGCGCGAGCTTCGGCAACAAGATGATGTGGTGGCCGGTCGTGGTGCTGCCGGCCGCCGTTCCGGCCGGTATCGCCGGGGTGTTCTCCCGGCGTGCGGCCCGCACCGTGCTGCCGCTGGCCTCCGCCGCGATCGTGGCCAACGGCCTGCAGGGCACCTACCTGCACTGGCGCGGCATCGCCCAGCGGCCGGGCGGCATCACCCGGTACAACCTGGAGGCCGGGCCGCCGGCGTTCGCGCCGCTGCTCGCCTCGCTGGTCGGCGGGATGGGCCTGCTGGCCGCGCTGCTGCGCCGGGAACGGTTCGACACCGACGGGAGCGCCTGATGCCGTTCCGCAGCCCCGCGCTGCGCGGCCGCACCCCGCAGCACCGCGGCCGGTTCCCGGGCTTCGACGTCCTCGACGGTGTCGAGCAGTGGGACGACGTCACCGCCGGCGTGGTGCTGGCCCGGCTGGCGCCGCCCGCCGGCTACGCGTTCTTCACCCCGGCCGAGGTGGGCATCGCCGGGCCGCTGCTGGACCTGTTGCTGGCCCAGGACGGCGAGCCGCGGATCCCGGTGCTGGCGCTGATCGACGCCCGGCTCGCGGTCGGCGAGACCGACGGCTGGCACTACGACGAACTGCCCTCCGACGCCCAGGCCTGGCGGGAGTCGCTGGCGGCACTGGACGGCGACGCCCGCGCCGCGCACTCCGGGCGGCCGTTCGCCTCGCTGATCGGCAGCGAGCAGGCCGCGCTGGTGCAGCAGGTGCAGGTCTTGTCAGCCGGCGGCAAGCAGTGGCACAGCCGGCCCGCCGTGCACCTCTGGAGCCTGTGGACCCGCTACGCCTGCACCGCGTTCTACTCCCATCCCTGGGCATGGAACGAGATCGGCTTTCCCGGGCCGGCCTATCCGCGCGGCTACCTCCATCCCGGCGTCGACGCCCGGGAGCGCTGGGAGGTCGCCGACTTCGCCCGCCGCGATCCGGTGCCGTTTGCCGAGCGGGTCGAGCGGGCCCGCCGCGAGCACGCCCGGCTGCTGGCCGAGGACGGCACCGCGTGAGGGCGCCCGGCGGCCGCAGCGACTACGCCGACATCCGGGCCCGCAACTCCTCGGCGTGGCTGCTGCCGACCGACGGCTCCCGGACGAACCACCGGCTGCGCGCCGACATGCGCCGCTACGCCGACGGCGACGAGGTGGACCTGGTCGTGGTGGGCGCCGGCGCCGGGGGCGGCGTGCTCACCCAGCGGCTGGCCCGGGCCGGCTGGCGGGTCGTGTGCCTGGACGCGGGGCCGTTCTGGGACCCGGACGCCGACTGGGTGTCCGACGAGCGCGGTTCGCACACCCTGTACTGGACCGAGCCGCGCCAGGTCGGCGGCACCGACCCGGTGCCGCTCGGTTCGAACAACTCCGGCCGCGGGGTGGGCGGCTCGATGGTGCACTACGCCGGTTACACGCCCCGGTTCCATCCGTCGGACTTCGAGACCTTCAGCCGGGACGGGGTGGGTGCGGACTGGCCGATCAGCTATGCCGACCTGCAGCCGTACTACGCGGCGATCGAGCACGAGCTGCCGGTGGCCGGGCAAGACTGGCCGTGGGGCGATCCGCACCGCTATCCGCACTCGCCGCACCCGGTCAGCGGCAACGGCGAGATCTTCCTGCGCGGCGCCCGGGCGGCCGGCATCGAGGCCCGGGTCGGCCCGGTGGCGATCGCCAACGGGCGGTTCGGCAACCGGCCACACTGCATCTACCGGGGTTTCTGCCTGCAGGGCTGCAAGGTCAACGCCAAGGCCAGCCCGCTGATCACCCACATCCCCGACGCGCTGGCCCACGGTGCCGAGATCCGCCCGGACAGCATGGTCAGCCGGGTGGTGGTCGACGACCGCACCGGCCGGGTCACCGGGGTGACCTACCTGCGGGCCGGCCGCGAGCACTACCAGCGGGCCCGGGCGGTGGCGGTCGCCGGGTACTCGATCGAGACGCCCCGGCTGCTGCTGCTCTCGGCCACCCCGCGCTTTCCGGACGGGCTGGGCAACGACCACGACATGGTCGGGCGCTACCTGATGGTGCAGGGCGCGCCGCAGACCGCCGGCCGGTTCGCCGAGGAGATCCGGATGTACAAGGCGCCGCCGCCGGAGGTGTCGTCCGAGCAGTTCTACGAGACCGACCCTTCCAAGCCGTACCGGCGCGGCTGGTCGATCCAGACGGTGAGCCCGTTGCCGATCACCTGGGCCGAGCACGTCATCGCCCAGGGCCACTGGGGCGCGCCGCTGCGCGAGTACATGCGCGACTACGTGCACTGGGCCACCCTGGGCGCGCTGTGCGAGTACCTGCCGCAGCCGGACAACCGGGTCACCCTGGCCGGCGAGAAGGACCGGCACGGCCTGCCGGTCGCGCACTTCTCCTACAGCCAGTGCGCCAACGACCGGGCGCTGACCCGGGCCGCCACCGAGTCGATGGAGGCGATCCTGACCGCGGCCGGCGCCACCGAGGTGATGACCATCGACCGCTACGCCCACCTGGTCGGCGGCGCCCGGATGGCGGCCCGCCCGCAGGACGGCGTGATCGATTCCGCGCACCGGGTGTTCGGGATCGGCAACCTCTACGTCGTCGACGGCAGCACGATGCCCACCCAGGGATCGGCCAATCCCGCCCTGACCATCATGGCGCTGGCCGCCCGGGCGGCGGACCGGTTGATCCGGCTCGGCCGGCGCGGGCTGACCGAGCAGCAGGCAGGCCTGCGGTGACGCGCATCGAGGAGGTCGAGGTCGCGGTCTACCGCTTTCCCACCCCCGCGCCGGAAGCCGACGGCACCCTCTGCTGGGACGCCACCACCGCGGTCGCGGTGCAGCTGCGGGCCGGCGGCCGCACCGGGCTCGGCTGGACCTACAGCAGCCCGGCCGCCGCCGGCGTGATCCGCCACCACCTCGTGCCGGTGGTCGAGCGGCACGATGCCTGCGACATCGCCCGGGGCTGGGAATCGATGCGGCGGGCCTGCCGCAATCTCGGCACCAAGGGGCTGGGAATGCAGGCGGTCAGCGCGGTGGACATCGCCTGGTGGGACCTGAAGGCCCGGCTGCTCGGCGTCGCGCTGACCACGCTGTTCGGGCGCTGCCGCGACAGCGTCCCGGTCTACGGCTCCGGCGGGTTCACCACCCTGTCTCAAGCGCAGCTGGCAGAGCAGGTGCGGGGCTGGCAGTCGGCCGGCTGCACCGCCATGAAGATCAAGATCGGGGAATCCTGGGGAAGCCGGGTGGACCGTGACCTGGCCCGGGTCCGGCAGCTGCGCGAGCTTGCCGGGCCGGACGTCGAGCTGATGGTCGACGCGAATGGCGGCTACACCTGCGGGCAGGCCCGGCGGGTCGGTGCCCGGCTGGACGAGCTGGACGTGCGCTGGTTCGAGGAGCCGGTCAGCAGCGACGATGTCGCGGGGCTGGCCGCGGTGCGCGCCGCGGTGCGCTGCGACGTGGCGGCGGGGGAGTACGCCGCCGACTGCTACGACGTCCGGGCGCTGCTGCCGGTGCTGGACTGCCTGCAACTCGACGCCACCCGCTGCGGCGGCTACACCGGCTGGCTGCGCGGGGCGGCGCTGGCCGGCGCGTACAACCTGCAGGTGTCGGCGCACTGCGCCCCGTCCCTGCACGCCCCGGTGGCCGCCGCGGTGCCCAACCTGCGCCATGTCGAGTGGTTCGCCGACCATGCCCGGCTGGAACCGCTGCTGGTGGCCGGCGCGCCCGTGGTCAGCGACGGCGCGCTGCGGCTGGAGTCCGCCGGGCCCGGGCACGGCATGAGCCTGCGCGCCGACGCCGAGCGGTGGCAGGCCGGCTGAGCACCGGCCGCGCTAGCTCCACGCGGAGCGGAAGAACAGCTCGCTTCGGGTGTTTCCGGCCAGTGCGCAGGCATCGCGCAGCGCGACCAGCGTCGGCGCCACCAGGCTGGCCAGCGGGTCCTGCCGGACCTGCACCGACGGCGCGTGCCGGCCGGCCGCCCGCAGCAGGGCCGCCGCCGGTCCGGTCAGTTCCGCCTCGCCGTCGGCCGAGCCGACCAGCACGGAGTCCGCGCCCTGGTCGGCAACCAGCCGCCAGCCGGGAATGCCGGCCAGCCGGTCGGTGCCCGGGCCGGCCAGGGTCAGGCCGTCCGGGCCGGCGGTCAGCCGCAGGCCGGAATCGGCCAGCAGCACGGTGGCCGGGTCGGTGGGCAGGAAGGCCCGGAAGGCTCGCGGGGTCGCCCGGGCGTCCGGACGGACCAGCCCGAGGCCGGCCTGCCCGCTGTCGTTGACCGCCTGCTGGAGCTTGCCGGCCTGCAGGTGCATGGTGAGCGCGGCGTGCGCGTCGGCCCGGCCGGTCGGCAGCCGCAGCACTGCGAGGGCTGAGGTGTCGCAGCGGCCGGCGGCCCAGACCAGCAGGGCGGTCACGAAGGCGCGCTCGCCGACGAACCGGTCACTGGCGAAGCCGGACCGCCAGGAGCGGTAGGCCTCATAGCTGCCCGGCGCCGCGGGGTGGTCGGCCCGGGTCGATCCGAACAGCCAGTCGGCCAGCCGGCCGGAGCTGTCGTAGAACGGATGCACGTCCTCGGCCAGCTCGGCCGGCGGCCGGTCGGGTACCGCGCGCAGCCGCACGGTGGCCCGGATCAGCTCCGACCCGGTGCCGCTGAGGATTCCGGTGACCGGTGCTGCCTGATGCTGGATCATGATCTCCTCCGGATGTCGGTTCCTCGGTGGGCCGCCGCGGTGGGCGGCTGGTGGCTCGCTGTCAGTGGGTCCACCCCATCGCCCACAGCTCGTGCCGTTCCGGCTCGCCGGCCGCGGCGGCGAAGGCGTGCAGCGCGGTGACCAGGGCCGCCCGGTCGGCGGCCGGCAACCGGGCCAGCGCGGGCTCCACCGCGGCCCGGCGCCGGCTCATCACCATGTGCACCAGGCCCTGCCCCTGCGGGGTCAGGGAGAACCGGCCGGTGGACGGCTGCTGGCCCGCACTGTCCCGGCGCGGCGGACGCAACAGGTTCATCAGCACCAGGCGGGCGCAGAGCCTTTCCGCCGTGGCCGGGTGCAACCGGAGCTGGTCGGCCAGCTGCCCGACCGCGACGCAGCCCTCGCCGGCGGCCATCACCAGCACCCGGAACGCGGCGATGTCGAGGACGCTCTCGGTGGCGGCGAGGGAGCGTGCGCTGACCGCCACCAGCACCTGGCAGGCCGCGAGCAGCGCTTCCAGCTCGTCGTCTCCGACCGGTTCCGGCTCCGAGTGGGCCATGGCTCCAGTGTGCCGCTGACCATTAGTATATGCAAAGGTTGCAGTTAGCTAACGAACTGGTCGCGGTCGATGGCTGCCCGCCGTGGAGCTCACCACCGCGGGCCGCCGGCCGGTATCGTCCTGGCTGCGGCGTGCCGGCACGCCGTCCGTGCGGAAGGGGTCTCCCGGTGCCACCAGCCTCCCGCTCGCGCGCCGACGGACGCGCCGCGCCGGCCGACGTGCCGGACCTGGTCACGGCGGTGCTCACCGCGTCCCGGGTGCTGCTCAGCGTCGCGGTGCGCTCGCTGGCCGAGGTCGAGGACACCGTGACCATTCCCCAGTTCCGCACCCTGGTGGTGCTGGACGCGCACGGGCAGATGAACCTCAACCGGCTCTCCGGCCTGCTCGGCGTCACCCCGTCGACCGCGCTGCGCATGATCGACCGGCTGCTGGCCGTCGACCTGGTCAGCCGGCGGGACAATCCGGTCAATCGCCGAGAGGTGCTGCTGGAGCTGACCGAGGCGGGCCGGCTGATCGTCGAGCAGGTGACGGCCAAGCGGCGGGCCGAGATCGCGCGGATCGTCACCGGCATGCCGGCCGGCCAGCGCACCGAGCTGACCGTCGCGCTGCGGGCCTTCGCCGAGGCCGCCGGCGAACCCGAGCCGCGGTCCGAGGCGAGCACCAGCCTCGGCTGGTAGCGGCCGTCTGTTGACCGCGCTGGGAGAAGCGGACAGAATCCGCATACCCCGGTTCGGGGCTCATCCACACCGCAATCGCACAGCCGGTGATCGGCTGTGTGTCCTCGGAGGTAGAGATACATGCCCACACCCCGCCTCACCCGCGCGGCCGTCGCCGGCTGCGCGCTGGCCGCGCTGGCGGTCCAGTTCAGCCCGGCCTACGCCGGCGCCGCCCGGCCGGCCGACGGCAGCACCGGAACGGCCAGCGTGTTCAAGGTCAACCCGGTGCAGTCCAGCGGCAACGAGAACCTCACCGACGACAACGACTCGGCCACCGCGGTGCCGGCCAGCGAGTACGCCACCGTCCAGCTGCGCAACCTCGACGGCTCGGGCTACCTGAGCGGCAAGTGGGTGAGCGTGCAGTCGGCCACCGGCACGCCGGCCTACTCGCCGACCAACACCTTCGTCTACAACCGGCACGACGACCAGTTCGAGCAGGTGATGGCCTACTTCTGGGTCAACCAGGCCCAGGAGTACCTGCAGTCCCTGGGCTTCGGCTCGACGCTGCGCCCGGTCAACGCCGAGCAGATGCAGGTCAAGATCGACCAGTACGGCGGCGACAACTCCTACCAGACCGACAAGCCGTTCCGGCTGCGGTTCGGCAAGGGCGGGGTGGACGACGCCGAAGACGCCGAGGTGATCGTGCACGAGTACGGCCACGCGGTGCACGCCGCCCAGGTGCCCGGCTACGGCATGAGCGAGGAGGCCGGCGCCATCGGCGAGGCGTGGGGCGACTACCTCGGCATCGAGGTCGGCCTGGACGCCGCGCAGCAGTACGGCTGGCCGGTCAAGACCGACCTGGCCTGCTCGATGGACTGGGACTCGACGTCCTACACCAGCACCGTGCCGCACTGCCTGCGCCGGGTGGACACCAACCTGACGGTGGCCAACAAGAACGGCGAGGTGCACCACGACGGGATGATCTGGAGCCGGGCGCTGTGGGACATCCGCAACGGCTACATCTCCCTCGGCCTGGGCAGCCGCGGCGCTGACACCACGATCGTGGACGCCCAGTTCGACTTCGCTCCCGACACCTCGTTCAGCGCGGCCGCCAAGGCGATCTACAACAAGGCGCTGGCCCGCGACGGTGCCAAGGCCGCGAAGCTGGTGCAGAACGCCTTCGCCGCCCGGGGGATCACCTTCTGATCCGTCCCGCCGGTTGATCCGCTCCGCGGGCCGCTGACCGGCCCCGCAACGCCGGCCGCCGCGGCATCGCCTTCGGGCGGTGCCGCGGCGTCGGTGTCTGTGCGCGGAGCTAGCAGGACGACAGCACGCGACCCAGCACGAACAGGAAACCCGCGCAGCGCCGGAGCTACCCGTCGGCGGGCCGGCCGAGCGTGACGCAGCACCGGCCGGCGGCCGGCTCCAGCCGGGCCTGCAGGGCGCCGAACGACCCCTCGGCCGGGCTGTCGGCACCGTCGGCCGAGCTGCCTGCGCCTTCGGCTGAGCTGCTGCCTGCGCCTTCGGATGGCCGGTCCGGGTCTTCGGCCAGGCCGTCGAGCAGGCCCCGCATCAGGTCGAGGTTCATGCCGCACACCAGTTCGGTGTGCTCGCGGGCCAGGCTCGCGAACGGGCAGTTGCCCAGCGTGATGACTCCGGACCCGGCGCGCGGCTCGTAGCCCTCGGCCGCCAGCACCTCGCACACCGCGGCCACCGGCTGGTCGGGACCGGGCCGGCGGCGGGCGGTGGAGCCGGCCCGGCGTCCCCAGGGCCGGCCGGTGGCCCGGGCCGCGGCCTGCAGGGTGGCGGCCACCGGACGGTCGGAGGCAGTGCTGTCGGAAATGGCCTGGGCCATCAGCCGGGCGGGCAGCTCGTAGTGCCGCTCGGGCAGGCTGACCGCGATGTCGTGGCCGGCCCGGCGGTAGAACTTCGCCGGCCGGCCGGCCCCCGGACCGGTGCGGCCGTCGGGCCGGCGGAACTCCACCTCGAGCAGGCCGTCCTCCTCCAGCTTGTCGAGGTGGAACTTCGCGACGTGGTGGGCCACTCCGACGCCGCCGGCCGCCTGCTCGCGGCTCACCGGTCCGGGCTGGGCGGCGACGTAGCGGTAGAGCCGCAGCCGCACCGGCTCGCCGAGCGAGGCGATGCTGCGCAGCTGCCCGTCCCGGCTGGCCTGCTGCGGCGGCGGGGACTCCTGCGGTCCGGTCATGTTCTAAAAGATACTCCCATTGACGAAAGAATGTATCCGGTCTAACGTGCAGGTCATAGTCCGATAGAAGGAGCCGTCATGGGTCAGGTCGCCGCGCCGGTGGAGCAGCATCTCGAACAGGCGCCGGCCGCCGCTTCCGGCTTCGCCCCGTTGCGGATCGTGCACCCGGCACCGCCGATCGACCTGCCGGCCGCCGAGCGGGCGGTGCGCGCGCTGCTGGTCGCGCTGGGCCAGGACCCGGACGCCGAGCACCTGCTGCAGACGCCGCGCCGGGTCGCCGGTGCCTACGCCGAGCTGCTCACCGCGCGCGATTTCGACCTGACCACCTTCGCCAACGACGAGAACTACGACGAGCTGGTGCTGGCCTGCGACATTCCCTTCCAGTCGCTGTGCGAGCACCACCTGCTGCCCTTCTCCGGGGTCGCGCACATCGGCTACCTGCCGGACCGGCGGATCGTGGGGCTGTCCAAGCTGGCCCGGGTGCTGGAGCGGTTCGCCCGCGGCCTGCAGGTACAGGAGCGGCTCACCCAGCAGGTCGCCGACTGCCTGGAGCAGACCTTGCACCCCAAGGGTGTCGGGGTGGTCCTGGAGGCCGAGCACCAGTGCATGTCACTGCGCGGGGTGCGGGCGCCCGGCGCGCGTACGCTGACCTCCGCGCTGCACGGCCAGCTGCGCACCGATCCGGCGGCCCGGCAGGAATTCTTCGCCCTCACCCGCGGCCGCTGAGCCCTGGCAGAAAGGCACTCCCGATGAACTCCACGGACACCTTCGTCGTCGTCGGAGCCGGCCTGGCCGGCGCCAAGGCGGCCGAGGCCCTGCGCGCGCAGGGCTTTCCCGGCCGCATCGTGCTGATCGGAGCCGAGCAGCACCTGCCCTACGAACGGCCGCCGCTGTCGAAGAGCTACCTGAGCGGCTCCTCGGAACGGGAGAAGGTGTTCGTCCATCCGGAGAGCTGGTACGCCGAGCAGAACATCGAGCTGTGCCTGGACCGGGCGGTCACCCGGATCGACCGCGACTCCCGGTCGGTGCAGCTCGCCGGCGGCGACCAGATCGGCTACGACAAGCTGCTGCTGGCCACCGGGGCCAGCCCGCGCTCGCTGCCGGTGCCGGGAGCCGACGCCGACGGCGTCTATCTGCTGCGCACCCTGGACGACTCGGACGCGCTGCGCACGCTGCTGGCCGGCATCCGGCGGCTGGTGGTGATCGGCGCCGGCTGGATCGGCCTGGAGGTCACGGCCGCCGCCCGGCAGGCCGGCGTCGAGGTCACCGTGGTGGAGAGCGCCGAGCTGCCGCTGCTGCGGGTTCTCGGCGCCGAGGTGGCCCAGGTGTTCGCCGACCTGCACGCCGGCCACGGAGTGGATTTCCGTTTCAACGCAAGCCTCACCGGCATCCGCACCGACGGCGGCCGGGCTACCGGCGTCACGCTGGGCGACGGCACGGTGATCGAGGCGGACGCGGTGCTGATGGCGGTCGGGGTCAGCCCGAACAGCCGGCTCGCCGAGGAGGCCGGACTGGAGGTGGACAACGGCATCCTGCTCGACAGCGCCCTGCGCAGCAGCGATCTCGACATCTTCGCCGCCGGCGACGTGGCCAACGCACTGCACCCGTTCTACGGCACCCACGTCCGGGTCGAGCACTGGGCCAACGCGCTGAACCAGCCGGCCGCGGTGGCGGCGGCCATGCTCGGCCAGCCGGCCAGCTACGACCGGCTGCCCTACTTCTACACCGACCAGTACGACCTGGGCATGGAGTACGTGGGCTACGTCGCGCCGGGCGGCTACGACCAGGTGGTGTTCCGCGGCGACGTGGCCGGCCGGGAGTTCCTGGCCTTCTGGCTGTCCGGCGGCAGGGTGCTGGCCGGCATGAACGTCAACGTGTGGGACGTCGTCGACGACGTCCGGGCGCTGATCCAGTCCCGGGCCGTGGTGCCGGCCGACCGGCTGGCCGACCCAGGAGTCCCGCTGGCCGAGCTCGCCGCCGGCTAGGAGGCCACCAGCAGCGCCTGCGGGGCGCTGATCTTCATCCGGGTCTGCAACCACTTCAGCTGCTTGGTGGTTTCGCCCATGCACTGCTGGGAGATCTCCATCAGCTCGCTGTCTCGGGCACCCTGGGCGGCCTGGTAGACCACCGTCCAGGTGGTGTCCACCAGGGTGGCGAGCAGGTAGAGGTCCTGCAGGTCGCGCAGCAGGCCGACCGCCCCGGACCGGACCTCGGCGACGCCGTCGGCGTGCAACCGGTCCGGCTCCTCCACGTCGTCGCCGTGCCGCTGCTCGCCGTACCGGGCCACCACCGGGGTGAGTTTCTCCAGGTGTGCCAGGCTCAGCTTCGCCAGCGACTGGCAGGTGTGGTAGACGTCGGCCTCCACCTGGTGGCCCTGGCCGACGGTGACGAAGGACTCGGCCAGCGTCTGCTCGGACCGGTGCAGCAGGCCGACATAGGTCGCCAGGTGGGTGGGCTTCGCGGTCATTCGACGCTCCCTGCGACGGTGCCGGTCGGGGCCGGCGCATCGGTGCCCGCGGCCGGGTCGTTGGGATAGACCGGGGTGGGCGTGAGGATCTCGCTGCTGGTCGGCTGGCCGCCCGAGGTCGGCGGCAGGTCGCTGCCGTCCGGCGGGGCGGAGGCCGTGGTGGTCGG
Source organism: Jatrophihabitans sp. (assembly GCF_035474675.1). Lineage (GTDB taxonomy): Bacteria > Actinomycetota > Actinomycetes > Mycobacteriales > Jatrophihabitantaceae > Jatrophihabitans_A. Next base: position 2,110 of record NZ_DATINC010000065.1, on the reverse strand, counting down.
GGCGGGTGCCGGGCCGGTCCCGTCGCGCAGCTTGGTGACCCGGCAGGCCGCGGTCTTGAAGTACGGCTGCTTGGACACCGGGTCCCACACCGTCATGGTCAGCTCGTTCGCATCCCGGGCTTGGCCGCCGTCCGGCCCGGCAGCCTCGAAGTCCCAGTAGCCGTAGTGGAACGGGGCGAACACCGCCCCGGGCCGCACCCGGCCGATCCGGGCCCGCACCTCGATCCGGCCGCGCGGTGACTCGACGGCCACCAGGTCGCCCTCGGCGATGCCCAGCTCGGCGGCGTCCGTGCCGGACAGCTCCACCCAGGCGTCCGGCGCGGCGTCCTGCAGCGAGCGGGCCCGGGCAGTCTTGGTGCGGGTGTGGAAGTGGTAGACGGTGCGGCCGGTGGAGTACAGCAGCGGGTACTCCGTACTCACCTGCTCGTGCGGCGGCTGGTACGGCGCGCCCTTGAGGAAGGCCCGGCCGGCCGGGTTGAGCGCCAGGTACTCCTCCCGGGTGACCGACGCGCCGGTGGTCAGGTCCTGCCCGTAGGACTCGCACTGGTCGACGTCGGTCGGGAACACCGGCTCGGTGTAGAGCCGGTCGGTGCCTTCCGGTGCCTCGGCGTTGCACGGCCACGCGATCCCGGTCGGGCCGCGGAGCTTGTCGTAGCTCAGCCCGGTGTAGTCCACCGGACGGCCGCGGCTGCACTCCTGCCAGGCGCGGAACGCCTCCTCCGGGGTCCGCCAGCTGATCAGCGGCGCCCCGTCCTTATTCGTGAAGCCCATCCGCTCGGCGTAGAGCAGGAAGATGTCCAGGTCGCTCCTGGCCTCGCCGGGCGGCTCGACCGCCTTGTCCGACAGGTGCACGGTGCGGCTGACATTGGTGAAGGTGCCGGTCTTCTCGCCCCATCCCGCGGCCGGCAGCACCACGTCGGCCAGCCGCGCGGTCTCGGTGAGGAAGAGGTCGGAGACCACCACGAAGCACTGCTCGCCACCGAGGATCCGCCGTACTCGGGCGCTGTCCGGCATCGACACCGCGGGGTTGGTCGCCGAGATCCACAAGAAGCCGATGCTGCCCTGCTCGGCGTAGCGCATCATCTGCATCGCATGGGTGGGCGGCGCCCAGTGCGGGATGACCAGCGGGTCGACGTTCCACAGCCTGGCCAGCTCTTGGACGTGTTTCTCGTTGTCCCAGTTGCGGAAACCCGGCAGGTCGCCGTCCGCACCGCACTCCCGGTTGTTCTGCGCGGTGGGCTGGCCGTTCATCTGCAGGATGCCGGCGCCCGGTCGGCCGAGCATGCCGCGCAGCAGGTGCAGGTTGTTGACCGCCACCGAGGCCGCGGTGGCCTGGTGGGACTGGTAGAAACCCTGCAGCACCGTGCTCAGCACCCGCTCGGAGGTGCCGAAGATCGCCGCCGCGGCGCGCAGGTCGGCCGGGTCGATGCCGCAGATCTGCCCGACGTGCTCGGGGGTGTAGGGCTCCACGGCGGCGGCCAGGTCGTCGAAGCCAAGGGTGTGCTGGCTGACCCAGTCCTGATCGTGCCAGCCGTTGACGATCAGCTCCCGGGTCAGCCCGTTCATCAGCGCCAGGTTGGTGCCCGGGTGCGGTGCCAGGTGCACCCCGCCGCTGGCCGCGGCGGCCTCGGCCACCTTGGTGCGGCGCGGGTCGACGCACACGATCGCCGGCGGCTGGTTGCCGGCCAGCCGGTCCAGGACGCGCATCCAGAGCACGGTCTGGGTCTCGGGCATGTTGTGCCCGAACAGGAAGATCGCGTCGCAGGAGTCGATGTCGGTGTAGCTGCCCGGCTGCCCGTCGCAGCCGAAGGATTCCTTCATCGACGCCGCGGCGGTCGCGGTGCACAGCCGGGTGTTGCCGTCCATGTGCGGGGTGCCGATGCCGGCCTTGCCGATCACCGCCAGCGTGTAGTACTCCTCTCCGAACAGCTGTCCGCTGGTGTAGAAGCCGTGCGACAGCGGCCCCTTCTCGCGCAGCAGCCGCTGGGAGACCTCCACCACCCGCCCCATCGCGTCCTCCCACGAGGCGGGGACGAGCCGGTCGCCGTCCCGGACCAGCGGGCGGGTCAGCCGGTCGCCGGACGAGGCGAACGGGGTGCTGCCGTAGAGC
>NZ_DATINC010000064.1:0-20501 GCF_035474675.1 Jatrophihabitans sp. | reverse complement strand
CGACACGATGAGCTACGTCCGGCCCGAGATCCAGACCTACTGCATGGGCCAGGCCGCCTCGGCCGCCGCGGTCCTGCTGGCGGCCGGCACCAAGGGCAAGCGGTTCGCCCTGGAGCACTCCCGGATCCTGATCCACCAGCCGTCCGGCGAGGGCCAGGGCCAGGTCACCGACCTGGAGATCCAGGCGAACGAGATCCTGCGGATGCGGGGCTTGCTGGAGGAGATCCTGGCCAACCACACCGGCCAGACCATCGAGCAGGTCAAGCTCGACATCGAGCGGGACCGGATCCTGACCGCGCCGCAGGCCAAGGACTACGGCATCGTCGACGCCGTGATCACCACCCGCAAGCTCAACCCCAACGACTGAGCTGTTGTCGGGGCGCCGGCTGCCGATGTGGTAATGGCGTGCCGTCGGCGTTACCGTGGCCCCTTGGTCGGCATAGCCGGCAGCGGGCCGGCTACCGGCTGCCGGCCCGCAGACAGGGCTATTGCAGCTCAGAGGGGACACGCAGCTAAAGGAGCGACTTCTAGGCCCGCACGAGGTAGCGTTTGAAATGGCGCTGCTCCGTGTGGACCAGCTGTTGACCAGATCCAGATAGCAGTCCATCAGGTAGCACCGGGGCAGGTAAGGAGTACATCGGGTGGCGCGTGTAGGTGACGGTGGCGACCTGCTCAAGTGCTCTTTCTGTGGAAAGAGCCAGAAGCAGGTCAAGAAGCTGATCGCCGGGCCCGGCGTCTACATCTGCGACGAGTGCATCGACCTGTGCAACGAGATCATCGAAGAGGAACTGTCGGACAACGCCGAGTTCAGCTTCGACGAACTGCCCAAGCCGAGTGAGATCTGCGACTTCCTCAACTCCTACGTGGTGGGCCAGGACCAGGCCAAGCGAACCCTGGCGGTTGCCGTCTACAACCACTACAAGCGGGTGCAGGCAGGCGGTGAGAGCACCGGCAAGCGGTCGGACTCCAATGTCGAGCTCGCCAAGTCCAACATCCTGCTGCTCGGCCCGACCGGCTCCGGCAAGACCCTGCTGGCCCAGACCCTGGCGCGGATGCTCAACGTCCCGTTCGCCATCGCCGACGCCACCGCGCTGACCGAGGCCGGCTACGTCGGCGAGGATGTGGAGAACATCCTCCTCAAGCTCATCCAGGCCGCCGACTACGACGTCAAGCGGGCCGAGACCGGCATCATCTACATCGACGAGGTCGACAAGATCGCCCGCAAGTCGGAGAACCCGTCGATCACCCGCGACGTCTCCGGCGAGGGCGTGCAGCAGGCGCTGCTGAAGATCCTGGAGGGCACCTCGGCCGCGGTGCCGCCGCAGGGCGGCCGCAAGCACCCGCACCAGGAGTTCATCCAGATCGACACCACCAACGTGCTGTTCATCGTCGGCGGTGCCTTCGCCGGCCTGGACAAGATCATCGAAGGCCGGGTCGGCAAGAAGGGCCTGGGCTTCGGCGCCGAGCTCAAGACCAAGTTCGACATCGACACCCGGGACGGCTTTGCCGAGGTGATGCCCGAGGACCTGATGAAGTTCGGTCTGATCCCGGAGTTCATCGGCCGGCTGCCGGTGATCACCACGGTCCGGCCGCTGGACCGGGCCGCCCTGATCGAGATCCTCACCGAGCCGAAGAACGCGCTGGTCAAGCAGTACGCCCGGCTGTTCGAGCTGGACGGCGTCGAGTTGGAGTTCACCGAGGACGCCCTGGAGGCGATCGCCGACCAGGCCGTCAAGCGGGGGACCGGGGCGCGCGGGCTGCGCGCGATCATGGAAGAGGTCCTGCTGTCGGTGATGTACGAGGTGCCGTCCCGCGAGGACGTCGCCAAGGTCGTGATCACCGCCGAGACGGTCCTGGAGCACGTCTACCCGACCCTGGTGCCGCGCGCCGAGCTGCCCGCGCCGCCGCAGGAGAAGTCCGCCTGACCCTTCGGTCAGAGCTGCCTCGTAAGGGCGCTCGCCATCGGATCGGTTACCAGCGATGGCCCTGGTGCTGCCGCGGTAATCGGTCGCGGCGCTAAATCGGTTGCCCGGCCCGCTCGGGTGCGTCATAGTCATACCGCTCTCGCGGAGCTCGGCTCCGCCCGCTCTCGGATGAAGGAGGCGTCGAAAGTGTCTATGTCTGTCCTGGGACCTTCCGCGTCCCCCATCGTCTTCGAGGCATCCCGCTAGTCGTTGGCCTGCTCCCAGTCGTTGACCGGCTGAGCTCCCTGACTGCGCCTGGCTGCCTCGCCATCCGAGGAGCCCTCCTTGTCGCACGACCCGCTTTCCGGCAACACTGCTTTGCCGAACAACGCTTTGCCCAACCCCGCTTTACCCAACACCACCCTGTCCACCACCGCGCCGGACCTCACCCCCGCACTACCCGAGCCTGCCGGTCTGGCGGAGTTCGAGTACCAGTTCCTGTCCGACCCGGGGGAGGGCCAGCGCTGGTCCACCTGGTCGTCGGTGGTCAAGGGCGCCCGGGGGCCGCATCCCCGGCCGTCCTGGGTGGTCACCTCCCAGGCCGCCATCGACACCGAGCTCGGGGTGCTCAAGACCGGCAAGGAAGCCGACGTCTACCTGATCGAGCGTGCCGTGCCCGGCAGCCCCGACCAGGCCGCGCTGCTGGCTGCCAAGCGCTACCGCGACCGGGAGCACCGCAGCTTCCATCGCGACGCCGGCTACCTCGAAGGCCGCACGGTCCGGCGCAGCCGTGACCAGCGGGCCATGCAGGGCCGCACCCGGTATGGCCTGCAGGTGCTGGCCGGCCAGTGGGCGCTGGCCGAGTTCAGCGCCCTGTGCCAGCTGTGGTCGATCGGGGTTCCGGTGCCCTACCCGGTGCAGGTCGACGGCACCGAGATCCTGATGGAGTTCATCGGGCAGGGCCGGCAGGCCGCTCCCCGGCTGGCCCAGGTCCGGGCCTCGGCGCAGGAACTGGCCGGCTACTTCGGCCAGATCGCCGACGCGATGCGGGCGCTGGCGGCCAACGGGCAGGCGCACGGCGACCTGTCGGCCTACAACATCCTCGTCGACTCCGGCCGGGTGGTGCTCATCGACCTGCCGCAGGTGGTCGACGTGGTGTCCAACCCCAACGGGATGGACTACCTGCAGCGGGACTGCCGCAACGTCTGCACCTGGTTCACCTCGCACGGCTACCCCTGCGATCCGGAGGAGCTGTTCGGAGAGCTGGTGGGGCTGGCGTTCGCCCAGTTCTAGCCGCCGTCCCGGCGGGGCAGCCCGATCCCGGGGCGCCGTGCGGAGACAGTTTCGGGGAAGCTACCGGCCCGAACGCGGTTCGTCGGCCACCCGGGCGCGCTCAGGTGGGTCCGGGCCCGCGCCAGGTTCAAGCTCGCGCCGGGTCCGGTAACCGCCGGCCTACGTCCGGACAACCTTCATGTGACTGCCGTTTGCGATTTGAGCGTATTCATAAGGGAATCTTGTTTTCAGGCATGGATAGCCGCTTCGTCCCGCTTTTAGAATTCAGCGGCCCGGATTCCTGCCACTGCCCAGTGGCAAGCCACGGTGAGACGTCCGCCGTGGTGCGCGAATCCCATTCCGAGAGGACACCCCTGTGCGAATCCCCCGTCCGGCCCTGATCGCCCCCGCGATCGGTGCCGCCCTCGCCTGCGCCTCGCTGGCCCTGCTGCCGGCCGCCGGCGCGGCCGCCACCCCGCACACCTTCGCCAACGGCGCGGCCACCCCGGGCCTGGCCGCCGCGCACTTCGGCCACGCCGGCGGGCCCGCCAAGGCCAAGGTGGTGGCCGGCAGGAACGGCTACAACATCAACGGCTACAACTGGTCCGGCGCGGCCGCCACCGGCAGCGGCTTCAGCTCGGTGACCTCCACCTGGACCGAGCCGTCGGTGACCTGCAACAGCACCAACGACCTGATGGCGCCCTGGGTGGGCATCGACGGCTACGGCAGCTCCACCGTCGAGCAGACCGGAGTGGCCACCGACTGCTCGTCGGGCCACCCGGTCTACCAGGCCTGGTACGAGATGTACCCGAAAGCCCCGGTGTACTACAGCCTGTCGAGCTACCCGGTCTCGGCCGGCGACAAGTTCGTCGCCAAGGTGACCCGCAGCAGCTCCACGTACACGCTGACCCTCACCGACAGCAGCAAGGGCTGGACCAAGACCACCGTGGCGTCGCTGAGCTCGGCCCGCAACGCCAGCGCCGAGGTGATCATCGAGTCGCCGACCGCCGCCTACCCCAGGTTCGGCACGATCAGCTTCAGCAACTCCCAGATCAACGGCTCCAACCTGAGCAACTGGAACCCGACGCTGATGGATGCCAGCAACAGCTCCGGCTACGAGGACCACACCTCCGCGGTGAGCGGCGGCAGTTTCTCGATCTCCTACCTGCACGAGTAAGCGAGGCTGACTACCCGGGACGGCCCCGGGCGCGCGGGTCGAGCGCGTCCGGGGTCGTTCAGCGTCGGCTGCCAGCCGCGACCGGCACCTCGGCGGCGAACGGGGCGGCCGGAACGGAAGCGGACAGGGCGGTAGCGGGCAGGGCGGCAGCGGGCAGGGCGGCAGCGGGCAGGGCGGCCTCAGGTGCCGGCGCGGTAGCCGAGGCCGCCGAGGCGAGCAGCTGGTGTGCCAGGCACACCGGTACCAGCAGGCCGGCCAGCCCCGCCAGCAGGAAGATCTGCCGCGGCTCGAGGATGCCGGCCAGCAGCCCGCCGAGCAGCAGCGCGCCCACCTGGCCCGCCGAGGCCAGCCCGCCGACCACCGCGGCCACTCGGCCCCGGACCGCCTCGGCGCTGCGCATGCCGACCAGCGAGCCGATGGCCAGGTTGACCAGGCCATTGCAGACGCCGCCGGCCAGCACCGCGGGCAGCACCCACGCCACCGTCGGCGCCGCGCCCATCCCGGCCAGCCCGAGCGCCAGGCCACCGGCGCTGACCAGCGCCAGCCGCAGCAACCGCAGCTGGCCCGTAGCACCGGAACCGTCGCGGAACCGGCCGCCCAGCAGCGCGCCGACCAGCAGCCCCACCCCCCAGCCACTGCCCAGCACCCCGTACCAGGTGGCGCTGGCGTGCAGGGTCTCGCGCACCAGGAACACCTCGACGACGTTGACCATGCTGCCGAGCAGGATGAACACGCTGAGCATGCCCACCAGCGGCAGCAGCATCGCGTCGGCGCGCAGCACGGCCCAGCCACCGCGCGGGTCGGCGGCCCGCAGCGCGGCACCGCCCCGGCGGGTCCGGATGGTGAGCGCGGCCAGTGCCACCGCGGTGAAGCTGGCGGCGTCCAGCAGCAGCGGCACCCGCGCCCCGTACAGGCCGGTCAGCAGCCCGCCGAGCGCCGGGGCGGCGATGCCGGCCGCCGTGGTCACCGCCTGCGAGATGCCGAGCGCCGCCGGCAGCCGGTCGACGCCGACGATGCCGGGTACCAGCGCCTGCCAGCTGGCGGAGTTGATCGCCTGCCCGGTGCCGAGTACCGCGACCAGCGCCAGCATGACCGGCTGGCCGGGCAGCCAGGCCAGCCACAGGCAGCACGCCAGCTGCCCGCAGCCGGAGGCCAGCAGCAGCCGCCGGCTGTCGACCCGGTCGACCAGTCGGCCCACCAGCGGAGCGAACAGCACCAGCGGCAGGCCGCCGGCCAGCAGCAGCGCCGCCACCGGCCAGGCGCCGGAGCCCTGCCCCTGGGTGCGCAGCAGCAGGGCCACCACGGCCAGCTCGTCGCCGAGCAGCGAGACGGCCCGGGCCAGCACCACGATGCGCAGATCCCGTACCCGCCACAGCGAGCCGGCAGATATGAAAGACATATTGCGAAGTTAATGCTTCATATTTGTGCTGTCAAGCCTGGCCGGCGGCCGGTTCCGGCCACTGCGGCTTTATCCTGGGCACATGCCAGCCCCCCAGCCTGCCCCTCCGGCGGTCCCGGACGACCGGCCCACCGAGCCGGTGGTGCTCCGGGATCCCCGGGCCATCAAGGCGCTGGCCCATCCGGCCCGATTGGCCGTCATCGACGAGCTGTTCGCCGGCCGCCGGCTGACCGCCACCGAATGCGGCGAGATCGCCGGCCTGTCCGCCAGCGCGATGAGCTACCACCTGCGGGCCCTGGAGAAGTGGGGGATCGTCCGGCGCTCGGAAGCCACCACCGATGGCCGGGAACGTCCGTGGGAGGCGGCCGGGCGTGGGCTGATAGTGGACTCGGCCGAGCCGCGCGCGTCCTCGGCGGGAGAGGCGGTGCTGGTGGCCCGGCAGCTCGACCGCGAGCGCGCCGACATCCTGGGCTGGATCTCCAACCGGGACGAGGCGGCCTCCTGGTACGACTCCACCGTCATCAGCAGCGGCATGTACTGGCTCACCTCCGACGAGACCAAGCAGCTCAGCGAGGACATCTCCGCGCTTGTGGGCCGGGTGCCACGGCGTTCGGCCGACCAGGCGCCGCCCGGCGCGCGCCGGGTCCGGGTGTCCTTCAGCGTGGTGCCGGTGCCGGCCGGCAGCGGCCCGCAACCCGAGCAGACCGACCGCCCGCAGGCTGACGGCGCGCGACCCCCGGCTGGCTAACCCGCTTTTCCGGCGTCCGTAGGATTTCAAGGGTGACCGACACCGCGCCGCCCGGGGAGCAGGCCCCGCAGAACCCACCGACCACCGGCACCGAGTTGCCGAGCCAGTACGTCCCGGCCTCGGTCGAGGGGCCGCTGTACGAGCGGTGGGTAGCGCGCGGCTACTTCACCGCCGACGCGGGCTCGGACAAGCCGCCCTTCACCATCGTGATCCCGCCGCCCAACGTCACCGGCAGCCTGCACGTCGGGCACGCCTTCGAGCACACCCTGATGGACGCGCTGACCCGCCGGGCTCGGATGCAGGGCTTCGAGACGCTCTGGCTGCCCGGCATGGACCACGCCAGCATCGCGGTGCACGCCCTGGTCGAGCGCGCCCTGGCCGCGGAGGGCACCAACCGTCGGGAACTCGGCCGGGACGCCTTCGTCGAACGGGTGTGGAGCTGGAAGGAGCAGCACGGCGGCGCCATCCTCGGCCAGATGCGCCGGCTCGGCGACAGCGTCGACTGGTCCCGCGAGCGCTTCACCATGGACGAGGGCCTGTGCCGGGCGGTCCAGACCATGTTCAAGCGGCTCTACGACGACGGCCTGATCTACCGCGCGGAACGGCTGGTGAACTGGTCGCCGGTGCTGCGCTCGGTGCTCTCGGACGCCGAGGTCGACCACCGCGACGTCGAGGGCGAGCTGGTGTCGATGGTCTACGGCGCGACCGACGGCTCCGGCCCGTCGATCGTGGTGGCCACCACCCGGGTCGAGACCATGCTGGGCGACACCGCGGTGGCCGTGCACCCCGACGACGAGCGCTACCGCGAGCTGATCGGCAGCCAGGTGGAGCTGCCGCTGACCGGCCGGAGCATCCCGATCATCGCCGACGACCACGTCGACCCGGAGTTCGGCACGGGTGCGGTGAAGGTGACCCCGGCGCACGACCCGAACGACTTCGAGATCGGCCGCCGGCACGGCCTGCCGATGGTCTCGGTGCTCGACGAGGAGGGCCGGGTCACCGGCACCGGCACCGAGTTCGACGGCATGGACCGTTTCGAGGCCCGGGTCGCGGTGCGCGAGCGGCTGCGCGAGCAGGGCCGGATCGTCGCCGAGAAGCGGCCGTACCTGCACTCGGTGGGCCACTCCGAGCGCTCCGGCGAGCCGATCGAGCCGCGGCTGTCGCTGCAGTGGTTCGTGAAGGTGGCGCCGCTGGCCCAGGCCGCCGGCGACGCGGTGCGCGACGGCCGGGTGCGGATCAGCCCGCCGGAGCTGGCGGCGCGCTACTTCGGCTGGACCGACAACCTGCACGACTGGTGCATCAGCCGGCAGCTGTGGTGGGGGCACCGGATCCCGGTCTGGTACTCGCCCGACGGCGAGATGGCCTGCCTCGGCCCGGGCGAGCAACCGCCGGCCGGCTGGCAGCAGGACCCGGACGTCCTGGACACCTGGTTCTCTGCGGGCCTGTGGCCGTTCTCCACGCTGGGCTGGCCGGAACGCACTCCCGACCTGGCGAAGTTCTATCCGACCACGGTGCTGGTCACCGGCTACGACATCCTGTTCTTCTGGGTGGTCCGGATGATGATGTTCGGCCTGTACGCGATGGCCGACGAGGGACCCGAAGCCTCGGTGCCGTTCAAGACCATCGCCCTGCACGGCATGGTGCGCGACCAGTACGGCAAGAAGATGTCGAAGTCCAAAGGCAATTCGGTGGACCCGCTGGCCTGGATGGACGCCTACGGCACCGACGCGGTCCGGTTCACCTTTGCCCGCGGGGCCAATCCCGGCACCGACGTGCCGATCTCTCAAGACAACATCGCCGGCGCCCGCAACTTCTGCAACAAGCTGTGGAACGCCACCCGGTTCGCGCTGCTCAACGGCGCCACGGTCGAGGGCGAGCTGCCGGCCCGGCTGACCGGCGCCGACGCCTGGATAATCTCCCGGCTCAACCGGGTGATCGCCGAGGTGGACGGCTACTACGCCGACTACGAGTTCGCCAAGATCGCCGACCTGCTCTACCACTTCGCCTGGGACGAGGTGTGCGACTGGTACCTGGAGCTGGCCAAGGGATCGCTGGCCGAGGAGGACATTGCTCCGACCACCCGGCGGGTGCTCGGCGAGGTGCTGGACACCCTGCTGCGGCTGCTGCACCCGCTGGTGCCCTTCGTCACCGAGTCGCTGTGGACGGCGCTGACCGGGGCCGAGTCGGTGGTGGTCGCGCCCTGGCCGCAGCCGAGCGAGTCCCGGCTGGACAAGGCCGCCGAGGACGACATCGCCCAGCTGCAGGCCCGGGTGGTGCTGATCCGGCAGTTCCTGTCCGGGCAGGGCATCAAGCCCACCCAGCGCATCCCGGCGCGGTTCACCGGCCTCGGCGAGCACGAGCCGCAGATCCGCCGGCTGCTGCGGTTGACCGAGCCCGCCGGACAGTTCTCCCCGACGGCGACGCTGGAACTGACCGCCGGGGCCACGGTCGAGCTCGACCTGTCCACCGCGGTGGACCTCACCGCCGAGCGGGCCCGGCTGGAGCGCGACCGGGCCGCGGCGGCCAAGGAGCTGGAGCAGACGGCCAAGAAGCTTTCCAACGACGCCTTCCTGGCCAACGCCAAGCCGGCGGTGGTCTCCTCGGTGCGGGCCCGCAACACCGCAGCCGCCGCCGACCTGCGGCGCATCGAGGAGGCGCTGACCCGGCTGCCCGGAGCGGCGGGGTCATGACCGGGCCCGGGGGCACGGCGGCCCAGCAGGACCGGGTCCGCCGCCAGCAGGCCGAGGCCCGGCTGCTGGCCCGGTGGGGCGAGTCCAAGATCGGGCCGTCCCGGCACCGGATCGACAAGCTGATGGACGTGCTGGGCCAGCCGCAGCGCAGCTACCGGGCGATCCACCTGACCGGCACCAACGGCAAGACCTCCACGGCCCGGATGGTCGACGAGCTGCTGCGCGGCTTCGGCCTGCGCACCGGCCGCTACACCAGCCCGCACCTGTCGCAGATCACCGAGCGGATCGTGCTGGACGGCCGACCGGTCGCCGACGGGGTGTTCGCCGACGGCTACGCCGAGATCGAGCCGTACCTGGAGCTGGTGGACGCCGGCTCCGACATGCCGATGACCTACTTCGAGGCGATCACCGGCCTGGCCTTCGCGATCTTTGCCGACGCGCCGGTGGACGTCGCGGTGGTCGAGGTGGGCCTGGGCGGGGCGTGGGACGCCACCAACGTGCTGGACGCGCCGGTCGCGGTGGTCACCCCGATCGACCTGGACCACACCGAGCTGCTGGGCGAGACCACCGCCGAGATCGCGGCCGAGAAGGCCGGCATCATCACTGCCGGCGCGACCGCGATCCTGGCCGCCCAGCCCGCGGACGCGGCGGCCGAGCTGCTGCGCCGGGCCGCCGAGGTGGAGGCGGTGGTGGCCCGCGAGGGCCTGGAGTTCGGGGTGCTGGAGCGCAGCCTCGCCGTCGGCGGCCAGCTGCTCAGGCTCCAGGGGCTCGGCGGCGTCTACGACGAGGTGTTCCTGCCGCTGCACGGCGAGTACCAGGCCCAGAACGCCGCCTGCGCGCTGGCCGCGGTGGAGGCCTTCTTCGGCGCGGGCGCCAGCTCCGGCCCGCTGGATGCCGACGTCGTCCGGGCCGCCTTCGCCGCGGTCCGCTCGCCGGGCCGGCTGGAGGCGGTGCGCTCGGCGCCGACCGTGCTGGTCGACGCCAGCCACAACCCGGCCGGCATGCGGGCCACCGTCCAGGCGCTGGGCGAGGGTTTCGACTTCCGCCAGCTGATCGGAGTGGTGGCGATGCTGGCCGGCAAGGACGTCCGCTCCGCCCTGGAGGTCCTGGAGCCGGCGCTGGCCGAGGTGGTGATCTCGCAGAACTCCTCCTCCCGGGCGATGCCCGCCGACGAGCTGGCGGCGGTCGCGGTGGAGATCTTCGGCGCCGACCGGGTGACGGTCGAGCCGCGCCTGGACGACGCGCTGGAGACCGCGATACGGCTGGCCGAGGAGGGCGCCGACGGGCTGCTGGTCGGCGCCGGCGTGCTGGTCACCGGGTCGGTGGTGACCGCGGGGGAAGCCCGCACGCTGCTCGGCCCGCCAGAGCAGGGCGCCGGGTGACCGGGCCCGCCGACCGGCCCGGCGCCGGTCCCGAACATCCCGACCACCGGGAGGCCGAGACCAGCGGTCCGGAGGCCGAGGCCGACCGGCGGCACCGGGCCGACCGGGCCACCCGGGGAGCGCTGGCCGCGCTGCTCTGCCTGGAGGCCTTCGTGGTGCTGCTGGTGCCGCGCGCGATCGCCCAGACCGCGCAGGGCCTGTCGACCACCAGCACCGTGCTGCTGGTGGGCCTGGCGGTGCTGCTGGTGGGTGCCGCGTTCGTGCTGCGCCGGCCGTGGGGGGTCGGCCTGGGCTCGGCGCTGCAACTGCTGGTGGCGGCCACCGTGGTGCTGATCCCGGTGCTGGCAGTGGTGATCGCGATGTTCCTGCTGCTGTGGTGGTACGTGCTGCGCACCCGCCGCCAACTGCTGGCCACTCCGTCCGGCTGGCGGATGCTGATCTCGTGACAGCACCTTCCGATCGCCCCGATAGGCTGGCCGCGTGACCGACGCAGCGCTCGAGCGGACCCTCATCCTGATCAAGCCGGACGGCGTGGCGCGCGGCCTGACCGGTGCGATCCTGGCCCGGGTGGAGGCCAAGGGCTACCGGATCGTGGCACTGCGGCAGCGGACGGCCGACGCCGAGCTGCTGGCCCAGCACTACGCCGAGCACGTCGGCAAGCCCTTCTACCAGCCGCTGGTGGACTTCATGTCCTCCGGGCCGGTGGTGGCGGTGGTGGCCGAGGGGCAGCGGGTCGTCGAGGGATTCCGGGCGCTGGCCGGCGCCACCGACCCGACCGCAGCGCTGCCCGGCACCATCCGCGGCGACTTCGGCCGGGACTGGGGCCTGCCGGTGCAGCAGAACCTGGTGCACGGTTCGGACTCGGCCGCCTCGGCGACGCGCGAGATCGCGCTCTGGTTCGGCGACCTGGCGGCCGGCGAAACCGCTTAGTTTCTCGGGCTGTTCTCTGCCGGCCGGCCCGGTGCGCCGAGGCCGCCGGGCCAAACAGACCCAGCCGGTCTGGGGATTGGCTACTTTCCGTTATCCGCTCGGGCGAGTCGCGCCTGTAGACGGCCTGACCACCCCTACGATCAGGACGTTCGTTCACATCAGTAACACCGGTTACAGCCGGCGGCGCACCGCAAACGAGGCTTCCCATGGCATTCACCCCGATGTCGCTGCTGGGCGGCGACCTGCTCGGCGGTGACCTCGCGGTCGACCTCGGAACCGCGAACACCCTTGTCTACGCACGGGGTCGCGGCATCATGCTCAACGAGCCGTCGGTGGTGGCGGTGGACACCACCACCAAGGCAGTGGTCGCGATCGGCACCGAGGCCAAGCGGATGATCGGCCGGACGCCGGGCCACATCCGGGCCGTCCGCCCGCTGCAGGACGGCGTGATCGCCGACTACGACACCACCGCCGAGATGCTGCGCTACTTCGTGCGCAAGGTGATCGGCCGGCGGGCCTTCACCGGTCCCCGGGTGGTGGTCTGCGTGCCCAGCGGCATCACCTCGGTGGAGCAGCGCGCGGTCAGCGAGTCGGCCTACGCGGCCGGCGCCCGCCGGGTGCACATCATCTCCGAGCCGATGGCCGCCGCGATCGGCGCCGGCCTGCCGGTCAGCCAGGCGTCCGGGTCGATGGTGGTCGACATCGGCGGCGGCACCACCGAGGTCGCCGTCATCGCGCTGGCCGGCATCGTGGCCAGCACCAGCCTGCGGGTGGCCGGCGACGCGCTGGACCGGGCCATCGTCGACCACGTCCGGTCCGAGTTCTCGCTGCTGATCGGCGAGCGGACCGCCGAGGAGCTCAAGATCTCGATCGGCTCGGCCTTCCCGATCGCCGGGCCGGTGCGCGCCGAGATCCGCGGCCGGGACGTCGCGACCGGCCTGCCCCGCAACGTCGCGGTGTCGGCCGAGGAACTGCGCCACGCGATGGGCGGGCCGATCAACCGGATCGTGGCCGCCGTCCGGGCCACCCTGGACCGCTGCCCGCCGGAACTGGCCGGCGACCTGGTGACCCGGGGCATCGTGCTGACCGGCGGTGGCGCGCTGCTGCGCGGCCTGGACGCCCGGCTGCAGCACGACATCGGCATTCCGGTGCTGGTGGCCGACCGGCCGCTGGACTCGGTGGTGCTGGGCACCGCCACCGTGGTCGAACAGTTCGAGTCGCTGCACCGGGTCGTCGTCGACGGCCACCGCCGTTGAGCGGGTGCCGGTGAGCGGCAACACCGCACGAGCACCGAGAACAAGCACCGACGGCTGAGCGGGCAGAGCGGACAGGGGCAGGCACACCACATCATGCGCAGGCTCACCCGACGCCAGCAGCTGGCTGCCGCGGTGCTCGCGGTGCTCGCCCTGCTCTTCCTGAGCCTGGACTTCGCCGGCGGCTCGCTGGCCGGCGCCCGCGGCGGCACCACCGGCGCGCTCGGCTCGCTGTATCGGGGCACCGACGCGGTGCTCGGCCCGGTCCGGCGGTTCGTGCAGGGCGTGCCGGACGTCGCCGGCAACCGGCGCGAGATCGCCCAGCTCACCCAACGCAATGCCGACCTGCAGCGCCAGCTGGCCGCCGCGGCGGCCGACGCGGCCACCGCCCGCCAGCTGCGCGCGCTGCAGCTGCAGGCCGACACCGCCGACTGGCGGCTGATGCCGGCCCGGGTGATCGCCACCGGGCCGGGCGCGGGGTTCCAGTGGAGCGTCACGCTCGATGTCGGCAGCCGGGAGCACGTGCAGGTCGGGCAGACGGTGACCGACGGCCTGGGCCTGGTCGGACGGGTGGTGGCGGTGCACGCCACCACCTCGGTGGTGCTGCTGGCCGCCGACCCGACGTCGGGGGTGGGGGTGCGCGACGTCCGGTCCGGGGCGTTGCTGCTGGCAGAAGGCGCGGGCAGCGGGCCGCTGACCGCCAGCGCGCTGGAGGACGGGGTGGACGTCCGGGTCGGTGACCGGCTGGTGACCGGGCCCGCCGGCAAGACCACCTACGCCGCCGGCGTCGCGGTGGGCGTGGTGACCTCGGTGCACGACTCCGCCGACGGCACGGTGTCGGTGCGGCTGCGCCCGGTCAGCCGGCAGGCCGGCCTCGACCTGGTCGGCATCATCCTCAGCGAACCGCGCGGCACCGCGCGTCCGGCGCTGGAACCGGCCTCGGGCAGCGACCGGTGACCGTCACCCGGATCGCCTCGGCGGTGGCCGGGATGCTCACCGCGCTGCTGCTGCAGGCGAGCCTGCTCGGCCCGCTGACCTTTCCGGTGCCGGTGTCGCTGCCGGCGCTGCTAGTGATCGTGGTCGGCATCTACGCCGGCCCCGGCATCGGCATGTCGCTCGGTTTCGCCACCGGGCTGCTGGCCGACCTGGGCTCGGACCACCCGGCCGGCGCCCAGGCGCTGTGCTGGCTGGCTGCCGGGCTGGTGGCCGGCATGCTCGGGGGCCTCGCCCTGCAGCGGGGCTACGGCACCCGCGGGGTGGCGGCGCTGGCCGCCCTGCTGGGCGCGGCGACGTCCGGCGTGCTGGGGTTGCTGCTGGCCATCCTCGGCTCGCACGCAGCAACCGCGGTGCTCGCCCTGACCTACCTGATCCCGGTCGGGTTGACCGACGCGCTGCTGGGCCTGGCGGTGGTGCCGCTGGTCCGCGCGCTGCTGCGCGCCCAGGGAATCCGGCCGCCGCGCCCGGCGGCCCGGCTGATCGGCAGCGCCGATGCGCTCGGCTGACCCGCGCAGGAGCGCGCACCGCACCCGGTTGTCGGTGCTGCGGCTGCTGATCGCCTCGCTGCTGCTCACCCTGCTGGCCCGGCTGTCGTTCGTCCAGTTGCTCGACCAGCACAAGCCGCGGCAGTCGGCGGGCCTGACCCACCTGGGCAGCATCGTGGTGCCGGCCCCGCGCGGGCAGATCCTGGACTCCCGCGGCCGGGTGCTGGTGGGCAACCGCAGCACCCACGTGCTGACCGTGGACCGCTCGGCGCTGGACCAGCAGGACGACCACGGCGCCGCGGTGCTGGCCAGGCTCGCCCCGGTGCTGGGCACCACCGCCGCCGACCTGCGCCGCGAGATCACCCCGTGCGGCGTCACGGTGCCGGCGCCGTGCTGGACCGGCCAGCCCTACCAGCCGGTCCCGGTGGCCACCGGCATCGACGCCGCGGTGGTGCTGGCGGTCTCCGAGCACGCCGAGCTGTTTCCCGGGGTCAGCGTCAGCACTCAGACCGTGCTGGACTATCCCGGCGGCAGCCTGGCCGCCCACCTGCTCGGCTACACCGGCGCGGTCGGGCCGGCCGACCAGAAGGCGAACAGGAAGCTGGTCGACGCCGACACCATCGGGCGCAGCGGGCTGGAGGAGTCCTACGACGCGGTGCTGCGCGGCGTCGACGGCGAGCAGCGGGTGCAGCTCGACCCGCGCGGCGAGGCGGTCGGCCAGGACGCCACCATCGCCCCGCAACCCGGCAACACCCTGGTGACCAGCCTGGACGCCGACGTCCAGGCGCTGGCCGAGCGGGCGCTGGCCGGCCAGATCGCGGCGTCCCGGGCCAAGGGCAGGGCGGCGACGTCCGGCGCGCTGGTGGTGATGGACCCGCACACCGGCCGGGTGATCGCCGCGGCCAGTTACCCGACCTACGACCCGAGCGTCTTCGTCGGCGGCATCTCGGTCGCCGACTACGCCAAGCTGACCGCGGCAGGAGCCGGTGACCCGCTGGTCGGCCGGGCGATCGCCGGGGCGTACGCGCCGGGCTCGACCTTCAAGCTGATCAGCACCGCCGACGACCTCAGCACCGGCGCGATCACCACCGACGGCCACTACCCGTGCCCCGGCTCGCTGAACGTCGACGGGCGGACCAAGACCAACTTCGAGTCCGAGTCCTTCGGCGACATCGACCTGCGGTTCGCGCTGCAGGTCTCCTGCGACACCTTCTTCTACGCCCCGGCGGTCGCCGAATGGCAGGCCGACCAGGCCCGGGTGGAGGAGGGCAAGAAGCCCCTTGAGCAGCTGCAGGCGATGGCCCGGGCCTTCGGGGTGGCGCACGCGCCGGGCGTGGACCTGCCCGCCGACGAGCAGGCCAGCGGCTCGATCGGCAGCCGGGCCGGCCGGATGGCCAGCTGGAAGGCCAACAAGGCCGACTACTGCGCCGCGGCCGCCAAGGGCTACCCGGACGTGGCCAACCTCGCCGAGCGGGCCTACCTGACCCAGCTGGCCTCGGAGAACTGCACCGACGGCTGGCGGTTCTTCGCCGGCAATAACGCCGACACCGCGATCGGGCAGGGCGAGGTCACCGTCTCGCCGCTCCAGCTGGCCGCGGCGTACTCGGCGATGGTCAACGGCGGCACGCTGTTCGCCCCGACCCTGGGCTGGGGGGTGCTGGACGCCGCCGGCAAGACGGTGCGCACCGTCACCCCCAAGGTGGTCCGCAAGGTGCCGGTCGAGGCGAAGCTGCTCGGCTTCTTCGGCGACGCGCTGCACTTCGAGGACAGCCACTCGGTCTCCGGCGCGCTGGCCTTCGACGGCTCGCCGATCAAGACCCTGATCGGCGGCAAGACCGGCACCGCCGAGGTGTACGGCAAGTCCGACACCTCGTGGCTGGCCTCCTGGGGGCCGGTGCAGCCCGGCCAGCCGGCGAGCAAGGCCCGGTACGTGGTGGTCGGCATGGTCGAGCAGGCCGGCACCGGCGCGTCGGCCGCGGCGCCGATGGTCCGCCAGGTCTACGAGGGCCTGCTCGGGGCGTACGGCCCGCCGGTGGTGCCCGGCGGGGTGCCGGCCGGCAAGCTGCCCAAGGTGGCGTCCCGGCTGCCGGTGGCGCATGCCAGCCCCGGACTGCCCGCGGTCAGCCCGTCGACGGCCCCGTCGGCCAGCCCGTTGGTGACCCCGTCGAACAGCTCGGCCGCTCGCCCGTCCGGTAGCTCGACTGCCCGTCCGGCGACCGGCTCGCCCGGCAACTCGACCAGCCCGGACGCGCTGCCGTCGGCGAGCAGCCCGTCCGGCAGCTCCTCGGCCAGCAGCTCGGCCACCGCCCGCCGGACGGTGACCCGGTGACCGGGCTGGTGGTGCCGGCCCGCTGGCCGTTGCGGGCGATGGCCGACCCGCGCCGGCTGCGCTCCTACGACTGGGTGCTGCTGGCCGCCGCGCTGCTGCTGTGCCTGCTCGGAGCGCTGCTGGTCTGGTCGGCCACCCGGACCCGACTGCAGCTGGCCGACGCCAATCCGCAGACCTACCTGGCCAAGCACCTGCTCAACACCGCGCTCGGTGCGGTGCTGCTGTTCTGCGCGGCCCGGGTGGACTCCCGGCTGCTGCGGCTGATCGGCCCGCTGCTGTACCTGGCCAGCATCGCCGGCCTGCTCGCGGTGTTCGCGATCGGCTCGACCATCAACGGTGCGCACGCCTGGATCGTGATCGGCGGCGGGTTCGAGATCCAGCCCGCCGAGTTCGCCAAGCTCGGGGTGATCGCGGCGCTGGCGGTGCTGTTCGGCCAGCACGGCGTGCACCGGCCGGCCGGCACGCCGCCGGGCGTCCGGGAGCTGGCGCTGGGACTGGGCCTGCTGGCCGTGCCGCTGGGCCTGATCATGCTGCAGCCGGACCTCGGCTCGGCGCTGGTGCTCACCGCGGCCGGCTTCGGGGTGCTCATCGCCGCCGGGGTGCGGGCCCGCTGGCTGATCGGGCTGCTGGTGGTGGGCGTGCTGGCGGCGGCGCTGGCCATCCGGGCCGGCGTACTGGCCGACTACCAGCTGGCCCGGTTCGCGGCCTTCACCAACCCGGGCCGGGACCCGCAGGGAGTGGCCTACAACATCACCCAGGCGCGCATCGCGATCGCGCACGGCGGCATGTTCGGCCAGGGACTGTTCCAGGGCGCGCAGACCCGCGGTGCCTTCGTGCCCGAGCAGCAGACCGACTTCGTCTACTCGGTGGCGGGGGAGGAGCTGGGCTTCGCCGGGTCCGCGCTGGTCATCGGGCTGTTCGCGCTGCTGCTGTGGCGGGGCCTGCGGATCGCCGCGGCGGCGGCCGGCACCTCGCGGCTGGTGGCGGCCGGGATCGTCTGCTGGATCGGGTTCCAGGCGTTCCAGAACATCGGGATGAACCTCGGCCTGACCCCGGTGACCGGGCTGCCGCTGCCGTTCGTGTCCTATGGCGGCTCGTCGATGTTCGCCCAGGGGCTGGCGCTCGGGCTGCTGCAGGCCATCCACCGCCGGACGGCCGGTTAGCGCCAGTTTTCCGAGTTTCGGAAATCTCCACCTAACTTCGGTTTCACATGATTCACTCTCCGTGAGTTCGACAGTTACGGAGAGTGAAGTTCAGTGGCTACCACATTCTGGCCCAGCATCGCCGCGGCGCTGCGCAACACCCCGCACACCACCCGTGCGCCGATGGTGTGGGACCCGGCGTCCCTGCTGATGTCGCGCTTCGGCTTCGGCATCGAGGCCCGGACCCGGGCGGACCTGGCGCACTACGGCCTGGACGACTGGTGGCGCAACCAGGTGGCCTTCGGCCGGGGCGCCGGGGCCGGTTACGCCGGCCACGCCGGGGTCGCCGCGCAGGGGCCGTTGCTGAAGAAGAACCCGGCCGAGGTCCGGGCCTGGCTCAAGGCCAACGGCAACGAGTACGGCTGGGAGGCGATGGACCAGCTGACCCGGGTCACCCTCGGCCTGCAGGCCTGGAGCCACGGCCAGGTGTACGAGGCGGTGGTCGACTTCTTCGCCAACCACCTCAACGTGGCCAACCACTCCGACGGGGTCTGGACCACCCGGCACACCATGGACCGGGACGTCATCCGCAAGTACGCCCTCGGCTCCTACGCCAGCATGCTGCTCGCCTCGGCCCGCAACCCGGCGATGCTGCAGTACCTGAGCCTGGCCTCGTCGTCGAAGAAGGCGATCAACGAGAACTACGGCCGCGAGCTGCTGGAGCTGCACACCGTGGGCATCGGCGCCGGCTACACCGAGGCCGACGTGCAGAACTCGGCGCGGATCCTCACCGGCCGGTCCCTGGACGCCGACTTCAACTACCTCTACAAGCCCGAGCGGCACTGGGTCGGGCCGATCAAGGTGATGGGGTTCAGCCACCCCAACGACACCGCCGAGGGTGGTGAGGCGGCCGGCGAGGCGTACCTGCGCTACCTGGCCTACCACCCGGCCACCGCCCAGCGGTTGGCCTACAAGATGTGCGTGCACTTCGTCTCGGACAACCCCTCGCCCACCCTGGTCGCCGAGCTCGCCCGGATCTACCTGCGCACCGGCAGCCAGATCGTGCCGATGCTGGCGGCGATCCTGCGCTCGACGGAGTTCTGGGCCAGCCGCGGCGCGAAGGTGCGCCGGCCGGCCGAGAACCTGATCGCCACCGTCCGGGCGCTCGGCGTCGGGCCGGGGGACCTGACCAAGTCGCTGCAGAGCCTGCACTGGATGAGCTCGGCGGTCGGGCAGGTGCCGCTGGACTGGTCGGCGCCCAACGGCTACCCGGCGGTGGCCAGTGCCTGGCGCTCGTCCGGCTCGCTGCTCAACCTGTGGGGCTACCACCGGGGCCTGGCGCAGAACTGGTACGACGGGTTCGCCGAGCTGGACCCGCTCACGCTGTACGGCGCGGTCAAGCCGCGCACCAGCGGCGAGGCGATCATCGCCCTGTGCGGCCGGCTGACCGGCAGCCGGTTCCCGGCCGCACACCTGCAGGCCCTGCAGACCTTCCTCGGCGAGCCCGCCGGCACCCCGATCGCCGACTCCCGGCTGCGCTGGTACCTGCCGCACCTGATCCCGCTCATCCTCGACGCCCCGCAGCACGCGCTGCGCTGAGCCGTCGCGAACAGACTCACCACCCGAGAGGACGTCATGACCGACCCCCAGCTCTCCACCGCCGAGCGGCTGGCCCGCCAGGCCGAGCGGGTCAGCGCCGACCTTGCCGCCCAGGACGCCAGCTGGCAGGGCGGCTGGACCCGGCGCAGCTTCCTGGCCGGCGCCGGCATGGTCGGGGTGGCGGCCCTCGGCAGCCAGCTGGTCACCACCCGGGCCGCCTACGCCGCGTCGGGGCTGAGCAACGGCAACACCCTGATCTGCATCTTTATGCGCGGTGCCGCCGACGGCCTGCGGATCCTGGTGCCGGCCTCATCTGACACCGGCCTGGACTACCTGACCACGGTGCGCGCCAACCTGGTGCCGGCCAGTGCCAACCTGCTGCCGCTGCCGGGCGCGCCCGGCTGGGCGCTGAACTCCGCGCTCAACCCGCTGCTGCCGTTCTGGAACACCGGCGAGCTGGCCTTCGTCCCGGCGGTGTCGGTGGAGGGGGTCACCCGCAGCCACTTCCAGGCCCAGCAGTGCCTGGAGCGCGGCTCGGACACCGCCACCACCGGCTGGCTGGACCGGGCGCTGCAGCAGCTCGGCCCCGGCACCACGTTCCGGGCGGTCACCCAGGGCTCGGCACTGCCGGCCGCGCTGACCGGCGACCAGACCAAGCTGGTGATGAGCTCGCTGAAGAACTTCAGCTTCCCCGGCTGGGACGGCGTCGCCCCGCAGAGCGAAACCGCGCTGCGCACCCTGTACCGGGGGCTGCCCGGCCCGCTCGGCCAGGACGTGCCGACCACGCTGGCCGCGCTCGCCACCGCCGCCACCGCGCGGGCCAAGGCCGGCGCGCAGAACGGAGCGGTGTACCCGGGCGGCAACTTCTCCACCGCGCTGGCAGACCTTGCGACCCTGCTGCGCGCCGAGGTGGGCATGCAGGTGGCCACCGTCGACGTCGGCGGCTGGGACACCCACACCGACGAGGTCAACCAGCTCGACCGTCACCTGACCTCGGCGGCCAACTCGCTGGCGGCCTTTCTCACCGACCTCGGCCCGGCCCGCCGCAGCCGGGTGACCGTGGTGGTGATGACCGAGTTCGGCCGGCGGGTGCAGATGAACGCCAACGGCGGCACCGACCACGGCCACGGCAGCGTGATGTGGCTGCTCGGCGGCGGCTTGAACGGCGCCGGGGTGCACGGCAAGTGGACGCCGT